>NZ_JBICZC010000003.1:0-739103 GCF_043201715.1 Streptomyces sp. NPDC048291
GTCACTGGCGCCGACCTTCGGCCGCTTGGCCGGCCCGGAGGGGAGCAAGGCCTGTCGCCCTCCCTCGCGCCAGCACCGGCGCCACCGTTCCACCGGTCGGACGCTGACCCGCAGTTCTCTCGCGATCACCGTGTTCTTCTCGCCCCGCGCAAAGCCATCGACGGCCAGCATGCGCACCCGCTCCCGCGCGGCCTGGCCCTGCGGAGTAAGACCACCGCCCTGCGCATATCTCATGCCCACGGCGTACCGCAGGGATCCAGCAATGTCAGCCCCGACAACTGAACGGAAAGGTCAGTAGGCAGTTGACTGAACCGAAAATTGGGCAGTTGACTAAACATGGCGTCCGGCGCGGGGACCGGCCGGTGGCGGTGCGCCCTGAGAGCGGAGGAGCCCATGTACATGGACAACAGTTCTGGCGGATTCGTCGCCGTGTCGGCCGGGCCTCGATGGCCGGTCAACCACTGTGCCGCAGGGTGCAAGCCCATGGGCAGCCGGATCGAAGGCGACGCCTCCCCCACACGCCGGACGGACGGACCACATGCGTACACCGCCCCTTGCAGGCGACATCCAGATACGGGATCGCACTGGTCCAACCAGGGATCGCGACCGTGAGGGCATCCGGCCAGAACGCACTCTGGGAGATCGTCGTCAATGCCCGCGAGGGCGTACTCGCCACCATCGGCCCTGATGGTCGACCGCACCTGTCGAACGTGTACTACGTCCCCGACGACGGACCCGGGGACGGCCCGCGGACCATCCACATCTCCACGACATCGGACCGGGCCAAGGGCAGCAATCTGCTGCGCGACCCCCGTGCGGTACTACATGTCCATGGGCCCGACTTCTTCAACTTCGCCGTCGTGGAAGGCACCGTGAGCCTGGGCCCGGCCACCGCGCCGGGCGAGCCGGCGATCGACCAACTGTATGCAGTGAACACGGTGTTCAACGGCGCTGCGGAGCGGCCGGCCTTCGACCACCGCATGATCCGAGACCGGCGGATGGTCGTACGGATCCAGGTGACGAACCTCTACGGTCTGGTCCACAGGAGCGTACGCCGACGCGACACCCCCGAGTCCTCCACGGGCCAGACGGACTAGGGTCTGCGTGAAGTTGTGATGAGTCGGCGGCCTTCGAGAAGGTCCTGACCACGCTGCTGGACGAGGCGTGGCGCCGCGGCGAGCAGCCCGCGCCGTGTCACTGCTCGCCGACCCGCCCGGGCGTCGGCTGCACCGAGGCCCGGTGTCTGCCGTGGCGGGCCCGGTCCGGCAATCACCGTGCGGTCATCAGGGACTGCCCGATCAGGACGGAGCCGGAGCACTCGACGTCCGGCTCACCGCCCTCGGCATGCCCACCACCGCCAGGTGACGCATGCTTCCCGACAGGTCCACCCGTCGGTGTCGGTGTCGAGGGGTGCTCGGCGTCAAAGCGTCAAAGGCCACATCCGCCACAATGCCCAGATCGTCCCGGCCTCCCCTTTCTACCCAGCTGTCGAAGGCGACCATCAAGCACCCCAGCGCAACCGTCACGCGTGTACACAAGGCGAGAGAGGACGCGCCGGGAGATTCGGTGTCGACCCCGGAACGCCCGACCAGGTGCTCGGCCGGCCGGGAACGTCAACCGGCCTGATTCTCGTGAAGGCGCCCGCAACGGCGGGAAGCCACCAGGGGCAGAAGAGCCAGGCTCTCGCCCGGCTCACGCACGAGCAGAGCGATGGCCGGATCGATACAGCGCGCCGGCATCAATGAAGCCCGAGGACACAGACATCATGGTCAGTGCCGCCGCGACCACGGCGCGGGCGCCGCAGCGGAAGCCGGTGGATCCTGACAGCTCCGGCCCGGGAAGGCCTCTTCCTGCTCGTCAAGCCCTCTTCGCTCCGCCCGGCTCCCTGACAGCATCGAACATGAAGGTGAGAGCGGGACTCTCGGCGAGGCTGCCCAGCAGGGCGTGAAGCGAGTGCCGTTCAGTGGTGCCCAGGTCGGCGAGGATTTCGCTGTCGAGACCGACGAGTGTGCGGTTGAGATCGGCCAGAACCTTGCGCCCCTCGTCGGTGATGTCGACGGCGTACCGACGCCGGTCCTGCGGATCGCGAGTTCGCTCCGCGTAGCCCGCCCGCTCCAGGTCGTCCAGACTCGTCACCATCGTCGCCGGGTCGATACGCAGGAACGCGCCGAGCGCCAGCTGCGGCATCGCCCCGTTGTCCACCAAGGCCTGCAGGACGCTGTAGTGGCGCACTCGCAGGCCGGTTCCGCTGATGCCGGACTCGGCGATCCTGAACGCCACCTGCCCTAGCTTGACCAGCAGGCAGATGGTGTGCTCGGCCACTGTTCCCGGAACCAGCGGAGCCTCGGACATCGTTTTTCCCGCCTATGGTTAGTTCTGCATATGGTCCGGGTCCATCGTACGAGAGGGTCCGGGGCGGCCGGAGTACGGGCGGGATCGGGGTACCTTGGGCCGGCGCGCCGAGTTGCCCTGCCTCTTCCGGCCTGGCCACACGTAGCGGTTCCCTGCGTCACAGCATGTCCGGGCCGTCAGCCGACGATGCTCCGGCCGAAGATCTGCCGGGCTATGACCCACTTCTGGATCTCGTTGGTGCCCTCGTAGATCTCGCCGATCTTGCTGTCCCTGTAGATCGCCTCCACCGGACCGGGGCTGCCGTCGGCACCCAGTTCGCGCGCGAAGCCGAGGCCTCCGAATGCCTGGACGGCATCGCGTGCCATGTCCACCGACAGCTTGGTGGCGTAGTACTTCGCCATCGCGGCCTCGGGCTCCGGGGACAGGGTGCCGGCGTCCAGACGCAGGGCGGCCTTGGTGTAGAGGGAGCGGGCGTTCTCGATCTCGGTGGCCCGCTCGGCGAGCAGGAACTGCCAGTGCTGGTTGGCGGCCACCGGCTTGCCGAAGGCATGTCGTGTCGACAGATGGGCCACGCTGTGGTCGAAGGCGGCCTGCGCCATACCGACCGCGGCGGCCGCGATGCCGATCCGGCCGTAGGTCAGCGTGGACAGCGCATGACGCAGCCCGTGCCCCTCGGCGCCGCCCAGGAGGTCGCCGTCGGAAAGGTGCACACCTGTGAACCAGATGTCCGCGGTGAGCTGGCCGCGGTTGCCCATCTTGCGGTCGGCGAGGCCGACTTCGACGCCCGGAAGCGTCGTGTCGATGATGAACATGCTCAGCCGGGTGCCGGTCCTGGCGAGAACCACCACGAACCCGGCGACGGGCGAGTTGGAGATCCATCGCTTGTGCCCGTTGAGCACCCAGCCGGTCTCGGTGCGTACGGCTTCGGTCTGAATCGCCTCCGGGGAGAGGTCGCTGGAGGCGTCGGGTTCGGTGGTCGCGAAGGCACCGACCACCGTGCCCTCCGCGACCTTGCGCAGCCATCGCTGCCGCTGCTCCTCGGTGCCCTGCCGCAGGGCGTTGCCCGCCAGGATGCAGTGCACGTCGAAGACTGCCGCGACACTGCTGGAGAAGTAGGCCAGTTCCTCGATGGCCGCGGCGGTGGCACTGGCCGGGTGGGTCAGCCCGTCACCGCCGACCTCGCCCGCGAAGGGGATCCGGAAGACCCCTGCCGTCGCGAGCGCGTCGAAGACCTGCCGGGGGAATCCGTCCGTGCGCTCGTCACCTCCGGCGATCGCCGCGGCGTGCGGTGCCACTTCGTGTTCCGCGATACGGCGCACGGCGGCGCGGACGGACTGTGTCTCTTTCGGAGCGAGGAGTTCGTGGTACAGCCGGTCGCTCTGGCGCTCTGGGGCAAAAGTCATACGTGGACGATATCATTAGCACTGCATATGATTAGCTCGACAATCAACTTTGGAGGTTCGACCATGACACAGACGCTGGCCGGCAAGACCGTCCTGATGTCGGGAGGCAGCCGAGGCATCGGGCTCGCCATTGCCGTGCGCGCGGCCCGGGACGGTGCGAACGTGGTGATGCTGGCCAAGACCGCCGTACCGCACCCGAAGCTCGAAGGCACGGTGCACACCGCGGTCGAAGAGGTTGAGCGCGCCGGAGGCAAGGCGCTGGCCGTTGTCGGTGACGTCCGCAACGAGGAGGATGTGCGTGCCGCCGTCAACGCGGCGGTCAGCGGCTTCGGCGGTATCGACATCGTGGTGAACAACGCCGGCGCGATCGACCTGTCGCCGTCCGAGCATCTGGAGATGAAGCGCTACGACCTGATGCAGGACATCAACACACGCGGCACGTTCCTGCTGAGCAAGGCCGCGATCCCGCACCTGCGCAAGGCGGAGAACCCGCACATCCTCACGCTCTCCCCGCCGTTGAACCTCGCACCGCACTGGGTGGGCAAGCACCTCGGCTACACGCTGTCCAAGTACGGGATGAGCCTGTGCACCATCGGACTCGCCGAGGAACTTACCGACGACGGCATAGCCGCCAACTCGCTGTGGCCGCGGACCCTGATCGACACGGCCGCCGTGCGCAACGTGGTCGGCGGCGCCGGTCAGGCCCGCAGTCCGCAGATCATGGCCGACGCCGCGCACGCCGTTCTCACCCGCGATGCACGGAAGTGCACCGCCAACCTGTTCATCGACGACGAGGTCCTGGCGGATGAAGGCGTCGCCGACCTCTCCGTCTACAGCCCTGCCGGCCTGGAGGGTGAGCTCGCGCTCGACATATTCGTCGATCCGGCCTGATTCCGCTCAGTCGCGAGGCGAGGGGCGACCTCAGCGCCACTCGATGGCCTGCCGCCCGGCGGACAGTTCGCCCTCCGAGCACTCCGCACCGCTGATCACCCGCGACGGACGGGGCTATCCGCCGGCGAGGCCACGCAGGCGGACGGGTTAGACGGACTCCGGGCAGGCCGCGTCGAGCAGGTCGCGCGCCGCCCGATCGGCGGCCTCGGCGGCATGGCCGGCACGCTCAAGGGACAGGCGGAAGCATGTCGCCCAAAATGCGATCGACCACCTGCACGGCGGACGACAGCCCGCTGAGGGAGTCCAGTTGGTCGCCGCCGTTCCCTTCCTCTGGTCGCACCACAGGTGCTGCGCGCCCGAGCGACCCGGCGCCCGCGCGAGGCCGCTCACTGCCGTGGAGCAACGAATTTCGTCGGCTCCGCCAAACCGGCCGTCAACGCCGACCGTCGACCAGGACGGACGAACCCATCAGGCGCCGCATTCTCGCCTGCTTCGCCGCCGCCGGCCGCATCTCCCGCGCCCCTTCAGCATGCTCGACGGCGCCTCACCCCCAGGCAACCCGGTTCGCGTCAGCCCGCACGAGGGGGCGCGTCCGACGGCAAACGGTCCATAAGAACACGGACAATGACGACTTGTCAGGCAAGCCGTCGATCTCATCGCGCACGGGACGGTGTGGCCGCTGTTGGGCGCGGTGGCACGTGAGGCCAACTCGCCGAAGAGCAGCGCAAGCCGCTCACCAAGGGTTTCCGGGTCCTAGACCCCGGTCCGCCGCGAGATGTCCGTGAGACGGCAGGCGAACTCCCTCTTGCACATCACTGCCAGCTGATGGGCGGGACGCCCAGGATCCGGGACCTCGACGCCGATGTGCAGGAACGGGCATTCCCGGAAGAGAGCAATCGTGTCCGGATTCTCGTCGAAGACAGCAAGGATCTGCCCACCCGGACCCGCCACCGGCCGGCCAGATGTCGCAGGCACGGGCGGGAGAGCACCCCTGCGGGACTGCAGGCATGCCTGGATGACCTCACCCTTGTCGGGAAGGTGCACATACAGTGCGCGCTTCGACACGTTCGCCACCGAGGACAATGGGCCCATTCCGGTCGCCTTGATCCCCTGCGTTGCCAACAGGCCGGTCGGCACGCCTGCTACACCGACATACACGGCTGATTTAGATCAAGGCCTAAGGATATCTATCCTTTTACATAAGCTGGAGTGCCAGTCGCGGTGAAGCGCCAAGTGAACCGATCGTCTTCCTTGACCAATCCCGGCGCCACACTGCACGCGACGGGTTGGGTTCGCAGGCGCCGCGCCCGTCCAGGGCGAGTCCGGCTCCCGATCGCTCCAGCCCGGCCGCCGACCGACCCGGCACTTCGGCACAACCTGGGGTGCCTGGGCGGAGCCGGACGAGGCGCGCCGGATGTTCGACCGATTCACCGAGGCCGGCGCCGCCGAAACGGCCGCAGACACGAGGGATCACGTGCCGCGAAGGCCCCACCGACCGCCGCACGGTCATGTCGGCGACCATTCCGGCGACCTGCGCCGGGCCTGCGGACCACGAACGTCGCCAACCCGCTTCGGACTGCCCCCTCTTGCCGCCACCACTACCCATCGCTTAACATTATGATCGTACGTTAACGACATGTGAAGGAAGTGCGCGGCGCGGACGACGGGCTTGCCACGACAGCCTGCCGCCTCGCTCACGACTGCGGCACGTTCACCGGAGCCCTGCCCCCAGAACCCATCCATCTTCCCAGCGACCTCGCGCGCACGGCGGCCGATCAACCCCGACAGCACCTCCCGCCGTTCCAGCAAGGCGACGGTGCCCCCTTTTCCCACCACAGAACAACCTGGACTCCCTCTGCATCATGTCGAGCCATGACACACCCAAACCCGCCCGCGCGGACGCGACCCGCAACCGCGCCCGTCTGCTGGACGCCGCGCGCATCGCGTTCGAGTCCGGGACGCCGGTCTCCCTGAAGCAGATCGCGCGGGACACGGGCGTGGGGATCGGCACGCTCTACCGGCACTTCCCGACGCGGGAAGCGCTGGTCGAAGCGATCTACCAGCAGGAGCTGGACCGGTTGTGCGCCGGCGCCGGATCCCTCCTCGACGCGCTGGAACCACCCCAGGCGCTGCGCAGTTGGATGGACCGCTTCGCCGAGTACGTCACGACGAAACGAGAGACGGCGGACGCACTCCGCGCGGTTCTCGCGTCCGACGTCGCGACCGCGTCCCGGGCACGCGAACAGCTCTGCACCGCGGTGCAGGCCATCCTCGACGCCGGAACGGCCACCGGGACGCTGCGCGACGACGTCCACGCAGACGACATCGTCGTGACCCTCGTCGGGATGTTCGCGGCGACCTCGCCGACCGGCGGGCGCGACCAACTGGGCCGGATGCTCGACCTGCTGATGGACGCCGTTCGGTCCCCGGCACATGGCGCGTGGCGGAGCCCCTGACAACCCGAGGCGGCGACACCGGTCCGCGCATCAGGGGCTCCGTCGCCCGTCCGTTGCCCGCCCGCTACATGTTGATCATGTGGCCCGAGAGACCGTGGACGGCCTCCTTGACCGCTTCGCCGAGCGTGGGATGGGCGTGGACGTTGCGGGCGACCTCGTGGACGGTGAGGTCCCACTGCTGGGCCAGGGTCAGCTCGGGGAGCAGTTCGGTGACGTCCGGCCCGATGAGGTGGCCGCCGAGCAGTTCGCCGTACTTCGCGTCACTGATCAGCTTCACGAAGCCGGTCGCGTCGCCCAGGCCGTGGGCCTTGGCGTTCGCCGTGAAGGGGAACTTGGCGACCTGGACGTCGAACCCCTTCTCCCTCGCCTGGGCCTCGGTGTAGCCGAAGCTGGCGATCTGCGGCTGGCAGTAGGTGGCGCGCGGGATCATCGCGTAGTCGAGCTCCATGGTCTCCGCGCCGGCGAGGGTCTCGGCGGCGATCACGCCCATGGCCTCGGCGGTGTGCGCGAGCATCAGCTTCGCGGTGACGTCGCCGATGGCGTACAGGTGCGGAACGGAGGTGCGGCAGCGGCCGTCGACGTCGATGTTGCCGCGGTCGGTGACCTTGACGCCGGTGTTCTCGAGTCCGTAGCCGGTGACGTTCGGTGCGAAGCCGATCGCCTGAAGGACCTTGTCGGTCTCCAGGACCTGCTGGGTGCCGTCCTTGGCCTTGACCGTGACGCGGACCTGCGGACCGGACTCGTCGATCGACTCGACACGGGTGGAGGTGAGCACGTCGATGCCCAGCTTGCGGTACTGCTTGGCCAGTTCCGCGGAGACCTCGACGTCCTCCAGCGGGGCGACGCGGTCCAGGAACTCGACGATCGTGACCTTCACGCCGTAGTTGTTCAGGACGTAGGCGAACTCGACGCCGATGGCTCCCGCGCCGGCGATCACGATGGAGTGCGGCAGGTCCTCCGCGAGGATCTGCTCCTCGAACGTCACCACCCGGGAGGTACGGCGGGTACCGGGCAGCAGCCTGGGAGTCGCTCCGGTGGCGATGATGCAGTGGTCGAAGCCGATGGTGCGGGTGTTGCCGTCGTAGCCGGCCACCTGAAGGGTGTGCGGGTCGAGGAACGTGCCGCGACCGCTGATTTCCGTGATCCTGTTCTTCTTCATCAGGTAGTGGACGCCCTTGACGCGGCCGTCCGCGACCTTCCGGCTACGACGGAAGGCCTCCCCGTAGTCGAAGGAGACCTGCCCGTCGACCCTGATGCCGAAGGTCTTCGCCTCGCGCGTGAAGATGTGTGCCAGCTCGGCGTTGCGCAGCAGGGCCTTGGTGGGAATGCAGCCCACGTTCAGACAGACACCGCCCCAGTACTTCTCCTCGACGACCGCTACGCGCTTGCCCAGCTGGGCGGCGCGGATGGCGGCCACGTAGCCGCCGGGGCCCGCGCCGAGTACGACGACGTCGAAGCGCTCACTCTGCTCGTCCATGGACGGTTCCTTTCTGCGGGGCGGCCGGCTCCCGCGTGGGGCCGCATCCCGCCCGATCGAACAATCTGTTCATCAACTCGACGACATCGACCTGAGCCGCCGCCCGTCGCCGGGGACGCCGAGGATGCGCGAACCCGCGAGCTCGTGCTCGCGCATCGGTCACCGGCGGCGGCCCGGTACCTCGTCGGCCTCGTGTACTCCGGCCTCGGCGGCCCCGGCCCCGAGCGTGTCGAGTCCGAAGGCGGCGACCGGACCGTGCGCGCCAGGGGGGAGGACGGTGTCCGGTGCCGCCGCACGGACGGCGCCCCACGCCAGGAGGGACCCCGTCATCTCGTAGGGATCGGGTCCCGTGAGGGCCGTCCCGGCCAGCGGTCGGCCCGACTTGTCACGGGCGACGGCGATCACCAGGGAACGGCCGTCGCCGTCCGGCTCGCGCCGCGATCCCGGCAGCCGCCCGGACATCCAGGTCACCGCGGCCCGTGCCCTCGCCGACCGCAGCAGGGGTGCCCGGATCGCGGCAGCGATCTGCACCGGACGCGTCCACCGCCCGAGCCACCCCAGGCCCACCTCCACACTCTCCAACCAGGGGAAGACCTGCGGCAGTCCGAGGTGTTCCGAACCGGGGACGGTCATGGCCGAGCGCTTCACACCGGCGAGGCGGAACACCCGGACGCGCTTGGCGGCACGCTCGTCGACCAGTCGGGACGGAGCCCCGGGACGCGGGGGCCGGTAGGCGAACCCGCTCTCCGCAGCCGCGCCGACCAGCGTCTGCCGGGTGCCCGCCGTACTCAGGGTGTACGCGTCGCGCAGGGTGCTCCGGTAGAGCAGTTCCTCCCCGTGTCCCGCACGCGTGATGAAGTAGCCGATCTCGACATGACGGGCACGTTCCCCCGCCCGTGACAGGACGAGCGCCCCGGCGAGGTTGCCCGGCACATAGTCGTAGCCGAACGCTGGCACGAGGGTCGCTCCCCGGCGGGCCGCGACGGAGTCCAACTCGAAGACACGCCGGACGAAGGTTCCCTCGCCCGTGGAGTCGAGATAGTGGGCGCCCGCCCGCGCCGCCGCGGTGACCGTCTCCCTGCCGAGTCGCATGAACGGGCCCACCGTGGAGACGACCACATCGCTCGGCTCCAGGAGCCGCGAGAGACCCGTGGCCGAGGTGACATCTGCCTCCGTCACCGGGAGATCCGCCGCAAAGCGGTCCGCCGCGGCGCGCAGTCGGGCGCGGTCGCGCCCGACCAGCGTCGGTTCCGCGCCCCGTCTCAGGAGCTCCCCGAGCACCCGCTGTCCGGTGTGCCCCGTCGCACCCAGCAGCACGATCCTGCGACTGTCCACGCGTGCGCCTTCCCGGTGGGTTGACATGGCGTCCAGTGGATGACCAGAAGTCATTCACTGACCTCAGGTCAACGAATATACGATGGTGGACATGAGAGGGCCAAACCGGCGACAGATGTACGCGGAGCAGACCCGGGCGGACCTGACGACGGCCGCCCGCAGGCTGTTCACGGAAAACGGGTTCGCCGACACGTCGGTCGAGGCCATCACCGGGGCGGCGATGGTGAGCAAGGGCACGTTCTACCACCACTTCCCGGACAAGAAGGCGATGTTCGCCGAGCTCTACACAGAGCTGCTTCAGCAGGTCGCCGCCCTGGGCGACGCCACGGCGGACGCGGTCGGCAGCACACCGGGCGCTCCCGCCCTCGACGAGGCCGGCGCCCTCGCACGCACGTTCCTGCGGCGGAGCATCGACGATCCGCTGCACCGCGAACTGATGGCGCAGGCACCTTCGGTCCTGGGCGAGCAGTACCGGCACATCAACGAGACGGTCGCCCAGCCGCCGATCGAGCGGCTGCTCACCGCCATGGCCGAACGCGGCGACCTGAAGCCGGACGTGCCCGTCGCCACCACCGCCCGACTGCTCCTGGCCGGGCTGTGCGAGGGCAACCACATCATCGCGACGGCGACGGACCCGGAGGACGCCCTGATCCGGACGGGCCGCGCACTCACGCTCCTGCTGTCCGGGCTGGCGGCCGACGGCTCCCCCGACTGACGCACGACCGACACCCGCCGGGCACCGGGGCGCCGACCATAGACTTCCATCATGGAACGGAAGAGCTTTCAGGACATGACCTGCCCGGTCGCACTCACCCTGGAGCGGGTCGGCGAGTGGTGGAGCATCCTCATCCTGCGCGATGCGACTCACGGCATCACGCGGTTCGACGAGTTCCAGAAGAGCCTGGGCATCGCACCGAACTCCCTGACCCGCCGGCTCGGCGCACTCGTCGAGGCCGGCCTGCTGGAGCGACGCCGCTACAACGACCGCCCCCCGCGGTACGAGTACGTCCTCACCGAGGCCGGGCGCGCGTTCCAGCCGGTGCTCACCGCCCTGTACGCCTACGGCATCGAGCACTTCCCGCCGGAGGCGCCGAACGTCCGCCTCGTGGACAGGGAGTCGGGCGTCGACGTCGAACCGCTGCTGATAGACCGCTTGACCGGCCGACCCATCGACGAGGAGCACACCATGTTCCTTCCGGGACCGTCCGCGGACGAACGACTCCGGGCGCTGCTCGAGCGGAGAAACGCGCAGACCGCGTGAACCGAGGGTGACCTCCATCACCACGGCCAGTTACTTGCATGATGATAGCTACCCTCCTACTGTTAGCGCCTGAGCCCGCGGAACAAGCGTGAACACGCGGGTGATCCGCTCGGACGACTTGGCCGGGCACCGCTCCACCGGCCGCCGCCGAGGCGGGGGCAGTCACACGACGAGGTGTGCCATGAGCGCTTCAGCAAGCATCCGAGCCGTCCGGCACCATCGCACGACGATCACGGCGAGCCGCCGAAGTGATCGGTTTCGATCCGGCCGAAGTGAACTGCCTGTCATCACACGGCAGTTCCTTCGCACCGTGGAAAGCGCCGAAAGGACCCGCACCGGGAACACCGCAGCCCGGGTCCGGCAGGTTCCCGGCGATCGGTCCCACACGCGGGCGCGGAACGGCTCGGACAGCCGTTTACCCGTACACCCCCTCCACCCCGGCCGCACCACGCCGGACAGCCGATCGCTCCCGCACCGGCACTCGTGGACATCTCACCTGCCCGCAGTGACCAGCAGGGACGACGTCAACGCCGCGACACGTCGGCATTGACAGGTAATCAACTTTCTTATCAAAGACAGTCGTTGAACGCGCCCCGCGCCAGGACCGGCTCGCTGCCGCTGTAGGTCGCGCAGGCGTGACACGCGGTCCTGCCCTGCTTCGGCACCCGCCCGGATCACCGGTCGTGGAGTGACCCGCGTTCCCCGGACACCACGGGCCGGCCCGGCGGGCAGCCCTGCCCAACGGCCGTACCCCACCGCCCCGTTCCTGCGGGGCACCCACCCGAACAACGTCAATCTGAGGGAATCACCGATGACGATGAGTGCCGTTGTCATGCGCAAGGGCGGGCTCGAACTGATCGAGACACCGATCCCCCGGCCCGGCCCGGGAGATGTCCTGGTCAAGACCCTCGCGAACGGAATCTGCGGCAGCGACCTGCACGCCGTCACCCATGGCGCCGAACTGGTCGACGGCTTCCGGGCGGTGACCGGAGCAGACCCGTTCGACCTCAACGGACAGGTCGTCCTGGGGCACGAGTTCTGTGCCGAGGTCGTCGAGAACGGCCCCGGCACGCGCGGAACGCACGCACCCGGCACCCGAGTCGTCTCGGCGCCGTTCCTGCTCAGAGAGCCGCAGCCGGTGCTGCTCGGCTTCGGCGGAGTCGACACCCCCGGCGGATACGCCGACTACATGCTCCTGTCCGAGGACCTCCTCATCCCGGTGCCGGACGAGGTGCCCACCGACACCGCCGCACTGACCGAACCACTGGCGGTCGCGCTGCACGCCGTCAACCGCGGCTCCCTCGGATCCGACGACGTACCCGTCGTCATCGGCTGCGGTCCGATCGGACTCGCGGTGATCGCGGTGCTCAGGATGCGGGGCATCGGCCCGATCATCGCCGCGGACTTCTCGCCCGCGCGACGGGCGATGGCCGCCACCCTAGGCGCCGACATCGTGGTCGATCCGCGCGAGACGTCGCCGTACGACTCCTGGCGCTCGGTCGCCGCGGTCTCCGACCCGGCGCGGTTCGGCCGCCAGACGGTGTCGTTCCCGGGCTTCGGGTTCCGTCCGTCGGTCGTGTTCGAGTGCGTGGGTGTTCCGGGAGTCATCCAGCAGATCCTCGGCGGCGCCGCCCCCTGCACCAAGGTCGTCGTCGCCGGCCTGTGCATGGAGCAGGACACCTTCTACCCCACCTTCGGTGTCCTGAAGGAGATCGACCTGGTCTTCTCCATCTCCTACACCCTCGAGGAGTTCGGGCAGGCCATCGGGCACCTGGCCGCGGGCGAACTGCGGGTCGATCCGCTGATCACCAGTCGCATCGGGCTCGCCGAAGTGCCCGACGCCTTCGCCAGGCTGGCCGACCCCGAGCAGGACGCCAAGATCATCATCACCCCGAACGCCCGCTGAACCCCGCCCATTCACCGGAGGAACTCCATGACCGCCACACAGACCGCCGACAAGGTCCCCGTCGTCTCGCTCCCGCAGACGGAGTTGCTCACGCTCAACGTGAACGACATCCCGCTGCTGAAGGACGCGCTCGGCCCGGGCATCAGCTTCCAGCCGCTGTTCCTCGACCCCGAGATGGGCATCTGGGCGATCATCGGCACCTTCGCTCCGGGTGTGGAGCTGCCCATCCATCTGCACACCGGTGGAGTGCACGGATACACCCTCAAGGGCGAGTGGATCTACAAGGAGTACCCCGACCAGCCGCAGACCGCGGGGTCGTACCTCTACGAGCCGGCCTCGTCGGTGCACACGTTCGCGGTGCCCGGGACGACCACCGAGGACACGGTCGTGCTGTTCATCATCAACGGCGCGAACGTCGGCTTCACCGAGGACGGCCAGTTCCATTCCGTTCTCGACGCGGTCACCGTGCAGGCGCTGGTCAAGCAGTGCGCGCAGGCGCAGGGCCTCGGCACCGTCAAGTACCTGACCGGCGGCACGGCGAAGTACACCACCGACTAGCCGAAACCCCTGAGCACCCACGAAGCAGAAAGACCGATCGGAGAAACCCCGTGCCCGCCGTATTCGTTCATGGAGTCCCGGACACCCACCATGTCTGGGACGACGTCCGCGCGCACCTGGCGCGGACCGACGTCGTAGCACTCGCCCTGCCCGGCTTCGGAAGCCCCGTGCCGGAAGGCTTCGCGGCCACCAAGGAGGAGTACGTCGGCTGGATCATCGGCCAGTTGGAGGAACTGGCCGGCCCGGTCGACCTCGTGGGTCATGACTGGGGTTACATCCTCACCTCCCGTGTCGCGGCGCTCCGTCCCGATCTGGTGCGGACGTGGGCCGGCGGCGGCGCTTCCATCGCCGGCCAGGTCGAATGGCACCCCATCGCGAGAACCTGGCAGACCCCTGAGGTCGGCGAGCAGTGGATGGCCGAGTTCAGCGCGCCGCAGTTGAACGCGCTGCTGCAGGCGAACGGCGTGCCGGCGCACCGCGCCGAGGAGAACGCCGGCCGGATGGACGCCGTGATGAAGGACAGCATCCTTCGCCTGTACCGCTCGGCGGTCAACCTGGCCGCGGAGTGGGAGCCCGGCCTGGTGAACATCACCAGCCCCGCCATCGTGTTCTGGGGCATCGCCGACCAGTTCGACCCGGTGGAGCGCGCCGACTTCGTCGCCAAGAGCGTCAGGGCCACGCGCCTTCTGAAGCTGGACAGCGGACACTGGACGCCGCTCCAGCAGCCACGGCAACTCGCCGACGTACTGACGCAGCACTGGGAAAGCGTCCCGGCGTAGCACGGGCACGGAGCGAGTGCGCCAGACCGGGCCGATGTGACCGGCGAACCCTGCCGGCCCTCGTCTCCGTGGATCCGTGGACCCCAGCCGCATACGAACGGAACAGACCGGCCCGAAGAAGGAGAGTCATGTCCCGACTCGACAGAGTGACCGTCCTGGGATCCGGTGTGCTGGGCGGACAGATCGCCTGGCACAGCGCGTTCAAGGGCAAGAGCGTCACCGTGTACGACATCTCACCGGACGCCGTCGAGCGCTGCCGGGGTGTGCACCACCGGTACGCCGCCCTCTACCGGTCGGACGTCGGTGCCGACGACGCGGACATCGCCGCCACCCGGAACCGCCTGACGTACGGCACCGACCTGGCCGCCGCAGTCGCGCAGGCGGACCTGGTGATCGAGGCGGTACCGGAGATCCCCGCGGTCAAGACAGCCGTGTACGAGGAGATGGCCCAACTCCTGCCGCCCGACACCCTCGTCGCGACGAACTCCTCGACGTTCCTCCCCCGGGACTTCGCCCGGGCCACCGGTCGTCCGGCGAAGTTCTGCGCCCTGCACTTCTCCAACACCATCTGGGCGATGAACTTCGTCGAGATCATGGCGCACCCGGGCACGTCGCCACAGACTCTCACCGAAGTGACCGAGTTCGCCGTCGAGATCGGCATGCTGCCGATCCCCTTGCGCAAGGAACAGAACGGCTACGTCGTCAACACGTGGCTGGTTCCCTTCCTCAATGCCGCGCAGACGCTCGTGACCAACGGCGTCGCCACCCCCGAGGACGTGGACCGTACGTTCCTGTACACCGGTGCCAGGTTCGGGCCGATGGGCATGATGGACATGATCGGCATGAAGACGGTGTTCGACGTCCTCTCCCACTGGGGGAGGACGGGCGGCGATGCCCAGATGATCGCCAACGCCGACTACGTCAAGGAGAACTTCCTCGACCGCGGACGGCTGGGAGTGCAGACCGGCAGGGGCTACTACGACTACCCCGACCCGGCCTACCGGCGTCCCGGCTTCCTCGACGTCCCCGAGATCTCTGCCGTACCGAACCTCGTGTCCGTGTTCTCGCCTCGGTGAGCAGGTCATCTCCCGGCCGGTCACCGACCACCCACACATCGAAGGAAACCGACATGAGCGCAGCCGCAGAGGTGGCACGGAGATTCGACCACGTCGACGTGCTGATCGTCGGAGCGGGCATCTCCGGCATCGACCTGGCGTATCACCTGAAGAAGAAGCAGCCGGGGCGGACCTTCGTCATCGTCGACGGCCGTGACGCCATCGGCGGGACCTGGGACCTGTTCCGCTACCCGGGCATCCGGTCGGACGCCGACATGCAGAGCTTCGGTCTCGGGTTCAAGGCATGGACCAAGGACAACGCCATCGCCGACGCCCATGAGATCCTCGACTACCTGCACGAGGCGGTCACCGAGAACGGTCTCGACCAGCACCTGCGTCTGGGCCACAAGGTGCTCCGCGCGGACTTCTCCTCCGCCGAGACACGCTGGACCGTCACGCTCGAACGCACCAGTGACGGCGAGCAGTTCGACGTCACCTGCGGGGTGCTGTTCTCCGCCGCCGGCTACTACGACTACGCCGGCGGATACACCCCCCGTTTCGAAGGGCGCGAGGACTTCCGCGGCCCGGTCGTCCACCCGCAGCAGTGGCCGGAGGATCTGGACTACACCGGCAAGAAGGTCGTCGTCATCGGCAGCGGCGCCACCGCCGTGACGCTCCTGCCGTCGATGGCCGAGAGGGCGGGCCACGTCACGATGCTGCAGCGCTCGCCGTCGTACGTGCTGCCGGTCCCGCGCCGGGACCCGATCGCCAACACCCTGCGCCGACTTCTGCCCGACGCCACCGCGTACCGGATCAGCCGACGGCTCAACACCAGGCGCCAGGGCCTGATCCTCGCCCTCAGCCAACGCTACCCACGGCAGATGCGCCGTCTGATCCGCAAGCTCAACGCCCGTGCACTGCCCGAGGGTTACGCGGTCGACACCCACTTCAACCCCCGCTACAACCCGTGGGACCAGCGGTTGTGCGTGGTCCCGGACGCCGACATGTTCAAGGCGATCTCCAGTGGCGCAGCGTCCGTGGTCACCGATCACGTCGTGCGGTTCACCGAACACGGCATCCTTCTCAGGTCGGGTGCGGAGCTGGAGGCCGACGTCATCGTCACGGCCACCGGCCTGAACATGCTGCCCTTCGGCGGGATGGCCCTGCACGTCGACGGAGAGGCCGTCGCACTCAACGACCACTTCATCTACAAGTCCATGATGGTCAGCGGCGTGCCCAACTTCGCGTTCGCACTCGGCTACACCACCAACGCATGGACCCTCAAGGTCGACCTGGTCGTCGATCACCTGTGCCGGCTGCTCGCCCACATGGACCGCCACGGCTACGCCACCGTCACCCCGGTCGCCGACGACCCGTCACTCACCGGACGGCCGTTCCTCGACATGGACACGGCCTACATCAACCGCGCCATGCACCTGTTCCCGCAACAGGGCTCCCACGGCCCGTGGACGGTGAGCCAGGACTACGCACTGGACCGTGCCCGGCTGGGCGGCCCGGTCGAGGACCCCGCTCTGCACTTCACCGCCGCCGCGGTGGACGCGCGGCCGGCACCCAGGGAAGCGGCGGCATGAGCTCCCCCGCCTTCCTCTCCGTCGACGGTCGCCGTACCCGCGTCCGGACAGCGGGCGACCCGGCAAACCCGCCTGTGCTGATGCTGCACGGCATCGGCCGCAGTCTTGAGGACTGGGCCCCGCAGTACCCGCGTCTCGCACGAGGTCATCGGCTGATCGCCCTCGACCTTCCGGGCTTCGGGTTCTCCGCCCGCTCCCCCGAACGCACCACGCTGAAGGTCCTGGCAGGCGCGGTTGTCGAAACGCTCGACGCCCTCGGCGAGCAGCGGCCGCTGTTCGTGCTCGGCAACTCTCTCGGCGGCGCGGTCGCGCAGCAGCTGCTCGTCCTCGATCCGGCGCGGGTGGCCGGTCTGGTGCTGGTCAACAGCGCCGGCTTCGGCGCCGAAGTCGCGCTCCCGCTAAGGCTGCTGGCCGTACCGGGCCTCGGCCGCATCGCCACGCGCCGCACCACCCGGGCCGGCGCGAGGATGGCCGAACGCATGCTCTTCGCCGACCCGGGGTCGGCCACGAGGGAGCGGATCGAGCACGCCCTGGCCATCGCCCGCCGGCCCGACCTGGGCGCCGTGCTGCTGGAGACCGTGCGCGAGCTCGCCACGCCACGCGGCACCAGGCCCGGATGGCGTGCCGAGTTGACCGCCGCGGTCGCCGGGCATCCCCGCCCCACCCTGATCGTCTGGGGCGACCGTGATCGTGTCCTGCCCGCCCGCCACCTCGACTCCGCCCGTCATCTCCTCCCGCATGCCGAGACCCACCTGTTCACCGGGATCGGTCACATGCCGCAGATCGAATGCCCCGACGAGTTCGCCGCCCGCGTCCTGACGTTTCTCACCGACACGGAACGTGCCCTGGGCTCCCTCCCGCGGAACACCGCGACCACTCCCTGATCGCTGCACGAGTAACGGAGATCAATTCATGTTCGCCAGCCCGTTCCCCGACGTCGACATCCCCGAAGCGAGCGTCTTCGACTTCCTCTTCGCAGACGTCGACCAGGATGTCCTGGATCATGTCGCGCTCATCGACACCGTCGGTGGTGCGCAGACCACCTACGGGGAGTTGATCGAGCGGGTGAACGCGTCGGCGGGCTGGCTGGCCGCCCGCGGGATCGGCGCCGGGGACGTGGTGGGCCTTCTGGCGCCGAACTCGTCCCTGTTCGCCGTGGCGTTCCACGGCATTCTGCGGGCCGGAGCCACCGCGACCACGATCAACGCCTTGTTCACCGCCCAGGACATCGCCAAGCAGCTCACCGATGCGACCGCGACGATGCTGATCACCGTGAGCGCCTTGCTGCCGCAGGCGCGGGAGGCGGCACGCACGGTCGGGATCACACCGGAGAACCTGGTCGTCCTCGACGGCGACGGCGCTTCCGCCACAGGTCATCCGAACCTCGACGACCTGCTCGCCCCCGGCGCCCCGGCCCCGCAGGTCGACTTCGATCCCGCCACACACCTGGCGGTGCTGCCCTACAGCTCCGGAACCACCGGCAACCCCAAGGGCGTCATGCTCACCCACCGGAACCTGGTGGCCAACATGGCGCAGATCCGGCTGTTGTTCGCGATGAGGTCCGACGACAACGTCCTCGCGGTGCTGCCGTTCTTCCACATCTACGGCATGACCGTGCTGCTCAACGCCGCGTTGCAGGCACGCGCGACACTCGTCGTCATGCCCCGGTTCGATCTGACCGCGTTCCTGGACACCATCCAGGAACACCGGGCCACCTACGGCTACATCGCGCCGCCGGTCGCGGTGGCGCTGGCCAAGCATCCTCTGGTCGACGAGTACGACACGTCATCGCTACGCGTCCTTCTGTCCGGCGCCGCGCCGTTGGACGCCGAGCTCGGAGCCGCGGTGGCCGAGCGGTTGGACGTACGGGTGCTCCAGGGCTTCGGCATGAGTGAACTGAGCCCGGTCAGCCACGCGATGCCCGTGGACGGCGGCCAGGAACACTTCGGTGAGGTCGCGCCGCTGAGTTCCTGCGGGTGGCCCGTCGCCAACACGGTCAACAAGATCGTCGATCCGGCCGACGGCAACGAGGTCGCCTACCCCGCGGAAGGGCTGAGCGAGCCGGGCGAGTTGTGGGTCAAGGGCCCCAACGTGATGGTCGGCTACCTCGGCAACGAGGAGGCGACCTCCGCCACGATCGACACCGACGGCTTCCTGCACACCGGCGACCTCGCCCGGGTCGACCACGCCGGCCGGGTGTTCATCGTCGACCGGCTCAAGGAACTGATCAAGTACAAGGGCTACCAGGTGCCGCCCGCCGAACTGGAGGCCCTGCTGCTGACCCACCCGGCCATCATCGACGCCGCGGTCGTCGGGGTCACCGACGTCGACGGCGAGGAGATCCCCAAGGCCTTCGTCGTCCGCCGGTCCGACGCCGACCTCACGGGGGACGAGGTCATCGATTTCGTCGCGCGCCAGGTCGCCCCGCACAAGAAGGTCCGGCGCGTCGAGTTCATCGACGTCATCCCGAAGTCCGCGTCGGGCAAGATCCTCCGCAAGGATCTCCGCTCCCCGACCGCGTGACCCGCACGGCCGGGCAGCTCCGACGGATGACGGATCAGGCGCTGCCGCCTCAGGGCAGGAGCGCCTCGCCGAGCATGCGCCAGTACGGCACGGCGGACTCGCCCGGCTTGATCCCGATGACCTGCACGGCGACATGATCGGCGCCGGCCGTGACATGGCCGTGGAGCTTCTCGACGACGGTGTCGAGGTCGCCCCAGAACACTAGGTCGTCGACGATGCGGTCGCTGCCGTCGGCGATCTCCTGCTCCGTGTATCCCAGTCGACGGAACTTCGCGATGTTGTAGGGCGAGTTCAGATAGATGTGCAGATGCTCACGCGCGATCGCTCGCGCCTTGTCGGGGTCGGACTCGAACAGCACCGCGTGCTCGACGCCGAGGAACGTGTCCGGCCCGAGGATCTCGCGTGCCTGGGCGGTGTGGGCCACGTTGACGTGATAGGTCTGCGCGCCGCCGGTGCGTCGGCCGGCCAGTTCGAGCATCTTGGGTCCGTAGGCGGCCATGATGCGGCGCATCGGGGTCCTCGGCAGAGGGTTGGGCGTCTGGAGCGCGTCCATCTCGTCGAGATAGGCGGTCATGGCGGCCAGGGGCTTGGTCCCCGGCCCCTGCCCGCCGCCGAATCCCAGCCCGAGCACATGCCGGTCGGGGTAGGCGTCGGCCAGCAGCAGACCGGCACCGTAGGCCCACCGGGCTCCGCGTGACCAGATCTGCGCGATGCCGTTCACGACGCGCAACCGCTCCGTGGAGGAGAGCAGGTAGCCGGCGTGCGTGAACGCGTCCCGTCCGAGGAGTTCGGGAATCCACAACGCCTGCCAGCCCTGCTCTTCCAGCTCCAGGACCGATGCGCGGACCTGCGCGGCCGGCTGGACCTCGAAGTCGAAGGTGTAGATCCCGAACTTCCCGAGATCCAGACCGTCAATGCTGCCCATGAACATCTCCCAGTGGTGGATTACAGACATCGGACAGACAGGTCTGTCTTTCCCTTGCCCGCAGACAGACCTGTCTGTTAACTTACACGCCATGAGCACCGCAATCGAGCGACGCCCGGCCAGGGAGCGCATCCTCGACACCGCTCGCGAGCTGTTCTACGCGCACGGCATCCACGCTGTGGGTGTGGACCGGCTGATCGCCGAGTCGGGGGTCGCCAAGGCCACGCTGTACAAGCAGTTCCCCAGCAAGGACGACGTGGTCGCCGCCTACCTGAGGCAGATGGACGACAGCTGGCGGCGCCAGTTGCGTTCGGCGGCACTGGCGGCCGGGGACGACCCGCGCGAGCAGCTCTTCGGTCTCTTCGTCGCCATGGAACAAGCGGCGCGAGCAGGATCATTGGGCTGCGCGTTCATCAACGCGGCGGCCGAGTACCAGCCCGGCAGCACCGCGCACGCCATCACCGCCGAGCACAAGGCCGCGGTCCGCGCCTGGGTGCGCGACCTGGCCGCCGCAGCCGGCGCCACGGACCCCGACACACTCGCATACCAGCTCACTCTGCTCATCGACGGCACACTGGCGGCGACACGCGTCGAGCATGCCGACGTCGCCGCCGAGGCCGCCAAACGAGCGGCGCGCCTCCTGCTCGACTGCGCCTGCCCATAGAGCCATTCCCCTCGTCGGCCCTGCACTGACCGAGGACCAATATAGACAGACCTTTCTGTCTGCCAGACAGACCTTTCTGTCTGGCAGGTAAAGCACTACGCACACCCACTGAAGGGACTTGACCCACATGTCCGAGCAGATCCTGCCCACCACCGCACACGCATGGCACCTGGACGTCCGCCCCGCGGGCCGGCCGGAGGCGTCCGGCTTCTCGCTCCGCGAGGTGGAACTCCCCACGCCCGGCCCCGGACAGCTCCTGGTCGCCAACGAGTACCTCTCGGTCGACCCCTACATGCGCGGCCGGATGAGCGACAAGAAGTCCTACATCGAGCCGTACGAGGTGGGCGCACCCATGGACGGCCCCGCGGTCGGCCGCGTCCTGGTCTCCAACGCCGAGGGCTTCGCGCCCGGCGACCATGTGGTGCACGTCCTCGGCTGGCGTGACTACGCGGTCGTCGACGCGGCGACCGCCCAGAAGGTGGACCCGGATCTGGCACCGCTCACCGCCTACCTGGGCGTGCTCGGTGTCACCGGCATCACCGCGTACATCGGACTGACCCGTTTCGCGAAGGTCAATGAGGGTGACACGGTCTTCGTCTCCGGCGCCGCGGGAGCGGTCGGCAGCGTGGCCGGCCAGATCGCGAAGCTGCAGGGTGCCGGACGGGTGATCGGCAGCGCGGGATCCGAGGAGAAGGTCAAGCTACTGGTCGAGGAGTACGGCTTCGACGCCGCGTTCAACTACAAGAACGGGCCGGTCGCCGAGCAGCTGGCACAGGCAGCACCCGACGGCATCGACGTCTTCTTCGACAACGTCGGAGGCGAGCACCTGGAGGCGGCGATCGGCGCCCTCAAACTGCACGCGAGGATCGTCCTGTCCGGCATGGTCTCCCAGTACAACGACGAGAAGGTCGTGGGGCCACGCAACCTGTGGAACCTGTCCGTGACACGTTCGGACATCCTGTCGTTCATGGTCACCGAGGAACTGGACCTCCAGCCCGACTTCGTCCGCGACGTCGGCGGCTGGCTCGCCCAGGGCAAGCTCCACTACCGCGAAACCGTGAAGGAGGGCCTCGACAACGCCCTCGACGCCTTCCTCGCGATGATGCAGGGCGCGAACATCGGAAAGATGATCGTCAAGCTCTGAGCCCACCCGCGTCAGACCGCGCGAGGGGCCTGCCGTCCGCACGGCAGGCCCCTCGCGCGTTGAGTGGCGGCCCCGGTCGCGATGGGACCCGGAGGCGGAGTGCGTCACAACCACCCGTACCGGTTGTGATCAGCCACCTCCGGCACTTAGTATTATGATCATAATTCCAAGTCGCGAGTCCTCATCGCTGATGACTCGACCGGCCGCCCCCTCGGACAGGCCACGCCACCGGCCGGATTCTTCTTCCGACCCTCGCCCGCGTTGCCCGGTGACCGCCCCGGACGCCCGAGGCTCGGTCGACCCGCTCAGCACGCCTTCAACGCCCCCACTCCTCCATTCCTCTACTCCGCCAGGAACTTCCCATGGACCTCACCACCAGCACCGCTCTGGTCACCGGAGCCAACCGCGGCTTCGGCCGGGCCCTCGCTGCCGAGTTGCTCAGCCGCGGCGCCACCGTCTACGCCGCCGCCCGCAACCCCGACCAGGTCGACCTGCCCGGCGCCAGACCGATCGCACTCGACATCACGGACCCCGCCTCCGTCGCCGCCGCCGCCGAGGCCACCGGCGACGTGACCGTCCTGATCAACAACGCGGGGTCCGCCACCGGTGCCGACCTGCTGGCATCCGACCCGGATGACATCCGGCTGGAGATGGACACTCACTGTTTCGGCACCCTCTCGGTGGTCCGGAACTTCGCACCCCAGATCGCGGCCAACGGCGGTGGGGCGATCCTGAACGTCCTGTCCGGCCTGTCCTGGGTCAGCTTCCCGGAGATCGGCGCCTACTGCGTCGCCAAGTCCGCGGAGTGGGCGCTCACCAACGCCCTGCGCCTGCAACTCGCCGACCAGGGCATCCGCGTGGCCGGCCTGCACGTCGGCTACATGGACACCGACATGGTCCGGGACGTCGACGCGGCCAAGTCCGACCCCGCCGACATCGCCCGGATCGCCGTCGACGGCATCTCCGCCGGCGCCTACGAGATCCTCGCGGACAACGCCGCCCGCCAGGCGCAGGCCGCCCTGTCCGGCGGCGTCTCCGCGCTGTATCCGCAGCTTCCCTGAGGGCTCGCCGTCCGGGACCACCCTGGAATCCGCACCGGCCCGGTGGTTACCGGCGCCCGGTGTCACATGCCGCGTCCCCGCGTACCGGTGCCCAGATCCACTGATCAATCGTCAAGTACATCCGTCAAGGGAAACGTTATGCACGAGCACCGCAAGCCACCGGCTCGGCGCGGCAGCGCCGTCTGGGCCGTGGTCATCACCAGCATGGCCGGATTCATCACCGCACTCGACAACCTGATCGTCACCACCGCTCTCCCCTCCATCCGCAAGGACCTCGGTGGTGGCCTCGAAGACCTCGAATGGACCGTGAGCGCCTACACCCTCACCTTCGCGGTCCTGCTCATGTTCGGTGCCTCCCTCGGCGACCGCTTCGGCCGCCGAAGACTGTTCGCCACAGGACTGGCGATCTTCACCGCGGCCTCGGCTGCGGCCGCACTCGCCCCCGGGATGGGCGAACTGATCGCCGCCCGCGCGGCGCAGGGCGTCGGAGCCGCGATCGTGACGCCTCTGACGCTCACCCTGCTGGCGGCGGCCGTGCCCGCCGAACGGCGCGGCGTGGCCTTCGGCGTCTGGGGAGCGGCCAGCGGCATCGCCGTGGCCACCGGACCGCTCATCGGCGGGACGCTCACCGAACACCTCTCCTGGCAGTGGATCTTCTGGGTGAACGTTCCGCTCGGCCTGGCGCTGATTCCGCTGGCCCTGCTGCAGTTGGGCGAAAGCCACGGCCCGCACCCGAGCCTCGATCTCGTCGGCACGGTCCTGGTGAGCCTCGGCCTGTTCGGCATCGTCTACGCCCTGGTACGCGGCAACGCCGACGGCTGGACCAGCACCCCGGTGCTGGGCGGTTTCTTCGCGGGTACGGCCCTGCTCATCGGCTTCGTCCTCTACGAACTGCGCGCCAGGCACCCGATGCTGCCGATGCGCCTGTTCCGGCACCGCTCCTTCAGTGCCATCAACGCCGCCAGCCTGCTGATGTTCCTGGGGATGTTCGGGGCGATCTTCCTGCTCAGCCAGTACCTGCAGACGGTCGGCGGCTACTCGCCGATGGAAGCCGGCGTACGGATGCTGCCCTGGACCGCCATGCCCATGATCGCCGGGCCGCTGGCGGGGGCACTGTCCGACCGGATCGGCGGCGCGCCCGTCGTCACGGTGGGCATGGCCCTGAACGCCGTCGGCCTCGGACTCTGGGCGCTGGCCGTCGAGCCGCAGGTGTCGTACACCTCGCTGTTGCCGGCACTGATCGTCTGCGGAACCGGCATGGGCATGTTCTTCGCGCCCAGCGCGAACCTCGTCATGAGCACGGTGCGCCCGGAGGAACAGGGCATCGCCTCCGGTGCCAACAACGCGATCCGCGAGGTCGGCGGCGCCATCGGTGTCGCTTCGCTGGCGGCGGTCTTCTCCGCCCAGGGCGGCTACGGATCCGCCTCGCTCTTCGTGGACGGGCTCCGGCCGGCACTCTGGGTCGGGGCCGGTGCGGTCGGCCTGGCGGCGGCCGTGGCCTTGCTCATGTCCCGCGACCGCACGGTCGACGGCCCGGCCGCGGGCCTCGCCGCGGGGGACGCTCCGGCCGGCGCCCCGGTCGCGACCTGAGGCCCGCACGGAGGGGCGCGTCCCAGCCGGTTGCGACTGGGACGCGCCCCTCTGCCGTATCCCGCTGCCGGGCTCGTCGCCGGCCGCGGACATCACAGCGCGGTCGAAACCCCGCCGGCGAGGAAGGGCCGCAACCGAGCCAGCAGTGCCTCCGGCTGCTCCTCCGGTATGAAGTGGCCGCATTCCGGAATCTCCGCACCGGTGACGTCGTCCGCGTACGCGCGCCAGATCTCCAGCGTCGGCAGCCGGGAGGGCAGTCCGTTCGAACCCCAGAGCGCGAGTACCGGCATGGCGAGGCGACGGCCCTCGGCGGCATCCAGGTCGTCGAGGGCGACGTCCTGCTCCATGGCACGGTAGTCGTCGAAACTCGCCCGCATGGCGCCCGGGCGGGAGAAGGCACGGACATATGCGTCGACCGCTTCGGGTGTCAGGCCGTGGCGGTTGTAGGTCCACCGCTCGAAGAAGTACTCGAGATACCCGCGGATGTCGGGCCCCACTAGACGCTCGGGCAGATCGGGCTGCATCTGGAACAGCCAGTGCCAGTACCCGGAGGCAAGCGAGGCGTCCAGTCGGCGGAACATCTCCCGGGTGGGCACGATGTCAAGTACCGCCAGCCGTTCCACCTGCTCCGGGCGGTCCAGCGCCCAGCGGTGTCCCACCCGGGCGCCGCGGTCGTGGCCCACGACCGCGGCCTTCTCGAAGCCGAGCGCGTCCACGAGGCCCGCCATGTCAGCGGCCATCCGCCGCTTGTCGTAACCGGTCGTGGGCTTGTCGCTGAGGCCGTAGCCACGAAGGTCGGGTGCCACGACGGTGTGGTCGGCGGCGAGATCCGCCAGCACGGGCCGCCAGCAGTCGGAGGTCTGCGGCCAGCCATGGAGCAGCACGAGCAGAGGGCCGGATCCCGCTCGGAGGTAGTGCAGGCGGACCCCGTCCACCTGTGCCACGCCGGTCGTCGCTGTCGGCTGTCCCATGGATGTGCCTCCTCGATGCCCGCCAACCACCACTAACCCCCTTAGAGGGTTAAGCTAACGTGCAGAATGGAGGCGTGGCAACAGACGACGACATGTGGATCTGGGACGGCGGACGGGCCTGTCTGGACTTCGTCAACACCCTGCGCAGCCGCTGGCGTACCACGCCTGTGGAAACGCTCCGCAGTTCGGGCGACCTCACCCTCTGGCTCCAGAAGGCCGGCCTGCTCGCACCCGGCGTCCAGGCCCCCGCCGCAGCGGCGGCCCTGGCGACCGGACGGCGACTGCGTGAGGCGGTCGACCGGGCCGCACTCGCGGTCGCGGACGGCCTGTTGCCCTCATCGGCCGACATCGCACTGCTCAACGTGTCAGCAGCTGTAGCCCCTCACCCCGCCCCGCAGATCGTCCTCACGGACGGACACCTGACGCGCGCCGGCACCGCGAGCCTCGCCGCCGACCCCGCGGCGGCCCTGGCTCTCGTCGCCCAGGACGCCGTCGAACTGCTTCTGTCCGCCGAGATCCGGCGGGTGCGCGTCTGCGGCTCGGACACCTGCGCCCTGCGCTTCGTGGACCGATCCCCGGCCCACAACCGCCGCTGGTGCTCCATGTCCCGCTGCGGGAACCGCGCAAAGGTCCGCCTCCACCAGGCCCGGGCCCGGCGGGGCGAGCCCGCCCCGGAAGGCTGAGCCCCTCACGCGAGACCGGAGAAAGGCTCGCGTCGGTCAACTGACGCGAGCCTCTCCCAGCCCGCCCAACGGGCTTCATGTCACTCGGCGGACCTCATGCGAAACGCGGGACCTGGGACACTCTCGATGCCCTCCGCCTCCACGGAGTGGCCTTGTTCGCAGCGCACCTGCACGTTGACGTGCGCACCGCATTCCCGGTGCCGCGCCAGCATGGCGGGCCCTTCCGGGTCGGCGAGGTATCGGTCGCCCCACTGCAGGAGCCCCAGCACCGCCGGCACCAGGTCCATGCCCTTGGGGGTGATCACGTACTTCGGCCGACCCCGCGAGCCGGGCTCCCGGTAGGTCTCGGTGGCCAGGATCCCCTCCTCCACGAGCATCCGGAGCCGGGTCGCGAGGAGGTTGCGAGGACAGCCGAGGACGCGTTCGAAGTCGCTGAAGCGGGACGAGCCGTACCAGACCTCGCGCAGGATCAGGATCGTCCACTTCTCGCCCACGACCTCAAGAGTCCGCCCGATGGAGCAGTTCGACGTGTCCCGGTCGAGACGGGGATCCATACCGGCAATCCGAAAAGCTTCGGTCCGCTCATCCATGCCGGTGATTCTAACCTCACCTGAGTTTACTTTTCCATACTCAGCCAGTAGCGTCATGTCCGCGCATCACAACGGGCCACCCATGCGACGCGGCCACGCTGGCTTCGACGTCACTTCCCAGGTCCGTCCGCCACCCGAAGGACAGCGCTCGTGCGCCTCGGGGCGCGGACCGCACCCCGGGGTCGACCAGGCCGTCCGGCAGACGGACCAGCCGCTCTGCCGACAACCCGGCGGGTGAACAGAAGCACCGCACCGAACCACCACCCCGACCACCGAGAAACCACCGCGAAGATCACACGGAAGGCTGGCTGACATGAAGGCATTCGTCGTCGAGAAGTACGGCAAGGACGGCGCACGCGCCGCGGAGGTACCCGAGCCCACTGTCGGAGACCGCGACGTTCTGATCAGAGTGAGCGCCGCCAGCATCAACCCGCTGGACAAAATGGTCCGCAACGGGGAGTTCAAGCAGCTCCTCAAGTACAAGACCCCCTTCGTGCTCGGCCACGACGTGGCCGGCGTGGTGACCCGGGTCGGCTCCGCCGTACGCGCCTTCAAGGTCGGCGACGAGGTCTACGCCCGTCCGCGCGACCTGCGGATCGGGGGCTTCGCGGAGTTCATCGCGATCGACCAGGACGACGTCGCGCCCAAGCCGGCCTCGCTCACTCCCCAGGAGGCAGCCGCGGTGCCGCTGGTGGCCCTGGCCGCCTGGCAGATCCTCGTCGACCGTGGTCGTGTGAAGCCAGGTCACAAGGTGCTCGTCCACGCGGGTGCCGGCGGCCTCGGATCGACGGTCGTCCAGCTCGCCAAGCATCTCGGTGCCACGGTGGCCACGACGACGGACACCGACACCGAGAAGCTGGTACGGAGCCTCGGCGCCGACGTCGTCGTCGACTACACCAAGGAGGACTTCTCGAAGGTCCTGTCCGGCTACGACCTGGTGCTGGACTCCGTGGGCGGGGCGAACCTCGAAAAGTCCCTGACGGTGCTGAAGCCCGGCGGCCTGGCCATCGGCGTCGTCGGCCCGCCGGACGCCGGGTTCGCCAAGCAGCTCGGCGCACCCTCGCTCCTCGGCCTGGTCATGAACACACTCAGCCGCAAGATCCGCAAGCAGGCCAGGGCGCTCGGCGTGCGCTACCAGTTCTTCTTCATGCAGGCCAACGGCTCTCAGCTGCGCAAGCTCAGCGCCCTCTACGACAGCGGGAAGCTCCGCCCCGTCATCGACAGCACCTTCCCGTTCGACCAGACGCTCGAGGCGATGGCATATGTCGAGCAGGGCCGCACCAAGGCGGGCAAGGTCGTGGTTTCCATGACGGACGACAACGGCTGAGATCAGGTCGGCCGTATGCCTTCCGCCCGGCGTGGTTGCCCGAGGGACGACGACGCCGTCGGCGACCGGTGTCGCTGGCTGCTGCGCTGTGGGCATCGCGCGTGCCCGGGCCCAGCCGGGCCGAGTGGTCCAGAGGTGAGCCCTTGGTCCACCCCCAACGCACATCAGCGCGCCGGAACCGTTCCTTCCCGCGCGCAGGTCGAACAGCTCCCCCGGGCCACGGCACCGGCGCGGGCGCACGACGGCAGGGAAGCGCTGTGGCAGGCCCCTCAAGAGCAACGGTTTCCGGCCCGGCGTGACGACGGTCGTCCTCGCATCGCCGTACCCGACGAGATCGGACGCTGCACGGCCACGAACGGACAGGCTTGCAGGGGCACACGGCTGAAGCGAGTCCTCGCTCAGGCCGGCAGCCGTCCTCAGCCCCTCGACGCGCCCTGCCATACGGGGCGTCGGTCCTTGTCGACCAGGGCCGCTCGGACGCCCTCCAGGAAGTCCGGCGTGCGGATGGTCGTGCGCGTGAGGGCGAGCTCGGTGTGCAGACACTGGCGCAACGTGTGCTGCCTGCCTCGGACCAGCAGGGCGTGGGTGATCTCCAGACTCTGCGGCGAGACGGCCTCCCAAGCCGCCAGCGCGGCCTCCGCCCACGGAGTGCCGAGCCGGCGCAGGCGCTTCTCCATCTCGCCGAGGTCAGGGGCGCCGAACACCCGGTCCAGGTCCCCACGGACCGCGGCCAGCGCGCTCCGCGCCACCGGGGACCGGCCGCCGAGACGGTTGAGGACCGTGTCCACCGGGTCGCCGGGGCTGTCGGCCAGAGCGTCCGCGACGGCGTGGAGCCCGTCCGCAGGGACGAAGTGCGTGGCCAACCCCGTGTACAGAGCGTCGGCCGCGTCCAGCCGGTACCCGGTCAGTCCCAGGTACATGCCGATCGCGCCGGGCAGCCTCGGCAGGAAGTAGCTGGCCCCGACGTCCGGGAAGAACCCGATCGCGGTCTCGGGCATGGCCAGGACCGCGTGCTCGGTGACAACACGAAATGCCCCGTGGACGGACAGGCCGAGGCCGCCGCCCAGGCACAGGCCGTCGATGAGCGACACGATCGGGACGGGAGATTCGGCGATGCGGGCGTTGAGCCGGTACTCGGAGGCGAAGAACCGTTCACTGGCCTCGGTGTTCCCGGCGAGGCTGTGCTCGCGGACCGTGCGGATGTCTCCGCCGGCGCAGAACGCCTTCGTGCCGGTGCCGGCGAGCACCACGGCGGACAGCGGCTCGTGCTCCCACGCGGCGAGCGCACGGTCGATGGCGGCGATCATGTCTGTCGTCAGAGCGTTGAGCGCCCCGGGGCGATTCAGCAGGATCCGGCCGACGCCCCGCTGGACGTCGGCGAGAACCTCGGCCGGGGCCGCATCAGCCATGGGTGGGCATCGCGTAGTCCGCGCGGACCTGGCTGTCGTTCGGCCAGCGCGTGGTGGCGGTCTTGTAGCGGGTGTAGAACCGCACGCCTTCGGGGCCGTGGATGTGATGGTCGCCGAACAGGGACCGCTTCCAGCCACCGAAGGAGTGGAAGGCCATGGGCACCGGGATGGGCACGTTGACGCCGACCATGCCCGCCTTGACCTCGGCCAGGAAGGTGCGGGCCGTGTTCCCGTCGGCGGTGAAGATCGCCGTACCGTTGCCGAACTCGTGGTCGTTGACCAGCTTCAGCGCCTCGGCGAAGGACTGGGTGCGGACCATGGCCAGCACCGGTCCGAAGATCTCCTCACGGTAGATCCGCATCTCCGGGGTGACGTGGTCGAAGAACGAACCGCCCAGGAAGAAGCCGCCCTCGTTCCCCGGGAAAGCGGTCTTGCGGCCGTCGACGACCAGGTCGGCACCTTCCGTCGTGCCCACATCGAGGTAGCCGGCGACCTTGTCCCGGTGGATCTTGGTTACCAGCGGGCCCATCTCGACTCCGGCCGCGGTGCCGGGGCCGACCTTGAGGTCGGCGAGGGCTGCGACGAGTCGCTCGCGCAGGGCGTTCGCGGTGTCCTCTCCGACGGGGACGACCACCGAGATCGCCATGCAGCGCTCACCTGCCGAGCCGTAGGCGGCGCCCAGCAGCGCGGCGACGGCCTGGTCGAGGTCGGCGTCGGGCATGACGACCATGTGGTTCTTGGCGCCGCCGAGCGCCTGGACGCGCTTGCCGTGCGCGGTGGCGGTCCGGTGGACGTACTCGGCGATGGGGGTCGACCCGACGAAGCTGACGGCCTCGACGTCGTCGTGCGCGAGGAGTGCGTCCACAGCGGTCTTGTCTCCGTGGACGACGTTGAAGACGCCCTTGGGCAGTCCGGCTTCGGCGAGCAGTTCGGCGAGTTCGACGCTGAGGCTGGGGTCCTTCTCCGACGGCTTCATCACGAAGGTGTTCCCGCAGGCGAGCGCGACGGGGAACATCCACATCGGCACCATGGCGGGGAAGTTGAACGGCGAGATGCCCGCGACCACGCCGAGCGGCTGGCGCAGGGACACCGCATCCACCGCGCGGGCGACGTTCTCGGAGAACTCCCCCTTGAGCTGCTGAGGGATGCCACAGGCGAACTCCACGACCTCCAGCCCTCGGACGATCTCGCCCCGGGCGTCGTCGAGGACCTTGCCGTGCTCGGCCGTGATGATCGCGGCCAGCCGGTCCGTCTCCCGTTCCACCAGGTCCCGGAACCGGAACAGGATGCGGGCCCGGATGTGCGGCGGGGTGACGGACCAGGTCCGGAACGCCTCGGCGGCCGCCCTGACTGCCGCGTCCACGTCCTCGGCGGTCGCCATCGCGACAAGGCCGGTCACCTGGCCGAGGGCGGGGTTGTAGACCTCGCCGCGGGTCTCGGCGCCGCGGCCGTCGACGCGACCGTCGATGTAGTGGTCGATGTGCGCCGGAGCGGCGACTGCCGTGACCATCAGGACTCCTTGCTCGCCCGGTGTCAGGCGTAGATCTGCGCGTAGAGATCCTGGATCTCTTCCGCGGTGGGTACGACGGGGTTGTTGGCGGGGGAGCCGGACGCGAGCGCCTGCTCGGCCATGAGAGGCGACAGACGGAACCACTCGTCCTCGCCGATGCCGTGGGCCCGGGGGGTGGGCACCCCCAGGTCCTTGCACAGGGTGCGCAGCGCCGCCACGAACTTCTCGGCGGCCTTGTCGTCGCCGTCGGTCTCGGTGGCGGCTCCGAGTGCGCGGGCGCAGTCGGCATACCGGCTCTCGGCCGCGTGGACGGAGAACGCCGTCACCGCGGGGAAGAGCATCGCGTTCGACAGGCCGTGGGCGACGTGGAAGTGAGCGCCGATGGGGCGGCTCATGCCGTGCACGAGGGCCACGCTGGAGTTGGAGAAGGCGATACCGGCCTGGGTCGCGGCGAGCATCATCGCCTCGCGGGCCTCGGTGTCCCCGCCGTCCGCGTAGGCGCGGCGGAGGTGCTCGCCGATGGTCCGGATCGCGTTCAGCGCAAGGCCGTCGGAGAACGGATTGGCCTTGCGGCTCACGTACGCCTCGACGGCGTGCGTGAGCGCGTCGACTCCGGTGTCGGCGGTCAGCCTCCGCGGCATCGACAGGGTCAGTTCGAAGTCGACGACGGCGGCGACAGGCAGGAAGGCCGGCCCCGGGCAGAGCATCTTCTCGTCCGTGACGCTGTCCGTGATGACGGTGAACTGCGTCGCCTCCGAGCCGCTGCCCGCGGTCGTCGGGACCGCGATCACCGGAAGCGCCGGACCGATGTTGACGCGCGGGGCCTTGTAGTCCCGCATCCGCCCACCCTGGACGCCCAGCAGGCCGAGCGCCTTGGCGGTGTCCATCGGGCTGCCGCCGCCGAATCCGATCACCGAGTCCGCTCCGTGCTCCCGCAGGACGGCCAGGCCCTCGCCGAGCGAGTCGGTCGTCGGATCCGGGACGGTGCCGGCGAACAGGCGCGGCTGGAGCCCGGCGCCCCTCAGCGTCTCCATCAGTCGTTCCGCCGCACCGGTCCCGGCGAGGAACGCGTCCGTCACCAACAGGGGGCGGCGCAGGCCCAGTCCGGCGACGACGTCGCCCAGCTCGCCGACGGCGCCGCGGCCGACGCGCATGATCCTCGGGAGGGAAAGGTTGGCAGTCATGGCGGCCCTTCGGCATGAACGGCGGGGCATGTCGCACCCGGTGACCCGACTGTGCGACCCACCATCGTGTGCAATCAACCACCAATGATGCACACCAGATGTGCAGAAATGCAGATACGGTGGTGTCCGTGCACCCCGATTCCCCGGAGGAAAGCTCTGCCCCGCGGCCGACCGGCACGCGCCGGGCCGTCGATCCGCGCAGACTCCGCGCGGACGACCTGCGCTACCTCCTCGCGGTCTCCCGTACCGGGCGTCTGGTCACCGCCGCCGACGCCCTCGGTGTGGATCACACCACTGTGTCACGCCGTATCGCCGCACTGGAGAAGACCGTCGGCGTGCGCCTCGTGGAACGCGGCACGGACGGATGGACGCTGACGGACATCGGACGGGCCGTCTCGGAGGACGCGCGCGCGATCGAGGAGGCACTCAACCGCGTCGTCGACCGTGCGGCGGGCCAGGACTCGCCGTCCCTGCACGGTACGGTGCGCGTCAGTGCGCCCGACGGATTCGGCACCGTCTTCGCCACGCCGGCCCTGGTGCGGGTGCGTCGCCGACACCCCCGTCTCCAGGTCGAACTCATCACCGCGACACGACAGCTCGCGCTGCACCCGTCCGGCTTCGATCTCGCTCTCGTCATCGGCGTTCCCTCAAGCAGCGGCCTGGTGACCGAGCACCTCACCGACTACACGCTGGGGCTCTACGCCTCCGACGACTACCTCGCCCTGCACGGCCGGCCGAGGACGGTGGCCGAATTGCGGGAGCACTCGCTCATCTTCTACATCGAGTCCCTGCTGCAGGTCGGCGACCTCGGCATCGAGCGCCACCTTCCAGGCATGTCCCCGGCGTTCTCCTCGACGAACGTCTTCGCGCAGCTCGAAGCCACCTGCCAGGGGGCCGGTATCGGCGTCCTGCCCGCGTTTCTGGCCCAGCGGGCACCGTTGCGCCGGCTGCTCGCCGACGAGATCGACATCCGGCTCCCCATCACCGTGGCCGTCCGCCGCGAGGCGGTGACACACCCCGCCGTAGGTGTCGTACGGGCCGCTCTGCGGCATGAGGCAGCCGAGCGGGCTGCCGAACTGACGCCGGAATGAACGCCACGGGATGTCCGGTGCCGTGAACGCCCGGCACGGGTCTCGGCACAGAGGACACTCCCCGACTCGGATGGCCCGTCAGGCAAACGGTGCCGCGGTGGTGTTGCCATCACGGACGTCCGCACCGGGTGCGGCACCCCTGGGTTTTCGGTGACTTGGCACACACACCTCACAGGCTGTTGACAGGTCATCACGGACACCGCGATTCTCTTGATCGCGACATCGCGTATCACGGCGACAGCGGCTCGTGAGCGCGTGTGCACTTCTGCGAGGTACTGCCGCGGTTTCGCGGCCTCTGCTCAGCCTCGCGTCCACCATCGTTCGCAAGCACCCGACACAGCACCCTGTGCATCGAGTGGCGACAGTTGCGAGCAGTGCATCCCCGTACCCGCACTGCCTGCGGTGCTCCGGCTGGGCGTCCACATCCCCTGGGCCTCTGCTCATCACCGCCCCCGTGCCGTCGGTCTGATCCCCACCCCCGCGTCACCGCGCGCTGCGCCGTTCCCGCCCTCACTGCCTGGAGGTTCCGTGCATCCGCAGTTCCCCCCGACTCCGCCCGGCCGCCCACCGACGCCGCTCCCCGCACGTGATACCGCGCAGTTGAAGGGCATCGACGCACTTCGCGAGACCACCCATCGTGAGCAGCGCGTCTTCCTCGTTGTCAACGCGGTCCCTTTCACTGTCGGCGCTGCGCTTTCCTGCTTCACCGATGTGCCCGCGGTGGCGGTACCCGGGAAGTTCACGCTGGGCATGGTGTGGGGCACCCTGCAGTGCGCCCTCTTCGTCGCCACCGCGTGGTGGTACGAGATTCGAAGTACACGGACGTCCGATCCCATCGAACGGTCCTTGACATCCGACATGCCCTCCGCCGGAGTGCCGTGGACAGCCCCCGTCAACGGGTCTTGGCGGTGAAGCGGTGACGATGGACATCCTGGGCTCAGGCGCGCTCGACCCCATCGGCCCGGACGGGAGACGCCCGGTGATCGTGGCCTTCCTGGTCTTCATCGGAGTGTCTCTGCTGTGGCTCTTCACGCTCGCCACGGCGGAGGAGGAAACCCCGGAGAAGCTCTATGTCGCCGACCGGTCACTCACCCCGCTCCTCAACGGATTCGCCCTGGCCGGCGAGCAGATCTCGGTCGTCACCCTGTTGACGGTCTCCGGAGGCGTCGCCCTCTTCGGCTACGACGGGTTCGCCTACGCCCTCGACGGCCTGATCATGCTCGGCGTACTGCTGCTTCTCGCACAGAAGATACGCAACAGTGGCCGTTACACCCTCGGCGACCTCTTCTCCCTGCGGGCGTCGGGTTCGGGCCCGCGCATCGCCGCGACCGCGGTGACCCTCGCCATCACGATTCCGCTCCTCATGATCCAGCTGCGTGCCGCCGGCATCAGCACGGCGCTCCTGATCGGCCTGTCGTCCGACGGCGCCCAGGTCCTGTGCACGGTGTTGATGGGCTGCCTCGTCGCCTGCTTCGCCGCGGTGGCGGGCTTGAGGGGCAACAGTTTCCTGCACGTCGCCAAGGTACCGATCACCTTGGCGGCGCTTGCGGTGATCACACTGCTGGCCCTCAGACGGTTCGACTGGAATCCCGACTCCCTGCTCTCGGCCTCGGTGGCGAACAGCATGGCGCCGGACGCCTACCTGAGGCCGGGGCTCTGGCCGTACACGGCGAGCCTCGGATCTCTCAACACATTCGGCAATCACATGGTCTTCATCCTCGGTACGGCCGTGATGCCACACCTGATCCTGCGGGTCGGCGCCTCCCGGACCGGACGAGCGGCCCGGCGGTCCATGAGCATCGCCGCGAGCCTGGTCGGGGTCTTCGTCCTCCTCCTGGTCACCACCGGCTTCGCATCGGCGGCCTTGGTAGGCGCGGCAGGCATCACCACGGCCGACACCACCGGGCAGTCGTCCTCGGTCCTGCTGGCCTCGGACGTACTGGGCGACGGTTCGACGGGGCGCGTCGTGCTCATCACCCTCATGGCGTGCGTCGTCTTCCTCACCGTGCTCACCACCGTGACCAGCGTGACCTTCGCTGCCGCGGTCTCCTTCACCCACGACGTGTACGCATCGGGCAAGCGCCGCCGCACCGACGCGGAAGAGGTGCGGGCACTGCGTGTGGCCGCCGTCGTCCTGTGCACGGTGGGCCTGTCGCTGGCCGCCGCCGTCCACAGGTATCCGACCGATTTCCTGGTCTCCTTCTCGATCAGCGTCGCGGCTTCATGCATCTTCCCCGCACTGGTGTACTCGTTCTTCTGGCACCGGTTCAACCGCAGAGGACTGCTGTGGTCCGTCTACGGGGGACTCCTCCTCTGCACCGTCCTCACGGTCTTCTCACCCATCGTCTCGGGGACCGAGTTCGCGGTGTGGCCGGCAGCGAGTTTCGACTGGTACCCGTACCAGACTCCAGGGCTGGTCTCCGTGCCTGCGGCGTTCGTCCTCGGATGGCTCGGCAGCATCACCTCGCCCAGGGATTCCGAGCACGCACTTCGGCGCCTGCAGTACACGATCCTGACGGGACGAACAGCCGGATCCCCCGCCACCGATCCGCAGCGGTAGCAGTTCGGGCCGCCGACTTACCTCACCGGCGCGTCGCCCCGGCGGCGACCATGCGGGCGGCCCGGCCGACAGCACCCCGACGAGCCTCGGTCCACACATCCGCGGAGTGATTCCACCCACCTGAGTTTACTTTCCAATACTCAGCCAGTAGCGTCACGGCCAGCACATCGACCCGCCCGCCGCACGGGAAGCCGTGACGGCACCCATCGTGTAAGGAGCGCCATCATGGGAGTCAGCCCAGAGGCAAAGCAGTTCGCGGAGTTCCTCGCGAGCGTGAGCGCCAAGTCGTCGACACCGGGGCTCGACCTCGCCATCATCCGCGACATCGTCGACTCGAACCACAAGGCTTCCACCGAGCCGGAGGGCGTCACCTACGCCGAGGTGGACGCGAACGGTGTCCCCGCCCTGTGGTGCATCCCCGAGGGCGCCGACCCCGACCGGGCCCTGCTCCACTTCCACTTCGGGGGCTCGGTCACCGCGTCGATGCACTCCGACCGCAAGGCCGCCGGCCACATCGCGAAGGCGGCCGGTGCCCGCTCGCTCGTGGTCGACTTCCGTCTGGCGCCCGAACACCCCTACCCCGCGCAGCTCGACGACGCCGAGACGGCTTACCGGTGGCTGCTCTCCCAGGGATACGAGCCCCGGAACATCGGCAGCACGGGCCACTCGATCGGCGGCACCCTCGCGGTGCTGCTGCCGCTGCGCCTGCTCGCGAAGGGCGAGGCGACCCCGGGTGCGATCGTCAGCGTCTCACCGTGGACCGACCTCACCATCCAGAACGCGTCGGTCGACGAGAACGAGGACAACGACAAGATGCTCAGCAGGGGCACCCTCGAACTCTTCCGGGGGGCCTGGCTCCAGGACCCCGCGGTGGACTTCGCCGACCCCGAGGTCAGCATCGCCAACGCCGACCTGACGGGTCTGCCGCCCACGATCGTCTTCTACGGCGCGTACGAGACCCTCGCCGACGACGGTGCCGAGCTGGGGCGCCGGCTCGCGGACCACAAGGTCACCTCCCAGGTCCACTCGGTGCCCGAGGGACAGCACTCGTTCGTCCTGGGCGCGGGCCGTGTGCCCGAGGTCGACGAGGCGATCGGGCAGATGGGGCAGTGGCTCCGCCGGCACCTCGGCGCCTGACCAGCACCACCGCTCGTTGACGCAGGGGTCCGGCAGATCCGGCCGCAGCCCTGTCCAGCAGCAGCCGGTCGGGCAGGGCTCCCCGGAATCCTGCCCGCCCATGGCGGCCGACATGGAGTATGCGTACCCGACACCGTTCCGCAGGCCGCCGCCGCAGCCAGGTCCCCCGATGAGACAAAGGAGTCCGCGATGGGAATCTACGAGGATGTGTTCCGCGCCAGTACCGACGACCCGGAGAGCTTCTGGCTGAAGGCGGCGGAGGGCATCGACTGGGATGTCGCTCCGCGACGCGCCCTGGACTCCTCGGCCGCACCCTTCTACCGCTGGTTTCCCGACGGACGGCTCAACGTCTGTTTCAACGCCCTCGACCGACACGTCGAAGCCGGCCGGGGCGAACAACCCGCACTCGTCTACGACTCACCGGTGACCGACAGCCGACGCACCTACACCTTCGCGCAGCTGAGGAACGAGGTCGCGGCCTTCGCCGGAGCGCTCGCGCAGCTCGGCGTGGTGCACGGCGATCGGGTGGTCATCTACATGCCGATGGTGCCCGAGGCCGTGGTCGCGATGCTGGCCTGCGCACGCATCGGCGCGGTCCACTCGGTCGTCTTCGGCGGGTTCGCCCCGCACGAGCTGGCGGTCCGTATCGACGACGCGGCACCCAAGGTCATCGTCTCCGCCTCCTGCGGCATCGAGGGCAAGCGGGTCATCGCGTACAAGCCCCTGCTCGACCGGGCGGTCGAACTCGCGGCTCACAAGCCCGAAAAGTGTGTGATCCTGCAACGCCCGCAGCAGACGGCCGCGTTGGGGCCCGGCGATCTGGACTGGGACGAACTGGTCGCCGCCGCGACGTCGGCCGACTGCGTGCCCGTCCCCGCCACCGATCCCCTCTACATCCTCTACACGTCCGGAACGACCGGGAAACCCAAGGGAGTCGTGCGTGACTGCGGCGGCTACGCGGTCGCCCTCCACTGGTCGATGGGAGCCGTCTACGACGTGGGCCCGGGCGAGACGATGTTCACCGGATCCGACGTCGGCTGGGTCGTCGGGCACTCGTACATCGTCTACGCACCCCTGCTGGTCGGCGCCACGACGGTCCTGTACGAAGGCAAGCCGGTCGGCACGCCGGACGCCGGCCAGTTCTGGCGCGTTGCCGCCGAGAACCGGGTCAAGACCATGTTCACGGCGCCCACCGCCTTCCGGGCCATCCGCAAGGAGGACCCGGAAGGAACACTCACCGCGGACTGCGACCTGACCGGCCTGCGCCACCTCTTCCTGGCCGGCGAGCGCCTCGACCCCGAGACCTATCACTGGGCGAGCCGTCTTCTGGGAGTGCCCGTGATCGACCACTGGTGGCAGACCGAGACCGGCTGGCCCATCGTCGCCAACCCCGTGGGCATCGAACTCGCTCCCCTCAAGCCCGGCTCCCCGACCCGCCCGCTGCCGGGCTGGGACGTCCGCGTCCTCGACAGCTCGGGCGGTCAGATGCCGGTGGGCGTCGACGGCGCGATCGTCGTGAAGCTCCCTCTGCCGCCCGGCGCTCTCCCCACCCTCTGGAAGGACGACGACCGCTACGTCGCCTCCTACCTCTCCGCCTACCCGGGCTACTACCTCACCGGAGACAGCGGCCACATCGACGAGGACGGCTACGTCTTCGTCATGGGCCGCACCGACGACGTCATCAACGTCGCCGGACACCGGCTGTCCACCGGCAGCATGGAGGAGGCCCTGGCCGCCCATCCCGATGTCGCCGAATGTGCCGTCATCGGCGTGGCCGATGCCCTGAAGGGACAGATCCCGCGCGGCTTCGTCGTTCTGAAGGCCGGCACCTACCGCGAACCGGGCGAGGTCGAGGCCGAACTCGTCCGGCTCGTGCGCGAACGCATCGGCGCCGTCGCGTCCCTCAAGGACGTCACCGTCGTGGCCGCCCTGCCCAAGACCCGCTCGGGAAAGATCCTGCGCAAGACGATGCGCGGCATCGCCGACGGGCACGACGAACCCATCCCCTCCACGGTGGACGACCCCCGCGTGATCGATGTCCTGCGCCCTGTTCTCCGCCGCCCCGGCCACACTCAGTGAGCGGAACGCGTACGTACTGTCGCCGAAGGGCGGGCACGTCCGTCGCGCTGTGCGGAAGACGGCCCACCCACCGGGGTGGGCGTACCTTTTCACTATGGGGACCGACACCCATGCCTACCTCAGCGAAGTCGCTCGGGGCCTCGCACCCCGAGCGGATCAGTTGGTCGACGTCGTGCTGCAACACCTGCGCGCCGAGTTTCCCGAGGTGTGGAAGTACGAGGACATCGCCGCCGCCGCGCCGGTGTCGCTGTCCCAACACATCACCACCAGTCTGGATTTCCTGGCACGCGGTCTTGATTCGACCGAGGTCAGGACACCACCGGCCGCCATTGACTTCGCTCGGCTCCTGGCCGAACACGGGGTTCCGATCAGTCAGCTCCTGCGGATCTATCGGCTCGTCCACGCGGATCTGCTCCAGCACCTCAATGCGGAGACAGCTCGTGTCGCCGGGTCCCAGGAGTTGATCAACGAGATGACGGTGACGCTGAGCGCGTTGGCCTTCGAGTACGTCGATCGCACGTCGGAACAGACCGTCGCGGCGTACCAACGGGAACGCGACCGCTGGCTCCAGCGTCGCCTTCTCACGATCAACGAGGCCGGGACACGGATCGGGACGACCCTGGACACCACCCGCACCGCTCAGGAACTGGCGGACGTCGGTGCCGACCATCTCGCGGATCTTGTCACCGTCGACCTGCTTTCCTGCGCTCTCCAGGAGGACGAGACCCACCCGGCAGCCGGTTCCTTGACGCTCCACCGAGTCGCCCGGGCGGTCTCGGACACCTGGACGGACCCGACGGTCGACCCGGGTCGGACACATACGCACCCGGAGGGCTCCGAACCGGCTCGCGTGCTGGCCACCGGACAGCCGGTGCGGCTCCGCATCGCGGCCGACGACGTCCCCACCTGGCTGGCGATGTCGACGGACCGCGGGCTCGCCGAGCACGCCCCGGGCCCGCGTTCCATGTTGCTGGTCCCCCTCTGGGCCCGCGGAAGCCCACTGGGACTGGCCCAGTTCGTCCGCAGCCACACCGCGGAACCCTTCGACGACGACGAACTGCTGCTGGCCAGGGAGATCGCGTCCAGAGCGGCGGTGAACATCGACAACGCCCGTCGCTACACCCAGGAGCGTGCCACCGCGCTCACCCTGCAACGCAGCCTGCTGCCGCAGGACGTGCCGGAGGAGTCCGCCGTCGAGACGGCATCGCGCTACCTGCCCAGTGGATCACGAGCGGGCGTGGGGGGCGACTGGTTCGACGTGATACCGCTCTCCGGGGCCCGCGTCGCCCTCGTCGTGGGCGACGTGATCGGCCACGGCCTGCACGCCGCGGCCACCATGGGACGCCTGCGGACGGCCGTACGTACCTTGGCGGACATCGACCTGACCCCCGACGAACTACTCACACACCTCGATGACGTGGTCATCCGCCTTCAGCGCGAGAAGGAGCGGGGCGCGGACGAGATCAGCGCCACCTGCCTGTACGCGGTCTACGACCCCGTCTCCGGCACGTGCGCCCTGGCCAGCGCCGGACACATTCCGCCGGCCGTGGTGACGCCCCTGACCGGCGACGGCGATGCACCCGCATCCCGCGCGGTCGACTTCCCGGAAATGCCGATCGGCCCGCCCCTGGGGCTGGGCGGACTCCCTTTCGAAACCGCCCAGTTCGAAATGCCACCGGACGGCCGGCTCGTGCTGTACACCGATGGTCTCGTCCAGAACCGCTCACGTGACGTCGATACCGCCCTCGACCTGCTGCGCGACGTCCTGACCCGGGCACCGGCATCGCTCGAGGAGACCTGCGACGAACTGCTCGCCGCACTGCTGCCCCAGCGCCCCGCGGATGACGTCGCCCTTCTCGTGGCACGGACCGAAGCTCTCGATGCCGAGCACGTCGCCACCTGGGACGTCCCCTGCGACCCGGCGGTCGTCTCCGAGGTCCGCGCCCACGCTTCCGCCCAGCTGGCCGCCTGGGGTCTGGAAGAGCTGGGCTTCACCACGGAACTCGTGGTCAGCGAGCTGGTGACGAACGCCATCCGCTACGGCAGGAGCCCCATCCTCCTGCGGATGATCCTGCAATCCACCCTGACGTGCGAGGTGTCCGACACCAGCAGTACCGCCCCGCACCTGCGCCGCGCCCGGGCCTGCGACGAAGGCGGTCGGGGCCTGCTCCTGGTCGCCCAACTCACCGAACACTGGGGCACACGGCACAATCCCGAGGGGAAGGTCATCTGGGCGGAGCAGAAGATTCCACCGTCCCTTGCCGAAGTGCCGTCCGGATCTGGATGAGCTTTCGCGGGGCGTACCGGCGCACCGGCGCCCCATGCCCCGCATACACGATCCAACGCCGCGAACTCTTGGCTTCCGGGGTACTCACTTGCGGCCGACCGCCGTCCAACATAGTATTATGATCGTAATTCAACAAGCTCACACGGCCACCCATTCGGCCGGCAGGGGCTGCAAGCGCGCACCACCAGGCCGGGAAGCACGAGCGCACCGGCGTGCGCCCGGCCGACCGTGCGCACGAGGTGTCCGCCCCTCCCCTGAGCGATCCACCACTCATCACCCTAGGAATCACCCATGCTCAACGCCCTGTGGAACCCGACCACCGTCGGAGAGATCGCGCTGCCGCACCGGCTCGCCATGGCCCCCTTGACCCGCAGCCGCGCCACCGTCGACGGCGCCCCGACCGAGCTGAACGCCGAGTACTACGCCCAGCGCGCCTCGCATGCGCTCATCATCACCGAGGGCACCCAGCCCTCCGCGGACGGTCAGGGCTACCCGGTGACCCCGGGCATCTACACCGAGGAACACATCGCCGGCTGGCGCAAGGTCACCGACGCCGTGCACGCGGCCGACGGGCGCGTCGTCATCCAGCTGATGCACGCCGGGCGCATCTCCCACCCGGACAACACGCCCCACCACCGGCAGCCGGTAGCACCCTCTGCGATCAAGCCGTCGGGCCAGACGTTCACGGCGACCGGACTCCAGGAAATGCCGGAGCCGCGCGAACTGTCCACCGAGGAGGTCGCCGCGACGGTCGACGAGTTCCGGCACGCCGCTGGGGCAGCCATCGCGGCCGGGGCTGACGGCGTCGAGATCCACGGGGCCAACGGCTACCTGGTCAACCAGTTCCTCTTCCCCAGCGCCAACCAGCGCACCGACCGGTACGGGGGTTCCCTCGACAATCGCATCCGTTTCGCGGTGGAGGTCGCCACGGCCGTGGCCGACGAGATCGGCGCCGGCCGCACCGGCATCCGGATCTCTCCCGGCAACCCGTTCCAGCTCAACGACCTCGCGGAGAGCGACCCCCACGAGCTCTACCCGCACCTTCTGCGCGCCCTGGCCCCCCTCAACCTCGCCTACCTGCACGTGGGCCACGGCGGCGACGAGGAGTTGCTCTTCACCCTCCGCAAGCTCTGGCCCACCACACTGATCCTCAACCGGGCGGGTGCCGACATCACGACCCGCGCCAAGGACATCGAGGACGGGCTGGCCGACGTCGTCACCGTCGGGACCATGGCCCTCGCCAACCCCGACCTCGTGGAGCGCGTCCGCTCCGGCGCACCCCTCAACACCCCGAACCCCGAGACCTTCTACGGCGGTGGCGCGGCCGGCTACACCGACTACCCCGCCCTTTCCGCCTGACGAAGAGTCCGGCGCCCGGGGGAATCAACAACCGTCGGGCACCTCTACACGCCTGCGGCGCACGGCGGCCCGGCACCCCGAAGAAATACGGGGCGCCACCGACGTGCGCCGCAGCCGTTTCACCTCACACCCCGGCGTCCTGCGCCTAGGTCGAGGGAGTCCGGCATCACCGCACCGACATCACTCCCGGCCGGTCAGTGGCGAAGAAGGAAGAAGGGGGACATCGAAGGAGGACGAGACGTGGTACTCGGCGACGGAGGTCCGCTGCACAAGCCGCCGACAAAGCTCACTCTTCAGCCGAAGGCGCCGGGAAGAGCAGGCAACTGCTCGTGGCGTGTGCGAGCAAACGGTCCTCCGGGTCAACCAACTGCGCCTGGGCAAGGGCAGTTCGACGGCCTTGGCTGACAACCGTGCCGATGGCACGCACCGTGCCCGTGTCCACGGTGATCCGTCGCAGGAACTTCACCGTCAGGTCGAGTGAGGTGTAGGCCATGCCCCGCGAGAGGGTGGACTGGACGGCGCAACCCGCCGCCGAATCGAGCAGGGTGGCGAAGATGCCGCCGTGCACGCTGCCGATCGGGTTGTAGTGCTCCTCGCCAGGCGCAAGGGAGAAGACCGCCCTGCCGGGCTCCACCTCGTCCAGGGTGAAGTCGATGGCGTAGTTGATGGGCGGCCCGGGCAACCGTCCGGCACGCACCTCGCGCAGGAAGTCGATGCCGGCCATGCGCCCGGCGGCTTCCGCAAGGATCGCAGGATCTTCCCAACGATACGAACGCGTTCGTCCCACGATCGAGGCACCTTCCATCTGACTTTTACCAGCGAAGTTAGCTTCCGTCGCATCTGACTGTCAATATCGAAGTCAGACCGTTACGATGACGGAATGGAGTGGCTTGAAGCGAGCACCGAAAACTGCCCCGTCCAGCGCACACTCGACGTGGTCGGAGAGAAATGGACGCTGCTGATCCTGCGTGACGCCGTCAACGGAGTTCACCGCTTCGACGACTTCCGCCGGCACATCGGGCTCTCGGAGTCCGTGCTCAGCAGCCGGCTCCGAAAACTGGTCTCGGCCGACATCCTCAAGACCGTCCCCTACCAGGAGCCGGGCAGCCGATCCCGCAACGAGTACCACCTCACCCGTAAGGGCTGGGACCTGTGGCCCGTCTTCATGGCACTGAGCCAGTGGGGCGAGGCATACGCCATCGGTCCCGAGGGTCCCCCGTTGGACGTCCGCCACACGGGCTGCGAAGCTCCGGTCCGCGTAGTCGTGGAGTGCTCCGCGGAGCACTCCGCCCTCACACCCGCGGACGTCACCGCCCGACTGGGAGCAGGAGCCCGCCACCGGCCATAGGGAACGCAACCGGAGAGAGGGATCGACCACAGGTTACATATCGGTCGTAATATTACGCACATCAGGCCATGGTTTAGGATGGTTCGGAAAGGCAACGACCCCATGAGGCGACTGGAGGAACCCGGTGGCGCGTTACGACAAAGAGCACAAGCAGGTGACGCGGCAGCGGATCATCGAGAAGGCCGGCCATCGGTTCAAGCAGGACGGTATCGACGGCTCCGGCATTTCCACACTGATGTCGGACGCCGGGCTCACCAACGGAGCCTTCTACGCCCACTTCGCGTCCAAGGACGACCTCGTGGCGCATGTCGTGACCGAGGAACTGCGCACTCAGATCGCCCAGTACGACACCCTGCGGCCCGGCCGCCCCGGACTCGAGGATTTCGTTCGCGACTATCTGTCGGCCGAGCACCGGGACCACCCGGGCCTCGGATGCCCTTCCGCCGCGCTGCTCGACGAGATCGGCCGCTGCGGGGACGGCACCAAGCAGGCCTACACCGACGGGGCCCGGAAGATCGTGGACGAGATCGCCGCACGCCTGACACCCGAGGATCCGCAATCCGCTCGCAGTAAGGCCATCGGGCTGTACACCATGATGGTGGGGACGTTGCAGCTGTCCCGCGCCCTGTCCGATCGAAAATTCGCCGACGACGTCCTCGAGCGGGGAATTGAGAACGCCCTCGCATTCATGCGCTGAGGGAGCTGCCACACCCCGGCGAGGCGGGCCACTCATCTCCGCCACTCGGCACACGGGCAGATCGAGCGCCTACCCGCATCCTCGGACCAAGGGACGACGGGCACTTCACGCCTACTGTCGTTCCAGGAACTCGACGGCCGTCTCGACGAACTGCCGGTGGAACTGGAAGATGCCACCGTGGCCGGCGTCCGGGTAGATCACCAACTCACCGTTCGGCACTCGCCGCTCCAAGTCGTACGAGTTCTTCGTCGGAACCATCCTGTCGCTCTCGCCGTTCGCGATGAGCACGGGCTGGTGAATGACGGAGAGGTCCTGGGGCTGCTCCAGTCCCCAGCGGTGAATGGCCTTGAGCTGGGACCTGTACGCGCCGAGGGAGATCGCCTTGTCCCTGTCCTGGGTCCGTTCCTTCAGTCGGGCCAGGAACTCCTTGCCGGCCCGGCGCCCGTTGGCAGTGCGGGTGAAGAAGAGGAACTGCTTCGGATCCTGCATCGTGAGCAGCGCCCGGACGGTGTCGATGTTCGACAACCGGGTCACGTCCTTGATGCCCTCTCCACCCGCGGGGCCGGTACCAGTGAGGATCAGCTTGCGGACGAGGTCCGGTTCGTCCTGCACGATCACCTGGGCGACCATGCCGCCCATCGAGAATCCATGGAGATCGACACGCTCGAAGCCGAGCGCCCGGATGAAGGTGACGGCGTCCTTGGCCATCTCCTGGATGGTGCGCGGCGTCGAGCCGCTGGAGGCGCCGACCCCTCTGTTGTCGAACGTGATGACCCGGCGCCCGGCGGCGAAACCGTCGACGACCCGGGGGTCCCAGTTGTCGAGGACCCCGGCGAGGTGGTTCAGAAAGACCACCGGGATGCCGGACCGGGGACCGAGATCACGATAGGCGAAGGTCACTCCCCCGGCGGTGACGGTGCTCGTCGGCGCATTCTTGTACGACGCCGTCGCGTCGCCTCGCACTCCTTGCGATTCCTTCACTGTGCTGCCCTTCAGCATGGTGGTTTCCGCGAACGCGACGCCCCCTCCTCGAAGGAGGGCGGCTCGGTGCAGTCACCTGTGTCTCCCGGCTGCGGCTGCAGTCTGCGGGGTCGGTGAGCGGTGACCCTGGGCATCGCAACCTTGAGCGATCCTTCAGCGCCATTCGCAACGACAATTAAAGTATGACCGTAATTCTATCGCCTCGCAAGCCGTCACCTGTCGTGGCGGCTGCGCAGGCGAGCCGGAGGCAGCCGCCACGACGAGGGGATGCCGGTTCGACGGTTCCGGTCGGGGTGCGGGTCCCGTGATGCCGACGGACCGGCCGACCGTGCTGCTGCCCCTGCAGCAGGTCCTCGTCGAGCCGAAGAGGAACACGGCCTCCGGACGCACGCCGCGTTCGATGGCCAGATCCTCGCCCTGAGTCTTCGGGTCGAAGTTCCGGTACGTCCGCCGAGCAGCATCCCCTCGGTCGGCGTTCTGGAGGAACCACCTCTCACCGGCCTGATCCGCCCGGTCGCCGTGGTGTCGGTCGAGCGGAGTGCCACATGATCCGTGGCTCGCTGTCACGTGGACCGCAAGCTCCTCGCCAGGACCCACCTCCACTCGATCGCATCAGAAGACGCCCGAGACCAGCCTCGCCACCGAACTCACCCGGTAGTCACAAATCAAGATCACCGGGTGGCCCTCGGTGCACCGCTGCCGTGATCGCGGCCTCCCGCAGTCGTGCGAACGCCGCCCCACAGGACTGCGAGGCGGCATCATGCCCGCAAGCCACCAATCGCCCTTGTTGCTTCGAGGTCGGCTGGTGGGGTCCGGCGCGATCAGGCGGCGAGGAAGTCAACCACCTGCTTGGTGAAGGCCTTGGCGTACTGGAAGAGGAAGGCGTGGCCGGCGCCGGTGTAGAGCACGAGCGTCGCATCGGCGAGGTGTTGGACCGCCACATAGGAGTTGTGGGCGGGGATCATCACGTCGTTCAGACCGTTGGCATAGAGGACGGGATGCCGGATGGCCTCCAGTTCCGCCACCACCTGGTCGAAGGGCGCGGCCAGGAGCGTGGCCGCCGCGGTGAGCATGCCCTGTGCCGCCGTCTCGGAGACCGCGGGGCCGCCGGCCGCGAGCCGGGTCGAGACGTGGTCGAAGTGCTTGTGCCCGGCGGCACGAGCCGCGTCCGTCTCCGGGTAGAACAGGAACAGCATGTCCTCGAGATCCGCGTCGGGCTTGGCCATGATGCCCAGGACCTTCTCACTGAACGGCGGAGCATCGGGCACCCAGCCGGCCGGACCGCTGCCCGCCACGACGAGCTTGCGCACCAGTTCGGGCCGCCGCACCGCCACGCGCTGGGCCACGATGCCACCCAGGGACCAGCCGAGCAGGTCAGCCTGCGGAAGGCCGAGCGCGTCGATGAACTCGATGGCCCCCTGGGCGAATCCTTCGAGGGAGTCGCGCGGCTCTCCGTCGGTGTAGCCGACACCGACGTTGTCGAACACGATCACGTCGCGGTCGGCGGCCAGGTAGTCCAGGAACTCCGGGTCCCACCAGTCGATCGTGCCGCGGAAGCGGTTCAGCAGGACCAGCGGAACGCCGCCCTGCGGACCCATCCGCCGGTAGGTGAACTTCGCGAAGGGGCCATCGACGGTGAGGTCTTCGGCCTTGTCTGCCAGATATACGCTCATGGTGTCCTTCTCCTGTTGACGGTTCAGCGGCTGTACAAGCCGCCTCCCCGGTCCGGTCACGCAGTGCGGGCCATCCCTACGGACAGGCTTCTGTTCCGCGGCTCAGATGGGTCGATCCGAGGTCGCCGACCAGGGCACGCGCAGCTCGACTCCGCCGATCCCCGGCTCGACCACCCTGTTGACCTGCGTCGACTTGCCCTTCGACAGGCCTGAAGTACCTGCATCCGCGACGGGTGACCACGCGGTGCGACTCGCTTCGATCACCTCGCGCCCGCCTTGCCGAGCGCGAGGGCGGCGCCATCCGGCGCCATTGAATTACGTTCGTAATGCTATGCGGTTGGGTCCGACCGCGCAAGCAACCTCCCGATTCGACCGCAGGCGGCAAAGCGGCGGCCGACGGGGTCCACCGCTGGATGGCCACCCACCACCCCGTCGGCATTGAATTACACTCGACATACAATATGCCCAGGAAGTCGATGGAGGGCAAGCGACTCCCCTGGCCAGCGAAGGAGCGTGCGTGCGATACGGGAAAGAGCACAAGAAGGCAACCAGGCAGCGGATCGTCGAGACGGCCGGCCGCCGCTTCAAGAGGGACGGCATCGACGGGTCGGGTATCACAGCCCTCATGAAGGACGCAGGCCTCACGAACGGCGCCTTCTACACCCACTTCGCATCAAAGGAAGAGCTGGTGGCCACCGCGATCGCCGACCAGCTGCACGCACAGAACGCGAGCGTCGTCGAGCAGGCGGCACCAGGCCGCGCAGGACTCGAACAGATAGTGCGGTGGTACCTGTCCGTCCAGCATCGGGACAACCCCGACGACGGCTGCCCCTCCGCCGCCCTGCTCGATGAGATCCGGCGCTGCCCGGACATCGTCAAACGGTCTTACACCGACGGCGTACTGATCGTCATCGAGGGCATCGCAGCCCGCCTTGCGCCCGACAATCCCCTCTCGGTCCGCACCGAGGCACTCACCGCCTACGCCATGATGGCCGGCACTCTGCAGCTCGCTCGCGCCCTCGCCGACAGCGACCTCGCCGATCAACTCCTCGATCAAGGCATCCGCAACACCCTCGCGCTACTGAGCGTCGAAGCCGCGCCGACCTCCCCCGCAAAAGCGGGCCCACGTACGACCCGCGCATCGACCACTTGAGGGTTGCCGCCAAGCAGCCTCAGCCCGGCGCAACCGAGGAGCCCGTCGGCGCCGCCTGCGTGCGACGAGGAACTCACACTCGGGCGAGCCGAAGTCGTGATGCCGCCCTTCGGGCAGAACGGTTCGAAGCTCGGCCTCCGTCGCCCAGCGGGCCGGCACCCGCCGGCCCGGATGCCCCTCGACGCACCGCCGGAGCAGGTCCTGCTGGGTCCCCGGTCCGGCACGACAGCACATCTGCTCCCACCGCTGGAGCTCTGCCGCCCTCCCGGACATTCCGTGCGGACGGCACGCGCACGGTCACCCGACATGCCGCGGCCGCGAGTTCGTAACGAGCCATTGACAGCGGCTTCGGCCAGAGGGCACCCTCATCTCCACGCGGTTGACTAAACGATTAGCCAACCCGGAATCAACAAGTGCAGGCCACGGGAGGCCAGTTCGCGGGCCAGTCGCTGCCACTGCCGGTCTCCCAGCGGAGGCACCGGGCGGCCGATCAGGTTGAGGCGGATTCCGCACACGCCCGCTGCCGTGAGCCGGTCGAGTTCTTCGCCGGGCGTCACCGGATCAATGACGGCGACCCCACGAAGGCGTTCCGGCGCCTTGCCGAGCGCGTCCAGCAGGTACGAGTTGTCTGTTCCGAGGAAGCTCGGCTGCACCAGAACTCCGCCGGCCAGGCCGTGCGTGTCGAGCAGCGCCAGGTAGGCGTCCACCCTGGCGTCGTAATCCGGGGTGTACCTCCGGTGGTGCGCCAGCCGCAGACCGCGCGTGAAGACGTGGGCATGGGTGTCGAGCGGCCGACCTCGCCCGGACCGACCCGCGTCTGCCCTTGCACGCCCGGCTCCGGGAGGTGTTGGTCGAGCGCATCCGCACCGGGGAGTGGTCTCCCGACCAGCCGCTACCCGCCGAGTCCGCCCTGGTCGAGTACTACGGGGTGTCTCTGGGGACGATGCGGCGCGTGTTCCGCGACCTCGTGGATGAGGGTCTGCTCGAACGGCACCAGGGAACCGGGACGTTCGTCCGAAGAGCGTCCCTGGACGCCTCCCTCTTCCGCTTCTTCCGGTTCGGAAGCACAGGGAGCGGTTTTCCCGAGAGCCGTATTCTCTCCGCCGCGCGGCAGGTGAGTACGCCGGCCGTCGCGTCCGCCCTGCGCACCACCACCGGCAGCGAGGTCCTTCACCTGCACCGGCTGAGGCTCTACGACGGGCAGCCCGTCCTCGTCGAGGACATCTGGCTCCCGCTGCCCCTGTTCGAAGCGATCGAGCGGATCAGCCCTGACGAGCTCGGTGACCTGCTGTATCCGACGTACGAACGCCACTGTGGACAAATCATCGCGGCCGCCATGGAAGAACTCACCGTCGAGGCCGCCGACGCGGCCGATGCGGCCGATGCGCCGCTCCTCGGCTGCGCGCGCTCCGAGCCCGTCGTCGTGGTCGCACGGGTCGCCCGCTCCCACGACGCCAGACCCCTGGAGTACCGCCGCTCACGCGGGCTGGCGCACACCTTCCGGTACCGCATTGACATCCGCTGACCCCATTTCCCCGTTCACGTTGCCGCATACGAAGAGAGCCGCCTCATGTTTGCCTGGTACAGGGACACCGACACAGCCCAGAAACGGGCGTTCTGGGCCGCCTTCGGCGGCTGGACGCTCGAAGCCGCCGACGCCCAGAAGTTCGGGGTCGTCCTGCCGACCCTGCTGGCCGCCTGGCACCTGAGTACCGGGGCAGCCGGAACTCTCGCCTCCGTCACCCTCGTCTTCACCGCGTGCGGCGGTTGGCTCGCCGGCCGGGCCTCCGACCGATAGGGACGTGTCCGGGTCCTCCGGTGGACGATCATCGTCTACTCCGCCGCCACCGTCCTCATCGGCTTCGCCACCGGCTACTCCGAGTTGATGGTGCTGCGCAGCATCCAGGGTTTCGGCTTCGGTGGTGAGTAGGCAGCCGGCGCCGTCCTGTTCAGCCTGCTCCCGGAGGAGTGGACCTGGCGGTCGATGTTCTGGCTCGGCGCGCTGCCGGCCGCCCTGGTCATCGTCATCCGCCGCAAGGTCACCGATCCCCCGCTCTACCGGCAACGGTCCGCGAAAGCCGAGGACCGGGCGTCCCTGCTGCGGATCTTCAAACCGGACCTCCTGCGGGTGACCCTGCTCGGCGCTCTGCTGGGCCTGGGCAGCCACGGCGGCTACTACGCACTGACCACCTTCCTGCCCACATACCTTCGCACCACCCACGGCCTGTCAGTCCTCAGGACCAGCGGCTACCTTGCCGTCTTCATAGCCGCTTCCTTCTTCGGATACCTGGCGTCCGGGATCCTGGCCGACCGCATAGGCCGCCGGAAGAACATCATGTTCTTCGCGGTGATGTGCCTGGGCTCTGTCGTCAGCTATCTGTTCCTGCCGATCGACGACACCCAGATGTTCTTCCTGGGCATTCCGTTCGGCTTCTTCTCCGCCGGCATCCCCGCGAGACCCGGAGCGCTCTTCGGCGAGCTGTACCCGACCGCGATCCGCGGCACCGGGCAGGGCTTCTGCTACAACTTCGGACGCATCGTCCCGGCGGCCTTCCCCGCGTTCGTCGGCTTCCTCAGCGACAGGCTCGGCATGGGTACCAGCATCGGCCTGTTCACGGGGAGCGCCTACGGCATCGCCGTCCTCGCCGTGGCACTCCTCCCCGAGACATCGCACAGGGAACTCGACACCGGCGCAATCCCCGCGGACGAGACGCCCGCCCCGCCGGTCGCGTCAGCCCAGTGAACCGGCGCACGGCATAGGACACCCTCCGCGCCCCGGTGATCGGCGCGGAGGGTGCGCTCTCCCTCTGGCTTCCGCATCAGGAATCAGGTCCGGCCGGCAGAAGGGTCACACGATGGTCCGGGGATGTGGCGCGTCAGACGACCATCCACTGCTGGTTCGCGCCGGCGGTGCAGGCTGCCTGGTCGAGGGCAGCGCCGTTGGCGGTCGACGCACCGGCGACCTCGAGGCACTTGCCGCTGTTGACGTTGGTGAAGGTGACGTAACCGCCGATCACCGCCGTCCTCGTCCACAACTGATGCGAAGCTCCGGTGCACGTCGACTGGACGGCCACGGCTCCGTCGGCCGTCGAGGCGCCGGAGATCTGCAGGCACTTGCCGCTGTTGACGTTGACGAGTTCGTGGTCGGAGCCGACGGCGGTGGGCACCCACTGCTGGTTGGCCCCGGAGTTACAGTTGCCGGAGTTGACCGCGGCCCCGTCCGCCGTGCTCAGGTACCAGACGTCCGCGCACTTGGCGCTGTTCCGGTTCAGCAGGTGGTTGTTCGCGGCGCCGAGCGGGCCGGCGATGACCGGCCAGCCGCCCGCGAAGGTCACCTGTCGGATGTCGAGCGTCTCCTGCCCGGAGTTGTCGCCGCCGTAGTAGTGGTAGGCGAGGAACTTGGAGGTGCCGTCGTCGTAGGCGTCGGCACCACCCGCCGCCACCCTGGGGTAGGCACCCGTGAGAACGGTGGTCCCGCCGCCGGAGGCCATGTCCGTGCCGTTCTGGTAGAGGTAGGGGCCGGTGATGCTGGTGGATCGGCCCACCACGGTGTAGTAGGTGCTGTTGACCCCGCTGCAACAGGTGCCTTTGGAGCCGAAGAGGTAGTAGTAGCCGCCGTTGAGGATGATCGTGGGGTTCTCGATGCCGACGGCGATGTGCCAGAGGTTGTTGTCGGTGGTGGACAGCTTGCCGGTGGTGGTGTCGAGGACGTGCATGTAGGTGCCGCTGCCGGTCCAGGAGCCCCAGGAGATGTACAGCCGGCCGTCGGGTCCCCAGTCGACGTTGGGGTCGATCGGGTAGTCGACGTCCGTGACCATGCCCTGGTCGGTCCAGGGGCCCTCGATGTTCGTGGCGGTGGCCAGACCCATCACCGCGTAGTTCGTGCCCCAGAGCGAACCGGCGTAGTACAGGTGATAGGTGCCGTTGAAGTACTTGATGTCCGGGGCCCAGATGTTCGGCGGTGTCGACCCGAGCTTGCTGGTGATCCAGGACGGGGTCGACTCCCATACGTTGCCCACCTTGGTCCAGCCGGAGGCGGGGGTGGCGTCGCAGGTCCTGCGGATGGTGATGGATCCGCTCGGGTTGAGCGAGTCGTGCTCGAAACCGGTGGAGAAGCCGTAGTAGCAGCTGCCCACCTTGATGACGCTCGGGTCGTGCATGCGGATGTCCCCGCTGAGTGCTTGCGCCGGGGAGGCGGTGACCAGGCCGAGAACGGTCAGCAGTGCGACTGCGATCGCGGCGAGGACGGAATGCCCGTGCCTTCTGCGTCTTCCGGGGCAGGTCGCTTCGGTGTGGTGATTGGTCACGCGAGACGCCTTTGTGTCGCGGGGTGTTGGAACAGTCAGGTGCCGGTCGGGACGGCTGCGCGCGAAACGGTGCTGGTCCCGGTCGGCAGGTCGGTCACGTCTCCCTCAGGCCACTCGATCCGTCCTGTCGCTCCGGTGGGTACGGTCGTCTCCACGACGAGATCCGTCTCCCCCAGCTCCCACCGGATCGCCACGCGGCCGTACGGCGATTCGTGGGTGGCGCTCGCCCAGGTGATGCCGCCGCCCGGTCGTGGTCGGAAGACGATGTCGCGGTAACCGGGTGCGCCTGGGTTCAGCCCGGCGACCCTGGTGTGCAGCCACTGTGCGACCGCGCCGAGGGCGTAGTGGTTGAACGAGGTCATCTCGCCCGGGTTGACCGTACCGTCGGGCAGCATGCTGTCCCAGCGCTCCCAGACGGTGGTGGCGTCGTGCTTGAGCGCGTACAGCCACGAGGGGCACTCCTGCTGGAGGAGCAGCGCGTACGCGGTGTCGTCGTGGTTCGTGGCGCTCAGCGCGGGTGCCACCAGCGGCGTGCCGATGAAACCGGTCTGGATGGTGTGCCCGCCCGCCTCGACCAGTTCGGCCAGGCGATGTCCCGCCTCGTCCCGGGCCGCCGCGTCCGGGAGAAGGTCGAACTGCAGGGCCACGGCGTAGGCGGTCTGGGTGTCGCTGGTCATCCGGCCACCGGGCAGCACGTACTCGTCGACGAACGCCTGCCGGACCCGCCGCGCGAGTTCCTCGTAGCGGCGCCGTTCGTCCACGCGCCCCAGCACGTCGGCGGTCCATGCCACATGCCGCAGGGACCATGCGTAGTACCCCGTGGCGATGAGGTGCCGGTCCGTACGGCCGGCACCGGGGTCGTCCGGTGGAGCGAACGGGTCGAGCCAGTCGCCGAGTTGGAAGCCGCGGTTCCACAGGCCCGACGGATCGGCGAGACCGGTGACGAGGTCGACCCACCGTCGTGCGCTTTCGTACTGCGCGGCCAGCAGTGCGGCGTCCCCCGAACCCCGATAGAGATCCCACGGAGTGAGTGCGACCACGTCGCCCCAGCCGGCGCCGGGTCTGGCCGGGGTCCACTGCGAGCCCCCGGGGATCTCGGGTACGTACCAGGGGACGGTCCCGTCGGCATGCTGTTCGACGGCGACGTCGCGCAGCCAGGACGCGAGCATGCCGTGGCAGTCGTACAGGAAGGCGGCGGTGGGGGCGAAGACCTGGATGTCGCCGGTCCAGCCGAGCCGCTCGTCACGCTGCGGGCAGTCGGTGGGGAGGTCCACGAAGTTGCCGCGCAGGCTCCACACCACGTTCTCGTGGAGTCGGTTGACCTGCTCGTCGGAGCAGGCGAACCAGCCGGTGCGTGCCATGTCGGTGTGATGGACGCGGGCGACGATGCCGCGGTACGGGTCGCCGCCGCGCCAGCCGGTGATCTCGGCGTACCGGAAGCCGTGGAGGGTGAAGCGTGGCTCCCAGGTCTCGGGGGCGCCGCCTTTCAGGGTGTACCGGTCGGTGGCGACGGCGTCACGCAGGGGGCGGACACACAGTTCTCCGTCCTGGAGCACCTCTGCGTGGCGGATGACGACGGTGTGCCCGGCCGGGCCGGCGACGGTGATGCGCACCCGGCCGACGAGGTTCTGCCCGAAGTCCACCAGGAGCCGGTCGGCGTCGAGAGGGGTCACCAGAACCGGCGTGATCTCCTGCGTGCAGCGCACCGGCGGGCCGGTGGGTGCCACCAGGGTCGCGGGGTCTCGGGCGACGACGTCCACGGGCGACCAGTCACCGGCGTCGAATCCGGGACTCGACCAGCCGGACGGTTCGTACCGCGCGTCATAGGTCTCGCCGTCCAGGAGTCCCGAGGAGAGGAGAGGCCCGTGGCCGGCACGCCAGGAGGTGTCGGTGCCGATGACGGTGACCGATCCGTCGCGGTGGACGACCTCCAGCTGGGCGAGGAGGGCGAGCCGGTCGCCGTAGACGTCGGCGTGGCCGCCACCGAAGCCCAGCCGTCCGCGGTACCAGCCGTCGCTCAGCCACCCGCCGATGGCGTTGTCACCTGCGCGCAGGTGGTCCGTGACGTCGTGGGTCTGGTAACGCAGCCGGTGGTGGTAGCTGGTCCAGCCGGGCGCGAGGGCATGGTCGCCCACCCGCCGGCCGTTGATCTCGATCTCGTACAGGCCGTGGGCGGTGACGTACAGCCGTGCGCGTTCCACCTCCGTGCCGACGGCGAACTCCTTGCGCAGCAGCGGCGGGCGGCGCTCGCGGGCGCACCCCTGCGGCTCGTGCGGGGAGACGGTGAGGGCTGTCCAGTCCGCCGGTACCAGCAGTCCGGCCTCGATCCGCAGCGGCGGGCTCCACTCGCTGACCGTCCGGTCGGCTCCACGGACCCGCACCCGAACTTCGCAGATCTCCCGGGACAGCAGTGGTGCGAGGGGCCAGGGCACGAGCACCGAGTCATGGGAGGCCGACCAGTCCGTGACGTGCGTACCGTCGGCGCGGGTGGCCTCGACCTGGTACGCCTGCTGCCTCCAGCCGGCGGGTGCTGTGGTCTTCCAGGAGATCCGGGGCGACGACTCGCCGATGCCGAAGGGCTCCCGGTGGTGTTCCGCGGTCGGAGTGGCCACCGTGGGTATCCCCTCGCGGCTCATCCCTTCACCGCCCCCGCCGTCAGACCCTTGATGATGCGCTGGTTGATCAGCAGATAGAGCACCAGGGCGCCGACGACGTTGATGCTGATCGCGGCGAACAGCGGTCCGTAGGCCGTCTCTCCGTACTGGCCAGTGAAGTTGAGCAGACCGACCTGGATGGTGCGCAGGTCGTCATTGGTGGTGAAGGTGAGTGAGATGAGCAGGTCGTTCCAGATGAAGAAGAACTGCACCAGCGCGACCGTGAAGACGGCGTTGCGGACGACGGGGAATCCGATCCGCCAGAAGGCGGTGAGCATGCCGGCCCCGTCGAGGGTGGCGGCCTCGAAGATCTCGCGCGGGACGGCGCGGAAGTAGGTGGCCATCATGAAGACGGTGAGCGGGAGGCCGACCGCGGTGTAGGTGATGATCAGGGGCCACATCGTCCCGGACAGCCCGGTCTGGAAGTACACCCGGAACAACGGGAGCAGGATCATCTGGCTCGGCACCATGATGCCGACGAGGAAGACGAGGAGGACCTGGTGGCGGCCGCGCCAGATCATGACCTCCAGGGCGAAGCCGGCGGCGGTGCCGAGCACGATGATGAGCGCGAGCGAGGGCACGGTGGCCAGGAGGCTGTTTCGGACGTAGAGGGCGACGTGCCCGGTCGTCCACGCCTCGGCGTAGTTGTGGAAGTCCCACTTGCCTGGAAGCGACCAGGCGGGGTCGTTGACGAACTCGGACTGGGTCTTGAAGGAGCTGAGCACCAGCCACAGCAGCGGCGTCACTTCGACGGCCACCAGCAGGATGACGAGCAGATTGCGCGTCAGGCGGCGGGCGTACGCGCGCCCTTGCAAGGTAGTGGCCCGGGGGCGGGCGAGGAGTTCTCGCGACGGTGCCGTCAGGGAGTCGGTCATGGGAGTTCAGCCCTTGGTCAGGTCGCGGCGCGAGAAGCGGAAGATGACGAGGGTGACGCCGAGGCAGACGACGGTGAGCAGCGAGGCAATGGTGGTGCCGTAGCCGTAGTCGCCGTAGGAGAAGGCGGTGCGGAACATGTAGAGAGTCAGGGGCGTGGTGTCGCTGCCCGGGCCGCCGTTGGTCAGGGCGAGGACCGAGTCGAACACCTTGAGGGTGCCGTTGATGCTGAACACGACGGACGACAGCAGCACGGGCGCGGACAGCGGCAGGACGATGTGCCGGATCAGGCGCCATCCGGTGGCGCCGTCCAGCCGCGCCGATTCGAGGGTCTCGTCGGGCATGTCGAGGAGCCCCGCGAAGATGAGGACGCCGTAGAAGCCCATGGAGCGCCAGACGTCCATGACGACGAGGACTATGAAGGACCCGCCCGAGCCGGCGAACCAGTCGTCGTGGTGGATGCCGAGGCCTTCGAGGGCGATGTGGCCAGGCCGTTCTGCGGCGCGACGGCGAAGAGCTTCTGGAACATCAGGGCCACGGCGACCGTCGGCAGGATCACCGGGAAGAACACGAGCGTGCGGACGACCGCGGACGACTTCCGCAGGACGAAAACGTAGAGCAGGGCCAGCAGGTAACCGCAGAGCACCTGCCCGACGGTGACGACGATCCCGTACTTGAACGTGAACCACAGGGCCGAGTGCGCCTGCGGGTCGTGCCAGAGCTTCTCGAAGTTGCCCAGCCCTCCGAAAGCGAAGCCCTCGATGACGTTGCCCTTGAAGAAGGTGTAGCCGAGGGACCAGCCCATCGGCACCAGCATCACCAGGGTGTACACCAGCAGCGCCGGGCCCAGCAGGACGGCGATGGCACGGCGGTCTCCCAGAACTGAACGCATGACGGCTCTCTCACGAAGGGATGGGTGCGGCGGATCGCGGTGGGGCGGGAGGGGTCAGCCGTTGTCGAGGTCGCTCTGGACCTTCTTCATGAAGTCCTTGGCCGAGAGGGATCCGGTGACGAGCGGCGCGGCGTTCGTCTGACTGGTCTCCGTCGCCTTGGTGTTGAACAGCGCCTCGAACCACAGGGTGCTGGTCTTGGTCTTCGTGATGGTGTCCTGGACCGTCTGGGTGAGCGGGGGCAGGGTGCCGGTGTCGCCGTTCGGCTTGAACCCGGAGACCGTGCCCTGGTCCTTGAGCGAGGCGGCGCCGTAGTTCTTGGTGATGCAGGAGAGCCAGTCCCCGACCTCGGCGTTGTACGACTTGGCGGAGACGGCGACCGGGAGGCCGACGTTGGCCGGGATCTGGTCCGCGCTGCCCTTGCCGCCCGCGACGGTGGGGAACGGCATGAAGCCGACGTTGTCCGCACCGATCTTGTTCTTGGTCTTGTCGTTGAAGTCGACGAGTTCCCAGCTGCCCATGTAGAACATCGCGGCCTTGCCGGTGAGGAACTGCTGGACCGCGGTGTCGTAGTCGATCGAACCGACGCCCTTGCCGAAGTACCCGGCCTTGCCCAGGTCGGCGATGGCCTGCGCGGCCTTCACATAGGCGGGATCGGTCAGCTTGGCCTTGCCGTCCGCCACGGCCTGCATGGCGTCCGGGCCGAGTTCCCGGTAGAGGTAGCCGCTGACCAGGCGGGTGAGAGGCCAGCCGTCCTTGCCGTCCGCGGCGAACGGGGTGACACCGGCACCCTTCAACTTCCCCGCCGCCGCGACCAGTTGCTCGTAGGTCGTCGGGGTGGCGATGTGGTGGTCGGCGAAGAGCTTCTTGTTGTACCAGATGCCCTCGATGTTGAACTGGTAGGGCATGACGTTGAACTTGCCGTACAGGTTCTCGACGGTCTTGACGGCCGCCGGCTGTATGTCGCCCCAGACACCGAGGTCCTTGAGCGTCTTCTCCAGATCGAGGACCTGCCCGGCCTTGTCCAGGGTCTTGGTCAGCTGCGGCGTGCCGCCCGCCGCGAACTGCACGGGCAGGGCGTTCTGACCGGCGAGAAGCTGCACCTTCTGGTCGACGTTGCCGATCGGCAGCGTCTGGATCTGCAGCGGCAGGGCCTTGTCCTGCGACGCGCACGAGCCCTTGCCCAGTGCGGTCAGCTCCTGCTGCACGATGTGGTTGTCGTCGTTGATGGTGAGGGTGAACGCCTTGACGTCACTGCCCGAGGCGCTGCCGCCGCCGCAGGCGCTCAGCAGCAGGCTCGAGGTGGCAGCGGTCGCCAGGAGGGCGATACGGCGGGTTCTGAGGGTCTTGTGCACGGGTACTCCTCGGCACACAGAGCGTTGAAACGCTTCAATTGAGGGATGCCCGGAACCTATGACCCGTTTCGGCATGTGTCAAGGATCTGTCGCGGATGTTTCCGAACCGCGCCCGAGCGATGCGGAACGGATGTCCGGAGTGGGTACGCCAAGCCTGAGGCGACGAACAGCTGGTCAGCACGGCGCGCCTGCTCGGAAGCGCACGATGACTGGTGGATCCGGAAGTACCTCAGCGGCGGGCGGCCCCGGAAGGTCAGGGAGTCCGGCGGACGCGGGCGATCAGCGCGACGGAGCGGGCCGAGGCGGTCAGAGCGACGCGCTGGCGCGGACGATCAGCTCCGGCTCCAGCACCACGGTGGCATGGCGGTGCTGCTTGCCCGCGGCCACCTCGTCCATGAGCAGCCGGATCGCCTCCTGCCCCATCATCCGGCCCGGCATGTCCACCGCGGTCAGCGGCACCGCTGCCGTGCCGGCCCCGCGGTTGTTCTCGCAGCCGACGATCGCGACCCGGTCAGGCACCCTGATCCCCGCCACGGTGTGCAATTCGTGGATGATGGCGTTGGCCAGCGCATCGGTGACGACGACCAGACCGTCGGGCAGATCGGCGGGCGCCCGCCGCGCGAGATCCCGCCCGACCACGTGCCCATGGGATGCGGCCAGCCCGACGCTGTCGATCTCCTCCAGGGTGACGCCGGGCCCCGACTCCTCGACGGCCGCGCGCACCCCTCTGCGCCTGTCGCGCACGGGCTGGTAGTCGTCGTGCGCGACCACGTAGGCCAGTCGCGTACGCCCCATCTCGATGAGATGGCGCGCCGCCAGGTATCCGACGTGCTCGTTGTTGACCAGCACCGAGCAGCACGTACCCGGTTTCGGGGCGTAGTTGAGGAGCACGACCTGGCGCCCGTGCGAGCGGATGCGCGCGATGCCGACCGAGGAGTCCTCCATGGGGGCCAGCAGCACGCCGGTCACCCGTGACTCGTCGAAGAGGTCCAGGTAGTCGTCCTGCAGCGTCATGTCGCACGCCGTGTTCGCGAGCAGCAGGTTCTGGCCGATCGCGCGCGCGGCGTCCTGGGCGCCGTGCGCCATGTCGATGAACAGGGAGTTCTCGATATCGGCGAGCACCATGCCCACGCTGTTGGTGGAGCCCGACACCAGCGAACGGGCCGCGTCGTTGCGCACGAATCCCAGCCGGCCGATGGCCTCGCGGACGCGTTGCGCCGTCGCGGGGCTCACTTTCGCCGGATGATTCAGGACATTGGACACAGTGCCCACCGAAACACCCGCGGCATCGGCGACGTCCTGCATGCTCGGACCGGCATGCCCCTGTACTCGCGGACGGGCGGTTGCCACTGCGCTCCTCGACCTCCGGTCTCTTCCGGCCCGGGACCGTAGGACACTCACGTGACCAGGCCGTCGCGGGCAAGCGGCACAATACATGACGCACGTTGAAGCGCTCCAAGCATAGCGCCCAATCGCCCACGCGGCTCCGAAGCCGTCGATCGATAACAGCTGGTCACAGGACATAGGTCAGTCGACTGCCTCCCGCGCGCCCCGGCGGGCCCGCGCGGGCGCCAGTCGGCTGTCACGATCGGTCGGCGCGTGTCGGCACCAGAGCGATCACGGATTTGATCTGGAAAATCGCGGCAGCCGGTCTTGACGGCCCCTTGGAGGCATGTAAATCGCCCACCGCCGACCTGATTGAAACGCATCAATCACGTGGGTACCGATCGATCAGCTCCACGGCATGCGACAGCGACCTGCAGAACCATCGCGGCGGCACGCCCTCCGTCCTTCCATGGACAGGGCCCGGCCGGTGCCGGCCGACGCACGTGATCCCGTCCGCACGCGGCCCTCACACATCACCTCTCGACGGCGAGGGAGTCCCGAAAACATGCGCAGAAGACGAAACGCACTGGCGAAGGCCGCCGCCATCGGCGCGGTCGCCGTGCTGATGTCGTTCACGACCTCGACCTCGTCCGCCGACGCCGTGACCTACAGCGGCGGCACCATGTGGCAGCCGCCGGGCGGAGCACCGTCCTACGGCTCGCTCTACGCCCACGCGATCAGGCTTCAGCACAGCACCGACTCCAACGGCACGCTCCTCGCGCCCTTCGAGCAGTACTCGGGCAACGGCATGCCGGTGTATCGCAGCACCGACTCGGGGCACACCTGGACGCAGATCTCCACGATCAACGACCAGGTGAACTCGTGGAACAACATCCAGCTCGAACCCGTGCTCTACGAGCTGCCGCAGGCGATCGGCTCGTTCCCGGCCGGAACGATCCTCGCCGCCGGCGACTCCATCCCCACCGACAATTCCAAGACCAAGATCGACATGTACGCCAGTACCGATCACGGAGTGACCTGGAGCTTCGTCAGCTCCATCGCCACCGGCGGCAAGGCCGTCGACACCAACGGGAACACTCCGGTGTGGGAGCCGTACTTCATGGTGGCGAACAACAAGCTCATCGCCTGGATCTCGGATCAGCGCGACCCGGCCCACGGCCAGAAGCTCGCCCACTTCACGACCAACGACGGCGTCAACTGGTCCTCCGAGGTCGACGACGTCGCCTATCCCGCCTACGCCGCCCGGCCGGGCATGGCGATCGTCGCCCGTCTCGGCAACGGCAAGTACATCCTCACCTACGAATACTGCAACGCACCAAGCGGCGGCTGCCCGGTCTACTACAAGATCGCCGACGACCCGGAGAGCTTCGGCTCGGCCACCGGCGTTCAACTCATCACCACCGACAACAGAAAGCCGGACGGCGACCCGTACGTCACCTGGCTGCCCACCGGCGGCCCCGACGGGACCATCGTCGTGCAGGCATACAGTGACCAGCAGCTCTACGAGAGCACCGACAACGGTGCGACATGGGTGCGCATGTTCTCCAACACCGTCCAGGGTTACAGCAGAGGTCTGCTCCCCCTCGCCGACGGCAAGAGCCTGCTCGTCACCCGAGGCGGCGCCCTGGTGACCAATGGCACCAACAAGGTGACCTACGGCATCGACGACTACGGCGGCGGCATATCGACCGGCGCCGCCTACAAGATCCAGAACAACCTGAGCTCCCAGGTGCTGGGCGTCCCCAACGCCAACACCGGATCCCAGGCCGTCCAGGCCCCGGACAACGGAACCCCCGACCACAACTGGCAGTTCCAGCTCCAGAACAACGGGTACTACCGCATTCTCAACACCTTCAGCGGCAAGTACCTCGCCGTCCCCAGCGGCTCCCTGTCCGCCGGTACCGGTGAGATCCAGTGGACGTCCACCGGCGGCGCCGAGCAGGACTGGTCCGTCGAGCCCTCCCCCGCCGGCGGGTACACGATCACCAATCGCCGCAGCGACCTGGCCCTGACCATGGCCACCGACTCAGGAGGCCAGACCTCCACGAACGAGCAGGTCACCCAGGCGCCGCTCACCTCGGCGGCCAACCAGCGGTGGAACCTCGTCCAGACCGCGGCCCCGGACTTCGGCAGCGGCCAGTACGTCATGGCCAACGTCAACAGCGGGAACTACGCGGAGACGGTCGGCAGCAGCAGCGGCACCCAGGCCGACCAGTACCGCGACGTCAACCACCCCGACCAGTACTGGACGTTCACCCGGAACGGCTCCTACTGGACGATCACCAACCTGAACTCGGGTGACGTCCTGGACTCGGCGGGGAACACCGCCGGCGGCAGCGCAGTGGTCCAGAACCCGGCCTCCGGTACGACCCCTCAGCAGTGGTCACTGGTCGACACCGGTGCGGGTAGGTACCGGCTCGTCAACCGCGCCAGCGGGCTGGCGCTGGCTGTGGTGGGCGCGTCGACCGGCAGCGGAGCCCTGCTCGACCAGGAGACCTCTTCGTCGGGGCCCTCGCAGCTATGGACGATCACCAAGATCAACTAACCCGTCTCCCAAGCAGGCCGCCTGGGCAGATGTCCGGGCGTGCCTGCCGACGGCGGCAGGGGAGGCCGGGCCGGATGCGGTCCACTCGGAGAGCCGCGGGCCGCGCAGGGGGCGGATCAGGGTCCCTGGCCGTGAAGGCCGATGGCACCGACGAAAGCGGTGATCTCCACGGTCCGGCCCGGTCGTACCGCCGCGCCGGCACCGGGCAGGAGACGGCCGGTTGCCTCCCCGAGCCGCGAGCGCGACGCCGTGGGCGGGCCGTGCTCAGGGCTGTGTTTCCCCGGCGCGGACCAGGCCTCTCTCGTAGGCGATGACGACGAGCTGGGCGCGGTCCCGGGCGCCGAGTTTGGCCATGGCGCGGTTGGCGTGGGTCTTGACGGTGACGGGAGTGACGAAGAGTCGTTCGGCGATCTCGGCGTTGGACAGTCCGGTGGCCACGAGGGTCATCACCTCGCGTTCCCGTGGGGTGAGCGTGGCCAGACGCGCGGAGTCGGCGAGTACGCCGGGGGACGGCTGGGCGAGGAACAGAGCGATCAGTTTCTTGGTAGCCGTGGGAGAGAGCAGCGCCTCGTCCGCCGCGACCAGCCGGATGGCATCGAGGAGTTGGGCGGGTTCGATGCCCTTGCCGAGGAAGCCGCTGGCGCCGGCCCGGAGCGCTTCGACGACGAACTCGTCGACCTCGAAGGTGGTGAGGACGAGCACCTTCACTCCCGCCAGGTCCTCGTCCCGGCCGATGAGACGGGTGGCCTCGATGCCGTCGATCCCGGGCATGCGGATGTCCATCACCACGACGTCGGCCCGCTCCGACCGGGCCAGCCGTACGGCCTCGTGGCCGTTGGACGCCTCCGCGACGACCTCCATGTCCGGTTGCGCGTCGATGAGCAGCCGGAAGGTGCCGCGAAGCAGGGCCTGGTCGTCGGCGAGCAGGACGCGAATCGTCATGGGCGGCGGTTTCCTCACGGGTGTGTCAGACGGTGGTGGCGGAAAGGGTGAACGGCAGTGCGGCGCTGACCCGGAAGCCGCCCTCGGGCCGCGGGCCGGCGGTGACGGTCCCGCCGATGGCGGTGGCGCGCTCGCGCATGCCGATCAGGCCGTGGCCGGTGCCGGGTCCCTTTTCCGCGTGGGGCGGGCCGTTGTCCGTGACGGTGACGCGCAACGCCGTCGCGCCGTAGTCCAGGGCCACCTCGGCGCGTGCCGCACAGGCGTGTTTGTGGGTGTTGGTGAGTGCTTCCTGGACGATGCGGTAGGCCGTCAGTTCGGTGGAGGGAGCCAGTGGGCGGCAGATGCCCGTGCGGACCACTGTCACGGACAGACCGCCGTTGCGGACACCGCTGACCAGGGTGTCCAGGTCGGCCAGGCTGGGGACGGGGGCCCGGGAGTCGGGCGCGTCGTCGGGCTGGCGCAGCAGGCCGACGGTGGTCCGTAGTTCGTCGAGGGCGGCGCGGCTGTTGTCCTTGATGTGGGCCAGCACCTCGTACGCCCGATCGGGGTCGGTGCGCATGAGGTGGTGGGCCACTCCGGCCTGGGCGTTGACCAAGGTGATGTGGTGGGCGACCACGTCGTGGAGCTCACGGGCGATGCGCACGCGTTCCTCGGTGACGCGGCGGCGGGCCTCCTCCTCCCGAGTGCGTTCGGCGCTGTCCGCGCGTGCTTCGACCTGTGCAAGGTGCCGGCGGCGGCTGCGGACCGCGTCGCCCAGCGCGGTGGCCGCGATCGCGAAGTCGAAGCGCAGCAGGCTGGTGCCCACGAGGAGCGGCTCGTGGTGGGTGGCGGCGTAGACCCCCGTGATGGCGACGGAGGCGGTGACACCGGTGATCCAGGCGGTGCGCCGACTGCTGCGGGTGGCGAGCGTGTACAGGGCGACGAGGCTCGCCGCCGGGGTCGAGGCGTGGTCCGGGTCCAGGGCCATGCCCGTCAGATCGACGGCCAGCGTGAGCACCACGACGGGCAGCGGCCAGCGGCTCCGGAACACGAGGGGGACGCAGGCCAGTGCCGTCCAGGCCGCCCCCGCCGCCCGGGGTGCGTGCCAGCCGGACTTGCCCGCGGCCGTCGCGAACAGCGCGATGACGATCAGCACCGCCGCGGGGAGCGCGTCCCTGATCCGGTCGTGCCGGGCCAGCCACCGCCTCATCACTGTCACCTGCGTTCTCTCAATGTACGAAGCGCGGGCCGGCGACGGGCCGGGTCCGCTCCGCCCGGTCGCCTCGCCGTCGTCCCGCGGGTGCGCCGGGTCTCAGTCGACGAGTCCGGCGGGCTGCGGCTCCCGCGCCGGGTGCCGCGGCCACTCCGGTCCGTCCGGCGGTCCCTCCACGGACACCCGCGGCAGCGCCTTGTCCAGCCGCCGCGGCAGCCACCAGTTCGCCCGCCCGCACAGGTGCATGAGCGCGGGGACGACGACCATCCGGATCAGCAGCGCGTCCAGGGCGACGGCGACGGCGAGGCTCACGCCGAACTCGGAGATCACCCGCATGCCGCCGAAGACGAAGGAGCCGAAGACGCAGAACATGATGGTGGCGGCAACCGTGATCACCTTGCCGGTCTCGGCTTGGCCGACGCGGACGGCCCGGCGGCTGTCGCCGGTGTGCGCCCACTCCTCGCGCATCCGGCTGACCAGGAAGACCTGGTAGTCCATGGAGAGACCGAACATGATGCCGACGACCAGGATCGGCACGAACGACTCGATCGGTCCGGCGGCGCCGAGTCCGAGGAGCGAGGCGCCGTAGCCGTACTGGAAGATGACGACGATCGCGCCGAAGGCCACCCCGATGCTCAGGATGTTCAGTACGGCTCCCACGGCGGGGATGAGCAGGCTGCGGAAAGCCACGGTCAGCAGCAGGAAGCCGAGCGCGGCGATCACCAGCACGAACAGCGGGAGCTTGCCCGTCAGCACCGACGCGAAGTCGTCGTTGCTCGCGGTGACACCGCCGACGTAGACCTTCATCGACGTGCCCCGCTCCGCCTGCGGGATCACCTTGTCCCGCAGGCGGTCGATCAGGTCGGAGGTGGCCGCCGACTGCGGGGAGGTCGTCGGGACGACGGAGACCACGCCGACCGTCTGCCCCTGCACCATGGGCGCGGCGGTGGCACCGGCGACGCCGTCGACCTGCTTCAGAACCGTGACCAGCTTCACCTCGGCCGCCCTGTCGGCGGCGGTGGGGGCCTGGACGGCGAGGACGAGCGGGCCGTTGAAGCCGGGGCCGAAACCGTCCGCGATCATGTCGTACGCCTGGCGGTTGGTCGAGGTCGTGGGCAGGTTGCCGTCGTCGGAGGCGCCGAGGCGCAGCGACAGGGTCGGCAGCGCGAGTGCCGCCAGGACGGCCAGGGCGACCAGGCCGAGGGCCTTTGGGCGGGCCTGGACCCGCTCCGCCCACCGGCCCCACCAGCCGGTCCCGTCCGCGCCGCCGGCGGGTGCACGGCGTTCCCTGCGGCCGAGGACCCGTGGTCCGATCAGGCTGAGCAGCGCCGGCAGCAGAGTGATGGCCGCCAGCACGGTCAGGACGACGGTGACGGCGGCGCCGACGGCCATGCCGTTGATGATGCCGACGTTCAAGGTGAGCATGCCGAGCAGTGCGACGACGACCGTCAGCCCGGCGAACATGACGGCCCGGCCGGAGGTGTCCAGAGCCTTGGCGATCGACTCGGCCGTGCCCATGCCCGCCTTCAGGTTGGCGCGGTGCCGGTTGACGATGAACAGGGCGTAGTCGATGCCCACGCCCAGGCCGATCAGCGAACCGAGGGTCAGCGTCGTGCTGGACAGCGAGATGACATGGCTGAGCAGGATCAACGCGACCGCGGAGGTGCCGACGCCGACGATCGCCGTGACGATGGGCAGCACCGCCACCCACACCGCGCGGAAGACGAACAGCAGCACGACGAAGGCGAGCGCGATGCCCATCGCGTCGGCGACAGGATTCGGCGCCGGGTTGACGGTGAACGCCTGCCCGTTCAGGGCGATGTGCAGGCGTGCCGACTCCGGCGCGGTGGCGAGTTCCTTGACATGCTCGATCTGGCCGTCCGCGACGTCGCGGACGAACGCGACCGTGGCGTAGGCGGTCCTGCCGTCGTTGCTGACCTGCGCTCTGCCGCCGGCCGTGTAGGGGCTGGTCACGGTGGCGACTCCCGGCGCGTGGGCGATCCGCCCCAGCGCTTCGGTCATCGCCCGCTCGGCCGCGGGCTCGGTGACCTTGCCGTCCTCCGGCTGCCAGACGATCCGGCCGCTCTTGCCCGCCGCGCTGTTCGAGGCGTGCTGGAGCAGGGCCGTCGCCCTGGCCGAGTCGGTGTTCTGCGAGGTCGGGCTGTTGCCGAACGCGCTGCCTGCCGCACCGACCCCGGCCCCCAGACCGATCAGCAGGCCCACCCAGACCAGGAGGACGACGAGCCGGTGCCGGTGGCACCAGCGGGCGAGAGGGGACATGGACGAGCCTTTCCGGGGATACGCCACATGATCGGGCCGACGAACCCGGCCCACGCTCACGCTCGCATCCCCGGGATCCGACGGCGTCGGGCGTCCGCAGACACTTGCCCCTACTGCGATCGCAGCAGACGAAGGACCGTCCTCAAGACCCGTCTCCGGGCTCTCCTTACGAGAGGGTGACGCGCCGTTCGAACCACTGATGCCTCCTCGTCCCGTGAACCACTCTGGCCTCGCGGCCACCGCCGTCGGTGGCAGGCAAGGACTGGAGGATCACCGCATGAGCAGGCACACCAGGCGCAGGTCGCCCAGGAAGACCCGGCTGACCATCGCCGGAGCAGCACTTCTCGCATCGGCCGCGGCAGTCGGGACCATGACCATCGCCTCGGCGGACGAGCCCGCCCGCCGACAGGTCACCTCGGCGCGTGCCGGCGCCGACCACGCCGTGTTCGTCCAGGGCGACGAACTGGCCGGCAACACCATCCACGCCTTCAGGCGGGGCGAGGACGGCACCCTGTCCGCCGCGGGCAGCTACGCGACCGGCGGAAAGGGCGGCGACCAGGTCGACGCCCCCACCGACTCCCTCGCCTCCCAGGGCTCGCTCGTCTACGACAACCGGTCCGGGCGGCTGCTGGCGGTCAACGCGGGCAGCGGCACGGTGACCTCGTTCCGGGTCGAGGGGCAGCGGCTCACGGACCGCCAAGTGGTGGGCTCGGGAGGCGACTTCCCCTCTTCGATCGCCGTGTCCGGCACGCTCGCGTACGTGATGAACGCGGGCGGCGCGGGAAGCGTCCAGGGCTTCCGGATCACGGCCGGGGGCCTGGTGCCGCTGGGCGGCTCGCACCGCTCCCTCGGCCTGCACAACAAGAAGGTCCCGCTGTTCAGCAGTTCGCCCGGTCAGGTCGCGTTCACACCGGACGGACGTGACCTGGTGGTCACCACCAAGTCCGCCAACACCATCGAGGTCTTCCCGGTACGGCACGACGGACGCCCCGCGCGCCGGGCGGTGATCAACGACTCGGCCGGCGGTGTCCCGTTCGCGATCACCTTCGACAGGTCGGGCCGCATGCTGGTGGCCGAGGCCGAGAAGTCCACCGTCAGCACGTACCGGGTCCGCCGCGACGGCACCCTCAAGGTCGTCCAGGAGCCCCTTCCCAACGGCCAGAAAACGCTGTGCTGGCTGGAGCGCGCGGGCGACTTCTTCTTCGGCGGCAACACCGGCAACTCCACGGTTACCGGCTACCGCACCGACCGGCGCGGCAAACTGGCGCTCACCAACGGCGACGGCGTCGCCACACCCCCTTCGGCACGCTCACAGGGCGTCATCGACCTGGCGGTGACGCAGGACCAGAAGTTCCTGTACGTGCAGAACGCCACCTCCGGCACGGTCGACGGCTTCAGGATCGGCGGGAACGGGTCACTCAGCAAGGTCACCACCGTCACCGGGCTGCCCCCCTTCGCCGAATCCGGTATGGAGGGCATCACCGCGGTGTGAAGAAGCGGCCGCCCCGGAAAAGCAGGTGATGGGAACTCGGGCTGCTGCGGCCGGCACGGTGACTCATCCTCGTCGGGGACGAGAGGTGTGGCTGCCCGCCGGTGGACAGAGGTGCTCAGGTGCCGTCGGCGGGCTGGGTGTACGTCCGTGAACCGACCGTCGTGGTGAGCGAGCCGATCGCCCGGAAGACGGTCTGCCAAAGATCGATCGTCGGGTGGAAGCCACCGACACCGGTCTTCTTGGTGGCCAGTACCTTCCCGCTCCGTCCGGTCTTCACCAGGTCCGAGTACCAGTCCAGGGTGGTCAGGGTGGGGCTGGTGCTGGTGCGGGTGACGCTCTCGGAGCCGTCGAGGAAGCTGCCTCCGTCGTCCGAGTATTGCGTGTAGCGCACAGACACGGTTCTCACCGCGGTCCTGGCGTCGTCCCAGAGGATGTCGACCAGGGCGCTGCCGGACGCCTTCCCGCGCAGGGTGTACGTGCCCTGTGGCGGGTAGGGCCGTTGCGGGGCCGTGGTGCCCGGGACGTAGGCCGTGCCCCAGGGCACCACGTCGGACACCGGCTCGACCGGCCGCCGGTGCACCGGCTTGCACTCCACCAGCCGAGCGATCATCAACCGGGTGCGGCGGCCGCCCGGCTCGGCGGAGACCGGGCACGGCAGGGGGTTCGCTCCGCCGCAGGAGGGGGCCGAGACCAGCCGCTCGTGGTAGACGACCGCCGTACCGTCCGGGGACCAGCGCGGGTCGGCGCCGGCGTTCCAGTCCGCGGAGGCGTTCGCGTAGTTGAGCTGCTGGCCCCGGTAGGCGCCGCGGTCGCCGTAGCGGTCGATCAGATACGGCTGGAAGAAGCGCCGCTGGCCGTTGTTGCGGACGGAGGAGACCACCGAGGTGGACAGCAGGTCCGTGATCGCCGGGATGCCGGTCATCCCTGAGACGAAGGTCATCCGGTCGTAGGCACGGGTGTCCAGGGCCACGATCCACCGGTCGTCCGGGGAGGCGTCCACGGGATCGGCGTAACCGGGGTCGGCCGTCATCCGGCGGACCCGGCCCGTGCGCAGGTCGACGGCCATCAGGTCGATGTTGGACGACTCGACCGGATAGCCGACGTAGAAGGCTTCTCTGCCGTCCTTGGAGAAGCCGCGGAACTCTCCGACTCCGGGCAGCGAGGGGTCGAACACCAGCTTCGACGGGTCCCGCGGGTCGACGTGCACCGGCTGCGCGCCGGGCGAGGCGTCGAAGAGCCGCGTCACCTTCTCCAGCTCGTACCGGGGGACGAGCGGCTCACCGGTCTTCGGGGCGGGGTCGAAGCGCAGGCGGCCGAAGTAGCCGTACTGGTCGAGGCGTCCGCCGGTGACGGAGACGCTGTTGAAGCCGAGGTGCACCTGGTCCGGATGCAGGCGCAGCTCCCGGACGGGGGTTCCCGGTCCCGAGCCGTCGGCCGACGTGTTCCAGCGGATCGGATAGATGTGTATGCGGGCGGGTGTACAGGCCGGTGAGGCGAGTCGGTAGGGGCCGCAGTCGACGACGTTCGTCCCGTACAGCACCCGCCTGCCGTCGGCGAACGGCTGGGGGTAACTGGTGTCGTCGGTCATGCCCCGCCGGTTGGCGGCCGGGGTGCCGCAGGTCAGGCACTTCCAGGCATCGCCGCCCGGGAAGGTCCCGCCGTCGGTCCTGACCAGGATCAGCTGGGTCCCGCTGTAGACACTCGCCGACTCGAGCGCGGCGGGGGCGCCGGCGAAGGTCACACGGGCGGTGACCGTACGGCCGTCCGGAAGGAATCCGCCGCTTTGCAGGGCGTTCCAGTCGGCCGAAATGCAGCCGGTGCCGTGCGGGTTGACCGTCCGGGTGCACGACCCGGCTTCGTTCGAGGGTGCGGTCGGCGGCAGTGGCAGCTCCGCGACCCGGATCCGCTCGGGAGCCGGCGGGCGGGGCAAGGACCCGGTTACCGCCGTCGGCGGTAACGAGACAGCCAAGCCCACCAGGGTCAGCGAGCCGAGCTTCCAATTAGCATGAGCATGACAATTTGACTTCCTTCCTCCTGCTTCATGTGGGGAGTATCGCCATCGTTCCGATGCCCCGATTCGGCGTTGAGGCAGTCGCGCTTCCGCAGAGGTCGGGCGATCGCGGGTAACTCCTCCGGGGCTGCCCACGCTGACACGGCTCCGGCCGCTCGTCGTCAGCCGATCGCAGACATCCGCGCCTGCTGCGATCGCAGTAGCCAGCCGAACCCGTGGCCGTGTCGGGGCCGCCGCGACGCCGGAGACCATCGACCGGTGCGGCGCCATCGACGCTGCCCTGCACGCCTCGGGAGAACGGCCTGGACCGCGTCGACGATGCCTCATACATGGGTCTCGAAACTCTTCCCGCACCTGCAGCTGTCTCATCAGGTTGCCAACACGGGTACTCGAGCAAGCGCCCACGTCACCACCCAGCGACCAAGGTCCGGACCGTACCCGGACCGGATGCCGCCTCTCAGCGACCGCGTTGACCAATTACGCCGGTCAGCGGTTCGCGAACGATGTACTCCCAGCAGACGAAGAATCTGCTGGTCGGCCGCCCTTGCGGCGGTGCATGCGCCGTGACAGCGCAGAGCTCTAGGCCACCCGCCTCACCCCTTGAAGAGGCGGAAGCCCTGACCAGTGGCGTGTGCAAGCCAGCGAGGCACACTCGGCGCCTTCGCGTCCGGTCACGCCACGAGCAGCCTTCGAGAGAAGAGGGCCCGCAACATAGCCCAGGATCGCCGGTTGGCCAAACCGGCGAACATGCGCACCATGGTGGATGCAACGAGATGCCACCGACGGTCCAGAATAGCTGCAACAAAAATAATTGTGCCGACACCCGGAGGAAAATGTCTGGAGAATTTACGACCGCCCAAGAAACTGCCGAATATCTAAATGTATCGACTTCCTGGATATATCGAAATGCCACCCGCTCCGGGCTCACGCCTTACAGGTTCGCTGCAGGCGCCAACGCAAAATTCGTTTCAGGGTTTCGGAGGTCGAGGCTTGGATTCGACAACAACGCTCGCGCTAGGGTCGCACCGAAGACAAACGGGAATTCGGGTCGCCGGAACTGCCATTCAGGTGGGCCACATTGAACGGATTTTACACTTTTGCCTTCTTCACTGATTCGCGGGATGGGGTCATTCTTCAAGGAGTGCGGGCATCCGCAATCCCGATGACCAAAATGCCCCCACCTCTACAAGGTCCGCTATCTTCCGACGGCAGGAAAACAGGTACCTCAAGGCAATTCTGCTAGACGCCCAAAGACTTGGGTTGTTCGACGAGAGCCCCTTGGCCGGCGTGAAGGCCCCGATCTACGACCCAAAACGCGCAGTAATCCCATCTCCCGGGCAACTACAAACGATACGCGCCGCCGGCGATGATCAATTTCGGCTGATCACCGACTTGATGAGCGGCTGCGGCCTGCGTAACGCCGGCGGTACGTATCCCGCGCAGCTGTTCCGGGAGGGGATGACAGCCCGCGCGGGGTCGTACTGCGGCGCCTTCACCCCCGCCACAGGATTTTCGGGGTAGATACCGAGACGCTGGGCATCGAGGAGGATGGCGCGCAGTTTGTCGAAGGCGTTGGACTGGGTGGCCAGCCCGGCACCGTTGCGCTCCATGGTGCGGATGAAACCGTCGACGACCTTGTGGTCGAAGGAGTTCATACGCCGGCTGCCGAGCGCGGGATAGAGGTAATGCTCCAGCAGCGAGTCGAGGTGCTTGACCGACTGGGCGGCCAAATGCCGCTGGCCGGCCTTCCACTCCTCGGCATAGTCCGCGAAGCGCATCGCCCCGTACCTGCGGATGCGCTCCGCTCTCGGCTGCCCCTGCTTCGCCGTCTTCTTCTCATTGCAGACCTCCGTCAAACGCTCGATGGCCAAGCCCTTGTTCGCGAACCCGGACTCCTCCACCTGTTTGCCGGCGGCCGACCGGTACCGGATCGCGTAGGGGTGGGGGCACTTCGCCCATCGCGATTGCGGAAGCCCGCACTCCTTGAAGAAAGACCCCATGCCCCTGGGCAACGAACTCTGTGCCACGTCGAACCGACTCCCCACGACCGATGCTGACCTTTTGCTGACCAGCAGGGGTCTCGATCCCGCCTGACCAGCAGGAACAGCGATGGGGTTCGATATGTGGTGGAACGTCGTCGCCCGCACCCAGCAGGAGATCGAGCAGGCCCGCGAGGACTGGATGACCGGGTCGAGTTTCGGCGAGGTGAAGGGTTACGACGGCTCCCCGCTGCCGGCGCCCGCGCTGCCCCCGACCCCCCTCAAACCCCGCGGCCGGACGCGCTGACCTGCGCATACGCCAGCTCCCCATCGGCGACCAGCCGACGCCGGGGAGACGGGCGGCGTCGAACGCCTCCCAGCTCGAAGCGGCGGTCTCGAACGCCGCCGGTCCGGGCGGGAGCGTAAGCCACGACCTCGGCCGGGGCCGGTCCGGTGCCGGACCGGCGCGGCATCGCCACCCGTTACCGCCTCGGTCCCGCGACGGCGTAGGCCGCGCTGCCGACGACCGTGAGGACCAGGGCCGTCCAGGTGCCCGCTGCCGTGCCGGGAGGCAGCAGCAGCCACATCGCCGCCTCCATCCGCGCACTCGTCGGGGGCGGGGCGACGAACGAGAACGAGAGCCAGGCGAACGGCAGCGTCCATGCGTACTGGCCGCCCGAGAGCGCCGCGCCCAGGGCGACCAGTCCCATCAGGCCCGCGCTGTCCCGGACGACGAACGCGGTGGTGGCCATGGACGCGCCCATGGTCTGCAATGTCAGCGGCGCCGCGGCGACGACCGCGCCGGCGAGCAGCACGTGCGCCGTTCTGCGGGGTACCCAGCGGATCGCCGCCGTCCGGTCCAGCGCGAGGTCCTGCCCGCCGAGCCCGATCGAGAAGGCCATCGCCCCCGTGGCGAGGACGAGCACGGGCAGCCGTGGATCACCGGGGTCCGCGCCCTCGTCCCGGGCGAGTGCCCACACCGCCACCACGCCGATCACCAGCGCGGCGAGCGACGCGGGTACCTGACGCGAGCGTGCGTACAACGTCAGCCATCTCACCGGGACGCACCGCCGGACAGCACCTTGAACGGGTCGCCCTCGCAGGAGAGCGCGGCGGCGCGCATCGCGTTGATCCGCGAGAGCTGCTCGGACCGGGGAAGCGCCTTGAGTTTCTGCCACACCGGGCGGGTCTCGGATTCGACCTCGCGGCGCACACTTGTCGGCGTGCCGGGGAGCGGTTCGAGGTCCCCGAGGACCCAGCCCACCGCGATGGTCTGCGCGTACTGATCTCCCCCGAAGCTGCTCCAGCCGACAGGGGTGCACCCTGGCACCATGCCTTTGGCGATCAGAGCCCGGGTGAGCTCCTTGCCCTTCGCGGCGGCGACGATGTTGTCGTCGAAGTCGAGGAGCACGGTCCTGCGGGACCACTGCGGCGTGGAACCCTCCGGCAGTACGGCGGTGTTCTCCCGGACCGAGACCGGCGCCTGATCACCCAGGGCACCGTGCAGCAGCCGCAGCGCCTCCTTGCCGGGACCCGCGAGGTCCGCGAGTCGTGCCCGCTGCGTCTTCGTCACGCACACCGGGCCGTCGCACACCAGCTCCGCGGCGGCCTTGTCGACGACGTACATCCGGCGCGCGTCGGCGGGGAGGACGGGCAGGGCGATCGCCGCACCCGCCAGGACGGGCGCCAAGGCGGTCAGCCGGGCGCGCGGGGTCGCGGCGACGAGCAGCGCGAAGCCGGTCCCGGCCATGCCGAGCAGCCAGATCGTCTGCCCGACGTGCACGGAGGCGGAGAGCGTGACGAACGCCTCGCGCACGTCGTCCACCGTGGGTGCCAGCAGCGAGACCCGGTTCGGCTCCGTGCTCGGGAACCCGTCCGCCGTGTTCGTCTGCGTCCGGCCCAGCGACATGTGCATGACGGCTGTGAACACGAAGGCGCCCATGGCCAGCGCGGGCGGGGTGAGCGGGGACGGCAGGGTCCTCCCGGCCCCCATGCCCAGCACCGCCCCCGCGACGAGGAAGAGTGCCCCCACCAGCGAGATCGGCAGCCACCCGAAGTGCGTGTACTCGGTGTGGGCGAGCACCTGGACCCCACCCACGAGGACGAGGAGCGCAAAGGCCGAGGCCAGCGTGATCGCCGTCGCGCCCGCCAGGACGGCCGCGCGGTGCCGGGCGGGCCGCGGCGCGCTCGTCAGCAGCTCGGACATCTTCGAGCGGTGATCGCGCAGTCCCTGCAGCGCCCCGAGCCCCACGGTGAGCGGCCACAGGTAGAACAGCAGGGAGCGGGTCCACAGGGCCAGTGGTGTCCACTGGGCCGTCCACGCCGTGGTGCCGCTCCACCAGGCGCCGTTCACCAGGTACAGGAACGCCAGCGCCGGTACCAGGACCACGACACCGGCCCACGGGGCGACCGAACGCCTCAACTCGATACGCAGGACGCGGGCGTTCACCAAGTGCCCCTTCCCTGCTCGGGGTTGAGCAGCAGGGCCGAGTAGCCGCGCTCCAGCGGGCTGTCACCCACGTGTTCGGGGCCGCCCACCGAGGCCAGCTCGTCCGGAGGGCCCTGGAAGACCAGCCGGCCCTCGGTGAAGAGCACCACGTCGGTGCAGGCGGCGGCGACGTCCTCCACCAGATGGGTCGAGACGAGCACGCAGGCGTCCGTACCCAACTCCTGCAGCAGCTCGCGGAAGCGCAGCCGCTGCGCCGGGTCCAGGCCGACCGTCGGCTCGTCGAGCAGCAGGATCGCCGGATCGTTGACGATGGCCTGGGCGATACCGACCCTGCGCACCATGCCGCCGGACAGGGCCTTCATCCTCTCGTCGGCGCGGTCCGCCAGACCCACCCGCTCCACGGCACGCTGCACCGCAGCGGGGATGTCCGCTTTGGGCACCTCCTTCAGCCACGCCATGTACTCGACGAACTCGCGCACCGTGAAGCGCTTGTAGTAGCCGAACTCCTGCGGCAGATAGCCGATCCGGCGGCGTACCGCACGGTGCTCGCCCATGCCGCCCACGGACTCGCCGAGCAGCTCCAGGCTGCCCTCGGTGGGGCGCAGTACGGTGGCCAGCGTCCGGATGAGGGTGGTCTTGCCCGCCCCGTTCGGGCCGAGGAGTCCGTGGACGCCGGTGCCCAGCGACAGGTCGAGGCCGTCGACGGCCATCCGTTTCCTGCCGACCCTGACCTTCAGTCCGGTTGCCTGGATCTCCCAGGCGTAGGCCGTCGGTGCGATGTCGGCCGCGCTCACGGCGGACGTCATACGGTGTTCCTTTCCCCTGTTCCTTCCGATGGTCATCGATGAGCTCCCAGCACGGTGTACGCGCCTCTGCGGGCGATCACGACACCGATACCGATCGCGAGGATCAGCCCCCACGCGGGCAGACCGCCCGTCTGCAGAGCGAAGGCCGTACGGCTGGTGGCCAGGGTCGGCGCCACGACCACGGCGGCCCAGACAGCGGCCAGCACGACGGCTGCGCGGGTCACCCCGACGAGACCGCCGAGCGCCAGGGTCGTCGAGGTGAAGGCCAGACAGGGCATCAGCCACTGGGCCACCATCACCCCCGTCGCCCAACCGCCCACCAGCAGCACGGGGACGACCACGGCAAGCACGGACGCGGTGCGGCGCAGCACCAGATAGAGCCCGGCCCTGGGCACCGAGGCCGTCAGTTCGTACGCGGGGTCCAGACCACGCGACCAGGACGCCGCGACGCCGAGCACGGGCAGGACCGGCGCGAACAACAGCACCAACGACACCCCGCCGGAGCCCGTGTCGGACAGATCGAGCAGCAGGGCCAGCAGCGTCACGCCCACGACCATGGCCAGCCACGGCACCATCGTCGGCGTCATCCACCTCGACAGCGGCGCCGACCAGCCCCGTCGGCGCGGCATCGTGGCAGTGACCGCGAGTCGGGGTTCCAGGCCGGACCACACGGTGTCGACCAGCGACGCCACGGCGGGCACCCCGGCACCGACAGCGGCGGACAACCGGTCACGGCACACCCGGCACAGCTCCAGATGCGCCTCCACGGCCCACACCTCGTCGGCGGAGAGGCCCGCGCCACCGCGCGCATACCCCTCGATGATCCGCTTCGACGCGTGTTCGACACTCATGCCAGCGCCCTCCGCATCTCGATACGGGCCCGGCGGGCACGGGTCTTGACCGTGCCCTCGGGCAGCCCGAGCAGCACCGCGGTCTCACGGACGGACAGCCCGTCGAGCACCATGGCCTGCAGTACCTGTCTCAACTCCGGCGCGAGGCACCTCAGTGCGTCCCCGACATCACCGTCGACGGTGCCCGCGAGCGCCAACTCCTCGGCGGCGGGCGCCGCCTCGGGCACGACTGCGGCCGGCGGCGGGTCCGCGTGGTGCGCCCTGCGCCGGAACGCGTCGACGAGGCGGCGCGCCGCGATCGTCCACAGCCAGCCGGTGGCCGTCCCTCCGACCGCGGTCCCGGCGAAGGCACCCGCCGCGCGCCAGACCGCCAAGTAGGTCTCCTGCATGACCTCCGCGACGATCTGCTCGTCCACACACCGGCGGCGCAGCCGCACCGCCATCCACGGCGACGTACGCCGGTACAACTCCTCGAACGCGGCACGGTCGCCCTTTGCCACCAGCCGGACGAGACCCTCCTCGTCCACCTCGTGCAGCGCTGCTCCGACTGATCTCACACCTGCTAGACGCCCGGCCCGCGCGACAGGTTTTCCCATTGCCGTGATCCACGTCACACAGAGAGCCATACCGTCTCGGCCTTCGGGCGAGCTCGGTCGTCTTCGCCCGCGGCGGCTCCAGCCTGCCGCGCACCGAGGCGTCCAGGCCCGTCCCCTCGCCGACCGGCCTGACCTGCACCGGCCCGTCGGCCTCCCGCACGGTCGCCGGGATCCTGCGGCAGTCGCCGGGCAACGCGCCCTCATCGGCCGCGTCGCCGCGGTGCGGTGCGGTGCGGGATGAGCGGCACTGCCCGCCCTGCCACCTTCCGACGCCCCGCTGCGTGATCCCCGCGCTCGGCCACGACGCGTTGCCGGCGGACCCCGGAATCATGCGGGCGGTGGCCCGCGATCATCGCGTCCCCGTGTTCGCCCCGGGCCGCCTCTCATGTCTGGGCGTGTACCCGGACGTGCTGGAAGCGGGGACGGTCCGGGTGGGCGACACGATCACGCTGGACGCAGCGGCATGGTCTCTTCCCGCGGACAGACACCCCGGATGCAGGTGAGCTGTTCATCGCGGGCTGTAGTGAGGTTGACGCAGATGGCCCGCGCTACAGCGGCCGGGGCGCGCCGAGCAGGGGCGGGGCGGTCAGCGGGGAAGGTTCATGGCGCGGGACATCAGGGCGTCGAAGGCGCGATCGGACAGGACGCGCCGCAGGCCGATGAGAGGGCGGGCGCTGAAGCCGGTGGCGTAGCGGGTCCTGGGCCGGCGTGCTGTGACGGCCTTGCCGACGGCGTCGGCGATGACGGTGGGCGGGGACATGCGCTTGGCCATGGTCTCGGAGCGCAACGAGGCAGCGACGGCCTTGGCCTGGCCGGAGTAGGCCCCCGAGGCCGAGGACTTCTCCAGATGGTCGGCGGCGATGCCGCCCCACTCGGTACGGATGCCGCCGGGTTCGATGACGACGACGTCGATGCCGAAGGGCTTGACCTCCAGCCGCAGGCAGTCGCTGAGAGCTTCGAGGGCGAACTTCGTGCCGTGGTACCAGCCGCCGAGCGGGGTGTGGATCTTCCCGCCCATCGAGGTGATGTTGACGACGGTCCCGCTGCGCCGGGCGCGCATGTGGGGCAGGACGATCTGGGTCAGGCGGACGGCGCCGAAGACGTTGACGTCGAACTGGCGGCGAGCCTCGTCCTGCCCGACATCCTCCAATGCCCCGTACGAGCCGTATCCGGCGTTGTTGACCAGGACGTCGATGCGGCCCGTCTCGGAAATGACGCGGTCGACGCCGTTCCTCATGGAGTCGTCGTCGGTGACGTCCATCGCCAGCGGGCGCACGCCGTGTTCGGCGAGCCTGGCCAGGCGGTCGGTGCGGCGGGCCGCTCCGTAGACGGTGTAGCCGAGGCCGATCAGCTTGAGGGCGGTCGCTTCGCCGATGCCGGAGGAGGCGCCGGTCACGAGGGCGGTCTTGGTGGTGGTCATGAGGTCCTCAGAGTCAGAAGAGTCAGAAGGGGAGGGTGGGCTCGTCGGTGCCCACTGGTCAGATGGCCGCTGGTCAGATGCCGAACTGGGTCCTGATGCCGCCGATGAAGGTGGCGTCGTCGGTGGCGGTGCGGTGCGCGATCAGCTCGGTGGCGCCCTGGCCCGCGGGGTAGCGCAGCCGGTCGGTGCCGTCGGTCGCCGCCCGGTAGACGGTCTCGGCGACGACTTCGGGCTTGTCGGCGCCGGCGGCCACCTGCGTCTGCGCCGTGCGGAATGCCCGGACGAACTCCTGGTACTCGGCGAGGGACTCGTCGTTGGTGAAGTCGAAGGAGCGGCCGCCGAAGTCGGTGTCGACGATGCCCGGCTCGACGATCTTGACCTTGACGCCGATCTCGGCGAGCTCGTAGTGCAGGGCCTCGCTCAGCCCTTCGACGGCGAACTTGGTGCCGTGGTAGAGGGTGCCGAGCGGGAAGGTGACCTTGCCGCCGATCGAGGAGATGTTGATGACGGTGCCGCTGCCGTTCGCCCGCAGGTGCGGCAGGACCGCCTTGGTCGTCTCCAGCAGGCCCAGGACGTTCACGTCGAACTGCCGGCGGGCCTTGTCCATCGGGATCGCCTCCAGCAGTCCGTAGGCGCCGTAGCCCGCGTTGTTGAGCAGCACGTCGATCCGGCCGAACCGCTCCAGGCCGGCCGCGACGGCCGCGGTGATCGAGGCGGAGTCCTGCACGTCGAGGCGGGTGACGAGGACGTTGTCGAGCGCGGTGAGCTCGGTCTCCCGCTCGGGGCCGCGCATCGTGGCGATCACGTTCCAGCCCTGCTCGTGGAAGTGCCGCGCGCTCGCCCGGCCGATGCCGCTCGAGCTGCCGGTGATGAGGATGGTCCTGGTCATGGCCGTCTCCGGTTTCTTCGTCGTGGCCACCTCTGCGGTGGGCTCGTGGCTTCCACGCTAGGCGGGGAATCGCGACAAAGAACTAGCGGAAGACGCCTGCCTTCTTGCCATTCGCGCCACCCTGGGGTGGCGTCTTCTGCGTGCCGATTGGCGCCCATGGCATCTCGGCCTCCGCGCGCGGGCGCCTAACCTGGGGGCATGGCATCGAAGCAGTCGTTCACCCTGGACCCGGGAACCCGTGCGCTCCTGCACGACCTCGGGATCTCCGTCGCCCGCGTGCTGCGGCGGGCGCAACTCCCGGCCGGCTTCTTCGCCCACGGCGCGGTCACGATGACGACCGAGGAGTACTACCGGTTCTGGGGCGCGCTCGACGCCGAGGCCGCGGACCCCGACTTCGCGGCGAGGATCGGGCGAACCCTGTCCGCCGAGGCGTTCAACCCGCCGATCTTCGCGGCGCTGTGCAGCGCGAACCTGCGCACCGCGGCCGACCGCATCGCCACCTTCAAACCGCTCATCGGCCCGGTCGGCCTCGATGTCGCTTCCGGCCCCACCGGGCTCACGATCGCGTTCCACTGGCCCGAGGGGCCGACACCTCCCCCGCTCCTCGTCTCCGGCGAACTCGCCTTCTGGGTGGCGCTGGCGCGCATCGGCACCCGGCACGAGGTGATCCCGACCCGCGTCGCCATGCGGCACGCCCCGCCGCCGTCGGCCGAGACGACCTCCTACTTCGGCACGCGAATCCGCGAGGGCGAGACCGACGCCGTCACCTTCTCCGCCGAGGACGCCGCGCTCCCGTTCCTCACCGAGGACGAGTCCATGTGGAACTTCTTCGTACCGGAACTGCGCCGCCGGCTGTCCGAGCTCGAAGCCTCCGCCACCACGGCCGACCGGGTGCGCGCCGCGCTCCACGAGCGCCTGCCCGCAGGCGAGAGCTCCATCAACGCCATCGCCGCCCAGCTCATGCTCAGCCCCCGCACCCTCCAGCGACAGCTCCAGGCCGAGGGCACCAGCTACCAGGCCGTCCTCAGCGACACCCGGGAGAAGCTCGCCCGCCGCTACCTCGCGGACCACTCCCTCCCCACCTCACAGGTCGCCTACCTCCTCGCCTACGACGACACCAATTCCTTCTACCGGGCCTTCCGCCGCTGGACCGGACTCACGCCGGAAGCCGCACGCACCGGCAACCGCCTCACCCCCGCCTGACCGGCGAACCAACCCTCGCCCCACGACCGGACGCACGGTGGTGACCCATGTGCAGGGTTGAGCATCAGAACTGTCGGTTCGGGCCAGCCACAGCGCTCAGTCACCACAGCTGAAACGCGGCGCTCATGCGGGTGCGCCGACGGTGAAGGACGGCCACGTTCCAGCGTGTCGGCCTGGGTGAAGCGCCTGCCCCCGCCGGACTCGGGCACCCCGGCCCGCTCGAAGACGGCGGTCGACCGGCTGATCGTGCGCTGTGAGGTCTCCCTCCGGGAGCCGATGCAGTGGTGAATGCCTTACGAGACCGTCGCGCGAACCGAGGAAATCCTGGGCATCGACGTCGACGAACTGAACCTCGCCGGGCGCCGGGCCCAGGTGAGCGCCAAGGGCGCGGTCGTGGGCCGCCGGGGCGGCCAGGCGCGCGAGGACTTCGCGCTGGAGACCGTCCCCTGGGACGCCGGCACTGCCCCGGCTGCTGCCCTGCGGCCGATCGAGGACATCTTCCCGGGTATCGACTGGCGCGACATTTCACCGGTCTGCGCCCAGACCCGCCTCACTTCGGTCGAAACGGTCGCCTTGGCAGGTGATATCTGCCAGCCTGATGGCGGAACTTGGCCAACTCGGGCCGAATTCATACTAGTTGGACGTCTCGCAGGGGGGACGATGGCGACACCGCAGGAGCCGCAGGTTCAGAAGGAGAAAAAGCGCAAGGCGCTGGACTCGGACCAGTCCGTGGTCAAGCCGGACAAGCCGGCCAAGCGCCCGAAGGCAGCCGCGCCCAGCGGCATCTCGCTCGCAACGGCGCGGACCTTGAGTCTGCTTCCCAAGGCGCTGCCGAGGTCGGTACGAGGGTACGTGGCCGATCAGGCCGAGGCGCTGTGGACACTGCTGGAGAGCGACGACGACCGGCCGGAGCTCGTCGCCCGGCGCACCGCGTACGACTTGTTCCCGAGGGAAGTGATCACTCTCGGGAACCCGAGGCTGCGGATGACGGAGCCGCCGACCAAGCTCGTCAAGAAGGAGACCACGAAGGGCCTCCAGGAGTTCCGGGGCGAGCAGAACTTCATCCTCGTCCCGCACGCCGGCGCCTGGCACCAGACCCTGATCAGCTCAGGTCAGGCGCTGAAGGTGGCGCGCCGGGACCTGCAGTTACTCAACCACATCTCGCAGTCACTCCTCGTCTACGTGGCCGAACGCAAGGCGCCGACCCATGAGATCGAGGCGATGGCCGTCAACAACCGGATCCTGGTCAGCGCCAACGACCTGCCCGCCTTCGAGGAGCTGTGCGGGATCGACGACCTGGCGGAGGTACTGACGCACATACCGGCCGGTGGCGACGCGCAGATCCGGGGGAAGGCACGCAAGCTCGCCGAGCTGATGGAGGCGCTGGCCACGAACGTCCGCCCCGACGGCTTCGACGACGCCCGCGCCGCCCGCGGGGTGCAGCGGCTGGTCCAGCTCGCCACCGACTGCCTGGTGGTCGAGGAGCAGCGCGACCCGGTGCGGGCGATCCTGGCCACCTTGCACAGAGCCCGGACCGGCGATCCAGCTGCCCGGAAGGTGATCGACGTCCGGAACCCGTCCGGTGCGCCCGCAGCCACCGGTCCGACCGATAAGAAGGCCGAGGAGCCGACGCCGGACTTCGCGCGGCTCCTCACCTCCCCCGAGTACGAGGGACGCATTCTCGCGGTCCCGCCGATCGAGGGCTCCCACGCCGAGCAGAACCTCGTGCTCGCCCTGATCATGAGCGGCCGCAAGATCCAGGCCTCCGTAGCCGGCGGCAAGCGCCCCTGCACGGTGTGCTGGCTGACGCTGAGCCTGACCCGCTTGCACGGATTCCAGCTCTGCTTCGGCAACCGCCCGGGCGGTTTCTGGAACACCGTCACCGAGAAGGGCCTGCACCAGATCGCCGAGCAACTCGGCATCACCGACACGGAAACCCTCCAGGCGAAGCTCACCGAGATCGCCAGCGGCTCGCTGGACGTCCCGAAGCTACGCCAGTACGTCACCAGTCTGAGCGCCGCCGTGCCGGGGGTGGTCGTCGACCTTGACGAGGAGGTCGACCGGCACGCGATCCGCGAGCCGGGATTCTCGACGGCGCAGCTGACGCAGTCGTACGGCGACGAGATGAACGAGGATCCGAGCCCGCCGCGGCTGTTCCCGACCGACGCCGAGGCGGACACGGGCACTGCCGTCTCCTTGCCGTCGCCAGATGTCCTGAAGAGCGAACTCGTGCGGCTCGCGGGCGAAGTCGACGAGGACGACCTGGAGGAGGACGACCTCAGCGACCTGAGCGAGGAGGAGAAGCCCCGAGAGACGGCGTCGGCGCCGGATGACCCCGGTGAGCGCCTCCGCATCGACGGTGAGACCTCGGACGACGAGGGCGAGTCGATGAGCGAGGGCTGACGCCCTTCCGGGGGTACATCCTGCACAAGGAGGGTGTCGAGGTAATCAGCCTCCTGCACAAGGACATCGGCCCGATCGTGAGCCGGTCCATAGACCCGCGCACCGTCTTCAACGACCACCCGGCTGCCTGGTCCTCCCTCGGCACCCCTCCCTCCATCCGGACACCGCGCGGCCGGCAACCCCGAAGCACTCCTGCCGCGGCGCCGGCGAAGGCCGGTACTCCGCGTACCGCCGCCCGACGCCAGTGCCGCATCAGGCAACGTTCGCTCTGGTGACTACGTCGCGGAGGCGTTCGTCGGCGGCGTGCTTGTTCCGCCAGATGACGCAGCGGCGGATCATGCTGCCCTGCTCCTTGTGGCCGGCGTGATCCGTGCCGTCCAGCGCGAAGCGGCGCGGGGCGGTGAACCGAGCCTCGATACGGTTCAGCCAGGAGCTGTTGGCCGGCGTGCAGGCGAACTCGACGAGCATCCGAACGGCGCGTCACATCACCACAGTGCACAGGTGCTCTGATGCACACTAGAGGGTAAGTACGATCTTTCCCCGGGCGTGGCCGGTCTCGCTCAGCTGGTGTGCTGCAGCCGCGTTCTCGAGGGTGAAGGCGGCTGCCACCGGCACAGTGAAGCGGCCCTGCCGGGCGAGAGTGGCGGCCACGGCGAGTCCTTCGACGGCCTGCGGGTCCGCGCCGGGGCCCGCCGAGCGGGACAGGTGTACCCCGTACTTCGCGGCGTTCAGGTCGGCGACCGTTATCACCCGGTCCGGGCTTCCTGCGAGGTCCACCAGATCGGGCAGCGAGCCGGATCCGGCGCAGTCCAGGACGACGTCGACTCCGTCCGGAGCCAGTGCGGTGACCCGTTCGCGCAATCCGGGGCCGTAGCTGGTCGGTGTCGCCCCCAGTCCCGCGACGAACGCGTGGTTGCGTGCGCCGGCCGTACCGAAGACGTGCGCGCCGCGGGCCGCCGCGAGCTGGATGGCGACAGTGCCGACCCCGCCCGCGGCGCCCTCGATCAGCAGGGTCGTGCCGGCCGTGACCTGTAGCCGGTCGAGGGCACGCGTGGCGGTTTCGATGTTCGCGGCGGCGCCGGCCTGCTCCCAGCTCAGCGCGTCCGGCTTCGGCGCCCAGGCTGCCAGGACGGCGTACTCGGCGTTCGCACCGCCGCGCTCGGCGAGATCGACGATGCCGAAGACCTCGTCGCCCGGCCGGATACCGGTGACGCCTGGGCCGACCTCGTCGACCACACCCGCAGCGTCCACGCCGAGGACGTGGGGCAGGCGCAGCGGCATCATGTCGCGGAACCGGCCTGAGCGGAGGTAGCAGTCGGCGGGAGTGACGCCAGAGGCCTTTACGGCCACCCGGATGCGGCCTGGCCCCGCGTGCGGTTCCGGCATGTCGGCGACCTCGAGGACGCTCGCGGGACCGTACTCGGAGAATTGCAGTGCTCTCATGGCGCCGGACGCTATCGGAGCGCCCCGTCCGCTTGGCTAAAGTGAGAGCGGTGACGAACCGTTTGCCTCACTCCCTGCGCGCCGATGCCCGGGACAACCGCGAGCGCATCCTCGCTGTGACGCGCACCGTATTCGCCGCGGAGGGGCTGGACGTGGCGATGCGCGAGATCGCGCGGCGTGCCGAGGTCGGCCCCGCGACCCTCTACCGGCACTTTCCGACCAAAGAGGCGCTGGTCACCGAGGTATTCACCGAGCAGATGGCGGCCTGCACCGCCATCGTCGACGAGGGGCTGGCCGATCCGGAGCCATGGCGCGGCTTTTGTCGGGTGATTGAGAAAGTGTGCGAACTGCACGCACAAGACCGGGGCTTCACGGCTGCGTTCGTCTCGGCTTTCCCCCGCGCGATCGACTTCGCTGCGGCCCGGGAGCGGGCACTGGGCAAGGTCGCCGAGCTCGCCCGCCGGGCCAAGGCGGCGGGCGGACTGCGCCCGGACTTCGTCCTGGACGACCTGATCATGGTGCTCATGGCCAACGGCGGCATCCGAACCACATCGCCGGCCACTGCGGTGGCCGCCTCTCGGCGCTTCGCCGCGCTGCTGATACAGGGCATGCAGGCCGAGCCGGCCATGCCGCCGCTGCCTCCCGCGGTCCGGCTGCCACTGACAGTTGTGACCTAGCGCGCACCGGGCAACACCGGGAGAGCCCTCGGCGGGTGGCCACTTCTTCACGCGGGCGCCAACTCCCGCCGGGGTGCCTTGTGTTATGACCGTAACCGGCCGGACCGTAACCGGCCGGACCGCAGCCGGTGAGCGGCGTAGGGTATCCCGCCAGCCGCCCCGTCGCGCAGCCGATCGGTGAACCGCCCGGCACCCCGCACAGCACGTGATGCCCGATGTGCGCCGCCACCTTCGGATCCAGGCCTCCCACTCCAGCTGCCCATCACCGAGCGGGAGGCCAGGCGTGTGCCGAGACCGAGTCGGCTTGGCGCACGCACACGAGGGAGTTGCGTCCGAAGGTCAGTGCTTGTTCGGGAAGGGGCGTGACATGACCGTGCCGCGGATTCGGGTCTGGGTGTGCCGCTCGACGGCCGGGTTCGGAGAGCCCCCGTCAGGCTCGCCCCAGACGATCTCCACCTCGTCGCCGACCGCCGCGCTCGGATCGATCGTGCCCAGGGAGATCCAGCCGCGCACGTTCGAGGAGTACACGGTGAGCATGGCCGCGCCGACGAGCTCCCCGCTCTTCTCCACACGGTCGAACTGGCAGGCCGTGTAGAACGCCGCGGGCATCTCCAGGTATTTGAAGCGGTCGTTGCCCTGCTCGTACATGCTCGCGAAGATGCCCGCCACGTCGTCACGGTTCCAGAGCACCCACGCCTTGCGACGGTGCGGCTGATCCTTGATCTGTTCGAGTCCTTCGCGACCGATGAAGTCGTGGTCGAAATTGACGATGTGGCCGTAGCCGAGGTCCCAGGGGGTGGTGTAGTAGTCCTCGATCCGGTCCGAGACATGACTGCCGGCGAGCGTGAGGTTGCCCTCGAAGGAGCGTGCGGGCATCCAGTCCCGGAACGCCTTCATGTCCTCGCCGGTGTAGGTCGCCGGCAGGGTGTTGGCGATCCATCCGGACTCGGTGGCCACGGAGGCGTAGGCACGGCCGCCGATCTGGCGCAGCCCGTACTCGGCGCCGGCCTCCAGGATCCGGTCCCGGACCGCCTCGAAGTCAGCGTAGGGCCCGGTGAATTCGTAGCCGGGGAAGCCGGACATCCGGTGGTTGAGGGCCCTGACCTCGTGAGGACCCACCTTGAAGCGCCCCATGTGGAAGAAGGGGATGTCGGGCATCGGGCCGCCGTTGACCTTCTCGAAGACGGCGGCGGCGTAAGGCCCCTGGAGCTGGAGCCGGAACAGGTCCCGGCCCTTGGGGTTGTTCACGGTGCGTTCGTCACGCCGGACCGTGACGTCCCAGCCGCCCGTGGCCGCGTGGAACTCGACCCAGTTCAGGGCCGGCGGCCTGCCGACGATCCGGACATCGTGGTCGCCGACGCAGAAGAGAATGCAGTCGCCGATCATGTAGCCGTCAGGCCGGACGGCGATCAGCTGCTTGGCGCTGTCCGGCCCGAAACCCTCGAAGCTGTTCGCGCCGATGGACTCCAGCAGCTTGTAGGTGTCGGGCCCCTGGAGCACCAGGTCGGTCATGTGATGCGACAGGTCCATCAGCGCCGCGCTGTTGCGCCACGCCTCCTGCTCGTCGCGCCAGTTGGTGAACTCGGGCTTGATGGGGAACGGGTACGCGCCGGAGCGCCCCTGCCGGAGCAGCGCGAGGGCTCCTCCAGCGTTGTTGATCTCTTCTTCGAGACTGGCCATGGCAGTCCTCCCGCATCACTGTCGCGCGGCCTCGTCGCCGCACTGACGGGGCCAAGCTATATCAGATGACTGAAGACTTTGAAGATGCCTGAAACAATGGCTTCAGGTCGGCCGTACGAACGGGGTGGACAATGGAGCCCTCGCGAAATGGAGGTTGTCGATGGCGTCGGCGACGGGCGGGCCTGGTCCCGCATGGCAGGACGGGTTCCCACATGCGCTCTGGCGGGCCCAGCAGGCGGTGCACCGCCACACCCAGTCCGCGATCGAGGGCCTGGGAGTCACGCTGACCCAGCTCGGGCTCGCCGTCCACCTCGACGAACTCGGCCTCATGTCCGCGTCGGACCTGGCCCGCCTCTTCCGCCTCACCCCCCAGAGCGTGACCACGGCGCTGGCCCAGCTGGAACGCCTGGGCTGGGTCCGCCGCCTGCCGCACCCCGTGCACAAGCGCGTCATCCTCCACGAACTCACCGAGACCGGGCTCACCGGCGTCGCCGACGGCCGGGCCCGCATCATCCGGGCCGACGCCGCGCTCACCGAGGTCCTCGGCGCCGAGGACCGGGCGGCGACCATGGCGACCCTCCGGAGGCTGACCGTCGCACTGGAAGGCGAAGATCCGTCACCGGCCGCCCTGTGGCCCGTGGCCCGTACGACCACGTGACCATGCGGTGCCGCACCTTCGCCGGCCGGCACCTCGGGCCCGGTCCGCGGGCAGACGGCGCCGCGGCGGCAGCGCGGGGTCAGAACCCGGGCGGCGCGTCCTCGGCCGCCGGCACGGGTGCGGGATGCTCCTTGTACCAGCGGGCCAGGTAGTCGAGGAAGACGGAGATCTTCCGGGGAGTGAGCCGCCCCGGGCCGTAGACCGCGTACAGCGGCCGCTCGGGAACACCGTGGCCGGGCAGCACGATGCGCAACCGGCCCGCCAGCAGGTCCTCGTGCGCCGACCGTACGGGGAGCAGGGCGACGCCGCGTCCGTGCACCGCCGCCTTCTGCAGCGCGAGGTAGGAGTTGGAGGTGTAGGCGACGTTGCGGATCTTGTGCAGCGTGGAGGTGTGCCCGCGGCCGAACCGCCACACCGGCTCGTTGCTGTGCACGAGGCAGTCGTGCGACGCCAGATCGTTGGGGTGGGTGACAACCCCCCGCGCCGCGAGGTACCCCGGCGCTGCACACAGGACGAAGGGCAGTGACGTGATCTTCTTCAGGTGCACGCTGGAGTCACGCAGGTCCCGGGTGTGCAGCGCGACGTCGAAGCCGCTGTCCAGGAAGTCGTAGGTACGGTCGGACAGTCCGCCCAGTTCGAAGCGTACGGAGATCTTGGGATGCGCGGCGGAGAAGGCGGCGATCGCGTCCCCCAGGTCGAGGCTGCCGATCCACTTGGGAGCGACCACCCCGAGGTGCCCTTCCGCGCGGTCGTGGATACCGGCGATGTTCGCGTCCTCCGCCTCGATCTCCTTGAGGATGCGGGTGGCGAACTCGGCGTAGCGCAGTCCGGTCTCGGTGAGGCTGACGGAACGGGCGGTTCTGTTGACGAGACGGACGCCGATCTGCCGCTCCAGCTCCGCCACATGGCGCGACACCAGCGATCCCGAGGAGCTGAGATTCTTGGCGGCCCGGCTGAAGCTGCCGACCTGCGCCACGGCGACGAAACTGCGCATCAGAAGCATGCGGTCCATGAAGTTCCTCCCGTCGGCCCGGGCGCCGGCATCCCTCCGCCGCCGGGTCGGGTGTGGGGTGATGAGCGGGTGCGGCTCTGTCGGATCCCTTACGGGACAGCGCTCGACGGGACACTACTTAATCGTTCTAGTAACGTAACAGAGACAATCCCCCTTGGCGACGGCCGGTCTCGTGGAGCATCACACGGTTCAGCGGGACAGGATGAGGCTCATCGCCTCGGCGCGGGTCGCGGGGTCGCGCAGTTGTCCCCGTACGGCGGATGTGGTCGTTCGCGCGCCGGGCTTGCGTATGCCCCGGGCTGACATGCACATGTGTTCGGCCTCGACGACCACGATGGCACCCTGCGCCTCCAGGATGCGGGTCAGCGCGTCGGCGATCTGGGTGGTGAGGCGTTCCTGCACCTGGGGGCGGCGGGCGAAGACGTCTACCAGGCGGGCGAGCTTGGACAGCCCCGTGATCTTCCCGCTGGCCGCCGGGATGTAGCCGACATGGGCCACACCGCGGAACGGCAGGAGGTGATGTTCGCATACGCTCACGATGTCGATGTCCTTGACCAGCACCATTTCGTCGTGGCCCAGGTCGAAGGTCGTGGTCAGGACCTCCTCAGGCGACTGGCGCAGGCCCACCAGGAGTTCGTGGTACGCCCGCGCCACCCGGGCCGGGGTGTCGCGCAGCCCCTCCCGGTCCGGGTCCTCGCCCACCGCGATGAGGAGTTCGCGGACGGCAAGCTCGGCGCGGTGGCCGTCGAAGCGGGTGTCCGCGTGCCCGTTCAGGGCCGTTGCCAGGTCAGTCATCGGTTTCTCGTCTCCGTGGCCGCGCGAACGCACGGGTGGGCAGGGCCGGGGTGGGCGTCGGGGGTCCGGAATCAGCAGGGCCGTGGGTCTGTGGCGGGCGACCGTACGGCCCCGAGCGGGGCATCCGCCGTGCGCGGCTTGTCCGTCCCGGGGCCCGCGAGGTCCGCGGACCGCTCCCGGACATCGCTGCGAGGGCACACCGTCGCGCTGCCCTCGACGAGCGGGACCGGGGCTCCATGGCCGAGTCGCCTGCCTGCGGTGGCGTGGACTGTACCCGGACGCCACCGTTCCTGGAGGACGGCCGAGCGCACGGTCTCCACACACAATGTTGCCGACACCGGTCGCCCTGACTGGTCCTCGCCCGCCCCCTCTCCGGGAGCTCCCGACACGGCCGCACGTCCCTCGCGGACGCGCCTCGGTCAGACCGACTGGCGCACGATGATCCTCGCCGGTACGGGCCGCAGGCCGGCGGTGTCGAGCCCCAGGGCGATTCGTGCGCCGAGACGCCCGTGGGCCTCCGCGTCGATGTGCACCGTGGTGAGCGAGGGAGCGGCGAGTTCGCCGTACTCGGTGTCGTCGAAACCTATGACGGCGAGGTCACCCGGCACACTGCGGCCGAGTTCGCGCAGGGAAGCCAGGACACGCAGGGCGACATCGTCGTTGAAACCGGCGATGGCCGTGACCTCGGGCGTGCCTGCGAGAAGAGTCGCCACGGCGCCGTCGCAGGCCGACCGGCTCTCGGGGACGACGAACGAACCCGGGACGGGAATCCCCAGTTCCCGTGCCGCCTGGCCGGTGAAGCGCAGGCGGGCCGCACCCAGGGGTGACCCGTCGGCCGGAAGGGCCAGGGCCATGTGCGTGTGACCGCGTTCGGCCAGGTGCCTGATCTGCAGGGCGCAGTGCGCCGCCAGTCCGTCCTGCCAGCCACGCCCTTGGTCCTCCAGTTCATGGCCCGTGAGATAGGACTCGCCGAAGTGGATGACAGCGCGGGGCACGATGGCGTCCAGCACCCTCTGGGTGGCACTCGGCGTATCCCGGCCGTGACGGACGAGCAGAACATGACCATGGGCGGCGAGTTCGTCGTCGAGCCCCTGGACGTAGCTGCGGGAGTAGTTGCCTTCCATGCTGGAATCGATGGTGAGGATCACCACGCGAGAGGCCCCCTCGCGCAGGGCCCGGGCCACGCCGTGGGGTACGTAGCCGAGGTCGCGCGCGGCCTGCCTCACCCGGTCCCGGGTGGCGGCCGAGATCGTCTGACGAGGATCGTCGTTGAGGACGAAGCTGACGGTGGCGCGGGACACTCCGCTGGCCGCCGCGACGTCATTGAGCGTGACCCTTCGGGAAGCGCTCATCCCCCTCCTCCCATACGGTTGCGATCGCCGACCTGCTGCCATCGCCGACGCGCCCACATTGTAGGAGCCTCACCAGGACCGATGACTGGCCGTCACCGTGTGGGAGCCGGTGGGGCCATGGGAGGCGGCCCGGCTTCGGGCCGAAACCCCTCCTGCGTGGCCCCCTCGGTATCCGGAGCCGTCGTCGCACGCAAGGTGAGTTTTCGGCCCGTGCGCGGTGAACGACCCTACGATCGGTGACGCATCGGGCTAGAACGATTGAGCGCGAGCCTGTGATGTCACCGCACCATCGACCCCGTTGTCCAGGGCGCGCGCTCGGCGCCCCGCGGCCCGAGGAGGTCACCTCGTCATGACCGCAATCCCCACGAAGTCGTCGTCCGCCGCCGCACCTCCCTTCGGCGGGGCGTCCCGGCGGAACCGGTGCCTGGTGATGGGCATCCTCAACGTGACGCCGGACTCCTTCTCCGACGGAGGGCACCACACGGACGTTCGCCAGGCGGTCCGGCGGGGGATCGCGATGGCCGAGGAGGGCGCCGACCTCGTCGATGTCGGCGGGGAGTCGACCCGTCCCGGCGCCCGGCCCGTGCCCGTGGCGGAGGAGCTGGCCCGGGTCGTGCCCGTGGTGCGGGGGTTGGCGCGCGCGGAAGTGCGGGTCAGCGTCGACACCATGCACGCGACGGTCGCCCGGGCGGCCGTCGAGGCCGGCGCCTGTCTGGTCAACGACGTCAGCGGCGGCCTCGCCGACCCGGACATGGCGGCCACCGTCGCCGTTGCCGGCGTGCCGTACGTCGCCATGCACTGGCGCGCGCCGAGCCGGGACATGGACCGGCACGCGGTGTACCAGGATGTCGTGGCCGAAGTGACGGCCGAACTACTGTGCCGCGTCGAGAAGTTGACTGCGGCCGGGATCGCCCCGGAGCGGATTGCGCTCGACCCGGGGCTCGGTTTCGCCAAGCGACCGGCCCATGACTGGGAACTGCTGACAAGGCTGCCGGCACTCTGCGCCCTCGGCTTCCCGGTCCTGGTGGGCGCGTCCCGGAAGCGGTTCATCGGTGCCGCCCTCGGCGCCTACGGCAGCGGCGAGCCACCACCACCGGGAATGCGGGACGCGGCCACGGCCGCCGTGTCGGCCCTCGCCGCCACCGCCGGGGCCGCGTGCGTGCGCGTTCACGACGTTCCTGCCAGCCTCGACGCGGTCCGCATGGCCGCCGCCTGGTCCGGCAGCCAGCCCGATGCACCACACCCCGCACCGTTCGCCGTACGCAACTAAAGCGTGCGCCGCACAGACCTCGCCAAGCCGAGAACCCTGCTGCTAACTTCCCGCTAGATCGATTAAGTTACCCGCACATGTCAGCCCTGGATCATTTCGATCAAAGATCAATCGACCCACGGGCCGTTTCCGTCAGATCGCCCCAGCAAACCCACCCCGAACCGATTCCAGTGCGGCAGGACGCCGTGACTAAATCGATTAAGCCAAGCGGGTGGCCGGAAGGAGCCGCATGACCATCCCCAGCCTCCAGGACGGCATCGACAAGGCCGGTTCGCCCGTCGGGCTGTTGTGGAAGCCCGGTGCCGAGCCGTGGACGCCCGAGGTCGTCGCCCGCGAGTACACGGGCTGGCGGCAGGAGCAGGCGGCGTGGCACGAGGGCGTCGCCCTGCTGAACCTCTCGCACCACATGTACGACATGTGGATCGAGGGCCCGGACGCCACCCGGGTGCTGGCCGATCACGGCGCCAACAACTTCGAGAGGTTCGCGATCGGCCAGGCCAAGCAGTACGTACCGGTCACCCGCAGCGGCCATATCGTCACCGACGGGATCCTGGCCCGCGAGGCCGAGAACAGGTACCTGCTCAGCGGCATCCCGGCGGCGCAGCACTGGGTGCAGTTCCACGCGGAGCAGGGCGGTTACGACGTTGTCTTCGAGACCGACGCCTCCAGCGCCTTCCGCCCCGGCGGCGGCGACCCGAAGCTGTTCCGCTACCAGATCCAGGGCCCGCTGGCCGTGGAACTCATCGAACGCGTCTTCGGCGGCCTGCTCCCCGAGACCAAGTTCTTCCACTCCACCCCGGTCACCCTGGACGGCCGTACCTTCAGGGCTCTGCGCCACGGCATGGCCGGCCAGGCCGGGTTCGAGTTCATCGGACCCTGGGAGCACGCCGCCTACGTCCATGAGGCGTTCCTCAAGGCCGGCGAGCCGCTCGGCCTGATCCAGGTCGGCGCGCTGGCCTACGCGACGCCCAGCGTGGAGAGCGGCTGGATCCCCTCCCCCGTACCCGGCATCTACAGCGACCCGGAGCTCGCGGACTACCGCAAGTGGCTGCCCCTGTACGGCATCGAGGGCCAGCGCCCGCTGAGCGGCAGCTGCTACTCGCCCGACATCGAGAACCACTACGTCTCCCCGTACGAGCTCGGCTACGGGAAGATGATCCACTTCGGCCACGACTTCCTGGGCCGGGACGCCCTGCTGAAGGCGAAGGACCGGGAACTGCGCCAGAAGGTCACCGTGATGCTGGACGAGGGCGATGTGCGCCGGGTCCTCGGTGACGGCGCCGACCCCGGTTTCGTGCTCAGCTACGCCCGGCACCGGGTGGAGAACGGAGCGGGCGACCTGGTGGGCGTGACCATGCAGTCCGCGTCGATCGACCCGGTCGGCACCGTGCTGGCGCAGACCCTGATCGAGGCCTCGCACGCCGCGCCCGGCAGCCGGGTGAGCATCGCCTGGGGTGAGCACCCCGGTGCCGGCACCGACCCCGACGCCGACCTCGGCTTCCCGCGGATCCGCGGCACGGTCCACCCGAGCCCGTTCAACCAGCACGCCCGCACCCTGTACCGCCGCAACGCCTGATCACACCGAACCCGGCGGGAGCGTCCGGGACTTCGCAAAGCCCGGCCGGCGCGGCCGGGGCGAGGTCTCCCGGACGCGTCCGTTCACCCCCTGGTGTCCGAAAATCGGCGTCAAATGTTCGACAAGGAGCATGATGACCCCCGTCAACTCGACCTCGGCGGCGGTGAGTACATCACTGCTGGAGGACTTCTCCCTGGAGATGACCGGCAAGGACGTCCCCAAACTGGAGGAGGCCCGCGACACCATCCCCCAGGGCACCCGCATCAACGTCACCTTCCTCGGCAACGAGGACCTGCGGATGCGACTCGACGCGGCCCGCACGGTCAAGCGGCTCGGATTCGTGCCGGTGCCCCACTTCTCCGCCCGGCGGCTGGGCTCCCGCGCCGACTTCGAGCAGTTCCTGACGGGCCTGCGCACCGACGGCACCTGCGACAACGTCTTCGCCGTCGGCGGTGACCCGGCCCGCCCCGAGGGCCCCTACGAGGACTCCCTCTCCCTGATCGAGTCCGGCCTGCTCCAGGAGTACGGCGTCCGGCACGTCGGCATCGGCGGCTACCCGGAGGGCCACCCCGCCATACCCGGCGACGTCCTGTGGTCCGTCCTGCGCGACAAGGACGCCGCGCTCGCCGCACAGGGCCTGGACGGCAGCGTCATCACCCAGTTCGGCTTCGACGTCGACCCCGTCCTCACCTGGATCGAGCGGGTCCGCGCCGAGGGCATCGCCCTCCCGGTCCGCATCGGCGTCCCCGGCCCGGCCGGCGTCCGGCGCCTGATGGGCTACGCCGCCCGGTTCGGCGTCGGCACCAGCGCCTCCATCGCCAAGAAGTACGGTCTCTCGCTCACCAACCTGATGGGCACCGCGGGCCCCGACAGGTTCCTGCACGCCCTGGCGGAGGGTTACGACCCGGCCCGCCACGGCGAGGTGAAGATCCACTTCTACACGTTCGGCGGGCTCAAGGCCACCTCCGAATGGATCAACCGGTTCAGGAAGGAAGCTCTCGCATGACGATCACGCAGACCGGGCCCGCCGGCGATGCCAAGAAGAGCCGGGAGGCGGACCCTCAGGCGTCGCTGATCGTCCAGGGCGCCGACGCCACCGGCATCGTCGCCGCGGTGACCTCGGTGCTGAGCGAGCACGGCGCAAATATCGTCTCCCTCGACCAGTACTCCGACAACCCGCAGGGCGGCGCCTTCTTCCAACGCACCGTCTTCACCCTCCCCGGCCTCCAGGCCGTCCTGCCCGCGCTGCGCTCCGACCTCGACGCGCACCTGGCGGACAGGTTCGGGCTGCGCTGCACCCTGCGCGACATGTCGGCGCCCAAGCGCGTCGCGATCTTCGCGTCCAGGTCCGACCACTGCCTGCTCGACCTGCTCTGGCGCCACCGGCAGGGCCAACTCCCGGTCAGCATCCCCATGGTGATCTCCAACCATCCCGATCTGGCCGAGGAGGTCCGCTCGTTCGGGATCCCCTTCTTCCACGTCCCCTGCCAGGGCGCGGACAAGTCGGCGGCCGAGGCGGAACACCTGCGCCTGCTCAAGGACAACGTCGACTTCGTCATCCTGGCCCGCTACATGCAGATCCTCTCCGGCGACTTCATCGAGAAGGCGGGAGTGCCGATCATCAACATCCACCACTCCTTCCTGCCGGCCTTCATCGGCGCCGGACCGTACGCCAAGGCCAGGCAACGGGGCGTGAAGCTGGTCGGGGCCACCGCCCACTACGTCACCGAGGACCTCGACGAGGGCCCGATCATCGAGCAGGACGTCGTCCGCGTCACCCACGCCCACACCGCCGCCGACCTCACCCGGCGCGGCGCCGACGTGGAACGCGCGGTCCTCTCCCGCGCCGTGCTCTGGCACGCCGAGGACCGGGTGATCCGCGACGGCAACCACACCATCGTCTTCGCCTAGCGGCCCCTCCCGTTCCGGCACGAGAACCGCCCAGTACGGGAGACGCGCCCGGGCCACGGCTGTGCCCGCAGGGCCCGGGCGGGGCCCTGCGCGCCGAGCGGTTCCGCACCAGCAGAAGGAGGTTCGCCACCATGACCAGCACCATCGACGGTTCGAAGATCGCCCGGCGGATCCGGGACGGGGTCGCCCACCGGATCGCCGAGACCTTCCGCACCGGGCAGGTGCCCGGCCTCGCCACGATCCTCGTCGGCGACGACCCGGCCAGCGCCGTATACGTCGCTGCCAAACGGCGCGCCGCCCGCGAGGCCGGCATGGGCGAGTTCCACCGGCACCTGCCCGGCGACGCCTCCCAGGACGGCGTGGCCGCCGTCATCGACGAACTGGCCCACGACCCCGGTGTCTCCGGGATCCTGCTCCAACTGCCGCTGCCCGCCCATCTGGACGCGGCCGCCCTGATCGACCGCATCCCGGTCACCAAGGACGTCGACGGGCTCACCACCGCCAGCGCGGGACTCCTCGCCCGCGACGAGCGCGGACTGCGCCCCTGCACCCCCAGCGGCGTCATCGAACTCCTCGACGCCGAGAGCGTTCCGCTGCAGGGCGCACGCGTCGCCGTGGTCGGCTGGGGCGAACTGGTCGGACGCCCGCTGACCCAGCTCCTGCTGCGCCGGGGCGCCACCGTGACCGTCGCCCACGAACACACCACCGACCTGGCCGCCGTCACCCGGCCCGCCGACATCGTCGTGGTCGCGACGGGAGTACGGGGACTGATCGGCCCCGAGCACATCATGCCCGGCGCCACCGTCGTCGACGTCGGTATCCATCGCACCCCGACCGGCCTCACCGGAGACGTCCGCGCCGCCGAACTCGACGGCATCGCCGGGCGCATCACCCCCGTACCGGGCGGGGTCGGTCCCATGACCATCGCGATGCTCATGGTCAACACCCTGCACGCGGCCGAGTGGGGCGCCGAACAGGCGACCGTGCCGGCGTGACGCACGATCCGGCCGGCGCCCGGTGCGGCCGGCCCGGAGTCCGGACACCTCCCCGAACGCCGAGGAGTCGTACGCCATGACAGCTCTTCCGCCCCTGGCACGGTTCGGGGGCCGGGTCGCCACCGGCCTCATGGACGTCACCCATGACGCCGCGGCACTCGACTCCCGGGGATTCTGGGCCGTGGTGGCCGACTTCGAAGGGCGGCCGACCTGTGCCCGCTTCCGGGACGTGCGCGCGCTGCCGGCCCGTGCCGGCCGTGCCGCCCGCTGGTCGGGCCCCCGTCCTGACCAGTGGGTCACGTCGCTGGATCACGGTGCCTACACCGCGGGGGTGCGACGCATCCGTGAACACATCGCGGCCGGTGAGGTGTACCAGGCCAACCTGTGCCGGATACTGTCCGCCCCGCTCGGGCCGGACGCCGACGCCGAGGCGCTGGCCGACCTGCTGGCGGGCCGGCACAGGGCGCCGTACGCGGGCCTGGTCAGGCTGCCCGGGCACGGGCCGGACGTGGTCACGGCATCACCGGAGCTCTTCCTCCGCCGGACCGGCCGGATCGTGGAGTCGGGCCCCGTCAAGGGCACCGGGCGCAGCACCGCGGACCTGCTGCCCAAGGACCACGCGGAGAACGTGATGATCGTGGACCTGGTCCGCAACGACCTCGGCCGGGTCTGCGCCACGGGTACCGTGTCCGTCCCGGACCTGTGTGCCGTGGAACGCCATCCGGGGCTGGTCCACCTGGTGTCGACCGTCCGCGGGGAGCTCCGGGACGACGCGGGCTGGGCGGACCTGTTCGCGGCCGCCTTCCCACCCGGGTCCGTGACCGGCGCGCCCAAGAAGAGCGCTCTCGACATCATCGCCGCGCTGGAAACGGCACCCAGGGGTCCGTACTGCGGCGGCATCGGCTGGGTCGACGCCGATCGGCGCAGGGGCGAACTCGCCGTCGGCATCCGCACGTTCTGGCTCGATCACGAGCTGGGACGGCTCAACTTCGGTGCGGGCGCCGGGATCACCTGGGACTCGGATCCCGAACGGGAATGGCACGAGACCGAGTTGAAGGCCGAGCGGCTGCTCTCCATCGCCTCGAACGGAAGACCGGCCACGACCGCGACCTCGGCACCGGCGACCTGACCAGCGCTCCGACAGAGCATCGAGCGCGTCACCAAATGCGCCGCCCGGGCCGCCCTCGACGGCATCCGGTCTTCAGAACCGGTTCGGCCGAATCCCGGGCCGGTGGCCGCGGGTCGTCATGCCGACTCGCGCACCACGATCCGGCCGGGTACCGGGGCCAGGCCCGCGGTGTCCAGGCCGAGGGCCTCTCGTGCCGCGATCCGCCCGAGGACTTTCGCGTCGACATGAACGGTGGTGAGTGCGGGAGTGGACAAGGAGCCATGCTCCGTCTCGTCGAAGCCGATCACCGCCACGTCGTCGGGCACCCGCCGTCCGAGATCGCGCAGGGCCGTGAGACTGCGCAGCGCGATGTCGTCGTCGAACGCGGCGAGAGCGGTCACGTCCGGATGTGCCGCCAGCGCCTCCGCCACGGCGGACCTGCCGGCCTCTCGCGGTCGCGGCACGACGAATCGCTCCAGGGGCGGGAGCCCCAGACGCCGGGCGGCCTCCCGGGCGTATCCGAGACGGGCCTCGGTCAGCGGGAAGTCGTAGTCCGGCATGGCCATGGCGATGTGGCTGTGCCCATGGTCGGCGAGGTAACCGATCTGAAGGCCGGCGTTGAAGGCGAACCCGTGCTCCCAGTCCGAGTCGTCGGGCTCGTGACCGTGCATGTAGGCCTCACCGAGCCGCAGGACCGCCCGCGGGGCGATGGCGTCGAGAACCTTCTGCAGGTTCTCCGGCGCCGCGCGCCCGTGCCGTACGAGCAGCACGTGGTCGTGTTCGGCCAGTTCCTCGTCCAGGCCCAGGATGTAGCTCCGGGAGAAGTTGCCCTCAAGACCGTGGTCGACGCTGAGCACGACGATGCGCGACGCCCCCTCACGCAAGGCCCGGGCGATCCCGTGCGGGACGTATCCGAGCTCGTGGGCGGCCGCCATGACCCGTTCGCGGGTGGCGGTGGAGATGGTCTGCCGCGGGTCGTCGTTCAGCACGAAACTCACCGTCGCCCGCGACACGCCGGATGCCTTGGCCACATCGGTCAACGTCACCCGGCCAGAACGGACCATGTCGGTCGACTCCCTCTCCTCTGCGGCTGACCACCAACTCTACGTAACCGGATCGCCTCGGCCTGGGGTATTCGATTCTCTTCTCGCGACGCCTGGCGGTGTGATGATCTTGTCGCGGTCGATTCACCCTCTGACGGGAAGGGTCAGCAGGTCCTTGCCGAGGACCGTCGAGCCGGTGAAACCGCTTCGCCGTGCGCTCTCCTTGAGCAGCCGACGCCAGGTCGCGTCCGGCACCACTTGTGGGTCGCCGGGGCCGAGGTGCGTGGCGACCAGCGTGGTCACATCGGCCTCCGCCGCGATCCTGCCGAGGTCGGCGACGTCCGTGTGGGTCGCCAGGATGTGGTCGATCAGGGCTTGCGGGAGCCCAAGTCCCGCCAGGGCGGCAGGGTAGAGGGCCTCGTGGACCAGGACGTCCGCGTGCCGGGCCAGCCGGACCAGGTTCGGGGTGGGCGCCGTGTCTCCGGAGAAGACGACGCTGCCGTGTTCCGTGTCGAACCGGTAGGCGTAGGCCGGGAACACCGCACCGTGCGCCACCAGCACAGCCGTGACCTTGACGTCGTCGTCCTCCATGACGGTGAAGGGGGTCATGTCCGGAGCCGTGTCGCTCGCTGACGCGAGGCTGCCCGACGGTGGCAGTACGTCGTGGACACGCAGCAGTGTCATGGGGTCCGCCCCGGTGTGCTCCTTCATGAAAAAGGTGGGCGACGCGGCGTACGCCCGCGCCGCCAGCTCCGTCATTTCCGCGGTGCCCGGAATCGGACCGGGAGCGACGGCCACGGTCGAGTCGATGCCCGCCGGACCCGGCCCGTAGACGTTGACGGGGGTGGTAAAGCCGGCGGCGCCCGCAGCGCCGGCGGAGAGCAGCGGGAAGGCGAAGTAGTCCACGATGTGGTCCGAGTGCAGATGGGTCAGGAAGATGCCGGTGAGCGACGGCATTGACAGCCCCGCCCGCAGGTACTGGCTGACCGCTCCGCGGCCGCAGTCGACCACGTACGTCCTGCCGTTGACGACCAGGGCGGAGGAGATGCCGTACCGGGTGGCCAGCGGCGGCGGACCGCCGTTGGTACCCAGCAGGGTCAGGGACAGTGGCGCGCCAGACCGGGACGCCGATGGCGACGAGGCCGCGGCCGCGGTCCGGGCACCGCTCCACTGGGCCACGGTCGCGGCGGTGGAGGCGGCGAGTCCCGCCAGCACCGTCCTGCGGCTGGCCGTCTGAAACGACCCAGGACCGGTTTCTGCGGCGTCACGCATGGTCGGGAACACGGAATCTGCGGCTCGGCACATATTCGGCAGCTTTCTTCGGCTCATCGAAGCAGGCGCAAGAGTGGAGACACCCGATATCTCTCGCGTGCTGTGACACGGTGTCCTCAAGTCCGGGACGTGTCCACAGCCCCGCCCGAATCGGCCCTTCCGACAGCGCAACATTAGGTACCGGGATTTTCCCTTGCGCCCGCGAGACGATGCGCCGTTCGCCTTCGTGCTCCCTACGCTGTATCCAGTGCGGACGAGCCGGCGCGGCTGAGCTCCACCATGACCGCCTCGGTATCTCCGGGGCAGCGGGGAGCGATTGCGGAAGGTGACGGTATTGTTCGATTGCGGGGTGGCACCGGCAAAGCGCGGCAATCGAATTCCTCATCGATGCGCGTGATCAGTCGCCCCAAGTCCCGTCTGGCTCCGGAAGGAAGGTGCAGCATTGCCTGCTCCAGATCGTCACCGGCGTCTTCCACCTCTATCCCGGGCGAACAGACTTCAGATGCGTTCGGATATCGCCCAGGTTGTCTGAAAGCCCACTCGAAGCGAGAGAGCGCATGCGCGACCGCGTTGGGCCACATCTCCTCGTCTTCGACCTGACGGATGGCTGCACGAGTCCGCGCGGAGACACCGCGGACCTTCAGGACCGGATACTGCCATCGTGGCCACCACTGCTCTGCACGGACGGCCTTGGGCCGCCACAGATGGAACCGGTCGGCGACCTGCGGAGCGTCGGGGGCACCGCGCCGGGCACCCTCTGCACAGGCGGCCAGCGGCCCGGCTTCACGGGTCGGGAGCACATCGACCACGTGACGGCCTTCGACGCTGGTCAAGACGGTGGAGCAGGTCTGGCCGCGACGGATCGCGAAGTCGTCCACGACCAGCACACGCGGTGTACTGAACTGCGGATCGGGCTAGGCCATGACCCTGCGTAACAAGGTCATCCGTCCCGCGCCGAAGCCCAGCTGGGCAGCCAGCCGAGCTCCGGCCCGCCCGGCCAGCGCGAGCGTCGGTGCCGGGAATGCCGGAGGAGCGGGATGCGGCTGCCCGGGCGCGGGTGGAGGGCCTGCGGGAGGAAGCCGCGCGGTTGGCCGAGGCGCTGGGAGCTGCGGAGATCGAGCTGGATGCGAACGTGCGCTCTGCCACCCAGCGTCCGGGGAGCGCCACGAACCCTGTCGTGTCGTCGGTGTGCTTGACGATCTCCGAGGTCAGGGCAAGTGCCGTGCTTGCCGGGCCTGCGCGCTACAGGAACTCGCTTCGGTAGGTCGAGGCCAACTCGGCCGCGAGGCGGCGGCGTTGCGCGAGCTCGTCTTCCGACAGCTTCGGCGGCGGCGCATTCTTGCCCGCGACGACATCGCCGATGCGCATGAAGTACTCGTCCTGGCCCGCGGGGGTGCACATGCACAGCATGCGGGCCGGTGCGCCCGAGGCGTTGCGGAAGTTGTGCGGCGCGTTGGCCGGGATGTTGATCGTGGACCCGGCCTGCACGGTGTGCTTTTCGCCACGGAAGGTGAACTCGATCTCGCCTTCGAGGATGGTGAACATCTCCTCGAAGTCGTGGCGGTGCGGCGGCGGTCCTCCGCCGTCGGGCACGCGCATGTCGATCAGGCAGTATCGGCCGTTGGTCTGCTCGCCCGTGACCAGCATGGCGTAGGTGTTGCCGACCAGTGAGACGTACGTCGTGCCGGGGTGGTCGGGGTTCGCCACGGTCAGCGAGCGCGACGGATCGTCGTCGGGGATCATCGTGGTTGTCTCCTTCACAGGTCGGTCAGGTGGGCGTCAGGCGCCGGGCGTGACGACGACCTTGCCGCCGGGCAGTGCGCCCGCGGCGGCGTCGGCGTGCAGGGCCGGCAGCTCGGCCAGCGGCACCCGCCGTGCGACTTCGACGCGCAGCTCGCCGCCGTCGATCAACTCCACCAGATGCGACAACTGCCCCGCGTCGCTGCGGACAAAAAGGTCGATGCCGCGTACGCCGCGCTCCTCGTCGCCGGGCGCGGGCATCCACACAGTGGTGTTCACCAGCACACCGCCGGGGCGGATCAGGCCGAGGAACGCGTCCAGTTGTGCCGGTTCGACCGGCGCGAGGTTGAGCACGACGTCGACCGGCCGGCTCACCGCCGCGACGACGTCGGCGGTCGTGTGGTCGATGACCTCGTGCGCACCCGCCGCCGTGACGCGCCGGCTGCTGCGCGGACCGGCTGTGGCGATCACGAAGGCGCCGGCGTGCTCGGCCAGCTGCACGGCGTAGCCGCCGACCGCTCCGCCCGCGCCGTTGACGAGCACGCGCTGCCCGGCGGTCAGCTTGGCGTGCTCGAACAGCGCCTGCCACGCGGTCAGTCCCACCAGCGGCAGCGCGGCCGCGTCGGACAGCGCAACGCTCTTGGGCGCCGGCGTCAGGGCCTCGGCCGGTGCCAGGACATACTCCGCGGCGGCACCGGGTCCCGCCATCGGCAGGAAGCCGACGACCTGGTCCCCGACCTGGATGCCGGTCACGCCCTCGCCGAGCGCGTCGACCGTGCCGGCGACGTCGATGCCGGGCGTGTGCGGCAGCGTCACGGGGATCGGCCCCCGCATGAAACCGGCGCGGATGTTGGCGTCGACCGGGTTGAACGACGTCGCAGCGACACGGACCAGCACCTGCCCGGCACCTGGAACCGGTTGCTCCACATCCTCATGACGCAGAACGTCGGGGTCGCCGTACTGGTGGAAACGCACTGCCTTCATAGTTTTGCTCTCCTTCGCCCGACAGGCAGACGGTAGATCGTGATGGAGGTCGAAGCGCCAGCCAAGCGTAGGAAAAGCCCTGCGCAGAAAGGGTGTACCTTCGCGACGCAGGATGGGATCCAGGCGACATCCTCATCGGGGCGGAGGAGACATGACGAGCAGGCCGCGTTTGCATGGCCCGGGCGACAAGGTGGGCACGTTCACCGTCGACGCCGACTCCACCGGTACCGGCCGGAGAACGTGGGAGCCGTTCATCGAGACCTGGAACGAGCGCATGGGAGACCAGTACCCACTGCCGGAATTCAGTGCTTCCACGGTCGACGGCTTCCAGGGAACGATGCGCTCGGTGGCCCTGGAAGACACCGCCGTCAACGAGCTCTGGGGCTCCTCGCCCGTGAGCACCCGGGCGGTCGGCAGGTACGAGCACGATGAGATCAGGCTGTACGTCGGGCTGCGCGGCGCGGTGGCCCTGCAGGATCCGCACGATCAGGGCGGTGACGCGTACGTCTCGGCCGGCACCTATTTCATGCACCATGTCGTGGCGGAGAACCACTTCCGCACCACGCCCGTGATCGGCACCCGCATCTTCATTTTTCCCGGCGATGCTCTGCGGCCCTTGGTCGCGGGGAAACCACGCGCCGGTCAGGCCGCCTCGCCCGCGGCGCAGATCCTCATGGCGCACACCAGCATGGTGCAGCGGACCGTGAGCGGCCTCAGCCCGGCGGGAGCGCACGCGTCCCGCAACGCCCTGCTCGAACTCGCCAGAGGGCTGATCCTCGACCACTTCGACGACCGCGAGCCCACCTTCACCCCGGCCCTCGCTCAAGCGGCCAAGGACCTGGCCGATGCCCGGCTCACCGACGCCGGGTTGTCGCCTACCGCGATAGCCGCGCAACTGCACGTGTCGGTACGCACCCTGCAGCGGGCCTTCGCGAGTCTGGACGAGTCGTTCAGCGCCTACATCCGCCGCCGACGCCTGGAAGAGGCCGCCGAGGCGCTCACCGCCTCCGGATCACGGCTCAGCGTCTCCGAGGCCGCCGCGCTCTGGCATTTCACCGACAGCAGCCACTTCATCCGCGCTTTCAAGAAGCAATACCATGCGACACCAGCGCAATTCGCACGCCGCCTGACCTGACGACCCGGCCGGCCGCCGCGCGAAGCGGTACCGGAAAGGCCGCGGCATTGTCCACCGTGTACTCCCGTGCGACCACGCGGATACCCATCCCGCCACCCATCCCGCAAGGGCCAGGTCGTCGCCGTCTGCGGAGGGCAGACCCGCCTCGCCCGGTGGGAACGGTGTTGTCAGGGGTCGTTCCCACCGGGCGGTTTTGCGTTATGGAGTGGCCTGGTTGCCTCCGTTGTTGAGCCAGGCGCGGGTGGCGCCGTTGGTGGGGGCCACGACGAGGTAGTCGTCGAGTCCGTCGCCGTCGAGGTCGGCGAGGTGGATCTCCACGGGGAAGCTCATGGCGACGCCGTAGGCGACCTTCTTCTTGGCGGTCCACTGGTTGGCGAAGCCGCCGAGGTTCGTCCAGCCGTAGAGCGCGTTGTTCTCGCCGGGATCGCGCAGGACGTAGTCGGCGAGCTTGTCGCAGTTCATGTCGGCGAACACGGTCTTCTGGGTGACGGCGGCTTCCTGGGGCTGGGCGAGGAGGCCCTGTGCGGCCCAGCCGCCCCCGCCGGGTGCGTTGGTGCCGTTGTTCTTCCAGGCGGTGACGGAGTGGTCGAAGGCGACCAGGAGGTAGTCGTCGTCACCGTCGCCGTCGAGGTCGGCGAACTGGACCTCGTGTTCGGGTGCGGTGGAGGGGCCCGCGGCGATGACGCCGACGTTGGTCCAGGCGGTGATGCCGTTCGTGAAGGGGCGGTCGTTGCGCCAGCCCCGCACCCGGCCGTCGGTGTCGTCGACGACGAGGTAGTCGTCGCGTCCGTCGCCGTTGTAGTCGGCGAACACGACACGTTCGTTCTTGCCCGGGGAGACACCGTCGGCGACTCTGCCGATCTTGATCCAGGCGTTCGTGCCGCGCGGCGCGACGTCGTCGTTGCGCCAGGCCTCGACTTCGCCCTTGGGGCCGACGAGGAGGTAGTCGTCGTCTCCGTCGCCGTCGAGGTCGGCGAAGGTCACGCTCCTCGCGTTGTTCGAGGCGTCGAGCTTGTGGTCGCCGTAGACGCCCACTTCCTTGAAGCCGTTCTCCTTGTCCGAGCGGGTGGCCACGGCGTCGTTCTGCCACCAGGTCGCGGTGCCGGCGGAGCCGATCACGAAGTAGTCGGCGTCCCGGTCGGCGTCGGCGTCGGCGAACTGCACCGCCTCACCGCCGGTGCCGGTGCCCGCGGCGATCTTCCCGATCGACTTCCAGCCCTCTCGCAGGTCCTTGGCCACGGTCTTGTTGAGCCAGGCCTCGGTCGACCCGTCGCTGTGCACGATGAGGTAGTCGGACTTCAGGTCACCGTCCAGGTCGGTCAGGCGCACCTTCTCGCCGGGGTATCCGACACCGCCCGAGATCCGTCCGAGCTTCGTCCAGGCGCTGTGGCCCGCGGCGAAGACGTCGTTGTTGATCCATGCGTCGATCGACCCGTCGTCGTGGACCACCAGGTAGTCGTCGTCGAGGTCGCCGTCGATGTCCGCGAAGTGGATGTCCGTGCCGCCGCCCGTTCCGGTGCCCTCGGCGATGACGCCCTCCGCGTGCCAGGCACTGCCACCGTTGATCCACACGTCGTCGTTGCGCCATGCCTCGACCGACCCGTCGCTGTGCACGACCAGGTAGTCGGCGTCGTGATCGCCGTCGATGTCGGCAAACCGGACCTGGGATCCCCGGCCGGCCTCGCCGTTGCCGTCGGCGATCTTCCCGCGGTTCACCCAACCACCCGTGATCTTCGTCCACAGGTACACGGCGCCCGTGTCGGTGACGATCGCGTAGTCGGTTTTGCCATTGCCGTCGAAGTCCGCCAGCCGGACATCACCCTGCACCCCGGCACTGGAACTGTCCGGATTGATCGAACCCTTCGCGATCCGGCCCAGCTCCTGCCAGCCCCCACCGGGGACGGCCGTGCACATCCCGCTGCTCGGATTCCCGTTGCCGGAGTCCACTGCCGCGGGCTCGTTCACCCAGCCCTTGTAGACCATCGTCATGACCGCATCGAAGAACTCGTCGGCCATGAAGTCGTAGCCGATGTCGTTCGGGTGCAGACGGTCGTCGAGCATGGCGTCGGTCATCGGGCCCATCTCGGCCAACTCGACCTTCTCACCCTCGTTCTGACGCTCCGACACGAGGGCCCGCACCTGCTCGTTGTATGCCTCGCGCCGGGCTTCCGCCGGTGCGTCGTTCTTCACCGGCACCAGCGTCGCCACCGCGATCGCCACCCCGGGCGAGCCTGCCTGCACCCTGTCGATCAGAGCGCTCAGCCGGTCGGGCGCGGTCGCCACCTCATGGTCCTTCTGGATGTCGTTCGTCCCGGCCATCAACGTCACGACGTTCGGGCGCATCGACTGCGCGTCCGCTGCCGCCGGACCCGCGATCTCGTTGATTACCGCGCCCCGGTTGCCCTCGTTGTCCGGGTCGGACATGGTTCCCGACTTCACCTGTCCCACGAAGTCCGGGTCCAGTTGCTGCTGGTCCAGGTCGTTCCAGAGGTCGCCCCGGTAACCGTTGCCGTCCGAGGACCCGATGCCGTACGTGATCGAGTCGCCCACCGGCAGCAGGCGAACCGTGCGCAGCCCTCCCCAGTCCCTCGTCGCCTCGTCGATCAGGTTCGTCAGTTCCTCGAGTTCCTGGCCGAGTTGGTCGATCCCTTCGCCGGCCGAAGCCCCGAGCCAGTTGTTGATCCAAGGCACTTTGCCCCTGATCCAGGTACCGAGGTCCTTGATGTGCCTGGCGAGATTGGCCTTCGCCCACGGCGAGAGGTACTTCTCCCACAGGATTCCCCCGGAGAGGCCGAGCAGCCCTCCGATGATGATGTCCCGCATCGCCTTCGGGGTGTCCAGGGTCTTGTTCAACGCGTGATACACGAGTGGGGTCACGCTGCCGGTGACGACACCCTGGAGAGGGGTGCAGATCAGCGGAATCGTCGCGGCAGCCAACCCGAGGGCCCCGAAGAAGCCCATGCACAACATCCTGAGCCCGTATCCCGAGGTCCAGCCGATCAGTGCGGCGGCGATCTGCGTCCACCAGCCCGCGGTGGTGACCTCGCCGGCCGGGATGGTGAAGGCCATGCCGGCATCGTCGGCGGTCATCGCCACGGAGCCGTCGAAGTTCGACCACTGCGAGGTGTCGATGACTGTGCTGCCCACCTCTTCGTTCATGGCCGCCCTGAGAGCGTTGCCGAGGCCGCCGTGGTCCGCGATGTCTGCCTGTATCTCCGGTACGACCTCCCGCATGACGTCGGGATCTATGCCGAGGTCCGTGGCGTTGAGGGTGAGCACGAGGTCCGCGGTGAGCCCTCGGTCGTCCGCCGTCGCCGGGGATATCAGGCCGACGAACAGTGCCACCACGATGGACAGGATCAGGGCCGCACGACTGGTCGATCTTCGCGTGTTCACGCATACCTCCGAGTCGGGGAGGCGATGCTGCCCAGCGAGGACGAGCGCGCTGTGAATGCCTCATGAACCTTGAGGATCAAGGCACTTGCTGTCGTTCCGATCTTGGGGGATGCGGAGCCGACTGCCGCGGTGATCGACTCGCAGCCGGTCAAGACGGATGCTCGCCCGCGGAGGTCCATTGCCGGAGCCGTGACGGCCTGGGGCGTGGGCGGGGAGCCTGGCACCGAGTGATCGAGTCCCGTACGCCCCTGCAGTCCCGTACGCCCCTGCCCCTTGGCCCCGCGGCTCGCCGACCGTGCCCGTGCGGCTTCTCGGTATCTGATCCGCTCCCTCGCCAATCCGCGGCGCGACCTGCTCCGGATTACACGTGGACCTGATCGCGAGCGTGGGAGGAATGAGGATGAGGCGGACAGCGGTGGTGGGCTCTGGCGTGGCGGGGCTGACCGCCGCGTACATCCTGGGCCGGACCTGCCACGTCACCCTGTACGAGGCCGACGACCGGCTCGGCGGGCACGCGCACACCCATGAGCTGACCTCGTCGTACGACGGGCGGGTGCACCGCGTGGACTCCGGGTTCATCGTGCACAACCGCCGCACCTATCCGCATCTGCTGCGTCTGTTCGACGAGCTGGGTGTCGCCACCCAGGAGTCGGAGATGAGCATGTCGGTGCGGTGCGAGGGATGCGGCCTGGAGTACGCCGGAGCCCGCGGCCCCGCCGGACTGCTCGCCCGGCCCCGCAGCGTCCTGCGCCCGTCGTACCTGCGGCTGCTCGCCGAGGTGCCCGCCTTTCACCGGGCGGCCCGGAAGCTGCTCGCCTCCGAGGAGCAACTGGACCTCACCTTGGGCGAGTTCCTGGACCGGGAGGGCTTCTCGGCCTACTTCCGCGCCCACTTCATGACGCCGGTGGTGTCGGCCGTGTGGTCCTGCGACGCCGTCACCGCCCAGCGCTACCCGGCCGCCTATCTCTTCCGCTTCCTGGAGCACCACGGGATGCTGTCGGTCGGCGGCTCACCGGTGTGGCGCACGGTCACCGGCGGTTCCCGCGAGTACGTCGACCGGATCGCCAAGCACGTCGGCGAGGTCCGCACCGGCACCCCCGTCCGGGCCGTGCGCCGCCACGCGGCCCATGCCGAGGTGACCGCCGCCGACGGCAGCACCGAGTCGTACGACTCCGTGGTGATCGCGGTCCACCCGGACCAGGCGCTGCGGCTGCTCGCCGATCCGACCGACCGGGAGCGGGAGGTGCTCGGCGCGTTCCGCTACTCGCGCAACACCACCCTCCTGCACACCGACACCCGGCTGCTGCCCCGCACCCGCGGCGCCCGGGCCTCCTGGAACTACCTCATGCCGTCCTGTACGGCGGGCGCCGACCGTGTGCGGGTCAGCTACGACATGAACCGGCTGCAACGCCTCGACGCCGCCGAGACGTTCGTGGTCACCCTGGGCGGCGAGGACCGCGTCGACCCCGGCCGGGTACTGGCCCGCATGGTCTACGAACACCCCGTCTACACACCCGAGTCGGTGGCCGCCCAGCGGCAGCTCCCCGAACTGGTCGGCCCCGTCTGTGTGTTCGCCGGCGCCTATCACGGCTGGGGGTTCCACGAGGACGGCTGCCGGTCGGGTGTCGAGGCAGCGGCGGCGTTGGGAGCACACTGGTGAGCGCCGCCCTGTACGCCTGCACGATCCGCCATGTGCGCACGACCCCTCGGCGGTACGTGCTGCGCCACCGCACGTACATGTGGCTCATCGACCCCGACCGCCCGCCCCGACTGCCGCTCCCCCTGCGGCCGTTGGCCCGGTTCGATCCCCGCGACCACTTCACCGGCGACCAGCGGTCCATCCGCGCGGGCCTCGACGCCTTCCTCGCCGGACACGGGGTCTCTCTGGAGGGCGGTCCGGTGGTGATGCTCACCCACGCCCGGGTGTTCGGGTACGTGTTCAACCCACTCACTCTCTACTGGTGCCACGGCCCCGACGGCGACCCGCGCTGCGTGGTCGCCGAGGTCCACAACACCTACGGCGGCCGCCACAGCTACCTGCTGCACCCGGACGGGACCGGGACGGCCCACGCCGACAAGGAGTTCTACGTCTCGCCGTTCTTCCCCGTCGACGGTCGCTACCGCATGCGGCTGCCGCGTCCGGGACCCCGGCTCGACCTGACTCTGCACCTGGACCGCGAGGACGGCCGCGCCCTGACGGCCACCGTCCACGGCATCCGCCGCGCGGTGACCGTCCCGAACCTGCTGCGGCTGGCCCTGCGCCACCCGTGGTCCACCCTCGCCGTGTCGGCCGCGATCCGCTTCCACGGCATCCGCCTCTACCTGCGGGGCCTGCCCGTCCAGCCCCGAACCGACGACCACCGCGCCCCGGAGAACGTGACATGAGAACTGCCGAGCCCCGAAGCGCCGCCGCGCCCGCCGAAACCCCCGCTGACGTGCAGGTCGACGTGCCCGCTCAGATCCCTGCCGGCGTGCCGGCCGACGCGTCCGCCGAAACCTTCGCCGGGCCGGCCGAGGCGCACGCCGACGCAGCTGCCCACGCTGCCCGTTGGCCGGCCGTGGCCGCCGTACCCGCCTCCTCGTGGCCGCGTACCGCCGTGACCGCCGCGCTGGTCCGCCGGGCCCTGAGCGGACTTCCGCTGCGGGCCCGGTTCGCCGGCCGTGACGACATCGGCGCGGGCGGCCCGCTCCTGGAGGTGCACGACCCGGCGGCCTTCCACGCCCGGATCGGCACGGCCGGTCTGGTCGGGTTCGGCGAGTCCTACATGGCCGGCGAATGGGACGCCCCCGACCTGGTCGCCGCCCTCACCGTGCTCGCCGGACACGCGGCCGACCTGATCCCGGCCCCGCTGCAACGCCTGCGCCGTCTGTGGGCCCTGCGACACCCGCACGAGGAGCGCAACACCCCCGACGGCTCCCGCGCCAACATCAGCCGCCACTACGACCTCTCCAACGACCTGTTCGCGCTGTTCCTCGACGACACGCTCAGCTACTCCTCGGCCGTCTTCCGTGGTTTTCCGGCGAGTTGGGATCGCATGGCGGCCGCCCAGCACCGCAAGATCGACCGGCTGCTCGACCTCGCCGGCGTCGCTGAGGGCACCCGGCTGCTGGAGATCGGCACCGGCTGGGGCGAGCTGGCCCTGCGCGCGGCGGCCCGAGGCGCCCGCGTCACCTCGCTCACCCTCTCCGCGGAGCAGCGGGCCCTGGCTCTGGATCGCGTGCGCGCGGCGGGAGCCGAGGGCCGCGTCTCGATCGAGCTGTGCGACTACCGGGAGGCGGGCGGGGAGTACGACGCCGTCGTCAGCGTGGAGATGATCGAGGCGGTCGGCGCGGAGTTCTGGCCGGACTACTTCCGCACCCTCGACGAACGGCTCGCCCCGGGCGGCCGGGTGGCGCTCCAGGCGATCACCATGCCCCACGAGCGGATGCTCGCCTCCCGTGACACCTTCACCTGGATCCACAAGTACGTCTTCCCCGGCGGCCTCATCCCCTCCACCGAGGCGATCGAGGACACCGCCCGCGACCACACCCGGCTGCACCTGTCCCGCCGCGACGCCTTCGGCGCCCACTACGCCGAGACCCTGCGCCTGTGGCGGGAGCGGTTCACCGAACGCGCCGACGAGGTCGGGGCCCTCGGTTTCGACGAGACCTTCCGCCGCCTGTGGACCTTCTACCTGGCCTACTCCGAGGCGGGGTTCCGCTCCGGCTACCTCGATGTCCAGCAGTACCTGTTCACCAGGGAGAACAAGGAGAATCCCGCCCGATGAACACCATCGCCCGGCCCGGTGCCGCCCGCTTGCTCACCGCCCTCGTCGAGGACGCGCTCGGCGGCCCCCTGCCGCTCCGCCTGCGCGCCTGGGACGGCAGCGAGACCGGCCCGGCCGGCGCACCCGTCGTGGTGGTGCGCTCCCGACGCGCGCTGCGCCGACTGCTGTGGCAGCCCGGCGAGTTGGGCCTCGCGCAGGCGTACGTCACCGGCGAACTCGATGTCGAGGGCGACCTCGCCGAGGGGCTGCGGACGATGTGGGCGGCCCAGCGGGAGCGGGGTCTGCGCCCGCCCCGGTTGACGTCCGCCGACCGGGCCCGCGCGCTCGTCACCGCCGTACGCCTCGGTGTCGTGGGGCCCCCGCCGCCCGCGCCCGCCTCCCAGGCCCGGCTGCGCGGCGGCCTGCACAGCCGGGCCCGCGACCGGGCCGCCATCAGCCACCACTACGACCTGTCCAACGACTTCTACGGCCTCCTCCTCGACGAGACCATGGCCTATTCCTGCGGCTACTGGGCGAGCGACGAGCCCGGCTTCACCGCCGTCGACGCCCAGCGGGCCAAACTGGAGCTGATCTGCCGCAAGCTGGCCCTGGAGCCCGGTGCTCGGCTGCTGGACATCGGCTGCGGCTGGGGCTCGCTCACTCTGCACGCGGCCGAACGGCACGGGGCACAGGTCACCGCCGTCACCCTGGCACGGGAACAGGCGGCCTACGTGCGCGACCAGGTGCGCGAGCGCGGGCTCACCGAGCTGGTGGAGGTGTTCTGCCAGGACTACCGGGACATCCAGGGCGGCGGATACGACGCCGTCTCCACGGTGGAGATGGGCGAGCACGTCGGCGACGCCGGGTATCCCGCCTTCTCCGCCGCCCTGCACCGGCTCGTCCGGCCGTGCGGGCGGGTGCTGGTGCAGCAGATGTCGCGGGGCCCGGGCGCCCCGGGCGGCGGGGCGTTCATCGAGGCGTACATCGCCCCCGACATGCACATGCGGCCCCTCGGCGAGAGCGTGGTCCTGCTGGAGGAGGCCGGTCTGGAGGTCCGGCACACGGAGTCGCTGCGCGAGCACTACGTTCGCACCGTCACCGCCTGGCACCGCACCCTGGAGGAGCGCTGGGACACGTTCGCACGGCTGGTCGGTGAGGAGACGGCACGGGTCTGGCGGCTCTATCTGGTCGGCGGGGCACTGGCGTTCGAGGAGGGCCGGATGGGCGTCGACCAGATCCTCGCCGTACGGCCGGGACCCGGTGGTGCGGCCGGTATGCCGGCCACCTCGAGCGCCTGGTACGAGGACCTGTGAACACCTTCCCCTGGAGCGTGTTCGCGCTCGGCCTGGCCTGGGCGGCAGGCGCGGCCCTGGCGGTCATGCTCGTCACCTTCGCCGTCGCGGTCCGCGCGGGCCTGCACCGGATCGTGGACGTCGCCTGGGGGCTCGGCTTCACGGCGGTGGCGGCCGTGACCTTCGCGGCGTCCGCCGGGCACGGTGATCCCGTACGGCGGCTGCTGGCGACCGTGCTGACGGCGGTCTGGGGGCTGCGCCTGGCGGTGCACATCGCCCGCCGGGGCCGGGGCCACGGGGAGGATCCGCGCTACGAGGCGATGCTCGCGAAGGCGCCCGGCAACCGCAACGCGTATGCCCTGCGCATGGTCTACCTGCTCCAGGGCGCCCTGGTGTGGCTGGTGTCCCTGCCCGTGCAGGCGGCGCAGTGCGTGCCCGGCCGGCCGTCGTTCGTGACCTGGGCCGGAGTCGCCCTGTGGGCGGTCGGGGTGGGTTTCGAGGCGGTCGGCGACGCCCAGCTGGCCCGGTTCAAGGCCGATCCCGCCCATCGCGGACAGATCATGGACCGGGGGCTGTGGGCGTGGACCCGGCACCCCAACTACTTCGGCGACTTCTGTGTCTGGTGGGGTCTGTTCCTGCTCGTCTGCGACTCCCCGGCGGCGGTCGCCGTGTCCTTCGTGTCGCCGCTGGTGATGAGTCTGCTGCTGACCCGGGGCAGCGGAAAGCGGCTGCTGGAACGACACATGGCCGACCGGCCCGGCTACGCCGAGTACCGGGCCCGCACCAGCGGTTTCTTCCCCCGGCCGCCGAAGCGGGGCACAAACCGGGGGCGACGGTGACGGGCCGGTCGAGGGAGGACGCATGAGTGCGGCTCACGGCGGCAAGGAGCTGCCGTTCGTGCCGCGGGACGACACCGAGTCCCTTCCGGAGCCCGCGGTCCTGCTGCCCCGACGGTATCCGTCACTGCCCCGGGCCGCCGTACTCGTCCTGCACGGCGGGCAGGAGACGAGCGACACTCCCACCAGCCCCCGGCAGCTCGCCGCCCTGCGGATGGACCCGGTCCTGCGGGCCGTGACCGCCGCGCTGCCCCACGAGGACGTCCTGGTCGCCCGGGTGCGTTACCGTCGGCGCGGCTGGAACGGCACCCGCGCCGACGCCGGGCGGGACACCCTGCGGGCCCTGGACGACCTCACCGCGCTGGTGGGCCCCGTCCCCACCGTGCTGCTCGGCCACTCCATGGGCGGCCGGGCCGCCCTGCACGCCGCCGGGCACCCGCGGGTCACGGGCGTCCTCGCGCTCGCGCCATGGTGGCCGCCGGGCGAGCCGGTCGCGCAGACGGCGGGCCGGCACATCGTGGCCCTGCACGGCGCGCGGGACCGTGTCACCTCGCCCGCCGCGACGGCCGACTGTGTACACCGCGCACAGGGCACCGCCGCGCGCGCCGGGATGGCCGTCATCGGCGGCGGCGACCACGCGATGCTGCGCCACCACCGCCTCTGGCACCGGACCACCGCGGCCGTCGTCGCCCACCTGCTCGACCCCGACGCCGTACCGGATCCGCTGCCCGAGGAGTGCTACGGCACGGGCACGTTCCCCGTGCTCTGAGTACGGGGCGCGAGTTCCGCGGCGAACTGCGCCCCGGTGAGCAGGGCGAGGTTCGACAGCCACAGCCACACCAGAAAGACCACCACGCCCGCGAGGGAGCCGTACAGCCTGCTGTAGGCGCTCAGCGTCCCGGCGTACACCGAGAATCCGGCGGAGACCGTCAGCCACAGGGCGGCGGCCAGAATCCCGCCGGGCAGACTGCGCTCGCGCCGACGGGCCGGGGCGGGGCCGGTGTGGAAGACGACCACGACCAGCAGGGCGACCAGGCACAGCAGCACCGGCCAGCGCAGCAGGCTCCACGCCCAGGCCGCCGTGGTGTCCACGCCGAGGATCCGGCCGACGGCCTCCGCGAGCGGTCCCGTCAGAAGCAGGGTGAGCGAGCCGACGAGCAGCAGGCCGAGCAGCCCGAGCGCGGTGAGCACGATCCGATGCCCTCTGCGCCAGGTCGAGCGCCGGTCCTCGACACGGTGCATGCGGTGCAGGGCCCGTCGGAATACGGCGAGGTAACCGGAGGCGGACCACAGGGCACTGGCCGACCCCGCCGCGAGCAGGGGCCACGCCGTCCGGTCGGCGCCCAGTTCCCTGCTCAGGACGTCGTGCAGCGGAGCACCGGACTCGGCGGGCGCGTAGGCCGTCACGTGGGTGACGAAGTCCTCGGCCGTCTCCGGGCTGATCATGCCGAACGCCAGCACGGTGACCAGCATCGCGGGCAGCACCGCCAGGATCGCGTAGTACGTGAGGGCCGCCGCGTAGTCCGAGACGTCGTCGTGCCACAGCGACATGGGTGTGCGGCGCAGCGCGGGCCACCAGGCCGCGGGCGGGCGGGGCAGCCGGCCGATCCGGCGCAGGCGGCCCGCCCACGCTTCAGCGGACACGGGACCTCCGGTGCGAGGGTGTGCTCAGCCGGATCCGGGTGTACGAGGTGTACGGCGCGGTCGCCCGCTCGGCCTCGGCGATCACGGCGTGGAGCGGGGGCAGGACGGAGTCCGGGGGCGTGCCCGGGTGCAGCCAGACCCGCAGGCCGACGTCGAGGCGTCGCCGGCGGCGGGGCAGTACGCGGGCACGGGCGCGGGCGACCCCGGGTACGGTCGCGGCGCGTGTGGTCAGGGCCTGTGCGAGGGCCTGGGGACGGACCGTGGAGCCGGGAGAGGGCAGGGCCAGGTGCCGGGTCGGGCCCGTGCGGAGCTGTGTGAGGGACCAGTACGCGAGGAGCGCGGTCAGGGCGATCGTCGCGGCCAGGACGGTGGGGGTCCACCAGCTTTCGGCACGGAGCCGTGCCAGGCGGGTGCGGTCCGGCAGGACGGTGCCCGTGCCCGCGGTCGGCCACCACGACGGCAGCCGCCCCTGGAGGGGGCCGCCGGCCATGAGCCATGCGCCCGCCAGGAGCAGTGCGAGCCCGGCGACGGCGAGGACGGTCCGGTTGGCGGTCGTCCGGGCACGCCCCATCATGTGTCACCTTCCGGGGTGCGGGCGGATACCGGATCGGGCCGGTCAGGCGTGGGATCACAGGATGCCTCCCGCACCGGCTGCAGAGACGGGCGCCAGACCGGCTCCGGGACGACGACGGCCCGCAGTCGGGGGACGCGACGCAGGTTGCAGGCGGTCAGGGCGGCTCGGGCGGCGGAGGTGACGGCGTCCCGGGTGTTCGCCCGGTCGCCGAAGCAGAGACCGGCCCGGACGGTGACGCGGCGCCTGCGCACCCGTACGCGTACCGCTCCGATCCCCGCCACGTCCGCCACCGCGTGACGGACCAGCGACTGCACCGCGGAACGGTCCACCGCCGCCTCCACGCGGGCCGCGGGGACCCGGACCGTGCACTGGTGGCGCCGGCCCGGGGTCACCGCGAGCAGGATCAGCCAGACACCGAGCAGGGCGGCCAGCGCGCCGACGGCGACCACGGCCGGATCCCCGGGGCCGTGACCCGACAGCCGGTCCACGGCCCCGACCCGCCAGGGCGCGGCCGCCCGGTGAGCGGTGTGCACCTGGAGCATGTCGAAGGCGAGAGCACCGCAGGACGCGGCGGCCGGCGCCGTGAGCACGGCGACGGGGACCCGGCGCTGGGACCACCGACGGCGGGGCGTACGGCCCTCGTCGCCCTGCGGAGCGGCGGGGGACGCCGGTGCCCGGGGCGCGGCCAGCGAGGTGACCGTGACCCGCGTGGACGCCACGTCCAGCCCCGTCAACTGCCCGGTGCGCGAGGTGACATGGCGCTGGACCTCCCGCACGGTGTCGGCAAGGGGAGCCGGGTAGGGCAGCGTGATCCCGAGGGACAGCTCCGCCCGCCCGCCGCGCACGGACGCCGCGGCCCCGGTCGCCCGGGAGGCGCCCCGTCGGGGGAGCGCCTCGGTGACCGCCCGCTCGGCGATCCGGCGCACGGCCCGTTCCGAGACGGTGGTGGTGCCCCGCTCGGCCGCGGCCGTCATCGGCGGCTCCGCTCGAACGCGTCCCGTACGTCCTGGACGCCGGCGCCGCCCTCGATCCACCGGCCCAGCGCCCAGCCCAGGCCGCCGAGTGCGGCCACGAGCAGGCAGGCGCCGAACCCGCCGAAGAAGCCCGCGAACGCCAGCGCCATGCCCGCGGCCATTCCCACCACTGGTGTACTCATGTCCCTCTGCCTCTCACCCCGTAAGACTCCCCGTTTACCCCGTGCCCTGGCACCGTCACTCCACGCGGGACCCGGTGGTGTTCTCGGGGTCGTCCTCGTCGGGCAGGTGGACGTCGTTGACGATGATGTTGACCTCGACGACCTCCAGGCCGGTGATCCGCTCCACCGCGTCGACCACGTTCTCCCGCACGTCCCGGGCCACGTCCATGACGGAGACGCCGTACTCGACGACCAGGTCCAGGTCGACGGCCGTCTGCCGCTCGCCCACCTCCACCTTCACCCCGCGTCCCACGTTGGCACGGCCGCCGGGCACGCGGTCGCGTACGGCGCCGATGGTGCGGGAGAGACCGCCGCCCATGTCGTGCACGCCCGGGATCTCCCGGGCCGCGATGCCCGCCACCTTCACGACGACGACGTCGGCGATCGAGGTACGGCCCCGGTCGGGCGCGGGCTGGTCGGCCCCGGCCGTGCCGCCGGACACGGCCGTGGTGTGGGGCGGCCTGCCGGTCTGCGGGGTGGACAGGTCCTTGGCGGCGGGTGCGGTCTGCGTGGTCATCGCGGGTTCCTCTCGGCTTTGTCCTCGATGGGCTCTTGCTTCGTCAGACCCGGCCCGGGCGCGTCTGTGACGCGGGGCCGGAAACAAATCGGCGGGGTGCCACACATGTGGCACCCCGCCGATCACGCTGCGTCAGCTGGTGGGCATCAGAACGCTGTCGATGATGTAGACGGTGGCGTTGGCGGTCTGGACGTTGCCGCAGACCACCTTGGCGGAGTCGTTGACGGTGTAGGACTCGCCGGAACCGGAGGTCGTCACCTTCGACTTCTCCAGGGTCTCGAAGGAGCCCTTCTCCAGGTCCTTCGGGGCGAGCTTCTGGCCGACGACGTGGTAGGTGAGGATCTTCGTGAGCTGGGCCTTGTCGTTGAGGACCTTGTCCAGGGTGGCCTTGGGGATCTTCGCGAAGGCGTCGTTGGTCGGCGCGAACACAGTGATGTTCTGGGCGTTGTTGAGGGTGTCGACCAGCCCGGCCTTCTTCACCGCGGCCACCAGCGTGGACAGGGCCGGGTTGTTGGAGGCGGCGGTGGCGACCGGGTCCTGGGCCATGCCGTCGAAGGAACCGGCGCCGGTCTTCGGCACCGCCGAACAGGCCGTCCCGAAGGGCTGGTCCGCCGAGGTGGTGCTGCCGGAGCCGGCCATGCTGTCGTCCGAGGCGGAGGCCGACGCCGACGACTTCGACGAGGAGTCCGCGTTGGTGGAGTCGGAGCCGCTGTCGGAGCAGGCGCTCAGGGCGAGGGGCAGGACGGCTGCGGCGGCCAGGGTCACGGCGGTACGGCGGATACGGGTGTTCATGGTGTTTCTCCTGTTGGTTGGCGCAGCCTGAGCTGCCTCGACACGGGGAAGGGAAAAGCGGTTTGGGGGGTCAGTCGACGGTCACAACCACGGAGTGCCATCCGCTGGCGCCGTCGGGGATGGTGCGGGTGCGTTTCTCGGTCTGCACCACGCCGGTGCGGTCGGTGGCCCGGACGGTGAGGGTGTGGCCGCCCTTGGTGGCCTGCCAGGGGAAGGTCCACTGGCGCCAGGTGTCGGCCGTGTCCTCGGCGGCGAGCCGGGCCTCCTGCCAGCGGCCGTCGTCCACGCGGATCTCGACCTTGTCGATGCCGCGGTGCTGGGCCCAGGCGACGCCGGCGACCATCACCGTGCCCGCCCCGGGCCGGGCGAACGGCTTCGGTGTGTCGATGCGCGACTCCGTCTTGATGGGCGCCCTGCGGGCCCAGCCACGCTTGACCCAGTAGGGGTCGTAGGAGTCGAACGTGGTGAGCTCGATGTCCTTGATCCACTTGCAGGCGGAGACGAAGCCGTACAGGCCGGGCACCACCATGCGGACCGGGAAGCCGTGCGCGAAGGGCAGGGGTTCGCCGTTCATGCCGAGGGCGAGGAGGGCCTCGCGACCGTCCATCACGTCCTCGACCGGGCTGCCGATCGTCATGCCGTCCACCGAACGGGCCACCAGCTGGTCGGCGGGGCCGCCCTTAGAAGGCGGCTTCACCCCGCACTCGGCCAGCAGGTCGGCCAGGCGTACGCCGATCCAGCGGGCGTTGCCGACGTAGGGGCCGCCGACCTCGTTGGAGACACAGGTGAGCGTGATGTCCCGCTCGACCAGGTCACGCCGCAGGAGATCGTCGTAGGAGAGCGTGACCGGGCGGGTGACGCCCTTGCCGTGGATCCGCAGCTTCCAGGTCGTCGCGTCCACCTTGGGCACCACGAGGGCCGTGTCGACGCGGTAGAAGGCCGCGTTGGGCGTGACGAAGGGGCTGAGACCGGGGATCCGCGGGCCCGCGCCCTTCGGCACGGCGGGGGCGGGGGACGCGGGCGCGGGCAGCACCACGTTCCCCCGGGAGGCGACCGCGTCCCGGCCGCCGGCCCCGGTCAGGGACCGGCCCAGCAGACCGGCTCCCGCCGAGGCCACGGCCGCCGTGCTCGCCGCGATCACGAAGCCGCGGCGGTCCCAGTCCCCGCCGGACGGGACCGTCGGCGGCGCGTGGGACTCCGTGCGGTGTTCGAGGCGGCCCGTGAGCACATACAGGAGTACGGCTCCGCCGACGGCCCCGGCCACCGAGGGGAGCGCATCCGTGACGCCGGTCGAGTCGGGCCTTCCGGTCGCCGCGAGCGCTCCCACGGCCCCGAACAGCAGCACACCGGCCGCCGCCGTGCGGCGGAACCGCAGTCCGGCCATTCCCAGGGACACCGCGAAAAGCGCAAGGACGGCGAGAATTCCCAGCTGGAGAACCAGTTTGTCGTCGGTGCCGAAATTCCGGATCGCCCAGTCCTTGACCGCGGCGGGCGTGCGGTCGATCGCGGCGCCGCCGACGGCGACCACGGGACCGGCCTGCGGGCGGACCGCACCCGCCACGGCCTCGGCGACCGCGAGCGCCGCACACCCGGCCAGCGCACCGCTGAGCGCACCCAGCAGCAGCCGCACCGGACCGGGCCGGCGGCGGGGATTCTTCTCGTTCTCGGTCACGTGGGGAATCCGGTTCTGAAACCCCGCCGGATTGGTCGCACCCACGATCGGATGAATTTCCTTTTCCCACCAATCCGCGCCCGCTCCGGCTACGGATCACCTATAAAAGTCCATTCATTTGGCCGGTCGTCGAATATGACGGCGGTCGTCGGCATCCGCCGGGCCCTCGCGGCCCGAAGTCCCGCGTAACGGGGACCGCGCCGCGGTGTCCAACCCCTGAGAAGACCGACTTTCGGAAGACCGGACGAGAGGAGCCGCCCAGTGGCGGGGGCCCGCACACCGAGCGCACCACCCGGCGGCGCACCACCGGACGCCCGGCCCGGCACGGACGACGCCCTGCTGGCGGTCCGTGCCGCGGAGGGTGACGAGGACGCGTTCGCCGTGCTCGTGCAGCGGCACGCGCCGTCGCTGACCCAGCTCGCCACGCGTCTGCTCGGCACCCGGACCGAGGCGGAGGACGCGGTCCAGGACGCCTTCCTCAGCGCCTGGCGGCGGCTGCCCGAGTTCCGGGGACGTTCCTCCTTCGGCACCTGGATGTACCGGATCGTCACCAACCGCTGTCTGAACGTGCTGCGTTCCCGCAGGCCCACGGCCCCGCTGGAGGCGGTCGCGGAGGTGGCCGCGGCCGAGCACAGCACGTCCCCGGCCCGGATCACCGAGGGCCGGGACGCGGTGCGTGAACTGCGCGAGGCCCTCGACCTGCTCTCGGCGGAACAGCGGGCCTGCTGGGTGCTGCGGGAACTGGACGGCCACTCGTACGAGTTCGTCGCGGAAGCGGTGGGCATCAGCCAGGAGGCCGTCCGCGCCCGTGTCTTCCGCGCACGCCGTTGTCTGACACAAGCGCTGGGGGCCTGGCGATGACCGACCGGACCGATCCGCCGCACGGCACGTCCGCCCACGAGGACGACGACGAACTCCTGCCCTGCGGACGGTTGTTGTCCCGAGTGTGGGCCGACTGGGAGGACCAGTCCGACGACGCCCACCGGCGAACCTGCCCGCACTGCCGGGAGGCGGTGCGCGGGCTCGACGAACTGGATTCCGCGGTACGCGGGTTGCGCACGGAGACGGCGGACACCGGCTCGTACGACGCCGAGTCGCTGACCCGACGGATCATGGACGTCGTCCGCCTCGAACTGCGTCCGGGCCGCCCCCTGCCGCTGGGCGAACCCGCCGAGGACCTGTGGATCATGGAAGCGGTCGCGGCACGCGCCCTGCGCGCCGCGGCCGAGACCGTACCGGGCGTCCGCGCCGGCTCCTGCCGCCTCCTCGAGGTCCGTGAGGACGGCACGGTCGAGGTCCGGCTCGACATCCACGCCCCGACCGGCGTCCCCCTGCCCGACCTCACCGCGCAGGTGCGGGAACAGGTCGGGCAGGCCTCCGGCCGCGCCCTGGGCATGGCCGTGGCGGCCGTGCACATCCGGGTCACCGACCTCCTCCCCCCGACGGCCGACGACGGCCGGGAAGGCAGTACGCCATGACCGAGCACACCGCGAGGACCCCGCACGGCGCGCTCGTCGAGGAAGTCGCCACCGCCGTGACGGGTGTGCCGGGGGTGGCCTTCCTCCGGCCCGGCCTGGCCGATCGGCTGCGCAGCGCGCTGCCCCGGCCGGCGCCGAACCCGGCAGGAGTCCGGATGACCCGACCGGACGGCGAGGGGCCCTGGCACGTCGAGATCCACGTCGTGGCGCTCCGGCAGGCGCGGACCGTGGACGTGGCTCGCGGTGTCCGCGACGCCGTAGGACGTCGCCTGGGTGTCCTGGCCCCCGCCGCATCCCCGCCCCGGATCACCGTGACGGTCACGGGGCTCCTCTGAGGCCGGTCCCAAGGGGGGCGGAGGTGCGGTCGCCATCGACTGCGCCACGACGATCCCCCTGACCGCGGTCGCCGTCGGAGAGGAGACCGGGCAGGTTCCGGCGCCGACCGGTCGCCCGGGAGTCGGCGCGGGAGCGCGGCCGGGCAGGACGGACACGGCACCGTCCGGCAGCGGGTCCCTGCCCCGGCGATCCTCCAGTGGCCGGGCCGCGGGAGGCGGCACGGCCCGACGATCGATCGTCGTGACCGTCAGCCGGGAAAGGCCATCAAGGCGAGCGGCGTGGTGGTGGGCTGCTTCGAGCCACCGTCGGGTTCGACGGTGAGGCCCATGCCCGACGCCCGGTCGACGCCGCCTTGCATCAGGACGGTCTGGTCACTGCGGTCGGGGTCCATCAGCCCGGCGGACCGCATGGTCCCACCGTCGTTGAACCAGAGTTGGTAGACCTTGCCGCCGGGCGGACGGGCCATTCCCGAGACGACGAACACGGCCCGGTCCCGGCTGCGGGAGACGACGACCGTGCCGGTGGCGCCTCCGGCCAGTTCGGCGGCCCGCGTCCGGGCGTCCGGCGCCGCGAGTACGGCGGCGATCTCGTCGGCACCCCGGGATGCCTGGCGTGCCTCGGCACGGGCGTCCGTAGCCTGCTGGTGCTGCCACACGGTCGTCCCGCCGAGCGCCGCAGCCGCGGCGAGGCAGGCGGCGAGCGCCCACCGGGACAGCAGCCGGGCCTTCAGCGCGGCCCGCGCCGGGAGGACCCGGATGGGCGTGCCGGGTGTCTCCTGGCGGACGGTGGTGATCCGGCGCAGCACCTGCTCGCGCAGTGCCGGGGAGGTGGGCGCGGCGACGGCCAGCCCCAGTCGGGCCGCGGTCGCGCTCAGCTCGGCGGTTTCCTGCGCGCAGGGCTCGCAGCCCACGAGGTGACGTTCGAACGAGGCGTTCTCCTGGTCGGACAGGGCATGCAGGGCGTACGCACCTGTCAGCCGGTGCAGGTCGATGGTCGTCACGCGGTCACCCCCAGGCAGTCGCGCAGCCGGATCAGTCCGTCGCGCAGTCGGGTCTTCACGGTCCCCAGCGGGAGCCCCAGTGCCTCGGCGACCTCGCGGTAGGTCAGGCCCCGGTAATAGGCGAGAGTGACGGACTGGCGCTGGAGTTCGGTCAACGTGCGCAGGCAGCGCCGCACCTGTTCGCGCTCCAGGCGTGCCTCGACATACTCGGCCACCTCGTCGTACTCCGGCACCTTGTCGAGCAGCGCGGCCTTGTGGTCCCGGAGCATCGCGGCGTCCACCGAACGCACCCGGTCCACCGCCCGGCGGTGCGCCAGCGTGAGGATCCAGTTGACCGCCGTCCCGCGATCGGGCCGGTAGTGGGGTGCCGTCCGCCACACCTCCACCAGAACCTCCTGCGCCACCTCCTCCGACTGCGCGTGATCCCGCAGCACGGCACGCACGACGCCCAGCACCGGGCCCGCCACGATGTCGTACACGTGGGCGAACGCGTCCTCGTCCCCCAGAGCCACCTGCCCCACGAGTTCCTGCAGGTCGGGCCTCACAGGGCGGTCTGTGCTGATATGTACTGCTTCTTTCACCGAGGGCCTCCACCGTCGGGACATGTCCGGGCGTAATCCGTTCCTGCAGGCCACGCGGATTGGTTGCACTCGTGACGAATTCTCTGACGGCGACGACCAGACCCCCAGGTTCCGCAGGCGGTCCGGGCCAGGCGGCAGGTCATCAAGCGCCGAGGTTCCTCTCGCCCCTCGACCGCCGCGATCCACTTCGGGGTGGCCACTCTCACGGCCCGCCGCCCGGCCGGAGCCGAACTCCCGTCCGGGTGGCGAGCCTGAGACTGCCGGCTTCCGTCGAGGAATCCGCTCAGTTGGCGAGGCTGAAGTCGCCGCCCACCGGGGCTGCGATCTTGTCGACGCCGGTCAGGGCCGTCAGCGTGGTCACCGGGGTGCTGCTGTCGGTGGTGGTGCCGTTGCCCAGCTGGCCGGAGCCGTTGGCGCCCCAGGAGCGGACCGTGTTGTCGCCGATCAGGGCGATGGTGTGCTCCCGGCCGCCGGCCGCCAGTTGGACGCCCGTCAGGCCCGGCACGGTGACCGGGGTGATCCGGTGGTCGGTGGTTCCGTCGCCGAGCTGGCCGGACGTGTTCTGGCCCCACATCTTGAGCTCGTTGTCGCTGTCGGTCACGGCCATGCTGTGGTTGCAGCCGGCCGCGACCAGCGAGACCCCGCCCGACCAGCCGCCCCGGGTGTCGACGGGGGTGTAGCGGTTGATCGTGCTGTTGTCACCGAGCTGGCCGTTGGCGTTGTAGCCCCACGCCTTCACCGCGTCGCCGCTGCTGCCCGGCCTGCCGACCAGGGCGAGGTTGTGGTTGCAGCCGGCCGCGATCCGGGTGACGCCGGTCAGGCCACCGACCGGGGCGGGGACGTTGCGGCTGGCGGAAGTGCCGTCGCCGAGCTGGCCGTTGATGTTGTAGCCCCAGGCCCACACCGTGCCGTCCTCGCGCAGTGCGAGGCTGTGGTTGAGTCCCGCGGCGATCGCGACCACCTTGTTCAGGCCCTCGACCCGGACCGGGACGCTGCTGTCGCTGTTGGTGCCGTTGCCGAGCTGCCCGTAGTTGTTGCGGCCCCAGGCCACCACGGTCTGGTCGTCCAGCAGCGCGAGGCTGTGCCAGCCGCCCGCGGCGATGTCCCGGGCGTTGGAGAGGTTGACGACCTGACCGGGCGCGTTGTGGCTGAACACCGAACCGTCGCCGAGCTGCCCCGACCCGTTGGCGCCCCAGGACTGCACGGTCCGGTCGGTCAGCAGGGCCAGTCCGTGCCCGGTGGCGGAACCGCCGCCGCCCGCGGCGATCTTCACCACCTCGGCGCTCGTCAGCCCCAGCACCGTGGTCGCCGTCGTGCGGAAGTCGGTCCAGGTACCGTCACCGAGCTGCCCGGAGCGGTTGTTGCCCCACGACTTCAGCCGCTTCTCCTGCTTGGCCGCGGCGGGCGCGCCACCGGCGGGCGCGGCCGCGTGAGCGGTGATCGGGGCCAGCACAACGGCGAGCGAGCAGAGCGCGGCAGCAAGCCTGCGACCTGTGCGAGAGAGGTCCACGGACGGGTCCTTCCGGAGATCACGAACATGACGTGATCTTCGTAGCGGCCCCGGCAGGTACCGCGGGCACGACTCGGCTCCGGTTCACCCGGTCAGCGGACTGGTCACGCGACTCGACGGCCAACCGCCTCTGCGCATGGCCGACCATCGCCCAGCGTGTGCGACACGAGGCCGCACCAAGCCAGTGAGGACAGCCGCATGAACGGAATGCGACAGTGCCGGACTTCGGGCCCGTGCCCAGGTCCGTCCCCGCGCTCACCTGCGTCGTTGGCAACGGCGGGGTGTGAAGCTGGGCGTCCTCGCTGCCCGTGGCCACCGTCGCCGGACAGGTGCGGCGCGGCAGCGGGCCTGAGTGGGCGTACAGCTGGTGGCTGAGCCCGCCGAAGCAGCAGACCGCAGGCTTGCCCTGGACCCTCGCGTACCGGCCTTGACCCCGCTTGGCTAATGCGAGTAGCTTTCTGGCTATCAACGTTAGCCATGGAGGTCGGCATGACTGAGTTCCTGAACGTGGAAGGCGGCACCCTCGCCTACGAGGTGACCGGCTCCGGTCCGCTGATCGTGCTTGCGCACGGGATCGGACAGAGCCGCGACGCCTATCGGTTCATGGTCCCGGAGCTGGTGGCCGCCGGTTACCGGGTCGCGGCCATGGACCTGCGCGGCAGCGGCGAGTCGACCGCGACGTGGGCGTCCTACACCCGCACCGACATCGCCGGCGACCTGATCGCCCTGATCGAGCACCTCGGCGGTCCCGCGGTGCTGGTCGGCCACTCCATCTCCGGCGGTGCCGCGACGATCGCCGCCGCCAAGGCACCGGCACTCGTGAGCGCCGTCGTCGAACTGGCGCCGTTCACCCGCAAGGTGGAGTACTCGCTGAGCGCCCTGGGCGTGTCCCGCTACCGCAGGGGCGCGACGGCGATCTCGGCCGTCGCCCTGCTCGGCAGCCACAAGCAGTGGCGGAAGTACCTGGAGATCGCGACCCCGGAGCCGCGCCCGGCGGACTGGGCCGCGAGCCTCGATCGCACCGACGCGATGCTGCACGAACCGGGCCGGATGAAGGCCCTGCAGAAGCAGATGAACAGCGCCGCCGACGCCGGTGCCCAACTCGGCAACGTGCGCTGCCCGGTCCTGGTCGTCATGGGCACCCTGGATCCCGACTGGGGCGACCCGAAGGCCGAGGGCGAGGCCATCGTGGCCGCGCTTCCGACCGGCGTCGGCCGGCTCGAGATGCTCCCGGGGGCGGGCCACTACCCGCAGGTCCAGTTCCCGTCGGCAGTGGTCGGCCTGGTGCGCTCGTTCCTGGAGACGGCCCGTGCCTAGGGCCGGACTCGACCGGGCCACGGTCATCGCGGCCGCGTCGGAACTCGCCGACGAGGTCGGTTTCGCCGGCCTGACCATGGGCCTGCTGGCCGAACGGGTCGGCGTGCGGACACCGTCGCTGTACAAGCACGTCGATTCGCTGGACGCCCTCCAGCGGGGCGTCGGCCTCCAGGCCGTCCGCGACATCGGCGCCGTCCTGACCCGTGCCGCCGTGGGCCGGTCCGGTCCGGACGCGGTCCGCGCGATCACCGAGACATACCGGAAGTGGGCCCTCGACCACCCCGGCCGGTACGCCGCCAGCATCCGTGCCCCGCGTCCCGAGGACGAGGAGTACCAGGCCGTGGCCCACGACGCGGTGCAGATCCTGTTCGACGCGGTCGCCGGCTTCGGGCTGACCGACGAGCGCGCCATCGACGCGGTCCGGGCCCTGCGCACCGTCATACACGGCTTCGTCGGCCTCGAAAACGACGACGCCTTCCAGATGGGGCGCGACCCCGCCGACAGCTACCGGTTCGTCGTCGACACGCTCGTCAACGGCATGCGGGCCGAGGCCGCCGTCGGCGGGCCCGACACCGTGCCGCTCCACGCCGGGGAGAGATCATGACCCAGGCCGCCGACTCCCCGAACCGCACCAACGCCGCCTCCGGGCTGCTGTTCCTGACCGAACTGATCGGCTGGACGGCCACCCCGTGGGCACTGCACCGGGTCGGCTGGGCGGTCGCGATCACCGCGCTGGTCCTGCTGATCGCGCTGCCGGCCGTCGTCGGGACACCCGGCGACCGCCCCTTCGACCCGCCGGTGGCGATCCCCGGCGCGGCGATGCTCCTGCTCGTGCTCCTCGAAGTGGCCGCCGCGGCGCTGGCGCCGTGGTTCGCGTGGCCCATGTGGGCGGCGGCCGTCGCGGCCGCGCCGGCCGCGACGTCGGTCGCACTCGAACAGCCCCGCTGGCGTTGGCTGTTGCGCCACTAGATCACGACTCGATACGCGTCCCAAGTGACGTCCCGTAACTGCCGACGCCAGATGACTCCAGGCCTTTGTCACGGGTCCCGGGCGGCGCTTGGTCCTCCCGGACGTAGTACCGCTTCGACAGCCTCCGCGAGACCTTTGATCAGGGGGCGGAAGCGTGCGGGCTTGGTACTGGTTCCTGGGCACGGGGTTCATCGTCGTCGCGTTCTTCTGCTTCATCACTGCCCTGACGATCTGGAACACCGCGCGCACAGACCAGACCTACCAGCGAAAGCCGAAGCACGTTGCGATACAGAGCGGCATGGGGAGGGCTGCCCGGCAGCCACTGGCCGCGAGAGATCATCTCGCCGCGTCTGGTGTGATCTCGGCGTCGGAACCCTCCTGGACAGCCCCGTATACCGGGCTGAGCCCGCGTCAGTTCGCCGAGCTGATCACGGCCCTGCGGCGCGAGGGCACCGACCCTGGAGCCTGTCGCGACCGGGTCATCACCACCGCCGCCAACGTCAATGACGTCACCCAGGCCCTCGCTCTGGTCGACGCCATCCCGCCTGTGACCGACCGGCCCGACCGGCCACGCCACCGCCCCGACTCGCTGCTCGGCGACAAGCGCGTCGAGCAGACCCTTGCCCTGCTCGACCAGTTCAAGCGCCTCGCCGTCCGCTGGGAACACCGAACCGAACTCCGCAACGCCTACGCCTCATTGGCCTAGGGCCTCATCTGCTGGAGGCGGCTGCCGAAGCACCGATCATGGTCACACCCCGAGCTGTTGGCTACAGCTCACACCACTTACCCAGAGGGCCGGCCGCCTTCCTGGACCCTCGTCGGCCCCGGGCCCGGGCGGGGTGAGCCGATCCGAAGGTCGTGGGCTTCTCCCGCGCGATCACAGGCGTCGGAGGGAGCCGGGATGCGTCATGTCGATGGCGGACTGAGAACCACCCGGGTAAGTTGGCGATCTTCGGATGGCAGAAGCTCCCGGAGTCCCTGAATGCGAACGTCATGACGCACCCCGCCCAGCCCCCCGTACGACTTCGCCTCGCCACCGCGCTTGACGGCCTGGCCGTCGCCTTCGGCGGGATGACGGCCCACCCGGACGAGCACAACTGCGAGTGCCACTGGGGCAGCGCCGAAGAACTCGCGCAGCTCAAGGTTCCGGATACGGAGCTGGACCCCGACCTCCTGCGCCGCACCTGGCAGGCCCCCGACTGGAGCGACCACGCATCCGTACTGCGCCGGATCCTGCCCCAGTTCGCCACGGCCCTCGTCAAAGGCTCCGTCGAGCCGCTCTTCGGCTTGGAGGAGGCCGGCCGCTCGTTCGCTATCGGGCATTGGCAGCAGTGGCCCACCGTCCAGGCCGAAGCGGTCAGGGACTTCCTGCACGCCTGGTGGGCCGACACGCTCACCGATCCCGATCCCGCGGTACCCGCGTACGAGGTCCTGGCATTGGTCACCGAGGCAGCTGCCACGCTCACCCCGTGGCTCACCACATGGGAAACGCTGACCGACCACCCGGCCGACGACCACCTGGCCGAGGCGGTGGCAAAGTGGGAGTGCGACCTGCTCGGCGACCAACTCCCCTGGGACTCCTGGGAGAACGAGGAAGAGACACGCACCGAGCTGACCGCCTGGCTGGTCCGCAATGCCCCTGCGCGGCTCAGGGCCTACGGCGTATCAGGGGAACTGCTCCACCGCATACGGCTGCTCGGCCTCACCGGCGACGATCGTTGGGAGGACCCGCACTGGCCCGGCCACCGCTGCTGATCCACCGAACCGTGCTGTGCCCTTGCGCCGGCAGCCCCGCAGGCCCTTCCGGTTCCTCAACCGCGACAGGGCCTGCCACCACACCGGCTACGGGACAGCCTCTAGGCGTCAAGGGACTCCGCGGCCTCACGGATCACCTCAAGGACGAGGTCAGGATGCGAGAGCATGGGAACGTGGCTGCTGTCCACGGCACGGACCTGGGCGCCCATGCGCTCGGCGGCGGACCGCTCCAGGTCGGGGGGTACGGTCCGGTCGTTGTTGGCGACGATGAACCAGCTCGGCCTGGTCCGCCAGGCGGTGCCGGGAACCTGCTGGTCGAAGAGGTCCGCCGCTGGTACGGCGCCCGTCGCCAGGACCAGTTTCTGCTCCGCTTCCGGGAGGTCGCCGCAGAAGTCCGGGACGCCCGAGGCCTTCAGCCACACACGGCCGTCAACGACCTCCACGTGCTCGAAGATGGGCGTGCGGGGGAACTTGTCCAGCTGTTGCTGCGACGTCTCGTCCTCGTCCGGGGCGAGCGCGGCGATGTACACCAGGGCGCCGACACGGTCGTGGGTGCCCGCTTTGGTGATCAGGGTCCCGCCGTAGGAGTGGCCGACCAGCACGATCGGGCCGGGCACGTGGTTGAGCGTGAAGTCGACGCACGCGACGTCGCTTTCGAGCGAGTCGAGGCCGTGCTGCGAGGAGAAGACCTCGTGCCCTTCGGCCTGGAGCGTGGGGATGAGCTTGTTGAAGCACGACCCGTCCGCCCAGAGTCCGTGGGCGAAGACAATGCTGGGCTTGCCCGCCATGGCGCCCCTCCTGTGAAGAGATCAAATATGCGGCATTGCACCATATTGCCTGCCCGGTGACACGCCTTGCCTGACAGCCAGGCGTGTCACCCCATGCCCACCGGGCCACGCGGTACCCGATGGAGTCGATGCGACGGCCTCCGGGACGGAGCGCGGCAGCCGCTCGCTCGAGGTGAGCGGCTCGCGGATGCCCGCGGCCCCGGATCCGCGACGGTGTCCGCGGGCGTTTCGGGACCGCGATTCGGGTTCCTGCCGTCAACTGGCCTGGAAGTAGTGGCCGTTGTCCGGATCGGCGAGGAGGCCGGGCCGGGCGGGTGCCCAGCCGAGGGTCCGGCGGGTGATGAGGCTGGACGCCGGCAGGTCCAGTGTGACCACGGCCGTGAGGAACCCGAAGTATCCCGGCAGCATCAGTTCGTCCGCGGGAACGCTGACGGCGGGCAGGCCCAGACGGCCGCCGACGGCCTCGGCGATCCCGCGGAACGGGATGCCTCCGTCCTCGACCGCGTGCCAGTACCGGCCGGCCGGGCCCTTCTCCAGCGCCAGGCGGAACACCGAGGCGGCATCGCGGGCGTGTACGGCGCCCCACAGGTTCGCGCCGTCCGCGGGGTAGCCGGCGAAGCCCTTCTCCTTCGCGACCGCGATCAGCGCGGGGAGGAAGCCGGTGTCGGTGGTGCTGTGCATGATGGGGGCCCCGAAGGGGTTCCGCGGTGGCCGTGCGGGTGTCGGTGCCGTCGCGTCAGGTGCCGGCGGCCGGTCGGTGGGTTCGGCGGGGGCGCCAGCCCGGGCGGGGGACGGAGTCGAGCAGGGCTCGGGTGTACGGGTGGCGCGGTGTCGTGAGGATCCGGGCGACGGGGCCCTCCTCGACGACCCGGCCGTCGCGCATGACCACGGTCTCCTGGCAGAGCTGGCGGACGACGGCGAGGTCGTGGGTCACGAACACCAGCGTCGTGCCCTTCTGTTCACGCAGGTCGGCGAGGAGGTTGAGGATCTGGGCCTGGACGGAGACGTCGAGGGCGGCGACCGCTTCGTCCAGGAGCAGGATGTCGGGCTCGACGGCCAGTGCGCGGGCGATGGCGGCGCGCTGGCGCTGACCGCCGGAGAGGCGGGCGGGCCGGGCGTCGGCGAGCCCCGGGAGGCCGACCGTGTCGAGCAGTTCGGCGACGCGCGCGGCCCGGTCCGGGTGCCGGCCCAGGCGGCGGGCGTGCAGCTGCAGCAGCTCGGCAAGTCCGGCGCCGATGGTCTGGCGCGGGTCGAGGCAGGAGTAGGGGTCCTGGTGCACGATCTGGACGGTCGCCGCCCGGGCGAGGCGCTCGGTGCGTCCCCTGGGGCGCGCGTCGACCGGGTTGCCGCGCAGCAGGACGCGGCCGGTGGTGGGTTGTTCCAGGCCTGCGATGAGGCGGACCACCGTCGACTTTCCGGCGCCCGACTCCCCTACCAGGGCGAGGGCTTCGCCCCGGCGCACCCGGAAGGTGACGTCCTCGCAGGCCGTCACGTGGTCGCGTCGTACGGCGTAGCGTTTGGTCAGGCCGCTGACCTCCAGCAGAGCGGTCATACTTCCTCCCTGGTCCGGTCGAGGTCGCCGGCGAGTTCGTCGGCGCGGTGGCAGGCGACGGCGCCGTCGGCGTCGGGGCGCAGCGTTGGGCGTTCGGCGCGGCAGCGGTCCTCGGCGAAGGCGCAGCGCGGGGCGAAGGGGCAGCCCTCGGCGGACTCGTGGGCCGCCGCGGGCCGGCCGGGGATGACGGGCAGCCGGGCGCCGGGCTCGCCCACGCCGGGGCGGGCGGCGAGCAGCCCTGCCGTGTAGGGGTGGCGGCGGCCGGAGTGCAGGGCGGCGGCGGGGCGTTGCTCGACGATCGTGCCCGCGTACATGACGGCGATGCGGTCGCAGACGGCGCCGGCCAGTTCCAGGTCGTGGGTGACGAAGAGCAGCGCGAGGTGCCGTTCGTGGCGTTGCTCGTCGAGGATCGCCATGACGTCCTGCTGGGTGGTGACGTCGAGGGCGGTGGTGGGCTCGTCCGCGAGCAGCAGGCGCGGTTCGGTGACCAGGGCGGAGGCGATCATCATGCGCTGGAGCAGGCCGCCGGAGAGCTGGTGCGGGTACTGGGCGAGGCGGCGTCGGCCGTCCGGGATGCCGATCTCGGCGAGCAGGGGCACCAGCCGCTCCTCGGCTTCGGCCCGGTTCAGGCCGTGGTGGCAGAGCAGGGGTTCGGTGAGGAAGTCGCCTAGGGTGCGGACCGGGTTGATGTGGGCCCGCGGGTTCTGGAAGATCATCGCCGCGTCGTGGGCGAGATAGCGGGTGAGGCGGTCGCCGTGCAGGGCGTGCACGTCCTGGCCGTCGAAGGCGACCGTGCCGCGCGGGCGGGCGTCCCGCGGGAGCAGCCGGATGACCGCGCGCGAGGTGAGCGACTTGCCGGAGCCGGACTCGCCGACCAGGCCGAGGGCCTCACCGGGGGCGAGGTCGAAGGAGGCGTCGCGGACGAGGGTGCGGGGTTCCTGGCGGCGGCGGTGCAGGTCGATGCCGAGGTGGTCGACCCGCAGCAGGGGCACGGGGTCGGTCATCGCAGGGTCTCCTGGTGGCTGCGGGCGATCATCGTGTCCCCGAGGAGGTTGAAGACGACGACGGTGAGGACGATCAGGCCGCCGGCCATCAGGCTCTGCCCGGGCGCTCCGGCGAGCAGCGAGGACTGGCCCTCCGAGACCATCAACCCCCAGTCGGAGGTGGGCGGTTGCACACCGAGTCCGAGGAAGGACACCCCGGCGAGATCGATGAGCGCGGAGCCGAAGGCGGCGGTGGCCTGGGCGACGACGAACGGCGCGAGGTTCGGCAGCAGATGGCGCAGGTTGATGCGCCAGGCCGACATCCCGGCGGCCTCCAGAGCGGCGATGTACGGCAGCCGGCGCTCGCGCACCGCCACCCCGCGCACGATGCGTGCCATGTACGGCAGGTAGGCGATGGCCAGGGCCACCACGGGCGCCGTCAGTCCGGAACCGAGCACGGCGACCGCGAGGACGGCCAGGAGCAGGCCGGGGAAGGCGAAGAGGATGTCGTTGACCCGGCTGACGATCCGGTCGAGCCGGCCGCCCCGCCACGCGCACAGCAGGGCGAGGGCGACACCGCCCGCGGTGGCGCCGACGATCACGAGGGCCGGGCCGAGCAGACTGATCCGGGCGCCGTACAGCAGCCGGGAGTACAGGTCGCGGCCGAGGGCGTCGGTGCCGAGCCAGTGCCCGGCGGACGGGTTCCGGCTCGCTTCGGCCATGTTGACGGCATCGGGTCGGTGGGTGGCGAGGACGGGGGCGAGCAGGGCCAGCGCCACGAGGAGCGCGGCCAGGGCGGTCAGCGCCTTGGCGGAGGGGGAGGCACCGCGCAGGGGCAGGCGCAGGGTCAGTCCGCGGGTGCCGAGCCGTACGGCGGACACGTTGCTCATCGGGAGCTCACCGCCCGGATTCTCGGGTCGAGGGCCGCCTGCAGGGCGTCGGTGGCGGCGTTGACGACGATGAAGACCACGACCATGAGGAGGCCGACGGCCTGGACGACGGGTGTGTCCTTCTGCGCCACGGCGGCGACCAGGGTGGCGCCGAGGCCGTTGAGCCCGAAGGCCTGCTCCACGACGACGTCCGCGGCGATGAGTCCGCCGACGGTCAGGCCCGCGGCCGTGCTGATGGGGATCATGGCGTTGCGCAGGATGTGCCGGCGCAGGATCCGGCGGCCGGGCAGGGCGCGGCTGCGCGCGGTCTCCACGTGCTCGCGGTCGGCCTCCTCGCGTACGGCGGCCTTGGTCATCTGGGCGAGATAGGCGGCGGAGGACAGCGCGAGGGTGAGGGCGGGCAGGGTCAGGTGCTGGAGCCGGTCGCCGAGGGCGGGACCGCCGCCACCGAGGGCCGGGAACCAGTGGACCTTCACCGCGAGCAGCGCGACCAGCGCGGACGCGGCGACGAACGAGGGCACCGCGAGACCGACGCCGGTGAGCGCGGTGATGACCGTGCCGGTCCGCCGGGACAGCGCGGCCCAGATGCCCAGCGCCAGGCCGAAGAGGAGGATCAGGACGGCGGCGTACCCGACGAGCAGCAGGGTGTCGCCGACGCGCGGCCCGATGAGCGAGGAGACGGACTGGCGGTACGTCAGTGACGTGCCGAGGTCGCCGTGGCAGAGGCCGGTCAGCCAGTCCCAGAAGCGGACCGGGAGCGGCTGGTCGAGACCGAGCCGGTGGCGGATGGCTTCCAGGGTGCGCTCGGAGGCGTGCGTGCCGGCGAGGCGGGTGGCGGGGTCGCCGGGCGCCGCGGCCAGCGCGGCGAACAGGGCGAACGCGGCGACCAGGACACTGCCGGCGACCCCGAGCAGCCGCAGCAGGGCCGTGGCCGCCGTACGGGCGAAGGGTTTCGTCACGAAAGGTGTCATCGCGCTCACCTGCTGCCGATCAGCGCGAGGGACGGGGCGAAGGTCTGGGCGAAGGAGGTGGTGGCTCCCGTGATGCGCTTGTTCATGTACGTCACCTCGTACGGGGAGAGCAGCGGTACGGCGAGGGTCCTGGCCTCCCAGCGCCGCTGGGCGTCGGTGATCAGCACGGCGCGCTCGTGCGGGTCGAGGGTCTGCTGCGCCTTGGTGAGCGCCGCCGTGGCGGTGGGGTCGTCGAAACCGGCCCAGTTGAACATCGCGTCCGGCAGGACCAGGTTGGGGATCCAGTCGAGCGGGTCGGGGATGTCCAGGAACGCCTCCGCCAGGACGAAGTCCAGCCCGCGGCGGTAGGTGGGGTCGTAGAACATGCTGGAGAACTGGAGCGCCGGGAGCTGGCGGATGGTCAGTGTGAGGCCGATGGAACGGGCCGCCTGCTGGATCACGGACGCCGCGTTGATCTGGTCCTGGTTTCCGGCCGCCACGGCGAGGGTGCCGGAGCGGAGGCCGGGGTGCTTCGCGACGAGGGCGCGGGCGGTGCGCAGGTCGGCGGCGGTGGGTGTGGTGTGGGCGAGGGGCAGCGCGGCGGCGGCCTTCTGGTAGACCGACCTGGTCCCGGGGTCCCAGCCGGTGGCCGGGAGCACGGTGGTGCTGGGGGTGGCGGCGCCCCGGTAGACGGTGTCGGCCAGCTGGGTGCGGTCGATGGCCAGGGACAGCGCGCGGCGGATGTCCGGTTCCGCGGCGATGCCCTTGTCCTGGAGCGGGGCCACCTGTACGGACTTGAGGCTGGGACCGTAGTAGAGCTGTCCGGCGACGCTTCCCTTGAGGGTGGGCAGCGCGGCGTTGGGGACGTCGTAGGCGCCGTCGATGGCACCGCTGGCCAGGGCCTGGGTGAGTGCGGTGGTGTCGGTGACGAAGAGCAGGGTGACCTTGCGGGCATGGGCCCGGTAACGGGCGTCCCAGTAGTGGGAGTTGGCCTTCAGCTCGATGCTGGCGCCGGACTTCCAGGAGGCCAGTTCGAAGGGGCCGGAGCACATCACACCGCCGGCCGCCGTGCCGAACTTCTTGCCCGCCCGCCGGGCGTAGCGGGCCTGGACGACGGTGCCCGCGGTGGTGGCGAGTTCCTTGAGGAAGAGCTCGTCGGGGCGGGTGAAGCGGATCGTGACGGTGTGGGTGCCGGTCGCCTCGATCGACTTCACGTTGACGAAGAAGGAGGAGGCGATGGCGTTCGGATCGAGCTGCCGCTTCAGGCTGTAGACCACGTCGGCGGAGGTGAGCGCGGTGCCGTCCCAGAACCGCACGTCGTCGCGCAGGTGCAGAACCAGGGTGCGTGCGTCGGGCTGGTCCCACGAGCGGGCCAGCGCGGGTGACGTGCTGAAGTCGGGGTTGAGGCGCAGCAGGCTGTCGCAGAGGTTGCTGACCACGAGGTACGGTGAGGAGTCGCCCGCCTGCTGGTAGTCGAGGGTGGTCGGCTCGCCGGCGGGCAGGTCCCACACCAGCGAGTCGAGCCGGCCCGTGGCCTTGTCGGACGTGCTGCGCAGGGTCGTGCTGCCGAGCTCGGCGCGTGGCAGGGCGGTACAGCCGGCCAGCGCGAGCGCGAGCACCGTCATCGTGAGGAGCAGCCGTCTGAGCGCGGTCACGACGGACTCACCGCATCGACGACGGTCAGGGCGACGACGGTCAAGGAGAGATGGGAGGCGTGCTCCCCTCCGGTGCGCAGGATCTGCGTGGTCGTCCTGCCGTCGGCGGCGAGCCACTCGTTCTCCTCCGTACCCGGGTGCGGCACGTACATGGGGAAGTCGCTGGAGGCGACGTGCAGTCGCAGCGCGTGTCCGGGGCGCAGCCGGTAGCCGGTGTGGGTGAGGTCGAAGGTGACCGGCGCGGGCGCGCCCCCCGGTATCAGGCGCTGGCCCCGTACGAGCACGTGCGCGGCCCCGTCGGGCGACACGTCGAGGAGCTTGAGGTAGACGTGTGCGCCCGGTCCGTCGGTGCCGACGGTCAGTGTGGCCCGGACCGGTCCGGCCAGGTCCAGCGGCTCGGTCACCGGGTCGGCGGTGAAGGTCAGCACGTCCGCGCGGTCGTACAGGGGGGACTCGTCGACGTGGTCCCGGAGTGCGGAGAACGAGTCCGGCACCAGGCTGGGCACCAGGTCCGACGGGTCGTGCACCCAGCTGACGGCCGCTTCCCCGGCCGGCGCGTCCGGCCACAGGCCGCCCCCGCCCCCGTCCAGGTGCAGGCGCAGGGTGCGCGCCCCGGCGGGCGGCCAGCTGTCCGCCGTACGGTCGCCGAGGTGGCCCTGGTGCCAGCGCACCCGGGGCAGTCGCTCCGGGGTTCCCTCGCCCTTCACGAACACGTCGAAGAACTCCACGAGGGGGCCCAGGTGGCGCGGCAGCAGCCGGTCCACCGCCGCGTCCACGTGCGCGTGGTCGAGTTCGGGCGGTACCGGGGCGTCGTCGAGGTGGTAGTTCTCGTGGTCGATCGAGTCGGCGTGCAGGTACTGGAGGGGAGCCCAGCCGGGGCGGGAGGAGAGCTCGGCCCAGTCGTTGATGCTGGGCTGGAGGCAGTTGTCGAACCAGCCGGCCTGGTGCAGCACCGGCAGCGGAGGTCCGTCGAAGGGATGTCCGTGCGGGAACGCGGGCACCGCCTTCACCTCGGGGACGAAGGAGTCCCACATGACCGGCCGGGCGCCGATGCCCTCGGTGATCTCCGTCATCGCCTCGATCAGGGGACGGCGGCTCAGGTCGGGCTCGAACTCGTACACCCACCGGTCGGTCCAGTAGGCGGCGTAGTAGAGCGCTCCGAAGAGCTGGGTGACGCCGTCGCGTTCCCAGTAGTCGGGGCGGATGCCGTCCGCACCGGTGACCCGCGGGGCGATCGCCTTCAGCGCCGGGTGCCCGGCGGAGGCGGCCGCCCACTGGGTGGCGCCGTAGTAGGAGTCGCCGAACATCCCGACCCGGCCGTCCGACCACTCCTGGCGCACGATCCAGTCGATCGTGTCGTAGCCGTCGTCGGCCTCGTGGACGAAGGGCGCGGTCTCGCCCTCGGAGCGGAACTTGCCCCGCACGTCCTGGACCACGACCGCGTAGCCGCGTGCGGTCAGGTAGGCGGCGATGCGGTCCATGAAGACGTAGCGGCTGTTCTTGTCGTACGGCAGCCGGACCAGCGCCGCCGGAAGCCGTCCGTCGCGGCCGGACGGCAGACCTTCCCGGCCGGACGGCAGATAGAGGTCGGTGGCCAGGCGCACCCCGTCCCGCATCGCGACCATCACCTGGGTCGCGGTGTCGGGGACGGGAGCGGGTTCGGCACGGTGCACGGGCAGGGGCATCTCACAGCTCCGGAGGAGGGAAGCGGGGTGCGGATCGCGGCGCGTGCGGAGAGTGCTCCGGGATCGCGATGCGTGCGGAAGGTGGCGCCGAGAGGGGTACGTGGCGTCGACGTGGCCCCGATTGAACAGCAATGTGAACACCGTTGTCTAGGGTGGAGTCTATGGTGGTGTCTGGACTGATCACGCGGCTGTTCCCTAGGATCACCGCAGGCTCGGCAGGCAGCGGAAGGGAAGTCCATGGGAGCGGCAGGGACCAGCGGAGGACGACGCCGGGGCAGCACGCTCACACGGGAGCAGATCATCGAGGCGGCCGTCGAGATCAGCACCGCCGAGGGCCCGGCCAAGGTGTCCTTCCGCTCCTTGGGCGCCCGCCTCGGTGTCGTCGCCACGGCGCTCTACCGGCACTTCCGTGACAAGGACGAGCTGATGCTCGCGCTGGCCGACCAGATCTTCGTGGAGATGACCGACCGCTTCACCCCCAGCGGGGACTGGGCCGCCGACCTGCACCGGATCGCGCAGCTGGGCCGGGAGGTGGGCCGCCGGCACGCGGTGACCCTCGCGTGGCTGGGCTACCGCAACACGGGCGGCCCCGGCGACCAGGGCATCGCCCTGGCCATCCTCCGGCTCCTCCTGGACGCCGGGCTGACCCAGGAACAGGCGCTCTTCCACTACGAGTTGTTCACGGACACCATGATGGGCCTGCACACGGTCGACGCCATGCGCGAGTCCCTCGACGAGGACACCCGCCGCAAGGACGACGCCGCTCTCGCCGCCCTCTACGCCAACGTGGCCCGCGCCGAGCCCCGCGCCTCCCGGATGCCGGCCCTCGCCATCGACAGCGACCCGGACGCGCTCTTCGCCGCCCAGGTCGACCTGCACATCCAGGCGATCCGGGCGACGGCGGCCGGCGCACCCACCGGCGCGCACCGGCCTTGAGGCGACCCGGGCCGGGGCATGTCGTCAGGCGTGGCGCCGTAGCCGATGACGCCGCACGACATGGCGTTCCCGCCGCTCGTCCCGAGGCCCGTGGCACCGTCGGGCGCGCGACAGCCGCCCACCTCGCCATGCTTCGCGGCGGCCAGGGTTGTCCCACGGTCGACGACGCGACGGATGAGCGCACGTGAGTCGCCGCGGGCGACAGCCACCGGTTCGCGGAGCAGTCGGCTTGCTCACGACTCGCCACGCACCCGGGTTCGACTGCGTGGGGTCCGCCCGGGCCGGCCGCGATCACCGGGCGCGTCGCCGGATGTTCACGGGTTCAGGGGGCCCGTACGGACTGCGCCGCCGCTCAGCTCCGGGGGAAGTCCGCGGCCCGGGAGGCGGTTTCCTGGGCGCGCAGTTCGTCCAGGGCGTCGCGCAGTCGGTCGTGGACGGCGTCGTAGCCGCCGTTGCCCAGGACGATGCGGCGGGGCGGAGGGTCCTGCCGCATCGCGTCGACCACGGCCTCGACGCCGCGGTGGGGATCGCCGGGCTGGCGGCCGTCCTGGCTGATCATGGCCGCCCGGACCGTCTCCACGAACTCCCGGTAGGCCGCCACGGTCTCGGTCACCGGCTCCTGGACGAAGCCGGCGTAGGCCCGGGTGCGGAAGGCGCCCGGCTCCACGGCGAGAACCCGGACACCGAACGGCTCCACCTCGGCGCGCAACGCGTCCGACATGCCCTCCACCGCGAACTTGGCGGCACTGTAGAAGCCGAAACCGGGCACGCTGGCGATCCCGGCGACCGAGGACATGTTGACGATCCATCCGCCGCGCCGCTGCCGCATCCCGGGAAGCACCGCGCGGACGAGGTCGACTACGGAGAAGAAGTTGAGCTCGAAGGAACGACGGACATCCGCCTCCGGGGAGCCCTCCACCGACCCGTACCAGCCGCGGCCCGCGTTGTTGACCAGGACGTCGATCCCGCCGAAGCGCGCCTGCGCTGCCCGGACGGTGTCCCGGACCTGCTGGGGGTCGGTGGTGTCCAGCTCCGGGAGCAGGATCCGCTCCCGCGCCTCGGCGCCGTGCAGGTCGGCCCATTCCTTCAGCTGCCCGGGGCGGCGGGCGGTCAGCACGACGTTGTCGCCCTGCCGCAACGCGACGTCGGCATAGGCCCTGCCGAAACCACCGGTACCGCCGGTGATGAACCAGGTCTTCATGGTGCTCCTCCTTGGAGCGTGCGGGGCGGCAGCGTCTCAGGGGGCGATGACCAGGCCGCTGATCAGCGGGCCTTCGAGGGTGAAGCGGTAGTCGAGGTCGACGCTGCCGCCGGGGAAGTCGCCCTCCAGGTGCTGGGTGAGGGTGAACCGGCGGGTGCCGGTGCGCTCGGCTGCGAGCGGCGTGGTGGTGTAGGTGAACTCGGAAGCGGCGTCGGCGATCCAGTCGGTGATCGCGGCGATGCCGGTGTGGGTGCGGCCCTCGTCGGTCACGCTCGCCTGCGGGGTCAGAAGCCCGGCCACCGCGGTGGTGTCCCGGGTGTCGAGCGCGGTCACGAACTGCCGGACGGCCGCGGGCAGGTCGGTGATCTCGATGCGAACGGTGCTGTCGGTCATGGGGATGCCTTACGTGAGGTGCCGTGCGCGAGGTGATGCGCGTGACGTGATGTGCGTGCGTCGGCCGGGAGGGGGAGGCCCCGGCCGGTCGGCTCATGTCGACGACGATGTGGGCTCTCCCGGGGAGAGGGTCAAGCGCACCGGGCCCGGCGGATGCACACTGGGAGAATGTCCTGGGGATTGACGATCGGCGAGTTCGCCCAGCTGACGCACCTGAGCGTGCGGACGCTGCGCCGCTACCACGAGTCCGGGCTGCTGGAGCCCGCCTCGGTGGACCCCGTCACCGGCTACCGCTACTACGCCGGCGACCAGATCCCCACCGCACAGGTCATCCATCGGCTGCGAGAACTGGACGTGCCGCTGGCCGACGTGGCCAAGATCCTCGCCACCGAGGACGCCGCGGAGCGCGCGGACCTGGTCGGTGAGCACCTGCGGCGGCTGGAGGCGGAGCTGGACCGCACCCGGGCCGCCGTGGTCTCCCTGCGAAGCCTGCTGCGGCCCGGCGACGGCGGCCTGCGGGTCGAGCTCCGCCCGGTGGCGGCCGGCACGGTCGCCGGGGTCGAGGACGTCGTCGGCCACGAGGAGCTGGTCTCCTGGTACGACGCGGCGATGGCCGAACTGGACGCCGCGGTCGCCGGTCTGCCGGCATCGGGGCCGCCGGGTGGGTACTACGCCAACGAGCTGTTCACCCGCGGCCGGGGAACGGCGATGGTCTACCGGCCCGTGGCGGACCCGCCGACCCTGGGCCGGGTGCGGCCGACGGATCTCCCGGCCGGCGAACTCGCCGTGGTCGTCCATCCCGGACCGCACGACGACATCGACGTCACCTACGGCCGGCTGGGCGCGTGGGTGGTCGACCACGCCCTCGCCGTCGACGGTCCGGTGCACGAGAGGTACCTCGTCGGCCCGCACGACGACCCGGATCCGGCGGCCTGGCGTACCGAGATCGGCTGGCCGGTGTTCCGGCTCGCGCCCACATCCGGCTGACGGCCGGCTGACCGCCCGGGGCCACCGGCGTACCTCGCCGACCTGCTGCATCGTGGCTCGGGCCGGGGTGGGTCCCGCGACGGAGCGGGTGCCTTCCCCGGGATCGCGGCAGGCCGGGCGCGGCAACAGGCCGCGGACATCGCCGGGCACCGTGGCCGCTACGCCGCCGGGCTGAAGGCGCTGCGGACGTACCGGGCCGCCGTCGCCGAAATGCTGCACAGGCTGGGCCGGCGGGTCACAGGGCCGACCCGCCGGACGCGTCGATGCACTGGCCCGTCACCCAGCGGGAGTCCGGCGAGGCGAGGAAGGCCACGATGTCCGCGACGTCCGCCGGTTCTCCCATCCTGCCGAAGACGGACATCGCGGCGTGCCGGGCCTCGGCCTCGGGGGTTTCCCAGCGCTTGCGGTTCAGGTCGGTCCTGACGAAGCCCGGTGCCACGCAGTTCACCGTGATCCGCCTGTCCCCCAGCTCCTTGGCGAGCGTGTGGGTCAGGGCCTCCAGGGCCGCCTTGGCCATGGTGTAGGCGAGGGAGGACGGGAGGGCGACGCGGGTGGCCGCCGAGCTGATGTTGATGACGCGGCCGCCCTCGCGCAGCAGCGGGAGCCCTTCCTGCACGAGGAACAGCGGCGCCCTGGCGTGGACGGCCATGAGCCGGTCGAAGCCCTCCGGGGTGACCTCGCGGACACCGCCCCCGATGTTGAAGCCGGCGTTGTTGACCAGGATGTCCAGCACGGTCGGCTCGCCCAGTGCGCGCAGGCCGGCGTCGAACCGCTCGTACACCGTCCGGATGCCGTCGTATTCGTCGAGCGGACCGTGCAGGGGAAAGGCGCGCCCGCCGGCGTCCGTGATCAGTGCGACGGTCGCACGGGCCGAGGACTCGTCGCTGCCGTAGTGCACGGCGACGAGTGCGCCGTCCGCCGCGAGACGGCGGGCGATGGCCCGGCCGATCCCCCGCCCGGCGCCGGTGACCAGAGCCGTCCTGCCGTTCAGCGTGCCCATCGGACCCCCCGCGTCATGACCACAGCACACAACCCGGGCGAGCGTAACTCATTGCAGAAACCACGTATCCGGTGCGTTCCGCCGCACGGCGGTCCCCCTCGCCGTGTCGGGCCCGGCCACCGGGTGGCCGGGCCCGACACGGGGTGGTGGCCGCGTCAGTCGACGCGGATCGTCACCGTGACGGTCTTGAGCACGGCCGGCAGCTTGGTGGTGTCGACCTTCAGGATCTCGCCGTTGTCGGTCTGGCCCGAGGCCGGCAGCACCTTCTGGTGCACGGTCCACTTCCCGTCGGGGTCGACGGCGATGGTGTCGATGCCGAAGTCGTCGTCGTTGGACAGGTACAGCGTCTTGCCGGCGTCCGTGGTGGCGACGCCCTCGACCTTGTCGTGCGCGAAGAACTTCCCGCTGGGGTCGAGCTGGCTCACCAGCGTCCCGAGGTCGAGGTACGGCTGCTTCTGCGCGACCTGGACGCCGGCGCCGGTGAGCGCGGTGAGCGCGGCGTTGGTGCCGACCTTGCCGACGAACGCCTCGGGCGACTTGCCGCCGATCGTCAGCCCGCTGACGTCGGTCGCGCCGTTGATGTCGACCTCGTAGAGCGACTTCCGGGCGAACGGCTCGAAGTTGCCGTCCCGTTCGTCGATGACGAACTTCGTGTCGGACAGTGCCGTGATCTCGCTGTTGGCGTCGCCCGTGGTGGCCGGGTCGTCCAGGAGATAGAGGTACTGCTTGGTCTTGAACGTGCGCAGGTCGACGGTGACGATGCGGGTGGGCGCGAGGTTGGACGCCTTGGTGCTGCCGAGGTCGGGCTGCTGCAGGGCTGCCTGCATGACGCCCACCAGGGTCGAGCCGTCCGGCGTGACCGTCAGGCCCTCCATGCCCTTGTTCTTCAGGCGGTTGGCCAGCTCGGCCGGCAGGTAGCCGAGGATCTTGTGGTACTGGTTGTCCTGGCTGTCCTTGTACGGGGTCAGCCGGCCCAGTTCGTAGCCGTTCGCGTCGAAGTGCGTGAGGTACGGGCCGTACTCGTCCGAGACCCAGAACGTGCCGTCGGGCAGCGCGACCAGGCCCTCGGAGTCGTAGCCGTAGGGGTCCCGGGCGACCGGCGTGGGAGTGCCGCCGTTGGCGTTGGTCGCGGTGACGTCGTCGATCACCTCGCTGGTGTCGTGCGGCGGACGGCCGCTGTACTGCACGCCGCCGAGGCTCTTCGGCCCCTTCAGGGTGATCTTGTCGACCAGCTCGGCCCTGCCCTTGCGGAGCTTGAACTCGCCGATCTGCGGGGTGAAGTCGGTGAGCATCTCGGACTTGTTGCCGTCCGGGGCGTCGGCGTTGGGACCGCGGTCGGTGAGGCCGTAGAAGTAGCCCGACTTGCCCGGCACCGGGGCGAGCGAGGAGCCGTAGCCCTCACCGGAGATCTCGGTGGTGGTGCCGCCCGGGCCGGTGACCGTCGCGAGCGCGGGCAGCGGGTCGCCGTTCCGCTTGGTGTCCTTGAACAGCTCCACGGCGTCGGTCGCCGTGTACGTGAAGGTGTCCGTGCCCGTGAAGCCGGCGTTCGGCGTGTACGTGAACGTGCCGTCCGCGTTGACCGTCGCCGTGCCGTGGGCCGGGTCGGTGTGCCGCACGACGGCGGTCGCGCCGGAGTCGTTGCGCAGAACGTCACCCGTCACCTCGTGGTGGCCGGAGTAGGAGTCGGCGGTCGCTTCGAAGTCGTGCGTCGGGGCCGACAGCCAGCCGTGGGCCTGGGCCACGACGGTGCCGGTGCCCGCCACCGCGGCGGTGACGACGATCGCTATGCCGATCCGGGTGCGCTTGCGCAAGCGAGGTCTTGAGGTCATGCCCATGAACTTGTAGGTCGGTGATGAACCCTGAGTCGCCATCAGGTGAACCGGCGGTTCAAAGTGGCCTGTTTTCGGCCTTCGGGTCGCAGCGTGCCGACACATCTGTCATGTTCACATCTTGACGGTCTTGGTATAGACCTTTTACTTTCCCGTCATGGCCGCTCCCCGTCTGCCCCGGCAGACCGGTCACGCGCTCCCACCCCCCTCACTCCACGTCAGGAGCAGCTCTCCATGCGCCCAACTCCCGTCCTGTCCCGCCTCCGCGGGCACCACGCCCTCGGCCGGCTGACGCTTGCCGTCGTCCTCGCCGCCGTCCTGTCCGCCCTGTTCACCGTCGCCCCGGCCCAGGCGGCGACCGGCCAGATCACCGGCCTGGCCGGCAAGTGCGTGGACGTGGCCGGCGCGAGCAGCACCAACGGCACCGCCGTCCAGCTCTACGACTGCAACGGCACCGGCGCCCAGAGCTGGTCGAACGGCGGCGACGGCACCCTGCGCGCCCTCGGCAAGTGTCTGGACGTGGTCGACCGCGGCACCGCGGACGGGGCCGCCGTCCAGCTCTGGGACTGTTCCGGCGGAGCGAACCAGCAGTGGGTCGTCACCGGCGCCCACGACATCGTCAACCCCGCCGCGAACAAGTGCCTCGACGTGACGGGCAACAACAGCGCCAACGCCACCCGGCTGCAGATCTGGACCTGCACCGGCGGCGCGAACCAGAAGTGGAACGCCCCGGCCGCCGACGGCGGAGGCGGCAACCCGTCCGGGTTCGTGGTCAGCGAGGCGCAGTTCAACCAGATGTTCCCGAACCGGAACGGCTTCTACACCTACCAGGGCCTGACCGCCGCGCTCGGCGCCTACCCCGGCTTCGCCACCACCGGCAGTGACACCACCAGGAAGCAGGAGGCGGCCGCCTTCCTCGCCAACGTCAGCCACGAGACCGGCGGACTGGTGTACGTCGTCGAGCAGAACACCGCCAACTACCCGACGTACTGCGACTGGAGCCAGTCCTACGGCTGCCCGGCAGGCCAGGCCGCCTACTACGGGCGCGGCCCCATCCAGCTCAGCTGGAACTTCAACTACAAGGCGGCCGGCGACGCGCTCGGCATCGACCTGCTCGACAACCCCTGGCTGGTGCAGAACGACTCGGCCGTCGCCTGGAAGACCGGCCTCTGGTACTGGAACACCCAGAGCGGCCCCGGCACGATGACCCCGCACAACGCCATGGTCAACGGCGCCGGCTTCGGCCAGACCATCCGCTCCATCAACGGCTCCCTGGAGTGCGACGGCCGCAACCCGGCCCAGGTCCAGAGCCGGGTCGACGCCTACCAGCGCTTCACCTCGATCCTCGGCGTCGCCCCCGGCGCCAACCTGTACTGCTGACCGCCTCCGTGTGTCCGTGAGGCCGTTCGCGGGAGCCGGCCGGGCGTGCGGTCGCCCGGCCGGCTCCCGCGCCGCCGGCTCAGCCCGGCAGTGTCCAGTTCTGGGCCGCCGTGCCGTTGCAGGTGTACAGCTGGAGCTGGGTGCCGTTCGTCGTCGAGGAGTTGGGGTCGTCGAGGCACAGCTTCGACTCGGGGTTGACCAGCGACCCGCTGCCGCCGGCGGTCCACTGCTGGGCGCCGGTGCCGTTGCAGGTCCACAGCTGGATCAGGGTGCCGTTGGTGGTCCCGCTGTGGTCGGCGTCCAGGCACTTGCCGAGGGCCCTGACCGTGCCGTCGCCCGCCACGGTCCAGTCCTGGGCGTAGGTGCTGTCACAGCCCCAGATCTGGACGTGGGTGCCGTCCGAGGTGCCGGAGGACGCGACGTCCGCGCACAGGTTCGAGGCCACCGCCGAGGTGACCGGGCCGATCCGCGGCGAGGCCGGGGCCGTGGTGTCCCCCGCGTACGAGGGCGGCGCCGCGGAGGCCGCCGTCGCCCAGGACGTGTTGGCGCTGGTGCCCAGGGTGAAGTCCAGGGTCCCGCCGGCCGTGATCGCCGTGGTGGGAGCGTAGGCGTTGTTCCACGCCGTGCCGTTCCACGCCGCGGACTGGACGTAGGGGGCGTTGTCGGCCGCTCCGTTGCCGTTGATCGTCAGCGACTTGCCCGAGGGAAGGGTGACCACGGCCTGGGTGAACAGCGGTGAGCCGAGGGCGAGGTCGGCGGTTCCGGGCGTCTCGGGGAACATGCCGAGCGCCGACCACACGTACCAGGCGCTCATCGCGCCGAGGTCGTCGTTTCCGTCGGCGAGGCCGCCCGGGGTGTTCGACCAGATCTGGTCCTGGATGGCCCGCACCGTGCCCTGCGTCGTGTAGGGCTGCCCGGTGTAGTCGTACTCCCACGGCAGTTCGATGCTCGGCTCGTTGCCGACCCAGGCGTAGCCGTTGGCGCCGGTGTAGCTGCGCAGCACGGTGTCCAGGTAGTGGTTCATCGCGGTGTTGCCGCCCTTGGCGCGGGCCAGGCCGCCGATGTTGAAGGGCACCATCCCGGTGTAGATCCACGAGTCGGCCTCGACCATGTCGGTACCGCTGGTGGGGTCGAAGCCGCCGGTCCACGCGCCGCTCGCGTTCCGGGGCTCCACGAAGCCGGAGGCGGGGTTGAGCACGTTGCGCCAGTCCTGTGCGCGGTTGGCGTACGTCTTCTGGTTCGCGGTGTCGCCGAGCGCCCCGGCCAGCGCGGAGATCGCGAAGTCGGCCGTGTCGTACTCCAGGGTGGTGGCCACCGGGCCGTAGAAGTTGCAGCAGCCGTAGCTGCCGTCGTGCGGCATGTATCCCGGCGAGTTCAGGTAACCGAGGCCGGGCCGGTCGTTGTTGGTGGTGCTCGCCTGCTTCACCATGTCCGCCAGGGCGGTCGTGGTGTCGAAGTTCCGGGCGCCGAAGGCGTAGTAGTCGGCGAGGATGGCGTCCGCCGGGTCACCGACCATGACATAGGACTCGCCGTTGTTCTCCGACCACTTGGGGAAGATCCCGGTCTGCGCGTAGTCGTCGACCATCGACTGCGCGGTGTCCGAGGCGACCTGGGGAGCCACCAGGGCTTCGAGCTGGGCCTGCGAGCGGTAGATGTCCCAGCCGGAGTAGTTCGCGTACACCGCGCCGTGCCCGGCGTCCACGGTGTGCGTCTTCCCGTCGAAGCCGTAGTACTGGCCGTTGCTGTCGCTGATCACGTTCGGGTGCAGCAGCGAGTGGTAGAGCGCGGTGTAGAAGGTCTGCTGCTGCGCGGCCGTTCCGCCGGCGATCTGCACCTTCCCGAGCGTGCTGTTCCACGCGTTCTGCGCGGCGGTGCGGGTCGCGTCGAAGTCCCAGCCGGTGTTCTCCCCGGTCCGGTTGGCGACGGCGTTCGCGACCGACACGTAGGAGATGCCGACCTTGGCCTGCACGACCGGGTTGCTCGTGGTGTTGAAGGTGACATAGCCGTTCGAGGCGGCGGCAGCAGGGGCGACCGAGGCGCTGGGGCTCTTGCCGTGCAGGACAGGGTGGTTGGGCTTCTCGGCGGCGTTCTTCGACGCCTTGGCCGGTGCCGGGGACGTGGCGGCCGAGGCCTTGGCGAGCGAGCTGCCCTGCGAGGCGAACGGCTGGTCGAAGACCATGTCGAAGTACACGGTGTACGTGTTCCCCGCGCCGCAGAAGTGTCCGCTGGTGACCTGCCCGCTGACCTCCGTGTTCGACACCTTGGTGAACTGTGTCGAGCCGGCGCCGTTCTGACTTCCCGTCAACTTGAAGATCAGGTTGGCCTGGCTGGTCGAGGGGAAGGTGAAGCGGGCCATGCCGCTGCGGGTCGTGGTGGTCAGCTCGGTGGTCACCTGGTTGTCGAGCGCGACCTTGTACGACCCGGCGGAGGCCGACTCGTTCGTGTGCGAGAACGCGTCCGTGGCACCGGTGTTCACGGCTCCCACCGTGGGCAGCACCGGTATGTCACCGGCCGCGCCGCAGCCGGGTCCCGCGATGTGGGTCAGGCTGAAACCGGTGATCGACGAGTCGTTGTACTCGTAGCCGCCGCCGTCGGGACGCGACGGTGTGTCCGGGCTCCACTGCACCATGCCGAACGGGACGTCGGCGCCCGGGAAGTCGTCGGCCTGGTTCGACGTACCGATGAACGGATTGACCAGGGTCGCCGGCGCGGTGACGAGCGCGGCCTTCCCGACCGCCCACGCCGGCGTGCACAGCCCGGCCGCGGCGAGCGCCGCAGCGGCGAGGAGACCGAGCGCCATGGTTCCGGGAGGTCTCGACAGTCGTGTGATCACGGGGTTTGCTCCTCGTACTCGGGAGTTGAGGATCCGACAACGTTGTCTCCGCGGATGACAACGTTGTCCAACCAGGGAGACGAGGTACCTGGGACGCGAACGCTTCGATGGACCCCTGGGCTGTGGGCGCCCCAGGAGCGGAGCGGGAACTCCTCGTGAAGCTAGCCACAAGGCAGGGGCATGTCAACGACTGCCGCAGGCCGGTCCGCGGTACGCATCTGACGACATCTCAGGCGGTCGCCCGCCTGGACCGCGGCAGTCCGCCGGACCGGGCGGCAGACTACGGTGGCGCATCCGGCGTCAAGGGAGGCAGCGCATGATCGACGTCGTCCTCGGAGTGGACGTGGGCACTTCCAGCACCAAGGGCGTGGTGGTGGACACCGCCGGCCGCATCCTGGGCGAGGCCGTACGCGGTCACGTGGTCGACCGTCCCCGGCCGGGGCACGTCGAGATGGACGCACAGGTGTGGTGGGACGAGTTCGTCTCGCTCGCGGCCGAACTGCTGGACCGCGACGACGTCGCCGTCCGGGCCGTCGGGGTCAGCGGCATGGGCCCGTGCACCCTTCTGGTCGACGACGTGGGAGAGCCGGTGCGTCCGGCGGTGCTCTACGGCGTGGACACCCGCGCGGAGGAGCAGATCGGCCGACTGAACCGGGAGTTGGGGCCGGACACGATCTTCCGCAGGTGCGGTTCGGCACTGTCCTCACAGGCCGTCGGGCCGAAACTCGCCTGGATCCGCGAGCGGGAGCCCGACGCGTGGGCACGCGCCCGCCGCCTCCTCATGCCCGCGTCGTGGCTGGCGCACCGGCTGACCGGCGCCTACGCGCTGGACCTGCACTCCGCGAGCCAGTGCACCCCGATGTTCGACATCCACGGGCAGCGCTGGATCCCCGAGTGGGCCGAGCACATCGCGCCCGGCATCGAACTGCCGCCGCTGCGCTGGCCGGGCGAGGAGGCCGGCCGGGTGGCCACGCCCGTCGCGGGCATCCCGGCGGGGACTCCGGTCGTCGTGGGGACGATCGACGCGTGGAGCGAGGCCGTCAGCGTGGGCGGGCACGGCGTCGGCGACCTGATGCTGATGTACGGCACCACGATGTTCCTGGTGAACACGGTCGACAGACTGGTGACCAGCCCGTCGATGTGGTCCACGGTCGGTGCCCTGCCCGGCACCCGCTGCCTGGCGGGCGGCATGGCCACCTCGGGAGCCGTCACCGACTGGCTGGGGCACCTCTTCGGCGACGTCGGCCCCTCGGTGCTGTTCGACGAGGCGGCCGCCTCGCCCCCGGGAGCGAACGGCCTGGTGATGCTGCCGTACTTCGCGGGCGAGCGGACACCCCTCATGGACCCCGACGCCCGGGGCGTGATCGCGGGCCTGACGCTGGGTCACACCCGGGGCGACCTGATGCGGGCGGCGCTGGAGGCCACCGCCTACGGGGTCCGGCACAACGTCGAGACGATGCTGGCGGCCGGCGCCGACATCCGGCGGATCGTCGCGGTGGGCGGCGGTACCCGGGGCGGGCTGTGGCCCCGGATCGTCAGCGACGTCACCGGTCTCGAACAGATCGTCGCCCGGACCACCGTCGGTGCCTGCTACGGTGCCGCCTTCCTCGCCGCCGGGCTGATCGGCCGCCCGGACATCACGGCCTGGAACCCGCCGGAATCGGTGGTCCGGCCCGATCCCGCCACCGCGGAGGTCTACGAGCGCCGGTTCGCCCAGTACCGGGTCCTGTACGAGAGCACCACCGCGGTCACCCACGCCCTGGCCCACGAGCAGAACACCGGTCCCGGGAGCCAAACCCCGTGACGTCGCGGGGCGTTCGGGACCGGAGTCCGCCTGCTATGGTGCGCCGATGTCAGCGATCAAGGAGTTCCAGGTCACCTTCGACTGCGCGGAACCCGAGCGTCTCGCGCGCTTCTGGTGCGAGGTGCTGGGGTACGTCGTACCGCCGCCACCGGCGGGGTTCACCACCTGGGACGAGTTCAAGGACGCACAGCCGGCCGAGCAGCGGGACGCGTGGTTCGCCTGCGTGGATCCCTCCGGAGTGGGCCCGCGCCTCTACTTCCAGCGCGTCCCCGAGGGAAAGGCCGTCAAGAACCGGGTGCACCTCGATGTGCGGGTCGGCACCGGACTCGTGGGTGCGGAACGCCTCGCGGTACTCGAGGCCGAATGCGCGCGACTGGTCCCGCTCGGCGCGGTACACGTGCGGACGCTGTACGACGGCAACGACGCGTGCATCCCGATGCTGGACATCGAGGGCAACGAGTTCTGCATCGACTGAGGGTTCCCCGGGACGGGACGGGCGCCGCCTCGCCGTCAGGCCCCGCGGGCGCGGGACGCCAGGCGGGCGGCGAGTGCGGCGACGAGGTCGCGCAGTTCGTCGGGGCGCTCGATGACGAACGGCCGGTCGAGCGCGGCGAGTACGGGTGGCAGCCAGTCGAGCCGCTCCGCCCGCAGCTCGACCCGCCACCAGCGCTCGGCCGCCCGGTCCCGGCCTGCCGCGGGCTCGTGCTCCGCCAGGCTCGCGACCCCGGCGGGCAGGTGGGCGCGGATCTGCGCCGCCGTCCCGTGGATCCGCAGGGTCACCTCGTGCCGGTACCCGGCCGTGGCGAACGCCGACAGCAGGCGCTCCGCCGGTGCGGGACCCTCGGGCGCCTCGAAGGAGCCGGGCAGGGTCCGCGCGTCCGCGATGCGGTCGAGCCGGAGGCTGCGGTCCTCGCCGATCCCGGCGTCCCTGCCGGTGACGTACCACCGGCCCGCGTGGGCGACGATCCCGTACGGGTGCAGCGTGCGTTCGCTGCGTCGTCCGTCGCGGTCGGCGTAGCGGATCGAGACCGGCCTGCGGTGGCGTACCGCGTCGGCGACGGTGAGCAGGACCCCGGCGTCCGGAGGGTCGGACTCGGCGGGCCGGTCCGTGAAGGCGAGGGCCTCCAGGAGGGTGTCGAGCCGGCGGGCGACGGGCTTGGGCAGCACCCGCCGGATCTTCGCCGACGCCGTCTCGTTCGCCGCGCGCTCCGCCGTCGTCAGCCCCGCCCGGCGGCCGGCGACCAGGCCGAGCAGCACGGCCAGTGCCTCGTCGTCGCTGAGCATGAGCGGCGGCAGGCGGTACCCGGGGGCGAGCCGGTACCCGCCGTAGCGGCCGCGCACCGATTCGACGGGCACGTCCAGGTCGATCAGCTGGTCCACGTACCGCCGCACGGTGCGTCCTTCGACGCCGAGCCGGTCGGCGAGTTCGGCCACGGTCCGGGTGCCGCCCGACTGGAGCAGTTCCAGGAGGGTCAGCACGCGGCCGGTGGGTCGGGACATGTGCACAACCTAGCCCGAATACCGGACCGATTCTGTCCGCTATTTCTCCTAGCCTGCGCTGTGCACGCCTTCAGCACGGCCAAGGAGATCCCATGGACTTCGTCTCGATCCGCATCATCACCGGCGACGTGGCGCGCCTCGTCGCGTTCTACGAGCAGGCCACGGGGGCCCGGGCGACCTGGGCCACCGAGGACTTCGCCGAACTCCGGACGGCCGGCGCGACCCTCGCGATCGCCGGTACCCGCACCGTCCCGCTGTTCGCCCCGGGCTCCGCACGCCCGGCGGCGAACCAGAGCGTGATCACCGAGTTCCTCGTCGACGACGTGGACCGCGTCCACCGGAACCTGAAGGGCTTCGTCGACGACTTCGTCACCGAGCCCACCACGATGCCCTGGGGCAACCGGTCGCTGCTGTTCCGCGACCCCGACGGCAACCTCGTCAACTTCTTCACCCCCGTCACCCCGGCGGCCCTCGCGAAATTCGGCCGCTGACGCCCCGGGCTGCGCCTCGGCCGACATCTCGGCCTGCGTCTCGGCCGTGACCTCAGAGGGTTGTCAGCCAGGCCGCCGTGTCGTCGGGGTGGGCGAAGCGGTGGGTGTGGAGCGGGGCGAAGCGGGGATCGCCGACCCGGCGCCCGATCTCGCGGCTCCGGGCGCCGTGCTGGGACCAGGCCCACCAGGCCGGGTGCTCCCGGCTCAGCCACCCCGACCAGGTCTCCCTGTTGCCGCCGAACAGGGACTCGCGGGTGACGGTGCGCCGGACGGACCTGCGCAGTACGCGGGGCATGACGACGCGTCTGGGATAGTCCAGCCAGATCACGGTGTCGGCCCGGTCCCACAGCAGGTCACGGACTTCCGGATAGCCGAGCGAGTCGACGACCCAGCGAGGCCCGGCGGTGAGTCGTGCGACGTCCTCGGCCAGTTCGCCGTTGACGGCCCAGCCGGGGCCATTGAAGTACAGGGCGTCCATCTCGTGGTACGGCACGCCCAGACGGCTGCCCAAGGTGCGGGCGAGGGTGGACTTGCCCGCGCCCGTCACACCCACCACCAAGATCCGTTCCACCGGTGCACCCTACCCCGCGCGCGACGTCGCCGTCCGGGCCGGTTCCGGCAGCGGGTGCCGGGCTCCCCTGAGTACCGCTACTCATGCCCGCCCGCGCCCGGGCGGGGACGATGGGTCGTGCCGGCGGACGGGCGGCGGGAGACGGGGGCACGGACCATGGGCAGATTTCTCGGGGCGGTGGCGGCGGTCGTGGCGGCGGCCACGGCGCTGGTCCTCGCGTATGTGGCGGGGGCGCCGACGGCGGTGGTGTTCGCGGTGGGGGCGGGGGCGCTGAGCCTGCTGTGGCTGCTGCTCCTGCTCACCGTGCCCTGGAACCTGTACTTCCGGGCGCATGCGGTGCTCGCCGAGATCGCGGTCAGCCGGGAGAAGGGCATGACGGTTCCGGCGGCCCGGGACGCAGAGGCCGCGCGCATCGCCCGCGCGATGCTCCGGGCGGCGGTCGCGGGGCACGTCGTCACGGCCGCGGCCGTCGTCGCGGTCGCCTGGGCGACGGGCGAGTTCACGGGGTACTGGTTCGCCGCGTTCTTCCTGCTGAGCACCTTCTTCCGGCCGGCCGGCGCGTACTTCGGCCAGCTCCGCGGGCGCCTGGGCAGCCTCCTCAAGGACGTCACGTATCCGCGGGACGACGTCGTCGAGTTGCAGGCCCGGCTGAACCGCGCCGAGGCCGGGACGCGGGTCCTGGAGGAGAAGGCCGAGGAACAGTACCGGGCCCTCGCCGAACTGCGCCGTACCGTCGACGCGTTGGCCCTGGGCTCGGAGGAGCGCGCCGAGCGGGCGGACCGCAGGATCACCGCGCTGGGCAGGGAGTTCGAGTCCACGGTGAACCGGCTCACCGACAACCAGGAACTCATCGCGGGCGTCAAGGCGTTCCTGCGGCTGCTGCGCTCCGGCGACGCCTCGAACGGCATCCCGGCCGCCGGGTGACGGGCCGCTGGGTGACCGGCGTCGGCCGGCCGGCCGTCTCCGGCGCCCGCGCTGTCTAGGGTTGGGGCATGGACGCCAGTACAAAACCCCCCGCCCCGAAGGTCGTTGACCCCGCGGAGCTGCTCGCCGACCCGTACGCCGGGTACGCCCGGCTGCGGGAGGCCGGGCCCGTGCACCGGGTCGCCGGCACCGACGGGCTGCCGGCCTGGCTGGTGACGCGGTACGACGACGTGCGGCAGGCCCTGGCCGATCCGCGGCTCTCCCTGGACAAGGCCCATGCCAAGCCCGGCGGTTACCGCGGGCTCGCGCTGCCGCCCGCGCTCGACGCCAACCTGCTGAACATGGACCCGCCGGACCACACCCGCGTCCGCCGCCTGGTGTCCCGGGCGTTCACGCCCCGCCGTATCGCCCTGCTGCGCGAACCCGTCCGGCGGACCGCCGGCGCCCTGCTCGACGCGATGGCGCCCCTCGGCCGTACCGATCTGGTCGCCGCCTACGCGGCACCGCTGCCCATCGCCGTGATCTGCGAGCTGCTGGGCGTGGCCGAGGGGGACCGGCCGGACTTCCGGGCCTGGACCGACGCCCTGGTCGTCCCGGACCCCACCCGGCCCGAGCGGGCGAAGGAGGCCGTCGGGGCGCTGCTGGCCTTCTTCGCGCGGCTGCTCGCCGGCAAGCGTGCCGAGCCCGCCGACGACCTGCTCTCCGCCATGATCGCGGTACGGGACGAGGAGGACCGGCTCAGCGAGGACGAGTTGATGTCGCTGGCCTTCCTGATCCTGTTCGCCGGGTACGAGAACACCGTCCACCTGATCGGAAACGCCACCCTGGCCCTGCTGCGGAACCCCGGGCAACTGGCCGCGCTACGGACGGATCCGGACCTGCTCGGGCCCGCCGTGGAGGAACTGGCCCGCTACGACGGGCCCGCGCCGCTCGCCATCCGCCGCTTCCCGACCGAGGACGTCGCCATCGGCGGGGTCACCGTCCCGGCCGGCGAGACGGTGCTGCTGTCTTTGGCGGCGGCCCACCGCGACCCGCGCCGCTTCGCCGAGCCCGACCGGCTCGACCTCGGCCGCGACGCCACCGGGCACCTGGCCCTCGGCCACGGCATCCACTACTGCCTCGGCGCACCGCTGGCCCGGCTGGAGACCGAGATCGCACTCGGCGCACTCCTCGCACGCTTCCCCCGCCTCGAACTCGACGTGCCGGTCGACCGGTTGGAGTGGCGTCCGTCGATGCGCACCCGCGGGCTGCGCGCCCTGCCCGTGCGCTACTGAACGGGCCGGCGGGCACACCACGGCCCCCCGGATGCCGCCGCTCGGGCGTCTCCGGGGGGCCGTGGTCCGGCGGGCGCCGCCGTCAGGTGCTGGTGCGCCTGCGGGCCGGCGCGCGGGAGGCGGACTTGGGCTCCCGGGGCAGGGTCTTGCGCGGTGCGGTGTCCCTGGTGTCGAGCACCTGGTCGCCGTCCACGGTGTCGAGCACCCGGTCGCCGTTCGCGGTGCCGGGGACCCGGTCACCGTCCGGGGCGGCGAGTACCCGGGCGCCGTCCACGGTGTCCAGCACCTGGTCGCCGTACAGGTCGTGCAGCCAGTTGGTCTGGTAGATGGTGTCGAGGTAGCGCTCGCCGAGATCCGGTGCGATGGCGACCGCGGTGAGGTCACGGGCGTCGTGCCGGGTCAGCCAGTCCGCCGCGCCGCTGACCACGGTCCCGGTGGAGCCTCCGAAGAGGAAGCCGTGCCGGGCCATGCGGTGGCACATCCGGATGGTGTCCGGCTCCTCCACCTGGATCACCTCGTCGACGAAGGACTCGTCGAGCAGCGGCGGGCGCATGCTCATGCCGAGGCCGGGGATCATCCGGCGGCCGGGCTCGCCGCCGAACGCCACCGAGCCAGCCGCGTCCACCGCGACGATCCGCACCGGACGGTGCCATTCGCGGAAGTAGCGGGCGCAGCCCATCAGGGTTCCCGTGGTGCCCGCGCCGACGAACAGCACGTCGAGCTCGGGGAACCGGCGGGCGATCTCCGGGGCGGTGGTGCGGTAGTGCGCCATCCAGTTGCCCGCGTTGGTGTACTGGCTGAGCCACACGTACCGGTCGTCCGACGCGCACAGCGAGCGGACGTACTCGATCCGCGTGCCCAGGAACCCGCCGTTGGCGTCCTGGTCGGCCACGATGTGCACCTCGCTGCCGAGCGCCTCCATCAGGAGCCTGGTCGACAGGTTGCAACGGGAGTCCGTCACACACAGGAACCGGTAACCCTTGCTCGCGGCGATCATGCTGAGCGCGACGCCGAGGTTGCCGGAGGAGGACTCGACCAGGACGGAGTCCGCTTTCAGGATTCCGTCCCGCTCGGCCTTCTCCACCATCTCGTTGGCGGCCTTCAGTTTGATGGATCCGGCGAAGTTGAAGGCCTCGCACTTCAGGTAGAGCGGGTGTCCGCAGATCGACTCCAGGTCGACGTAGAGGTCGCCCTCGTTGAAGGCGTAGGGAGCGGAGATGACAGGCACGGCGGGCCTCCTGGTGCCGGGCCGAGGACGACGGCCTCAGCCGTAGCGGCGCAGTTCGTGGAAGAAGTCATCGATCAGACCGAGGTCCCCGGCCCGGGACACCTCGTCGTAGACGTACTTGCCGACGGCGAGGTCGAGGACGCCGAGTCCGAAGGGCGAGAAGACCACCGGGCGGTCGGGCGGCGGGGCGGCCCGGCCGGCCATGACGTCGCCGAGGGTTCCGTTGAGGAAGTCACGGCTGCCGGTGAGCTGTTCGGCCAGATGGGGTGACGTGTCGGCCTTGAGGCAGTGGTCGACGTCGTCGACGAAGTTGGCCGCGCCCAGCAGGACCTCGGGGGCGAGGTCGCGCAGGGAGACGTGCAGGACCAGCGGGTTGTGGGTGAACCAGGCCGGGTCCGTGACATGGGGTTGTCCCGCGATGGTGGCGAAGACCAGCAGGTCGCTGCCGCGGACCAGGTCCTCGGCGCTCTCGTGGACGGTGATCCGCGCGCCGCCGCCGGTCTGCTCCAGGTAGCCGCGGAAGCCGCCGGCGCTGTCGGCGGACAGGTCGTGCACGCCGATCTCGTCGAAGTCCCAGCCGGTGCCGGCCAGGAACGTGTGGATGTAGCGGGCGATCAGACCGGTACCGAAGAAGCCGACCCGGCGGGGGCGGGTGCGGGTGCGGCTGAGCCAGTCGGCGGCCAGGGCGGCGGAGGCCGCGGTCCTGGTGGCGCTGATGATCGAGCTCTCCAGGCAGGCGAACGGGTAGCCCGTCTCCTGGTCGTTGAGGATGAGCACCGCGGACGCCCGCGGCAGCCCGCTGCTCACGTTCTCCGGGAAGCTGGAGACCCATTTCAGTCCGTCCACGTGGACGGAGCCGCCGAGGGAGGCCGGCAGCGCGATGATCCGCGAGGTCGGCCGGTCGGTGAAGCGCAGGAAGTACGACGGCGGGTTGACCGAGTCGCCCGCGTCGTGCAGCCGGTAGACGGTCTCGACCAGCTCCGTGAGCTGTTTCTCGCGCCCGCTCAGCGCCTGGTGCACCTGCTCGCCGGTGATGACCGCGAAGGTCGGTACGGCGGGCCGCCCGGGGGTGGCGGACCGGCTGCTGGTCGACAGTGTGTCGGTCATCGCTCGCTCGCCTCCGTCGCCGGGCGGTCCTCGGCCGGCCGGACGGGTTCGCCCATGCCGACGAGCACCTGCCGGTCTCCGGTGAACGCGTCCCGGCTGTGCGCGGTGCGGATGTTGTCCACGAGCAGCAGGTCGCCCCGCTGCCAGGGTTCGCGCCGGGTGTGCGCCTCGTAGGTGCCGTTGATCAGCTGGACGACGTCCTCGCCGATCGGTGTGCCGTCGCCGTGGCGGGTGTTGAACGGCAGTCCGTCCGCGCCGTAGACGTCCACCAGGTACTCGCGCACCTCGGGTGCGAGGGTCCACTCGTTGAGGAAGGCGATCTGGTTGAACCAGCAGCGGCGGCCGGTGACGGGGTGCCGGACGACGGCGCTGCGGCGCTGCTCGGTGCGCAGCGAGCCGTCGGGCTGCCAGGTGAAGTCGATGGCGTTGGCCCGGCAGTAGCGCTCGATCTCGGCGTGGTCGGCGGTGCCGAAGGACTCCGTGAGGCTCGCGCCGATCTCGTCGTTGTAGAACCGGGTGAGGATCCAGCCCTCCCGCTCGAACCGTTCGACGAGCCCGGCGGGCAGTGCCCGCAGCACCTCCTCGGCGTCGGCCACCGCCGTGGCCCCGCCCTGCTCGGGCGCGGTGAGGCAGGCGAACAGCATCAGGCCGGGCGCCTGGCGGAGATAGCTCAGCTCGTGGTGCATGCACATGGGCTGGTTGGCCGGCCAGGGCGTGGCCGCGTACACGCCGGGCCCGTGGGTCTCGCGGGGGGCGAAGGCCTCCCGCTCCGTCATGAGGTCCCCGGCCAGGTGCCCGAAGACGGCACCGGTCTGGGCGGTGTCGCGCAGTCCGAGGCCGCGGACGACCAGTGCCCCGTGCTCGGTGACCTGGGCGCGCAGCGCCTCGCGGTGCTCGGCCGCCCATTTCGGGGGGTCGTCGGGGGGATCGACGCGCAGGAGTGCCGGCTTGTCCGGCCGCAGCTCCACGTCGAGCGGTGATGCCAGGGAGGAGAACGGCATCTCGGGTTCCTTTCGGTCGACCGCCTGGGGTGTGACGGGTCAGGAGGAGGCGAGGGGGAGGACGGTGGTCAGGACGGCCCGCGCGGCCTCGGCGGGGCGGGTGCGCAGGAAGTGGTGGCCGCCGTCGGCGAGTTCGTGCAGCTCGACGCGGTCGGCGAGGAGCAGCCAGTCCCGGTGGTGCCGGGCGTGGCCGGCGGTGTGCGGGTCGTCGGCGGCGACGACCACCGAGAGCGGCGCGGACACCTTGACGGGCGGCGGGGCTTCCAGGGCCGTGCCGAAGTAGCGGTGGGCCGCGACGCAGTCGTGCCGGTAGGCGGCGGCGATGTGGGCGGCGTGCCGCGGGTTCAGCTCGGCGAGTTCGGGGTGGCCGCCGTCCGCGGCCAGGCGCGTCGCGAGCTCGGCGTCGCTCAGGTGCGCCAGTTCGGTGACGGCGGTGTGCCGTTCGGCGGCGGTGCCGAGGAGGTGCGCGCCGAGGAACAGCCGTTCCACGTGTACGCCGCGCTCCTTGAGCCGCCTGGCCGTCTCCATGGCCGGTGCGGCTCCGGAGGAGTGGCCCCAGAGCATGACCCGGGTCGGTCCGCGCGCCGTGAGTTCGGCGGCGACCTGCTCGGCCACCTCCTCGACGGACGCGAACGGCTCGGGGGGTGCGGCGAGGTTGTGGCCGGGCGGGTCCACGGCGAGGACGGTGAGGCCGCTGCCCGCCAGGGCGCTCGCCATCGGCTGGTAGTTGACCGCGTTTCCGCCCGCGGAGGGGAAACAGACCAGGGCGCACTCGTCGGCGCCGGTCCCGTCCGCCAGGGTCAGCAGCAGCTCCGGGCGCTGCCGGGCCGGCCCGTCGAGGAGGGCGGCCAGGTCGGCGAGGACGGGGTGCCGGGTGATGTCCTTCAGGGACACCGCGCGGTCGAGGGCGAGGCTGAGCCTGACCGCGGTCAGGGAGGTGCCGCCGGAGTCGAAGAAGTGGTCGGTGCGGCCGACCTGTTCCTCGGGCACGCCGAGCAGTTCGGCCCAGGCCGCGGCGACCCGCCGTTCGGTCGCGCCGAGTTCGCCGGCCGGCGTCCGGTGCGGGTCGCCCGTCGCCCGGTGTGCCTCGCCGGCGGGGGCGGCTTCGGCCTGCCTGGTCAGGGCCTTCTTGTCGATCTTGCCGTTGGCGGTCAGCGGGAGGCTGTCCTGCCAGTGGAAGGCGGAGGGCACCATGTAGCCGGGCAGTGCGGCGCCGAGTTCCTCGCGCAGGGCCTCGGGCCGCTGCCGGGTGCCGGAGTAGAAGGCGATGAGCTGCTTGCCGCCGCCGGTCCGTTCGGCGACGACCACCGCGCCGTCCCGTACGCCGGCCACCCGGAGCAGGCAGTTCTCGATCTCGCCGATCTCGATCCGGAACCCGCGGATCTTGACCTGGCTGTCCCGGCGGCCGAGGAACTCCAGCTTGCCGCCGGGGTGCCAGCGCCCCCAGTCGCCGCCCAGGTAGAGCCGTTCGCCGGGCCGGTAGGGGTCCGTGCGGTACGCCTCCCGGGTCCGCTCGGGGTCGTTGACGTAGCCGCGGCCCACGCAGACGCCGGAGAAGGCGATCAGCCCGGGGGCGCCGAGCGGTACCAGCGCCAGGTGCTCGTCGACGACGTGGACGCGGATGTTGTTGACGGCCCGGCCGAGCAGCACCCGCTCGGGCACCTCCCGGAGGAGTTCGTGGTTGGTGTCGTCGGACGTCTCGGTCAGGCCGTAGGCATTGAGCAGGCCGATGCCCGGCTGGACCGCCAGCCAGCGCTGGACCAGTTCGCGCTTCAGCGCCTCGCCGGTCACCGACACGTACCGCAGGTCCGGCAGGGCGCGCGGATGCTGCTCCAGGTAGGAGACCACGACCTCCAGGTACGACGGCACGAGCTGGGCCACGCCGACCCGGCCGCGCTCCAGGGTCTCGGTGAACCGTGCGACGTCCGTGATGACGTCCTGCTCGACCAGCAGGGTCCGGCCGCCGGCCAGCAGCGGGGCGACGAGCTGCCACAGGGAGATGTCGAAGCACTGCGGGGCGGTCTGGGCGACCACGGTCCCCGCGCCGATCTCCAGGTCGTCGATCTTGGCGTGGAGGTGGTTGAGCATGCCCGCGTGCTCGCACATCGCGCCCTTGGGCTCGCCGGTGGAGCCCGAGGTGAAGTAGATGTAGGCGAGTTGACCGGGTTCGACGCGGATCCCGGGGTCGTCGTCGGGGTGCGGTTCGGCGTAGGCCGTGTCGAACGGCAGCTTCGCGACGTCCGGCAGGGCGGCCAGCGCCCGGTCCAGGGTGCCGGTGCTGCCGGGTTCGGTCAGCGCCAGCCGGCAGCCGGCCCGGGACAGGGTGGTCTCGATGCGGCCGGCCGGGAAGTGCGGTTCGATCGGCAGGTACACGCCGCCCGCCTTGAACACCGCCAGCACCGCCGCCAGCCAGTCGAGGGTGCGCTCGGAGACGACGGCGACGACGTCCTCCCGGCCCAGGCCGCGAGCCAGCAGGGCGCGGGCCAGCCGGTTGGCGCGCCGGTTGAGTTCGTCGTACGTCCACTCCCGGGTGCCGTGCACGGCCGCCACGGCCTGCGGATGCGCCCGCACCCGCTGCTCGAACAGTTCGTGGGCGCGGGCGTCCGGCAGTGGGCGGTGCGGCCCGGCCAGGCCTTCGAGCTGCTCGTGCCGTTCCTCGGCCGAGAGCAGGCTCTGCCGGGTGTGGTCGGCGTCGGGGTCGTCGGTGAGCAGCCGCAGCGCGGTCAGGTGGTAGCCGCCGATGCGGGCGGCGGCCCCGGCGTCCAGGACGTCCGTGCGGTACCGCAGGCTCAGCGTCAGCAGGCTGTCGTGGTCGGTCCAGCGCACGTGCAGTGCGTCGTCGTCGGTGTGGTTCCCCCCGGCACCGGGGGGACTCCAGACCACCTCGTACGACGGCTCCGTCAGCCCGAGTTCGCGGCGCAGTCCGGCCACCGGGTGGTCCTGGTGCGCCTGCACCTCCGCCTCGGCGTGTGCGGCGGCCGAGAGCAGGGCCGCCCAGCTTCCGGCGGGGACGGGCACCCGGCACGGCAGCGGTTCGCCGCCGGAGACGGTGGTGTGCCCCGTGACCACCTCGGGCTCGCCGGAGAGCGCGGCCAGCACCTTGAGGTGGGCGGCCAGCAGCACGGTGCCGGCCGGCAGGCCGTGCCGCGCGGCCAGTTCACGCACCGCCCGGGTGAGGTCGTCCGGCAGCGGTGTCTCGTGCCCGGCCGTGCCCGGCACCGGTTCCCGGGCCCAGCGGGGCACGGGGGTGGCACCGCCGGCGGTCAGTGTCCGGGTCCAGAACTCCCGGTCCGTCTCCACGCGCGTTCCCATCGAATGGCCTTCCTCAACTCACGGTCGCCGTGGCGGCGTCGGCTGCTGTCGTGACCCGGGCGACGCCGGCGGACCGGCTGACGCCGTCCGGCATGTCCACCGCGGGATTGCCGCCCCACCGGGCGTGCGGGGGGACCTCCTCGCCCTTCATGAGGAAGGAGTCGGGTTCGAGCACCGCGCCGTCGCCCATGGTCACGCCGTAGTGCACATGGGCGGCGATGCCCAGGGTGCAGCCGTCGCCGAGCGTGGTGACGTCGGACTTGAAGGTGCCGTCCTCCTGCGAGTGGCACTGGATCTTGCTGCCGGCGTTGAGGGTGCAGTCGTCGCCGATGGTGGCGAGGGTCCGCTCGGTCAGGTAGCAGCCGTCGTCGAACACCCTGCGGCCGATGTGCACGCCCAGCAGCCGCCAGACCAGGCTCTTGAACGGGGTTCCGTTGAAGAGGTTGAGGAAGTGGTCCGGTACCTTCCACAGCCGTTCGTGCCACCAGAAGTAGGGGTCGTAGATGGAGCACAGCCGGGGACGCAGCGCCCGGAAGGAGGCGAGGCAGCGCTCGACCAGGACGAAGTAGGCGGCGGAGAAGGCGAGGGTGAATGCCAGGTAACCGCCTATCACCACGTGGCCGACCACGCCGTAGAGGTCCACGGAGGCGAGGCCGAACAGGGTGAGCGCGAAGGTGTGGAGCCAGCGCAGGAACAGCATGAGCGCCATGGAGCAGAGGTTGTAGCGGTTCTTCGCGGCCAGCCGGTGGCGAAACGTTTCGCCAGTCCTGAGGTGGTCGAAGCCGGCGTCGCGCTCCACCGAGCGGGGGATCTCGAAGCACGGTGACCCGAGGAGCCCCACGCCTTCCCGGACCTCGCCGTCGAGGGGCACCATCACCTTCGTCGCGAGCAGGCAGTTCTCACCGGTCCTGGCGCCCGACGGGTAGGCGATGTTGTTGCCCAGGAAGTTGTGCGCCCCGATCGAGGCCCGGGACAGCCGGAAGGACGTGCTGGAGAAGTCCGCGTTGAGGACGGAGAGGCCGTCGGCCACCATCGTCCCGCTGCCGACGGAGACCAGCAGCGGTGTCTCGTGCTGCACTTCGGTGCCGAAGTTCGACCCGGTCTGCTCGACCCGCGACAGGTCGTAGCCGATGCCGCGGAGGTAGCCCACGATGTAGGAGCTGTCGCCGAAGAGCCAGGCGAAGAACCTGACGTTCGTCATGCGGGCCGTGGTCCGCTGCAGCGCGTAGTGGAAGCCGTAGAGCGGATAGACCTTGTCGGGCTTGACCAGGAGGCCCAGCAGGCGCGGCAGGGTGCACAGGGCCGCGAGTCCCAGGACGAGGAAGCCGAAGAAGAGCACGGCGGAGAGCAGCAGGGCGTCGGGGAGCAGTTCCGACCAGCCGAGCGCGACCGTGTTCGGGTCGAGCCGCTTGCCGATCACCGGTACTTCAGTGAACAGCATGTAGGCGCCGCCGACGGCCAGCGGGACGTACACCAGGAGCAGTTGGAGCAGCGTGCCGAGGCCGAACCAGGCGCGGCGCAGGGTGCCGCAGTTCGCCGGGGCGATCCTGACGTAGTCGGTCCGGGTGGGCTCCGCGGGGGATCCGTGCCAGCGCTCGCCGTCCGGGACCGCCTGGCCGCGGTGCAGGGCGGAGGAGTGGCCGAGCTGGGCGCCGTGGCCGAGGGAGGTGTCGATGTCCAGCACGGTCTTCTCGCCGACGAAGGCGTTCGCGCCGAGGGTGATGCGGCCGGTCTGGATGTGCCCGGCGTGCGCCCGGTAGCCGAGGAAGAAGGAGTCCTTGCGGATCACCGTGCCCGCGCCGACGGTCAGCAGGTCGGTGCAGACGGGAACGGAGTGGGAGAGGATCGTGACGCCCTTGCCGATCCGTGCGCCGAGGGCCCGCAGGTACAGCACGTACAGCGGGGTCCCGGTGAGGAAGACCATCGGGTTCGCGTGCAGCAGCGCCTTGACGAGCCAGAACCTGAAGTACGTCAGGCCCCAGACGGGGAACTCACGGGGGCGCCAGCGGCCGACGAGCAGCCATTTCGCGACGACGGGGAAGGCGCACAGCGCCACGAACGCACCGCCGCCGAAGAGCAGCGACCGCAGATAGACGTCGGCAAGTCCCTTGCCGGTGGCGATCCACTCGTATCCCCTGGCGGTGACGAATCCGGAGACCAGGGAGTAGCCGAGGAAGACCAGCAACTGGAGGGTTCCGCAGACCAGATGGTTCCACCGGCCGGCGCGCGGGCCCGGCGCCGGTGACGGCTCGGACTGCTGCGGGGCGGGCACCGGATCGACGGGAGCGGGGGCGGTCCGGCCGAGTGCCGCCGCCAGGCTCTGGATCGTGGGGTGGCGGTAGATGTCCCGCATGGACGGCGACGGGAGATCGGCGGCCTTGCGTATTCGGGCACAGAACTGGGCCATCACCAGGGAGTTGGCACCGAGGTCGGTGAAGAAGTGGCTGTCGAACGGGACGGTCTCGGCGTCGAGGAGGTCAGCCAGCGCCTGCGCGAGCCTCCGCTCGGTCTCCGCCCCTGTGGGGCCGGTTCCGGTCAGGGCGACGGCAGGTTCATCCGGCTCCGAAACGACCTCGGAGGACTGTTCCACCATGCGATCTCCTGGAGAACGTGGATGTTCCTGATCACGAACCGGCGGATTCAGTCTGTCCGGATAAGGGCCTCACGTGCCACTTGTCCCATGGGTGGGAGCGAGCGCCCGGCATGAGCCGTCAGGCCCGCATTCCCTTGGTTTCACGCCCGGAAGGGGGGCGTGCGAATCACCCGAACGGCGGCCCCCCGGCCGGCAGCCCGCCTCGCGGGCACCGGCATCGGCCGGGGAACGGGACCGCCTCGTGCGGCGGCCGTACCCGGGTCCGTGCCGCGCCGGCGGGTGTCCTCACCGGCGGCGCGTGGGCACGGATCCCCGGGTTCCTCGGGTCGGGTCAGTCGTCGGCACCGTCCGTCGTCGGCACCGCGGCGGTCTCGTGCTCCGCGATGCCGACGAAGCGGCGTACGGCCTCCACGGGCATGTCGAGCCCCTCGGAGGCGGCACGCTCGTCACCGAACACCTGCACCGCCTCGGCGACGGCCACGGCCAGTTCGGCCTCCGCCTTGCGGACCTTGACCTCGGCCTTGTCCACGGTGTCGACCACCGCCAGCTGGCGGCGCTGCTTCTCCTGGAGCCGCTGCTTGCGGGACAGCGTTTTGTCAGAGTTCTGCACAGTCACGACCAAGATCATATGCGGGTCCGTGCACCCGCACGAAATCGGCAACTGCGCCCCCTCGAACCCCTGTTCACCCCCGCGTCAGGCCGTCAGCATCGCCCAGACCGCGTGGCCGCTGGTGAGCCGCGACCGGTCGACGCCCCAGGAGTCGGCGAGCTGCTCGACGAGCAGCAGCCCCCTGCCACCCTCGTCGTCGGGGCCGGGATCGCGCCGGGGCAGGCCGTGGCCGGAGTAGTCGTGGTCGTGGACCTCCAGCCGCAGACATCCGTCGGCGACCAGCCCCATCCCGCACAGGATCCGCACGCTCAGCGTGTGGATGACGGCGTTCGTGGCCAGTTCGGACACCAGCAGCACCGCGTCCTCGCACAGCTCGCGGGAGAGTCCCCACTCGGTGAGCCGGGCTCTCACGGAGCGGCGGGCGACTCTGACGCTGGAGCGGTGCGAGGGGAGCTCGATCCAGTGCGCACGGTCGGGCGCGTCTACGTCTAACAGGTCGCGGGGGGAGGTCGCGTGGGGGGACACGATGGCTGCCTTCCGTAAGGCGGGCGCGGCGGAGAGCGGGCTGAGCAGGCAGAACGGGCGGAGCAGAGCGGCAGAGCGGGCAGGACTGGACAACGACCGCACAGGGAGCGCGACATCGCCCGTGATCGTGACCGCGATTTACTCAAGTAATCATGCGCGCATGCAAGTTCAGGCTGCAACCGACTCCCTGATAATTTCAGAATGCCGGTATCGGTCTGGCTGCTTCAGCAAGTGCCTGTCACACTCATTCGGGTGACAGTCCCTCAGGAGGTAGGGCGTGAGCGAAGGCCGTTCGAACGCGGGGAGCACCAGTGCGCCCACCGTGCTGCGCATGATCCTGGGCCGCAGGCTCCAGGAGCGGCGTCAGGGAGCGGGCGTGTCACTGGAGGACGCGGCGCGGGCGCTTCGGGTCACCAGCCTGACCATCCGCCGGCTGGAGAAGGCGGAGGTCACGCTCAAGCCCCTGTACGTGGAGAAGCTGCTCGAGACCTACGGCGCCGACCGGCAGGAGCGGGACGAGTTCGTCGCCTTCGCCGAGCGGGCCAACGAGCCCGGCTGGTGGCACACCTACCGGGATGTGCTGCCCACCTGGTTCAGCGCCTACGTGAGCCTGGAGACCGGCGCGACGACCCTGCGCACGTACGAGCCGCACTACGCCACGGGGCTGCTGCAGACCCGGGAGTACGCGCGCCACGTGCTGAGCGGCGGTTTCCCCAACGACAGCGACGAGGACCTGGAGCGGCGGGTGAACCTGCGGCTGCGCCGTCAGGCCCTGCTGGAGCGCTCCGACGCGCCGACGCTGTGGGTGGTGATGGAGGAGGCCGTCCTGCACCGGGTGGTCGGCGGGCCCGAGGTGATGCGGGAGCAGATCGAACGGCTGCTGGAGGCCTCGGAGCTGGCGCATGTCAGCGTCGACGTCGTCCCGTTCACCGCCGGTGCCCATGTGGGCGTGTGCGCCCCGTTCACCTACTTCCGCTTCGCGGAGCCGGAGTTGCCGGACGTCGTCTACACCGAGGTCCTCTCCGGCGCGATGTACCTGGACCAGCGCTCCGACGTCGTCGCCCATCTGGAGGCGCACAACCGCATGTCCCTGCTCACTTCCGACGCGCAGAGCAGGGCGCTCCTGAACCGCATGCGCAAGGAGTACTCATGACCACCTTCGACACCTCCTGCGACGGCAGTGTCCACGACGTGTACAACGGCATGCCCGCATCGGACCTGGGGGAACAGGGCTGGGAGTCGCCCTGGAGCGGTCCCAACGGCGGTCAGTGCGTGCAGACGAAGCAGCTCGCCGACGGCAGGATCGCGCTGCGGCAGTCGACGGATCCGGCCGGCCCCGCCCTGATCTACACCCCGGAGGAGATCACCGCGTTCGTCGCGGGGGTCAAACGCGGCCTCGCCGACCACCTCACCAACGGCTGACCTCTCCCCCACGCTCCCCCCTCTTGAAAGGTTCAGGATGACCAACTCGCACGCGGCGCGGGACATCGACACCAGCAGGCCCCACTCCGCCCGCATGTACGACTACTACCTCGGTGGCAAGGACCACTTCGACGTCGACAAGGTCGCCGCCGAGACCGTCGCGTCCGCCTACCCGGGCATCTTCGTCTGCGCCCGGGAGAACCGTGCCTTCATGCACCGGGCCACCCGCGTCCTCGCCCGCGAGCACGGCATCCGGCAGTGGCTCGACATCGGCACCGGCATCCCCACCGAGCCGAACCTGCACCAGGTGGCCCAGTCGGTGGTCCCGGAGGCCCGGGTGGTGTACGCCGACAACGACCCGCTGGTGCTCAAGTACGCCGAGCGGCTGATGCGCAGCACCACGGAGGGCCGTACCACCTACATAGAGGCGGACGTCAACGACCCGCAGACGCTGCTCGACGCCCCGGAACTGGCGGAGGTGCTGGACCTCGGGCGGCCGGTGGCACTCTCGCTCAACGCGCTGATGCACTTCGTGACGGACGCGCAGGACCCGTACGGCATCGTGAGCCGGCTGCTCGACGTGCTGCCCTCGGGCAGCGCGCTGGCCCTGAGCCACTGCACGCCCGACTTCGATCCGGACACCTGGCAGAAGGTCACCGACATCTACAACAACGCCGGTACGCCGGTGCAGTTCCGCTCGCGGGCGGACGTGGCACGGTTCTTCGAGGGGCTGGAACTGCTCGACCCCGGCGTGTCCGTCGGCCACCGCTGGCGCCCGGACACCGAGCCGACCGCCACCGACGCGGAGGTCAGCCTGTGGACCGGGGTGGGCATCAAGCCGTAGGAGCCATTCCGAGGGGGGAAGAGCCTCCGGGCTGTCGTACCGCATGGGGGTGCGGTACGACAGCCCGGGGGTGTCAGCCGATGTGGTAGCTGTCGCCGTACACCTTCCAGTCCAGCGGGGTGTTCAGGCACAGGTTGCCCTTGTTCAGGAAGACCCGCTGCTCGGTGTCGACCCGGGTGGTGTCGCTGTGCGCCTCCTCCTGCTTCATGGCCCAGACCCGGGCGTCGAGGAAGGCGTTGAGGTACGTCTTCTCGTTGCCGCCCTGGGCCGGGGGCTTGGCGTGGCCGAGGGCGCGCTTGCGTATGTTGCTGAAGCTGGTGGGGTCGTCGCCGTCGCCGTGCATGACGATGGCGTCGTAGTAGGTGAACTGCCCGAGCGTGCCCAGCCCGTCCGTCTTGCCCTGCTGGACCGCCGGGTTGAAGTACACGCGGTCGCGCTCGTCGTTCTGCGCCTGCTGGAAGGCGCTGTCCTGGGCCGCCTTGCGCCAGTCCGCGGGGAAGTTCGGGTCGAGGCCGCTGTGCGAGTCGGTGCCGTTGACCCGGCGCAGGGCGGGCAGGTACTTGGCGAGCACGTTGCCGGGCTTGCGGTCGGTGTAGAGCTGGACGAGGTCGAGCATGTCGCCGGTACCGGAACAGAAGCCGATGATCCCGGCGGTGTAGCCGCGGCCGTCGCCGATGTCCTCGATGTACTTGTACTGCGCCTTCCAGTCGAGCGAGGAGTTCTCCGCGCTCGACACCAGCTTCATGGCGATCTCCTTCTTCGCCGGGTCGTCGAGGCCCACGCAGCCCGCGGCCGACGGGGCGGCGGCCGAGGCGTGCGCCGGGCGCAGCAGGACGGCTCCGGCGCCGACGGCGGACGCGCCCAGCAGGGCGAGCAGGGTACGGCGGGAGGTCAGGACGGGGTTGGTCGTGGTGGTGTCGTTCGGGTTCCGCACAGTGGCTCCAGTGGGGGGTGAGAAGTTCACCGATAGGAAGGTTTCCTATCAGTTGAACCCACTGATGTGTACCCGTCACGCAGAAAGTTCGTAGGGTCGAACAAGTCCGCCGGCGCGGTCCGGGGCGGCCGGCAAGGCTCAGCCCGTGGCGGTCCAGGCCTTCGGGCCGATGCCGCGCCACTCGATCAGCTCGGGGTCGTCGACCGTCGTACTGGCCTCGGGCAGGCCCGCGCGGCGCAAGAACTCGACGATGTCGAGCAGGTGGTACGCGGTGCCGACATACTCTCCGCGGATGGTGACCCGCCGGCCGCCGTCGGGGCCCGGCGGCTGCACGATGACAGGCGCGCCTTCCATAGTCCCCGGATGCCCCCGAGCGGCACGGATCATGCGCTGCGGGCTCAGCGGACGACGTCGAAGACGTTCTTCTGCACGCCGTTGGCGTAGACCTCGTGCTCGACCAGCTTCAGCTGCTGGGTGTCCTTGTCCGTGGCGCTGAACAGGCGCTTGCCGGCGCCGAGCAGCAGCGGGTAGACGAGCAGGTGGTAGCGGTCGATCAGGCCCGCGTCGGACAGGGCGTGGTTGAGCGAGGCGCTGCCGTGCACGATGACCGGGCCGCCCTCGGTCGCCTTGAGGGCGGCGACCTCGTCGAGCGAGCGCAGGATCGTGGTCTCGCCCCAGTCCGACACCAGGTCGCCGTCGGTGAGGGTGGTGGAGACGACGTACTTCGGCAGCGTCCGGTAGTGCGCGAACTCCGGCATGTCAGGCCACACCGGACTGAACGCCGCATAGCTGGCCCGGCCCAGCAGGAGCGCGGTCGACTCCTCCTGTTCCCGCCCCTTGATCTCGAACACCTCGGGGACGAACGCGATGTCCTTGAAGGTCCACCCGGAGTTCCGGTAGCCGGGCTCGCCACCCGGGCCCTCGACGACTCCGTCGAGGGAGATGAAGGCAGTGCTGATCAGGGTTCGCATCGGGGTTTCCTCGCCGTCCGGGGTCTGCCGCGGTGCTCCACGGCACCGCCCTCCACACCCTCCATCCGACAATAAAATTTGTCAAGAAAACTCAGATTGTCGGCGAGAAGCTCCCGGCCGGATTGGTGGAATTTTCAACAACCTCTGCCTGTTGTCGGCGTCGAAGGAGGTCAGAGGTGGACACGACGTACTACGACCAGGGAACCGCCGCCGAACGCTGGGCCAGGGCGCAGCTGTTCTTCGACGCCAAGGACTACGCGGGCGCCGCGCAGGTGCTCGCCGGGCTGGTCGAGGAGGCGCCGGAGCAGACCGGACCCCGGCTGCTGCTGGCGCGCGCCTACTACCACTCGGCCCAACTGCGCCGCGCGGAGGCCGAGTTGCGCGAGATTGTCGAGCGCGACCCGGTGGAGCACTACGCCCGGCTGATGCTGGGCCGCACCCTCCAGCGGCAGGCCCGCCACGAGGAGGCGGAGCCGCACCTGCGGATCGCCTCGGTGCTGGCCGGGGACTTCCCGGAGAACTGAGGAACCGCCGGCCGCGCCGTCACAGCGGCGCGGCCGCGCGCAGGATCAGGAACAGCGTCACCGCCGAGTTCGCGGAGGACATGGCCGATACGAGGGTGCCCGCGGCGGCGCCCCAGACGGCGAGACCGGCCGCGGTGAACGCGGAGGGCCAGCTGCGGGCCACCGGGGCGGGCCCGAGCAGGGCGGCGACCCGGCGCGGCACCGGACCGGTGGCGGCCGCCGCGGCCAGCGTCGGCGCCGGGGCGCCCGCGGACAGCAGGGCCGCCTTGCCGATGGCCCGGGCGACCGTGCGCCGGTCCCCCACCGAGCGGGCCGCCTCCTCGTCCGCCCAGCGCTCGGCCGTGTAGCGGACGGCGGTGCGCAGGGGCCGCAGGAAGGGGTTGGCGCGGGCCGCCAGGTGGACGGCGAGCAGGTGATGGTGGTGCCGGGCCGCGAGGTGGGCGCGTTCATGGGCGAACAGGGCCCGGCGTTCGCTTGGGGCGAGGCCGTCCAGGAGCGCGGTGGTGACGACGATCCGGTCGGGGAGCGCGTAGGCGTAGGGCGTGCTGTCGGGCAGCACGGCGACCGCACGGCCGGGCAGCGCGGTGAGCGCCCGGCGGGCACGCCGGGTGACCCGGCGGTGCCGCAGGAGGGTACGGCCGCACAGGACCGCGACCGCGGCGAGGGCGGGGATGGCGGCACGGCCGGCGATCTCGTCGTGCGGGACGGCGGCCCGTACCTCCGGGTCGGACCAGCCGTCCGGGAGGGGGTTGCCGGGGAGCTGGGCGGTGCCGACCACCATCAGCAGGACGAGGCAGAGCGTGCTGCACCCGGCCATCACCACGGCCATCGCGGTGAGCAGCCGGGTGGCGGCGCGCGGATGCAGCCGCCCCTCGGCCAGCCGGGCGACGGGCCACGCGGTCAGCGGCAGGACCAGCGGCAGGAAGACGAAGACCCCCATGGACGGTCAGTCTTCCGTACCGCCATGGTCCGCGGCCGGGACGTTCCGAGTGTTCACCGGGCCCGGCCCGGCGGCCTCCAGCAGAGCCCGCAGCACCTGTTCGTCACCGGGCGGCAGGGCGGTGACGAAGCTGGCGAGCACCGCCTCGCGGTCCCGTTCGCCGTCGAGGAGCCGGCGCATCCGCAGGGCGGCGAGCCGGGCCACGTCGGCGGTCGGCGTCCACAGGAAGGAGCGGCCCTGCCGTTCCCTGGCGACGACGTCCTTGGCGAGCAGCCGGGTCAGGATGGTCACGACGGTGGTGTAGGCGAGGTCGCCGCCGAGCCGCTCCTGCACCCAGGCGGCGGTGACGGGACCGCCGGCCTCGCGCAGCGCGCCCAGCACCTGCCCCTCCAGTTCCCCCTGCCCCCGCCGGGCCCGCGCCATAGTCCCGTCTCCCTCCGGCGTCGGCGTCTGGTGACACGCTCACCGGCGTGTCTCACCACGCTACTTCACGTCGGCCCCGCCCCCGTACGTCCGCCGGCCACGACGGTGCGCGATCTCGCCGAGCACGATGTCCACCGCGAGGAAGGCGGCCAGCGGGATCCCGAGCAGCGGCACGAACCAGCCGAGGACCGCGACCACCGCCATCGCCGGGACGAGGAGGTACGGCGGGACCTGCGCCCAGGCGCCGCGCGGGACCGGCCGACCGAAGGCGGAGCCACGGCCGCGCTGCCACCACATGCGGTAGCCCCACACGATCAGCAGGATCAGGGAGAGCGCCAGCAGGGCCAGGACGAGCTGGTTGACCAGGCCGAAGAGGATGCCGGTGTGCAGGTCGATGCCCCAGCGGGTGAGTTTGGCGAGCACCGGGTAGTCGGCGAAGCGCAGCACGTCGGTCACCTCGCCGGTGCCCGGGTCCACGGCGACGGCGTCCTGCTTCTCGGGCCAGCTGCGCTGGACCTGCCGCACCACGTAGGCGCTGTTCGCGTCGGCGGGCGGGACGATCTCGACCGGGTCCCCGAGTCCCTCCGCGCGGGCGGCGGCGAGCACCTTGTCCAGGCCTACGCCGTGCTCGGCGTCACCGCCGGTCCCGGCCGCCGTACCGTGCCCCGCGTGCTCGCCGCCGCTCGCGGCGGCGGAGACGGACGGGGTGGCCTGGCCGAGGGAGGTGCGCAGCTCGTCGATGTTGGCGCCGGCGTAGGTGGACCAGGTCAGGCCGGTCGCCGAGAGGAAGACGAAGCCCGCGGCGGCCCAGACGCCGACGGTGCCGTGCAGGCCGAGCGTGCGCCGCCGGCCGCTGGTGCCGCGCACCTTGCGCAGCGCCCGGCGCCGGGCGAACCACAGCACCAGGCCGCCGCCCGCGATCACCCACAGCCAGCTGGCCGCGAGCTCGCTGTAGAGCCGTCCGGTGTCGCCGAGGTGGAGGTCGCGGTGGAGCTCGTCGATCCAGGTGCGCAGCGGGAGCGCGCCCGTCGAGCCGTACTGTTCGAGCGCGCCGCGCACCTTGCCGGTGTACGGGTCGACGAACACCGCGAGGGTGTGGTCCGGGTTCACGCCCGGCACGCCCGACAGCAGCACCCTGGTGGTGGCGCCCGCCTCGGGCGCCGGCCGGATCGCGGAGACCGTGCCCTCGGGACGGGCCTTGCGGGCGGCGGCGACCTGCTCGGAGACCGGCAGCTCGGTCTTCCCCACCGGGACGGTCAGCTCATGGGCGTACACCAGCTTCTCGGCCTGGAAGGAGAAGGCGTACAGCAGGCCGGTGGCGGCGGCGACGAGCAGGAAGGGCGCGACCAGGACGCCGGCGTAGAAGTGCAGGCGCAGGACGAGGGGGCGCAGCGGGGCCCAGCGGCTCGGGGACGCGGCAGGGACGGTGGGTTGCGGGACCTCGTCCGTGGCCGTCGAGGGGGCGATGGACATCGGGGGCTTCTCCGGGGGCTGGTGGCGGAGCGGGGACGGTCCAGTAGTCGGACCGCGCCCGGGCCGAGTTCCCCACGGCCGAAGTGACCTGAGTCACATGCCACGCCATGGCATGCTGGCCCGATGGCATCTCCCAGTGATCGCGCACCTCTTGCCGAGCGGGTCGAGGAACTCCTCGCCCCCGGCGGCCCGTTGCCCATCGTCGCGGCCGGCGACCCGGTCCTGCGGCGCGGAACCGAGCCGTACGACGGCCAGTTGGCCCCGGCCCTGCTGGCCCGCTTCGTCGAGGCCCTGCGCGTCACCATGCACGCGGCACCGGGCGTGGGCCTGGCCGCGCCCCAGGTCGGCGTCCCGCTCCGCATCGCGGTCATCGAGGACCCGGCACCGGTACCGGAGGAGGTGGCGGCGGCCAGGGGCCGGGTCCCGCAGCCGTTCCGGGTCCTGGTCAACCCGGTCTACGAACCCGTCGGCACCGCCCGCGCCGCGTTCTTCGAGGGCTGCCTGAGCGTGCCGGGCTGGCAGGCGGTGGTGGCCCGGCCCGCGAGCGTCCGGCTGACCGGCGCGGACGAACACGGGCACGCGCTGGACGAGGTGTTCACGGGGTGGCCGGCCCGCATCGTCCAACACGAGACCGACCACCTCGACGGCATGCTCTACCTGGACCGGGCCGAGCTGCGTTCGCTGTCCTCCAATGCCGCCATGGCAGAGCGCTGGACCCAGCCGACCCCGGCGACGGCGGCTGACGAGTTGCGCTTCCCACTGCCCTGAGCGCAATCGCGCCCCTGAGGGGCGCGGGGAACTGCGCGACCGGCCACGACGGCGCCGCGGCCGACCGACAGCCCCCGCCCCCCTTCGGCCCTACCCCCGGTAAGCCTCCAGCAGCCGCAGCCACACCTCGCTCAACGTCGGATATGACGGCACCGCATGCCACAACCGGCTGATCGGCACCTCCCCGGCGACCGCGACCGTCGCCGAGTGGATCAGCTCACCCACCCCCGGCCCCACGAAAGTGACCCCGCGCAGGATCTCGGCCTCCAGGTCGACCACCATCCGGGCGCGCCCCTTGTAGCCGTCGCCGTACAGCCCGGCCCCGGCGACGGACGAGAACTCGACGTCGACGGCCCGCACCCGGTACCCGGCCTGCTCCGCCTCCGCGAGGGAGAGCCCGACGGCCGCCGCCTCCGGGTCGGTGAACACGACCTGCGGTACGGCGTCGTGGTCGGCGGTGGCCACGTGCGCACCCCACGGCGCCTCCAGCAGCGGCGTGTCCGCGACGCGCGCCGCGATCACCGCGCCCGCGATCCGGGCCTGGTACTTGCCCTGGTGGGTGAGGAGCGCCCGGTGGTTGACGTCCCCGACGGCGTAGAGCCAGTCGGTGCCCTCGACCAGCAGCGTGTCGTCGACCGACAGCCAGGAGCCCGGCTCCAGCCCGACGGTGTCGAGGCCGATGTCGTCGGTGTGCGGGACGCGCCCCGTGGCGAAGAGGATCTCGTCGGCCTCGATGCGGTCGCCGCTGTCGGTCACCGCCACGACCGTGCCGTTCTCGCGGGTGACCGACCGGACGGACGTACCGGTGCGGACGTCGACGCCGGCCTCCTTGAGCGCGTCGGCGACGAGTTCGCCGGCGAACGGCTCCATGCGGTTGAGCAGGCCCTTGCCGCGGACCAGGAGGGTGACCCGGGAACCGAGGGCCTGCCAGGCGGTCGCCATCTCGGTGGCGACGACACCGCCGCCGACGACGATCAGCCGGCCGGGCGCCTCCTGCGCGCTGGTGGCCTCGCGGCTGGTCCAGGGCTTGACCTCGGCGAGGCCCGGCAGGTCGGGCAGCTGGGCGCGGGTGCCGGTGGCGACGGCGACCGCGTGCCGGGCGGTGAGGGTGGTCAGGGTGCCGTCGGGGCCGGTCACGGTGACCGTGCGGGGTCCGGCGAGGCGGCCATGGCCGCGGTAGAGGTCGGCGCTGATGCCGTCCAGCCAGGCGACCTGGCCGTCGTCCTTCCAGTCCGAGGTGAAGTAGTTGCGGCGGGCGAGGACCGCGGCGGTGCCGAGGGGGCCCTGGACCGCCTGGGCGAGGCCGGGCAGGCGGCGGGCGTCGGACTGGGCGATGACCGGGCGCAGCAGGGCCTTGCTGGGCATGCAGGCCCAGTACGAGCATTCGCCGCCGACGAGTTCGCTCTCCACGACCGCGGTGGTGAGGCCGGCCGCACGGGTGCGGTCGGCGACGTTCTCCCCCACGGGCCCGGCCCCGAGCACCACGACGTCGTAAGCGATGGTTTCCGTTTCCGTCATGGGGCCAGTCTTGCGGGTGGTGTGCGCGGAGGCCACACGGGTAGGCAGGCGGAATACCTGCCCGGCCGGACATGTTGTGGCGAGCGGTTCCGCCCCGCCCCGGGGCGCCCCCCACGTCAGGAAGAGGGAAGCACGCATGAGCAGCACCGTGGAGCTCACCAAGGAGAACTTCGACCAGACGGTCTCCGAGAACGAGTTCGTCCTCATCGACTTCTGGGCGTCCTGGTGCGGCCCGTGCCGGATGTTCGCGCCGGTCTACGAGAAGGCCGCCGAGGCCAACCCCGACCTGGTGTTCGGCAAGGTGGACACCGAGGCGCAGCCGGAGCTGGCGCAGGCCTTCGGCATCCAGTCGATCCCGACCCTGATGATCGTCCGCGACCAGGTCGCCGTCTTCGCCCAGCCGGGAGCCCTGCCGGAGGCCGCCCTGACGGACGTCATCGGCCAGGCCCGCAAGCTGGACATGGACGAGGTCCGCAAGAGCATCGCCGCGCAGCAGGGCGGCGCGCAGGGCGAGTGAGCCCCGGTGGGCGGAGTCGAGGACACCGGCCGGGATCAGCTGGACTCGCGCTGCACGACCGAGGCACCGAGCACCCGGTGCGTCTCCGGTTCGCCGCCGGGGTCGCGCACCACGCGGTCGACCAGTTCGGCGAGGTCCCGGCCGGAGGGCAGGTCGATGTGGATGGTGGAGAGCCGGGGCCGCAGCAGCCGGCCGAGCATCAGGTCGTCGGCGCCGAGCACCGCGGTGTCCTCGGGAACGCGCACGCCCTCGTCCTGGAGGGCGCGCATTAACAGCATCGCGTACTCGTCGTTGTACGCGAACACCGCGTCGATCCCCAACTCCGGCCACCGTGCGGCGAGTTCGGCTGCCGACTCCTCCGTGTAGCCGAGCGGCACCCCGGTCACCTCGGCGTCGGTGCCGCGCAGGGCCTGGCGCACGCCTTCGAGCCGGGGCCGGGAGTAGGTCTCCAGGCCGGTCTCCTCGGGCACGACCACGCCGATCCGGCGCCGGCCACGGGCGTACAGGTGCCGTCCGGCGCAGTGGCCCACGGCATCGTGGTCCATCAGCAGGGCGTGGGCGCCCTCGACGCGTTCGGGGCCGAAGGTGACCACGGCGCGGGCGCCGGCCCGCTTGAGGACCGCGACGCCCTCGGGGCCGAGTTCGGAGCCGGGGACCAGTACGGCCACCGGCCTCAACTCGGCCCAGGCGCGGGCGGCTTCGTCACCGCGCAGGCCCGCGGTGCCGTGGTGGACGACCGTGTAGTCGAGGCGGCTGAGGGCCCACTGGAGATCGTTGATGAACTGCCCGTACAGCGGGCCCATCGCGATGGCCGGGGCGGGCATCAGGACCATCCGGCTGTGTCCCGCGCGCAGGCTGCGGGCGGCCGCGTGGGGGACGTACCCCAGTTCCTTCGCGGCCTCGTGGACCCGGCGGCGGGTGGGCTCGCTGATCCGGACGGCACTGGTGTTGTTGAGGACGTAGGAGACGGTCGCGCGGGACACGCCGGCCAGGCGGGCCACATCGGCGCTCGTGGGGACCGAGCGCGGGACCGGCGACGCTGCCGAGGGCGGTTTCGGGATGTGCACCATGACGTACGGCATCTTGGCAGAAGCCCGGAGAGGGGGGACGGGCGGGGCAAGGTGGTTGACCGTTCGACAAATTGGGGCCTTCGCCGCACCTGATCCGCGGGCCCGTCGCACCTGATCCGCGGGCTCGTCGCGCCTGATCCGCGGACCCGTCGCCTCTGATCCGCAGGCCGTCGTGCCTGATCCGCGGGCCCGTCGCGCCTGACCCGTGCGCTCATCGCGCCTGACCCGTGCGCCCGTCACATCCGATCCGCGGGGCCTTCACGCATGAACGAACATGTTCGCCAGGAACTTGTTCGCGACGAACGTGTTCGTTATGGTGGTCACATCCCAGCGCATCCCCGTTCCCGTCGGGAGCGCCCTCATGCCCAGGAGACCCACATGCCCACTCCCCACCACCCCATCGCGATCGTCGGAGCCGGTCTCGGCGGGCTCACGCTCGCCCGGGTGCTTCGGGTGCACGGTGTCGAGGCGGCCGTCTTCGACCTCGACGCCTCCCCCGCGGCCCGCACCCAGGGCGGCATGCTCGACATCCACGACGACTCCGGCCAGCCTGCGCTGCGCGCGGCCGGGCTGCACGACGCGTTCCTGGCGCACGTCCACGCGGGCGGCCAGGCGACGCGGGTGCTGGACAGGGACGCGCGGGTCCTGCTCGACCTGCCCGACGACGGCGCCGGCGGGCGGCCGGAGATCGACCGGGGCGACCTGCGCCGGCTGCTGCTCGGCTCCCCGCCCGAGGGCGTGATCCGCTGGGGCGCGAAGGCGACCGGCGCCCGCCCGCTCGGCGGCGGCGGCCGGCACGAGGTGACCCTCGACGACGGCAGTTCCTTCACGACCGACCTGCTGGTCGGCGCGGACGGCGCCTGGTCCAGGATCCGCCCGCTGGTCTCGGACGCGCGGCCCGCGTACACCGGGATCTCGTTCGTGGAGACCGACCTGCCGGACGCGGACGTACGGCACCCGGTGAGCGCCGAGGTGGTCGGCGGCGGCGCGCTGTTCGCGCTCGGCGCGGGCCGCGGGTTCCTCGCCCACCGGGAGACCGACGGCAGCCTGCACGTCTACACGGCGATGGAGGCGCCCGAGGAGTGGCTGGACGGGATCGACTTCGCGGACGCGGACGCGGCCAAGCGGGCCGTGCTCGATCACTTCGGCGGCTGGGACAAGAGCCTGCGGGCACTGGTCGCGGACGCCGAGGGCGCGCTGGTGCCCCGGCGGATCCACGCCCTGCCGACCGGGCACCGCTGGGACCGGGCGCCCGGGGTCACACTGCTCGGCGACGCCGCGCACCTGATGTCCCCGTTCGCCGGTGAGGGCGCCAACCTGGCGCTGGCCGACGGCGCGGACCTGGGCCTCGCGCTGGTCGCCCACCCGGACGACATCGAGGCCGCCGTGGCCGCCTACGAGGAGAAGATGTTCGCGCGCGCCGAGCGGTCCGCGGCGGACTCCGCCCGGGGCGGGGCGCTGCTGTTCCGCGCCGACGCGCCGCACGGCCTGGTCGACATGTTCACCGGCGGCGGGCCGGACGTCAGCGGGGCGGCAGCGTCCGCGTGACGCGGTCGACCAGGTCGGTCCAGCCGGCCTCCAGGCGCTCCATCGGCATCCCGCACTGCCTGGTCAGATGGTGGATCTGGGCGGGGTCGAGGTAGGCGAGCAGCGTCTGGGCGAGCAGTTCGCAGTCGGCGTCCGGCTCGATCTGCCGCAGCAGCATCGTGACGTGGGTGCGCAGCGCCTGGATCGGCGGGTTGGCGTAGCGCCGGGTGGGCTCGGGCTGGGCGGCCAGCTGGAGGTCCAGCTGCTCGGCCGCGCGGTAGAGCACCGCGACGCCGAACGCGCGCAGCCGCTCGACCGGCGGGGCGCCGGGGCCCAGGGGCGGCGGGCCGCCGAGGAAGTCGGCCTGGAGCTGCCGCGACGAGTGGTCGAGCAGGGCCATCAGCAGTCCGGTGCGGTCGCCGAAGCGGCGGAAGACCGTGCCCTTGCCCACCTCGGCCGCCGCCGCCACCGCCTCCATGGTCACGCCGGCCACGCCGTGCTCGGCGATCAGTCTGGCGGCGGCCTCCAGCAGGCGGGCGCGGTTTCGGGCCGCGTCGGCGCGCAGGCACGGTTCCTCGGGAGCAGGCCCGACTTCGAGCAACTGCGGGGTGTCGAAGGGCTCCTGGGGCTGCGGAAGGGGCGGCAGGGCGCTGGACATGAAGACAGCGTAAAGCATGGGGAACAGAACTGGACCGAGGTCCGTTTAAGGTGTTAGAAATTAAGCGGACCTCGGTCCGGATTCGTTACGGCAGTGTTTCACCCCCACTTGGAGTTCCCCATGTCTGTCCGCATCCTTGCGCTCGTCGGCAGCCTTCGCGCCGGTTCGCACAACCGCCAGCTCGCGGAGGCGGCCGTCAAGCTCGCCCCCGAGGGTGCCGTCGTCGAGGTCTTCGAGGGCCTGGCCGAGATCCCGTTCTACAACGAGGACATCGACGTCGCGGGCAGCGTCCCGGCCGCCGCCGCGAAGCTGCGCGAGGCCGCCCAGGCCGCCGACGCGTTCCTGCTCTTCTCCCCCGAGTACAACGGCACCATCCCGGCCGTCCTGAAGAACGCCATCGACTGGCTGTCCCGCCCGTACGGCGCCGGCGCCTTCGGCGGCAAGCCGGTCGCCGTCGTCGGCACCGCCTTCGGCCAGTACGGCGGCGTGTGGGCGCAGGACGAGGCCCGCAAGGCCGTGGGCATCGCCGGCGGCAAGGTGATCGAGGACATCAAGCTGTCGATCCCCGGCTCGGTGACCCGCTTCGCCGAGACCCACCCGGCCGACGACACCGAGGTCGCCGCCCAGCTGACCGAGGTCGTCGCCCGCCTGCACGGCAACGTGGCCGTGGCCGCCTGAGGCACAGTCTGAGACACCACCCGAAAGGGGCCGGCACCCGCCGGCCCCTTTCTCGTCTTCCAGGTCCCGCTCGTGGTCACTCGATCGCTCGCTCGATCGCTCACTCCATGCCGGCGAGCCGCTCTACGGCCGGCGCGACGAAGGTCTCCATCCACCCCGAGGTCTCGCCCAGGCGCGGGGACAGGATGACGGTGTCCAGGCCGAGCTTGGCGTAGCCCTCGATGTCCCGGCTGAAGGCGTCCAGGTCACCCGTGGTCACCGGCTCGGCGCCGTACGCGATGGTCTTGCGGATGCTGTCGTAGTCCCGCCCGACGGTGTCGCAGTGGCCGCGCAGCACCTCCAGCTTGTGCCGCAGCTCCTCCGGGGAGGACGGGATGAGGTTGCACGCGTCGGCGTACTGGGCGACCAGGCGCAGGGTCTTCTTCTCGCCCTGGCCGCCGATCATGATCTCGGGGTGCGGGGTGCTCACCGGCGCGGGCACGCAGAGCGTCTCGGCGAGCTGGTAGTACCGGCCCTCGAAGGGGCCGTCGTTCTCCGGGTCCCACATCTGCAGGCAGATCCTGAGCGTCTCCTCCAGCCGCTCGAAGCGCTCCGCGAGCTGCGGGTAGGGCACGCCGAGTCCGTGGTGCTCACGGTCGTACCAGGCGGCGCCGATGCCCAGGGTGGCGCGGCCTCCCGACACCACGTCCAGGGTGGTGGCGATCTTGGCGAGGAGTCCGGGGTGCCGGTACGTCACCCCGGTCACCAGGGCGCCGAGTCGCACTGTGGAGGTGCGGCCGGCCAGGTAGCCGAGGGTGGTGTAGGCCTCCAGCATGGGGTCCTCGGCGCCGCCGTTGAACTCCATCTGGAAGTAGTGGTCCATCACCGAGAGCCAGCTGACGCCCGCCGCCTCGGCCGCGGCACCGGCGGCGGCGAGTTCGGCGCCGAGGGCGGGCCCGCCGCCGGGGTGGTTGAACCGGTTGATGTGCACGCCCACGCGCATGGCCGTTCTCCGTCCGCCCTGATGTTGCGCACTGATGTTCAGCGCTGGTGTTCCGCACTGATCGTCTGCTGCCTCCTCGACGCTAGATCCTGGAGCGCGCTCGAAGTCAAGCCCCGGCACCGTGGGTCCGGCGTGTCCGGGCAGGTTTCCGGACAGCACCCGCCGGATGGCGGGGAGGTTCCGCCGTCCGGCGGCCCCGGGGAGCGCACGACCGCGCGGATCATGGGGGTACGAGCCGCAGCGCACCACCACGAGGAGCCGCCATGACCTCCGTACCGCCCCCGTTCGACCCCGAGCTCTCCGCCGCCCTGGAGCTGATCAAGGACGTGATCTCCCCGTCGTTCACGATGGCGGACATCGCCGAGATCCGGCAGGGCGCGGGGATACGGCTCCTCGCCGAGCTGGACCTCACGTTCGAGGGTGCGTTCGAGGTGCAGGACCGCACGGTGCCCGGCCCGGTCGGCGCGCCGGAGATCTCGCTCCTGATCTGCCGCCCGGTCGCCCCGGCCGCCGCCGGTCCGCTCCCGGTGATCTACCACGTGCACGGCGGCGGCATGGTCCTCGGCAACAACCGGGTGGGCGTGGACGTCCCGCTGGCCTGGGCGAAGGAGCTGGGCGCGGTGGTGGTCTCGGTCGAGTACCGGCTGGCGCCCGAGCACCCGCACCCGGCGCCGGTGGAGGACGTGTACGCGGGCCTGCTGTGGACCGCGGAGCACGCGAAGGAGATCGGCGGCGACCCGGAGCGGATCGTGATCGCCGGTGCCAGCGCGGGCGGCGGCCTCACCGCGGCCCTGGCCCTCCTCCTGAGGGACCGTCAGGGCCCTTCCGTGATCGGCCAGATGCTGATGTGCCCGATGCTGGACGACCGCAACGACACCCCCTCCAGCCACCAGATGAAGGGCCTCGGCGTCTGGGACCACACCTCCAACGAGACCGGCTGGACCGCCCTGCTCGGCGAGCGCCGGGGCGGCCCCGGCGTCTCCCCCTACGCGGCCCCGGCCCGCGCCGCCGACCTCACGAACCTCCCCCCGGCCTTCCTCGACGTCGGCTCCGCCGAGACCTTCCGCGACGAGACCGTCACCTACGCCTCCCGCATCTGGCAGTCCGGCGGCATCGCCGAACTCCACGTCTGGCCCGGCGGCTTCCACGGCTTCGACGGCTTCGCCCCACAGGCGGCCGTCTCCCAGTCGGCACGCGCGGCCCATGTGGACTGGCTGCGACGGCTGCTGGCACGCTGAGCGGACGTCAGCCGACGGGCTCCGGCTGCTTCGCCGGGGCCCGTCGGGCCGTCGCCCGGTCCAGGTGGACCGCCACGGTGCCGTAGAACCGCTGGACGGCGTCGTCGACGCTGCGGATGAACCCGGTCTCGGCGTTGCCCCGGCCGCTGCCCATGCTCTTGAGGAGGGAGAGCCGGAAGCCGGTGATCCGGGCGCCGTCCGCCTTCGGCAGCAGGTCGGCCGGTTCGGGGCGGAGCCGTTCGAGGGTGCCGCGCGGGCCGGCGGTGTCGCCCTCGACCAGGGTCTCGATGTGCAGGTCGGCCGGCGCCTCGGCCAGCGACCGCACCAGCCGCTTGGCCCAGCTCAGCGGGTAGCCCTGCTCCGGGGCCGGGATCTGCATGGCCGTGCGGAGCCTGCCGGTGCGCAGATCGGCCGCGATCTCCAGCACTCCCGGCGTGCCCTCGATGCGCAGTTCGGCCTGGAGCCGGCCCTGCAGGCACAGCTGGTCGGCGAGCAGGCTCCGGCGCTCCCTGGGGTCCCGGCCGGCCCTGGAGCCACGGACCGGGAGCACCTTCTGCCCGAGTTCGCCGCCCAGACCCAGGCAGACCTGCCGGATCAGCCGCTCCCAGCTCTCCACCACGTCGAGGGCGCGCGGGTCGCCCTGGCACAGGGTCTCGTCGTCGATGCCGTTGCGCACCGGGACCCAGGCGGGGCCCATGTTCTGGAAGCCGTGGCAGCCGGAGTTCTCGTGCTGGAGGTAGTGCAGCAGTTCCTGGAGCAGCCAGGCGTGCGCCTTGTTGCCGACACCCTCGTGCCGGATCAGCATCTGGGCCTGGTGGGCGACCTCAGCCCAGGAGAGGTGGCGCAGCGCCACCTTGTGCTTGCGCCGCCCGTCGATCTTGACGTCGACGAGCGGACTGCCGTCCAGGGCGACGTCGTTGGAGAGCGTGATCACGGCCTCGTAGCCACGGCGGGCCGCGATGTCCATGTAGGCCTGCACCTGCTCGGACTTCAGGGCGTTGCCGTTGGTCTTCGTCTCGACCAGGGCCGTCCACAGCTTGCCGGCCCGCTCGACGCGCACGACCCCGTCGGGACGCCGTGGGGTGTCGCCGTGCGGCAGGGACACCTCGGTGAACGTCTCCATGCGTCCGGCCGGGGCGCCGAAGCCCGCGGTGAGCCGTCGGCCGAGCTCGGGCACCTGGGCCATCACCGAGAGCAGGACGGAGGTGGCGCGCGTCTCGCGGTCGCGGTCGCTCTTCAGGGCCGAGACGGGGAAGAGCCGGGCCTGACGCCAGGACTCGTTCTCCGCGAGGGACTTACCGGCCGCCTTCGGCAGGGTGACCTTCTTCTTCGCCGTGCGGGGGCGGGCGGCAGACGGCTTCGTCGCGGTGTCGTCCGCGGGCGGGCGGGGCGCGGGGACGCCGTCCAGGTTGTCCGCCGCCTCCTGCTCGGCCAACGGCTCGGGACCGGCCTGTTCGTCGTCGGCGGGGCCTTCCAGCGCGTCCTGCGGTGCGTCGTCGTCGATGTCGACGCCGAAGTCGGTCGCCAGACCGGCCAGTCCGTCGGCGTACCCCTGACCGACGGCGCGGAACTTCCACTCCCCCGCCCTGCGGTACAGCTCCCCGAAGATGACGGCGCTCACCGCGGCGGCGTCCTCGATGGTGAACCGGAGCAGTCCGTCGCCGGCCGCGTCGGCCAGGGTGACCGTGAGGTTCTCCAGTTCGCCGAAACGGGCGTCCCGGTACCGGCTGGCCGCCACGACCATCCGGTCGACGTCCTGCGGTACGGCGGTCAGGTCGAAGCCGATCCGGTCCTCGTCGCCGGCCTCCGTGGGCGTCTTGCCGAGCAGTTGCACACTGCCGTCGGCCGCCACCGGGTTGTTGTAGAAGTAGAAGTCGGTGTCCCCGCGCACCTTGCCGTCGGCGCCGACCAGCAGAACGGACACGTCCGCGTCGCCCTCGCCGCTGGGGCTGACCCAGCCCAGGCTGACGATCACCGAGCCGACGTTCTCGCTCAGGGCCGACAACGTGACGTTGGACCCCTTCACCATCTCCTGCATGAATCCCCCCAGGATCCCCACCGTTGAGCTCGGCCAACTGTAGTGCGCACCGAGCTCGGCGGCGTCTTCAGTCCGGAAACGACCGACTTTTTACGATCTTGACCAGGCGGGCGGGGAAGCTCAGGGTCGGCGCAGGCCGAGCGCCCTGCGGTACGGCGGCCGGGGGCCCGCGGTGGTCGTGATGGTGGTGCAGGTCGGGTGGGCGGTCAGGGCGGCGGCCGCACTCCCCCGTGCTGTCCTCATGTGATGCCTCCCGCTCGTCGGATGGCCCCATCGTCGAGCGGGAGGAGGTGCGCGGTCGTCGGCCGATCGTCTCTGCCCGGGTGTCCTTCGGCTACGCCTCGGCGTCTTTGGTGGACTCAGCCCCCGTTCGCCGAGGCCTTCTTGATCGCCTCCCTGATCCTGGAGTAGGTGCCGCACCGGCAGACGTTCTCGATGGCGTCGATGTCGGCGTCCGTCGGGTGCGGGGTGTGTTTCAGGAGGGCGGCGGCGGCCATGATCTGGCCGGGCTGGCAGAAGCCGCACTGGGCCACGTCGCAGTCCAGCCAGGCCTGTTGGACGGGGTGCAGGGTGTCGCCGTCGGCCAGGCCCTCGATGGTGGTGACCGCGCGGTCGGCGCAGTCGGCGACCGGGACCGTGCACGGCTGGATCTCCTCGCCGTCGAGGTGGCTGGTGCAGGCGCGGCAGACGCCCACCCCGCAGCCGTACTTGGGGCCGGTGACGCCGAGCAGGTCGCGCAGGACCCAGAGGAGGGGCATGTCGGCGGGGGCCTCGACCGTCACCGGTTTGCCGTTGAGGACGAAGGAATACGAACGCATCGGTGCCTTCTGGGAGTCGGGAACGGCAGTGGTCAGAAGTCGAGGGGGAAGCTGCGCGGCTTCCTGCCGGTCGCGCGGGCGTAGGCGTTGGCGACCGCGCCCGCCGCCGCGGGGACGCCGAGTTCGCCGGCACCGCCCGGATCCCCGCCGGACGCGACGATGTGCGCCTCGAACACCAGCGGGGCGTGCCGCTGGCGGGCGTAGTGGAAATCGGCGAAGCTGCCCTCGCGGACCGCGCCCCGGTCGATGTGCAGCCCGGCGCGCAGCACGGTCGAGATGCCGTCGACGGCGGTGCCCATGAGCTGCGCCTCCAGGCCGCGCGGGTTGACGGCCGTGCCGACGTCGGCGGCCATCACCACCTTGGTGACCCGGGGGTTCTTCGGGTCGGTGGCGTCGATCTCGGCCAGGCAGGCGACGGCGGACCCGTACTCCTCGTGGACGGCGACGCCCTGCGCGGTACCCGCGGGCATCCGCCGCCCCCAGTGCCCGGCGGCGGCCGCCCTGGCGAGGACGGCCTTCACCGCCTTGCCCCGCAAGGTGGTACGGCGGAAGGCGACCGGGTCCCGGCCCAGCGCGCGGGCGATGTCGTCGACGACGATCTCCTCCGCCGTGCGCACGGTCCCGGAGTCCACCGAGCGCCAGGCACCGAGCGGTACCGGCAGTTCGATGCCGCCCGAATCGCCGCCCACCCGGCCGAAGTTGTACAGCCCGCTGTCACTGGGCAGCGGCCGTACCCCGGCGGACTGCGCGGTCGGACCCTGTCCGTCGGAGGACTCCCCCACCGAGGCCGTCATGTGCTGGAAGGCCACCACCCGGCCCCCGGCGACGCTGGCCCGGATCCGGTGGTGGTCGGCGGGGCGCATCCTGCCGTGCCGGATGTCGTCGTTGCGGCTCCACATCAGCTTGACGGGCCGGTGGGCCGCCTTGGAGACGAGGACCGCCTCGATCGCCTGGTCGAAGTTGAGCCGCCGCCCGAACGAGCCGCCGCCGCGCAGCACATGGACCCGTACGGCGGTCTTCGACAGCCCCAGCAGGTCGGCGACGGTCTCCCGGGCCTCCATCGGCGTCTGGGTGGCGAACCACAGTTCGGCCCGGTCGGCGCGGACGTCGGCGACGGCCGTGAGCACCTCCATCGGGGCGTGGCTGACGAACGCGAACGCGAACTCGCCCTCGACCTGCGTCGATCCGCGCGGCGGGGTGCCGAGCCGGGGCACCGCGGCCCGCAGCCGGGCGCGGATCTCCTTGTCGGACAGGGGAGCGAGCGGGCCGTCGGCCCAGGTGATCCGCAGCGCGTCCCGGGCCTGGAAGGCGTGGTGGAAGGTGTCCGCCACGACGGCGACCCCGCCCGGTACCTTCACGACCGCGTGGACGCCGGGCAGGGCGCGGGCCGCCGTGTCGTCGAGGGAGACCAGCTTGCCGCGCAGGGTCGGCGGCCGGGCCACCACGGTCGGCTTCGCGCCCGCCACCGCCAGGTCACCCGCGTACTTGGCGGCGCCGGTGACGATGTCCCGGGCGTCGATCCTGGTCGTCGGCTTCCCGATCACCCGGTGCCGGGAGGCCGGCTTGGGCTTGCTGGACACGTCCGGGGTACGGATCCGGGCCGCGCTCGCGGTCAGGGAGCCGAAGGCGGCGATCCGGCCGTCGGGGGCCACGACCATGGTGTTCCTGGTGCGCAGGCTGCGCGCGGGCAGCCGCCAGCGGCGGGCGGCCGCGGTCACCAGCCGGGCGCGCGCGGTCGCGGCGAGCTGCCGGGCCGGGTCGTACAGCGAACTGACCGAACTGGAGCCGCCGGTGTACTGGTTGCCCTTGCTGCGGGCGTCGGCGAGCGGGATCCGGACGTCGGCGAGGCGGGCGTCCAGCTCCTCGGCGATCATCATGGCGACGGCGGTCGTGATGCCCTGGCCGACCTCGACGCGGGGCAGCCGTACGACGACCTCGTTGGCCGCGGTGACCTCCAGGACGAGCATCTCCTCGTCGGTGCCGGTGACCAGGACGCCCGGGGCCGCGGTGGCGCCGTCGGCCCGCGGGGCGTCGCAGCCGAGCGGGGCGGCGACCGTGAGGGTGGCCGCGGCCACCGTGTACACCATGAATCCGCGGCGGGACGGTCCGGCGGCGGCCCGCGCGGGCTCGTGGCGGTCCAAGCGGGGCTCCTTCGGTCGGTTCCTGTGCCGGCGCTGTGCGCCGCCGGGTCTCGACAGCTAGGAGGGGCGGGCGCCCGCATCGGTTGCCTGCCGTGCCGGGCTCTCCTCGGCTGCCGGCCGGATGGCGCATCATGGCGGTATGAAAGAGCTGGCGGGGCGGCTGGCCGCGGTGGACCCGGATGCCGGGGCCGCCGTCGCAGTCATCGCCTACTTCGACCGGCTGGCCGAGACCAGGGCCGGCCTGGAGGCGCTGGTGCGCGGGGCCGCCGTGCTCGCCGGTTGTCCGGCGCGGCTGACCGACGAGGAGCGGCGGGTCCGGGTGCGGGTGGAGCCGGACGGACGGCGGACGGACCTGGCGGGCGCGCCCGAGCCCGGGTGGCCGTGCGCCCCGCTGGTGCCGGACGGGCCGCCCGCGCTGTGGCTGGAGCGGGCCGGGTCCGACGGTCCGAGCGTCGTCGACGCGGTGATCCTGGAGCGGGCCTCGGCGGCCGTACGATCCGTGCTCGACCGTACCCGGGGGCGGGCCCCGGGGCCGCCGGTGGACGACCCCGCGCTGGTCGAGACGGTCCTGGACGCCGGCGCCCCGCTGCCGGCCCGGCTGCACGCGGCCCGCAGGCTCGGCCTGGACACCGCCGATCCGGCGGCGCGCTACCGGGCGGTGGCGGCGGCCGACGGGCCGCCCCTGATCGTGGCCGACGGGCCGCCGCCCGTACTGCCGGCGGGACGTGCGGGCGTGGGGACGGCCGTGGCCGCCGTGGACCTCCCCCGGTCCTGGTCGGCGGCCCGTACCGCGCTGCGGTTCACCTCAGACGGCGGCGCGCGGGAGCCCGGCGGCCCGCCCGTCGTGCACGCCGACGAGCTGGGCGGGGTCGCGCTGCTCGCCGGTCTCGTCGTACCCGGTGCGGAGCCGGCGCCGGACGTCCGTGCCGTGCGGGCCGCCGCGGCGGACGCGCCCTGGATGCTGCGCACGCTCCACGCGGTCGCGTCGACGGCGAGCCTGCGGGCGGCGGCGGCCGACGTCAGCGTCCATCACTCCACGCTCCAGGACCGGTTGACGCATGCCGAGCATCTGCTGGGCTGGTCGGTGCGCACCCCGCAGGGCCGGTTCCGGCTGCAACTCGCCCTCACCATGCACCAGCTGATGGACAACCAGTGACGGTCAGTAGACGTCCCGGACGTAACGCTTGTCCGCGGCCAGCTGTTTGACGTATGCCGTCGCCTCGTCCTCGGTCAGTCCACCGTGCACCGCGGCGATGTCCCGCAGGGCCCGGTCGACGTCCCTGGCCATCCGGGAGGCGTCGCCGCAGACGTAGAAGTGGGCGCCGTCCTGGAGCCAGGACCAGAGCAGCGGGCCGTGTTCGCGCATCCGGTCCTGGACGTAGACCTTGGCCCGCTGGTCGCGGGAGAAGGCGGTGTCGAGGCGGCTCAGGGTGCCCTCGGCGAGCAGGGCGGTGAGCTCCTGCTCGTAGTAGAAGTCGGTGGCCCGGTGCTGTTCGCCGAAGAACAGCCAGTTGGGGGCGCGGTGGCCGCGTGCCCGGCGCTCCTCCAGGAAGCCGACGAACGGCGCCACACCGGTGCCGGGGCCCACCATGACCATGGGGGTGGCGGGGTCGGCGGGCGGCCGGAAGTGCGGGGAGCGCTGGACGTGCACCGGGACCGGCGTGCCGGGTTCGGCGTCGGCGAGGAACGGCGAACAGACGCCCTGCCGGGGCGTGCCGCGCAGGTTCTCGTAGCGGACCACGGAGACGGTGAGCGAGACCTGGTGGGGGTCGGTCAGCGGGCTGGACGAGATGGAGTACAGGCGCGGCTGGAGCCTGCCGAGGACGCCCGCCCACTCCTGGGCGGGCGCGCGGATCCCGAACTCGCCGACGACGTCGACCGCCTGCCGGCCCCAGGACCACTTGGCCAGCTCGTCCTTGTTGTCGGGGCGCAGCAGCTTCCGCAGCTCGCGGGGGTCACGGGCGCGTTCGGCGGTGAAGCGGAGCAGGTCAGGGGTGACGCGGGTGATGTCCAGGTGGCGGGAGAAGGCCTCGGCGAGGGGGACTTCACCGACTCCGTCGACCTGCACGCCGGTTGCGGCGGCGAGTCCGGTGGCGGCCAGCCATTCCGTCACCAGGGCCCGGGAGTTGAGGGGGCGTACGCCGAGCGCGTCGCCCGCCTCGTAGACCAGCGGGGTCTCGCTGTCGCGGGTGTCGAAGGTGAAGCGGCGGACCTCCTTGCCGGCGCCCGGCAGGCTCAGCGGCCGGTTGCCGACGAGGCGGGCGGTGGTGGGGGCGGGGCGCCGGGACCTGGCGGGGGCGGGCGCCGGTGCCGCGGGGCCGTCCTTGAGCGCAGTCAGCACCTGGTCGAGCCAGACCTCCGCCCGGGTCTCGTAGTCCGGTTCGCAGTCGGTGCGCGGCGCGATCCGGACCGCGCCGAGCTCGTCCAGCCGGCTGTCCAGGCGCCGCCCGTGCCCGCAGAAGTCGTCGTAGCTGGAGTCGCCGAGGGCCAGCACCGCGTACCGGCGGCCTTCGAGGCGCCCGGCGTCGAGAGCGGCGAGGCCGTCCCAGAAACCGGCGCCGTTGTCGGGGGCGTCGCCGTCGCCGAAGGTGCTGGTGATCAGGAGCAGGTCGGCGCCCGCGGGCAGGGCGGCCGGGTCGGCCTGGTCCATGGCGAGGAGGGAGGCCGCGTGGCCGCCCGCGGTGAGGCGCTCGGCGGCGGTGGCGGCGAAGTCCTCGGCGTTGCCGGTCTGCGAGGCCCAGAGGACCACCACCTGGCGCCCGGGCGTGGACGGCGGAGCCGGGGTCGCGGCGGACCGGGAGTACATGCCGGCGAGGGTGCCGTTGACCCACCGCGCGTGCTCGGGGCTGAACGGCGCGTCCGGCGGCAGCACGGGCACGCCCGGGGCGCCGACCGGGACGCCGGCCAGGAAGCCGACCAGGTACTGCCGTTCGGCCGCGGTGAGGACCGGCGGCGGAGCGGGGTCGAGGCCGAAGACGGAGGCGGCGGAGGCGTAGACGGGCAGTGCGGCGGCGGGCGCGACGGTGCCGGCACCGGGTACGACGGCGACACCGGGTACGGCGGCGGATGCGGGCACGACGACGTCGGCGGCAGGGTTCTCCGCCGCACCGGGCACCAGCACACTCACCGCTGTGGCCACCTTGGTCAGCGACACCGCGCACACCTTCAGCTCGGGCTGGAACGACAGGGGGTCGACCGCGTCGCTGGTCACCGCGTTGACGCTGAGGTACTCGCCGAAGAGGTCGTTCCAGTGGAAGGGCGCGAAGCAGGTTCCGGGCAGTACCCGGTCCGTGACCACCGCCGGCAGCACCGCCCGGCCGCGCCGGGAGGCGACCTCCACGGAGTCGCCGTCGGCGAGCCCGAGCCCGGCCGCGTCCTCGGGGTGGACCTCGACGAACGGGCCCGGGTTGAGCCTGTTCAGCTTGGCGACCTTCGCGGTCTTGGTCAGGGTGTGCCACTGGTGCTGGAGGCGGCCGGTGTTCAGGACGAACGGGTAGTCGTCGTCGGGCATCTCGGCGGGGTCGAGGTGCGGCCGGGCGTGGAAGACGGCGCGTCCGGAGGCGGTGGCGAAGCTGAGGGAGCCGTCGGTGTTCACGTACCGGACGGGGTTGCGGTCGGGTCCCTCCGCGGTGGCGGCCGGCCACTGGACGGGGGTGGCGCGCAGCCGGTCGTAGGTCACGCCCCGCAGGTCGTAGCCGGTCTGCGGGTTGTGGAAGCCCTTGATCTCCTCGAAGATCTCCTCCGCGCTGTCGTAGGAGAAGCCGTCCTCGTATCCCATCGCGCGGGCCACCCCGGCGATCAGCCGCCAGTCCGCGGTGGCCTCGCCGGGCGGGTCGGCGGCGGGGCGGGCGAGGGTGAGGTTGCGCTCGCTGTTGACCAGGACGCCCTCGGTCTCGGTCCACAGGGCGGCCGGCAGGACGACGTCGGCGTAGGCGTTGGTCTCGGTGTCGGTGAAGACGTCCTGGGTGACGACGAACTCGGCGGCCTCCAGGCCCTCGATGACGGTCCTGCGGTTGGCGACGGAGGCGACCGGGTTGGTGCAGATGATCCAGCAGGCCTTGATCTCGCCGTCGGCCATCTTCCGGAACATCTCCACGGTGCCCTTGCCCACGCCGTCGGCGCGGATCGAACCGGGCGCCAGCCCCCACCGCTCCTCGACGAACTCGCGGTCGGCGTCGACGAGCACCGACCGCTGGCCGGGCAGGCCCGGTCCCATGTACCCCATCTCCCGGCCGCCCATGGCGTTCGGCTGGCCGGTGAGGGAGAGCGGGCCGCTGCCGGGGCGGCAGATCTTCCCGGTCGCCAGGTGCAGGTTGACCAGGGCGTTGGTGTTCCAGGTGCCGTGCGTGGACTGGTTGAGACCCATGGTCCAGCAGCTGGTCCACTCCCCCGCCTCACCGATCAGCCGGGCGGCGGCGCGCAGGTCGGCCTCGGGGATCCCGGTGATCTCGGCGACGGTGGCGGGCGGGTAGTCGGCGAGGAACTCCGGCATCGCCTCCCAGCCCTCGGTGTACGCGGCGACGAACTCGGGGTCGGTGTGCCCGTTCTCGTACAGCAGGTGGAGCAGGCCGTTCATGAGCGCGAGGTCGGTGCCCGGCCTGACCTGGAGGAACAGGTCGGCCTTCGCGGCGGTGGCGGTGCGGCGCGGGTCGACGACGATCAGTTTCGCGCCCGCCTTCACCCGGTCCATCAGGCGCAGGAAGAGGATGGGGTGGCAGTCGGCCATGTTGGCGCCGATGACGAGGAAGACGTCCGCCTTGTCGAGGTCCTGGTACGAGCCGGGCGGGCCGTCGGCGCCGAGCGAGAGTTTGTAGCCGGTGCCGGCACTGGCCATGCACAGCCGGGAGTTGGACTCGATGTTGTTGGTGCGCAGATAGCCCTTGGTGAGTTTGTTGGCGAGGTACTGGGCCTCCAGACTCATCTGCCCGGAGACGTAGAGGGCGACCGCGTCCGGGCCGTGTTCGTCGACGATCGCCCGCAGCCGCCGCGCGGTCTCGGCGACCGCCGCGTCCACGGCCGACGGCACCGCCTCCGCGCCGCGCTCGGGCCGCAGCAGGGCGGTGGTGAGGCGGCCGGGCGCGGCGAGCATGTCGGCGGTGGTGGCGCCCTTCGTGCACAGCCGGCCGAAGTTCGCCGGGTGCTGCTTGTCGCCGGACGCCTTCAGGACGGTACGGCGGCCGTCCGGGCCGGTGCCGATGTCCAGGACCATGCCGCAGCCGACCCCGCAGTACGAGCAGACGGTCCGCACCCTGCCGGTGTCGGCGCTGCGCGAGTCCGGCGCGGCCACGGGCACCCCCTGTTCCTGCTGGTCGGCTTCTTCCATCCGACCCCGACGGTAGGTACGGCTGATTACACCGGCGTCACCGCTCCTGATCAACAGGGGTTAAGGCCGCCGCACAGCCGCGCTCCGGACGCTGTGAGCGGAAGCGCCCGGAATGCCTGCGCGGGCGGTCCCCGGACCGGTCCCGGGATGCGCCGCGCCGGTACCTGTTGCACGATGAGGGCGGCCGAGGGAGGGGGCAGGCGAGGAGGACCGGGTGGACAGGGACACCTCCTCACGACGAGCGGCCGCACCGGCACCGCCGACCGCGCCGACCGAACCAGCCGCACCGACCGCACCGACCGCACCAGCTCAGACCGCACCGGCGGGACCCTCGGCGGCGACCGCGCGGGACGCCCCGAGGCCACCGGGCGCGCGGGACACACGGGAGACGCGGGACGCCCCGAAGCCGCCGGTCGCGCCCGGCGCGCGGGGCACACCGGCTCCGGCCGCCACGGACGCATCCGCACCCCCCGGCGGCATCGGCTACATCGACATGCTGCGCGGGATCGTCGAGGGCGCGGCCGTGGGCTTCGCCGTCCTCGACACCGATCTGCGCTACCTCTACGTCAACCCGCACATGGCCCGGGCGACGGGCCTGCCCGCCGCCGCCTACCTGGGCCGCACCCAGCACGAGGTGCTGCCGCACATCCAGCGGCCCGACCAGGTGCTGCGGGACGTCATCCACGACGGCCGGCCGCGCGAGGCGATCATCACCGGACGCACCTGGGTGGACTCGCCGTACCAGGTCCGGGAGTGGCGGTGCGTCTACCACCGGCTCGTGGACGGCACCGGCAAGGTCGTGGGCGTCGCGGCGGTGGGCCTGGAGATCAGCGAGCCGCAGCAGTACGTGTACGAGCTGGAGCGCGCCCACCGACGGCTGGCGCTGCTGGACTCGGCCGCGTCCCGGATCGGCACCGGCACCGACGTCGCCGGGACCTGCCGGGAGCTGGCGGAGTTCGTCGTACCGGAACTGGCGGACGCGGCCGGGGTGGAGCTCACTCCGCCGGACACCGTCTCGGCGCGGCGGATGCCGACCCGGCTAGCGGCGTACGCCACCCGTCCCGGGCTGGTCACCGGTCTCGCGGCCCTCGACGCGCGCGGTGAGCTGGTCGGCTGGCCGCGCGGCACCGGGACCCGGCGGAACCTGGCTGCGGGCCGGATCTGGCGCCGCAACGCGATCACCGCGGCGCAGTGGCGGTCGCTGACACCGCGCTGGGCGCCCGCCCAGGCCTGTCTGACCGCCCGGGTCCACTCGGTGCTGCTCGCGCCCCTGGTCGCGGACGGCCGGGTGCTCGGCACCCTGATGCTGGCCCGGGCCGGGGACTCCGCGCCGTTCTCGAACGAGGACGCCACGGTGGCCCGCGAGCTCGCCGCCCGCGCCGCCCGCGCCCTGGACCGGGCGGTCCGCTTCGAACGCGAGCACACCATGGCCCTGGAGCTGCAGCGGGCCCTGCTGGCCGAGCCCGGCCAGTTGCAGCGGCACGGCGGTGTGGAGACCACCGCCCGCTACCGTCCCGCCGACGACGGCTCGCTGATCGGCGGCGACTGGTACGACGTCCTGGCGCTGCCCGACGGCCGCACGATGCTGGTCATCGGGGACGTGATGGGCCACGGGGTGGACGCGGCGGTGGCGATGAGCCACTACCGTTCGACGCTGCGCGCGCTGGCCCTCGCCGGACTCTCGCCGCGCCGCATCCTGCAGCACGCGGACCGCATGGTCGCCGACTCCGGCTTCGAGCGGGTGGCCACCTGCTTCCTCGCGCTCGGCGACTCGGACGTCTCCACGCTCACCTACGCCAGCGCCGGCCACCTGCCGCCGGTCTGGCTCACCCCGCAGGGCGAGATGCAGCTGGTCCCGGTGCCGGTCGGGCCGCCGCTGGGCAGCGGGCTCGGCCGGTACGAGCAGGGCGTCACCCCGGAACGCGGCGGGGTGCTGCTCCTGTACACGGACGGTCTCGTGGAGCGGCGCGGAGAGGACATCGACCGCGGTCTGGCCAGGCTGACGGGGCTGAAGCTGTGCCCCACCGATCCGCTGGACAAGATCCTGGACACGGTCCTGACGCACCTCGCCGCCGGCTCCGAGGACGACATCGCGCTGCTCGCTGCCCGCGTGGTACCCGGCTGAGCCGGACGCGCCCGTACGCCGGGGCGCGCGCCCGTCGTACCTCCGGCAGCCTCGTGACACCGCCGTGCGTGGCTCGTTCACCGCCAGGGAAACGATCAGCAGTGAGGACCCGGTATGCGGTACGACGAGAACGGCACGGCGGCCTCCGTGGAGCAGGGGCTGCGGGACTGGTTGTCCCGGGCCGCCGGGGAGCCGCTCGCGGAGGTTCACCGCTGGGCGCTGCACCCGCCCGGAAAGCTGGTGCGGCCGGTGCTCCTGCTGGAGTCGGCGGCGGCCGTGGGCGGGTCGTACGACCGGGTCATGCCGGCGGCGGTCGGGGTGGAGCTGGTGCATGTGGCGAGCCTGTTGCACGACGACATCCTCGACGACGACCGGCTGCGCCGGGGCAAGCAGTCGGGGCACGCCAGGTTCGGTCCCGGCGCGGCCGTCCTGGGCGGTGACGCGCTGATGTTCGCGCTGTTCGAGCAGGTGGTGGAGTGCGGTGGGCGCGGGGTGCCGGAGGCGGCCGTGCTCCGGGCCGTGGGCACGCTGGCACGCGCCGGCCGGCGGATGGCGCAGGGGGTGGCCCGGGAACTGGACCCGGTGCGGGCGCCGGACCCCGTGGCCGGGTATCTGGAGATGGTCCGGCTGAAGACGTCGGCGTTGCTGAGCGCGTGCTGCGAGGCGGGCGCGGTGCTGGGCGGCGGCTCGCCGGGGCAGGCGCGGGCGCTGGCCGGGTACGGCGAGGCGCTCGGGGTGGCGTTCCAGATCCGCGACGACCTGCTGCCGTACGGCCCGGAGGCCGGCCGGACGGGCAAGCCCGCCGACAGCGACCTGCGCAACGACCGGCCCAGCCTGCCCCTGCTGCTGGCCGGGCCGGTCTCGGCGGATCCGGAGAAGGTGGGGCGGCTGCTGGTGGAGACGGGCGCGCTGGAGGAGTGCACGCGGCTGGCGCGCGTCTACGCGGAACGGGCCCGCCGGGAGCTGGACGCGCTGCCGCCGGGCCCGCACCGGACCGCGCTGTGCCGGACCGCCGAGGCGCTGGCACCCGGACCGTGGCACGCGGGCGGTACCGGTTGAGGCCGGCACGGCTGTCCGGTCATCTGGAGACGCTGCGCCCGTACGACCTGGTGGTCACCCCCGTCATCACCGCGCTCGGCACCGCGCTGACCGCTCCGGCCGTCCAGTCCGGGCGGTTACTCCTGGCGGCCGCGCTCGGCCTCACGGCCTGTGCCGGGGCGCTCTACACCGCCGACTACCTCACCCGGCACGAGGACGCGCGGACCAAGCCGTACCGCCCGATCCCCTCCGGACGGCTGCGGGCCGCCACCGCACGCCGGTGCGCGGTCCTCCTGTGGCTGGCGGCGTTCGTGCTGGCCACGTCGGCCAACTGGCGCTCCCTGCTCTTCCTCGGCCTCGCGGTCCTCGCCCAGGACGCCTACGGGCGGAGCCTGAAGGGCCGGGGGCTGTGGGGGGATCTGGCCGTCGGCTTCTCGGGGTGGTCGTGCCCGCTGCTCGCGGGGGCCTGCTGCGCCGCGCCCTGGCCGCCCGCCCGGCTGGTGGCACCGGCGCTGCTGCTGGGCCTGCAGGGCACCTTCGGCAATCTGCTGCTCGCCCTCGACGACCGTCCGCACGACCTGCGCGCGGGCTGCCGCACCCTGCCGGTACGGCACGGTCCCGGCCGGACACGGACGGTGCTGACCGCACTGGCGGCGACCGAGTACGCGGGAGCGCTGCTCCTGCCGGGCCGGCTCGGGCCGGCCACCGCACCGGTGTTCCTGCTGCTGGCCCCGGCTGCCGCGGCCACAGCCGCCGCGGTGCTCGGCACCGTGCGGCGGCGTCCGGACCGGGCCGTCGAACTGCACATGTACGAGCGGGTGTGGCTGCCCGCGGCCCTGTGGGCGCTGACCGGCAGGACCGCCGTGGCCGTGGCGGTCGCGGCGGTCTCGGCCGGGGTGCTGCGGCTGACGTCCCGGCCGATGCTGCGGCCCGAGCCGTACGAGAAGGGCGGCGCGATCGGTGCCTGAGCCGTGGGATCAGTCGAGGGTTCAGCCGCGGGCTCGGTCGCCGGTTCAGCGGCAGGCTCAGGCGTAGGTTCAGTCGTAGGTTCAGTCGTAGGTGAGGACCATGCGGAAGTGCGCGCCCCCGGTGATCATCTTCTGGTAGGCCCCGTCGGCCTGCTCCAGCGGTACGGGTTCGATCGTCGGGCGGATCCCGTGCAGGGCGCTGAACTCCATGGTGTCCTGCACGTCCTGTGCGGTGCCGGACGGATGGCCGCGGACCACCCGGCCGCTCATCAGCAGCTGGAGCGGGCTGATCCCGAGGGGCTCGGGGTCGGCCCCGATCACCACCAGTTCGCCGCGGGGTGCCAGCCCGTCCACGGCCGCCGTGATCGCCTGGGAGTTGCCCGCGGTGGCCAGGACGACATTGGCGCCGCCGAGCGACTGGAGGGCCTCCGCGACCGGTGTCGGGGCCGTGGAGTCGACGTAGTGGTGGGCACCGAGCTGCTTGGCGAAGTCGGCCTTGTCGGCGCCGCGGGCGACGGCCACCGTCTCGAAGCCCATGGCCACCGCGTACTTCACCCCGAGGTGGCCGAGTCCGCCGAGGCCGACGACGGCGACCAGGTCACCGGGCTCGGCCGGGCTGCGCCGCAGGCCGTTGAAGGTGGTCACGCCCGCGCAGCCCAGGGGCGCCGCGTCGGCCGAGGTCAGTCCGTCGGGGATGCGGGCCAGGGCGTCGACCGGTGCGATCACCTGCTCGCCGAAGCCGCCGTCGTAGGCCCAGCCGGGCGTCTTCAGGTTCTCGCAGACGATGAAGTCGCCCTGCCGGCAGGGTTTGCAGTGGCCGCAGCTGCCGCCGAACCAGCCGACCGCCACCCGGTCGCCGAGCTGCCAGCCCCAGGCCTCGATGCCCTCGCCGAGTTCCTCGATCCGCCCGGCGATCTCGTGACCGGGGACCACCGGGAACGTGACGCCGGGCAGCGCGGCGGTGACGAAGAAGGCGTCGCTGTGGCAGATGCCGCAGGCCTCCACGGCGATCCGCACATGGCCTGGGCCCGGCCTCGGCACCTCCCGCTCGACGATCTCGAACGGCCCGCCCAGGGCGGTCACCTGCGCGACTCGGTAGGTACTCATGCGTCTCTCCCGGAACGGGTACGACGGGTAGGGTCGCCCCCCTCCCCCAGCACACCAGCTCCGGGCCGATCCCGCGCGTCGAGCCCCCGTGCCACGGGTGCGGGCCGGTGGGGGCTGGCCGCGCAGTTCCCCGCGCCCCTTCGGGGGCGCGGGGAAGGCCTGGTGATCAGGAGGTGATGCCGTTGTACTGGTCCCAGGTGTAGGCGAGGTCCGGGGCGGAGGGCTTGCCGGGCCAGTTGAAGTAGTCCCAGACGAGTTCGGCGGGGTTGGTGGCGAGGTAGCCCCGGCCGGGCAGGTCGTCGGCGTCGTCCCAGGCCCAGGGCGGGTTGGCCGCGTCGGTGTCGCAGGCGCCGTTGGCCGGGCCGAGGACACCGCCGGCGCCGCACTTCGCGCCGTAGGGGTTGGAGCTGTCGTCGCCCGCGAAGTTGTTCGGCGTGGCGAAGAGCGTGGTGAGGGTGCGGTTCGCCCACATGCCGTTCGCGGCGAAGACGTCGGTCAGGGTGTACTGCACGTCACGGTCGTTGGAGCCGGAGGGCACCTCGGCGGTGGAGCCGGGGTAGTAGACGATGCCGTCGCCGCTCGCGTACTGGCTGCGCTCCTGGGACAGGTAGCCCTCGGCCCAGGCGGCGTGGGTGTTGGGCTGCTGGGTGGTGAACGGGCGGCCGTGCCCGTCGTCGTGCGGGTCGCCCTGGAGCTTCAGCGTGCCGTCGACGCTCTCCTGCCCGCTGGTGAAGTCGCTGCCCGCGGGCACCCAGGAGTAGAAGTTGCTGTGCGCGACCGTGATCGCCGCCTTCAACTGACCGTGCGCGGAGCCGTCGTCGGCCACGACGACCAGGACGCCCTCCGCGTCGTTCTCGTGCTCGGTGAGGTCCTCCTGGTAGTTGTCCAGGACGCCGTCCGACCAGTCGCGCGGGTGGAAGTACGTGTACAGCAGGTAGGAGAAGGACGGGGTCTGGACGACCGAGTAGTAGACGTGCGCGGCGAGCGGGAACTGGCTGGTGTTCTCCCAGTTGTTACGGCCGTTGAGGTCGCCGTCGTAGTCGTACGACGTGATGTAGTCGGACTTGCCGCCGAGCGCGGTCTCGCCGGTGGAGTCGACGTCCTGGAAGTTGACCGGTGCCCACCACTGGGCGAGGGCGGCGCGGTCGGCGGCGGCGTCCGCGTGGGCCGCGGTCGGCCGGGTGAGGCCGGCAGCGCAGACGGCGGCGAGGGCGGCCGTCACGGCGAGGGATCTGCGTCGGGTCAGCGGCACACGGAAACGGTGGGGGCGGCTGGTTGCCACGGTTCCTCCGGGGGGCGGCGAAAGGAACCGGCACGACGGTGAAGTCGACGTGCCGGTACGGGAGTTGACGCGTGTTCCGGTGGTGCGTGTGATGCCGCGCGTACGATACAGCGCGGCGCGGGAGGCCCGGCAGGCCTCAGCAGGTGACGGTGCCTCCGCGCAGCGCGTGGCCGCTGTCGTTGCTGTCGTCGGACCACCACACGGGCTTGGTGCCGCCGCTGCACGCGTCGGAGCCGGAGACGGCGAAGCCCTCGTTGTTGTAGTTGCCCATGCCGGTCGGGCGGTTGTAGACGGCGGTGGTGGCGAGGACGCCGGAGGAGTTGATCTGCAGGGTGCGGTGCTGGCCGGAGCAGGTGTCGTCGCAGACCGCCCAGAGGCGGGACGCCTGCGGCTCCCACTGGAGCTCCATGACACCGGCCATGCCGCTGCTGACGGACGCGACGCGGGTGAAGGTACCGCCGTCCTTGAGGACGTAGCCGTAGATCATGCCGGTGCCCTCGACGCCGACGAAGAAGACCCCGCCGGAGTGCGAGCCGTAGTTCGCCGGGTTGTAGGCGGCACCGGTCGAGGCGTCCTTGAAGCCGGCGGCGGTCAGGGTGGCGTCGGGGACCCAGGTGATGCCCTCCAGGCCGAGGTTGGAGCCCACCGACGGCAGGTCGGAGGTCAGGTTCCACTCGGTGGAGGCGGTGAGGGTGGTGGCGGTGCCGCTCACGTCGTACTTGAGGACGGAGAGCCTGCTGGTGCCGGAGGAGTCCGCGTTGCGCTCACTCGACACGAAGACGCCCCCGGCGGAGCCGGAGCCGGTCAGCGTGACGCCCTCGTCGTCGGGCGTGCCCGAACCGCCGGGGAACTTGAGCGTCTTGCCGGACGTCCAGCCGTTGGCGGTGTCGGCCTTCCAGGCGGTGGAGCCGTTCGGCACCAGCCGCCACAGCTTGCCGCTGTTCTGTGCCGCCCACATCACGCTCCCCTCCTGGTAGAGGCCGCTCATGTCGGAGCCGAAGGCGTTCTTGGTGTCGGCGGTGGCGACCGAGCTGCCGCCCGGCCACGCGGTCGCCGAAATGCCGCCGGAGCCGCAGTCGTTGGCGGCGCCGAGGGTGAGCGCGGCCGAGCCGAAGGCGCCGGTGCCGTCGGGGCAGCGCGACCACGAGGGGTCGGAGTGCTGGGTCCAGCCGAAGCTGTCGACCAGGGTGGTGCCGTCGGCGAGGTAGAGGCGCGCCTCGTCGTCGGAGCCCAGACCGAAGGAGTTGTGCACGTCGAAGGCGACGAAGCCACCGGGGGCGAGCGTGGTCCCGGAAGCTATCGCGTACTTGGAGCTGTCGTTGTCGTCCCGGAGGATCCAGCCGGAGAGATCCACCGTGGCGGTGCCCTTGTTGTAGAGCTCCACGGAGTCGTTGACGTCTCCGGTGGTCACCACCTCGTTGATCCGGATGTCGTCGGCCGCCGCCGCGTGGGCGGGGGACGCCGTCAGGGCGCCGACGGCTAGCGTCGGTCCGGCGACGGCGACGAGCAGAACGCGGAGGCTGCGGCGCCACCGGCGAGCACGTGATTCGGTCACGAAGTCCGTCCTGGGGTGTCGTTGTGACAGGCCGCCAGGACCCTTCCTGCGCAGCCCGAACGGCCGCCTTCGCGCAGGTGAGGTGGTTGTGAACGGTGAGCGAACCGCCAAGATCGATCCGGTCGGCCGGCTACGCGGGTCTGCTGTGCAGGACTTCGCGGGCCTGCTCGGCGGCGCGGGCGATGCTCTCGCTGACGAAGTCGAGAAAACGGGCGATGTTCTCCAGGCGGTCGGCGGCGGGGGTGCGCGGGCCGAGGACGGTGACACCCTGTCGTGCGGTCTCGGCGATCTGGGCGGTGCCGCGCGCGCTGGCCATCATCGACTGGTACCAGACGTCGTCGTCGACGAAGTACCGCTCGCGGCGGCGTTCGTCGCGCTCCCTGCGGACCAGCCCCTGCTCCTCCAGGAACGCGACCGCCTTGGAGACGGACGCCGGGCTGACCCGGAGCCGCTGGACGAGTTCGGACGCGGTGAGGCTGGCCGCGTCACTGACGCAGAGACAGGCCAGCACCCGGGCCATCATCTTGGGCGTGCCCGACTGCATGAAGACGGTGGTGAGCGTCTCCTCGTACTCGGCGACGGCGTCGGCGTCCCGTCCGTGCGGCTGCGGGACCGCTCCCGGCCCCCGGGAGGAGGCGGGCCGGCGCCGGTGGGCGCGGCGCTCGGTGGCCCGGTGGGCCAGGTCGGCGCGGTAGGCGGTGGGACCGCCGTTGCGCATCACCTCACGCGTGACCGTCGAGGTCGGACGGTCGATACGGCGGGCGATCTCGGCGTAGGGGAGGCTGTCGGCCAGCCCCAGCGCGATCTGCTGGCGTTCCTGCTGGCTGAGCCTGCCTCCCGGCATCGCGATCTCCTCGTTGTTCCCGCAGGGCGGTCCCTGACCTCGCGAGCATAGCGTTCACTCACGGCTCATTGCAATGACAGATCATCCGCCGTTGCGTTACCTTCAGGACCGTTGCAACAGTTTACATGCTCTTAGCTGCCTATATATCAGTCGTACGCAACAAACGCGTTGTCGCAAACAGGAAAGCAACGTAGCGTTTCCGTTGTCAGAAACAACGAGGCCAAACGGGAGACCACGATGCAGAAGTTCGACACCCCCGCCCCGATCTCCGCCGTCCTGGACATCCCCGCCGGACGCGTCCAGTTCATCGCGGCGGACCGCGCCGACACCACCGTCGAGGTTCTGCCCGCCGGCCCCGCCAAGAGCCGCGACGTGAAGGCGGCGGAGGCGACCACCGTCTCCTACTCCGACGGCGTCCTGCGGATCACGTCCGGGACCCCCGGCAACCAGCTCTTCGGCCCCTCCGGCTCCGTGGAGGTCACCGTCCGGCTGCCCGCCGGCTCCGGCGTCGAGGTCAGGGCGGCCTCCACCGAACTGCGCGGCGTCGGACGCCTCGGCGACGTCGTCTTCGACGGCGCGTACCGCGAGATCAAGATCGACGAGGCCGCGAGCCTGCGCCTCACCGCGACCGACGGCGACGTCGAGGTCGGCCGGCTGGGCGGGCCCGCGGAGATCAGCACCGCACGGGGCGACATCCGGATCGGCGAGGCGACCCGCGGCACGGTCGTGCTCCGCACCCAGGACGGCGACATCTCGGTCGGCGCCGCCACCGGCGCCTCGGCCGCCCTGGACGCCGGCACCGGCACCGGCCGCGTCGACAACGCCCTCAAGAACGACGGCACCACCGAGCTCGACATCCGCGCCACCACGTCCCGTGGCGACATCACCGCCCGCAGCCTGTAGGCAGGTTGACCGACCGTCCGCCCCGAAGGGCCCGGCACCCCGCGCGCCGGGCCCTTCGCCGTCCCCGGTGACCCCTCACAAGTATTCACGTACCTGAACCTTGCGCACATGTATGTACGCACGTGTCGTCGCATGCGAGACTCCTTCAACTCCCCCACTCATCGGTTCAGTTGGAGAGGAAGGCACCCATGCACATGTCCCGCAGGGCCGTGCTGGCCACCGCAGGCGGCGCCGCGGTCGCGTCCGCCGCCGTACCTCAGTCCGCGCAGGCGCTCGCCGGCCGGGTGCCGACGGCGACGGAGGAGGTGCTGCGGGACGCGGCCGACTACGCGGTCGCGAAGGTGCGTGCCGTCGCGCCCGGGGTGAGCGGCTTCCCCGTCGGGACGAAGTTCGAGAAGTGGGTCTACTCCCAGAACGGCGACTGGGTGGGCGGGTTCTGGCCCGGCGTCCTCTGGATGAGCTGGCTGCACAGCGGCGACGACAACCTGCGCGACCTCGCCCTCGCGTCGGCCGCGAAACTGGCCCCGCGCCAGTACGACACCGGCACGCACGACCTGGGCTTCCTGTTCACCCCGTCCTGGGTCACCGCCTGGCGGCTGACCGGCGACACGTCCTGGCGGGACGGCGCCGTACAGGCGGCGCGCTCACTGCTCCAGCGCTACAACCCGCGGGGCCGCTACATCCGGGCCTGGGGTGCGCTCAGCACCTCCGACAACGCGGGGCGCATGATCATCGACACGATGATGAACCTCGACCTGCTCGTCTTCGCCGCCCGGCAGACCGGCGACGGCGCGTTCATGGACGCGGCGGTGGGACACGCGCAGACCGCCCGGCGGCTCTTCCCGCGGCCGGACGGCTCCACCCCGCACGTCTACGACCTCGACCCCGCCACCGGCACCCCCATCGGCCCGAACACCGTCCAGGGCTACAGCCCCACCTCCTGCTGGGCCCGCGGACAGGCCTGGGGCATCTACGGCTTCACCACGATGTACCGCCGCACCGGCGACCACGGGTTCCTCACCACCGCCCGCGCCCTCGCCGACTTCGCCGTCCAGGCCCTCGGCCCGGACCACATACCCGTCTGGGACTACCGCGCACCGCAGCAACCGCACGACGTCAAGGACGCCTCCGCCGCGGCCGTCATGGCCTGCGGACTGCTCGACCTGGCCGCCGCCACGGGCAGCGGGCGCTACCGCACCACCGCGCTGCGCATCCTCGGCGCCCTGTGCGGGACCTGCCTCACCACCGACTCCGGCCGCGCCGAGGCCGTGGTGGCCCGCTGCACCCGCAACCGCCCGGCCGAGGACGGCATCGAGATCTCCCTCCCCTACGCCGACTACTACCTCCTCGAAGCGATCCTGCGCGTCCTGCGACCGCACGACCTGGACCGCGCGATCGACCTGTCGACGGTCTGAGGAGGCGCCGCCCGTCGCTCAGCCGGCCGGCGCCGGCCGACCAGGACGACGGCCGCGGCACCGCTCGCCGACGGTGGCTAGGGCGTGGCGCCCGTCGTCGGGGACGTGTCGGCCGGCGGTGCGGTGAGAGGGGTCGGCGAGGGCGGGGACGCCTCCCCCGAGTCGGCCTGGACCATGAGGACGACGGCGATGACCGCCGTGGTCAGGGCAGCCATGGTGGCCAGCCACCAGATCCCGATCGCTTTCGCGTGAGCGGCCATGGCACCCTCCTTCGCCGCGGAGCGGACGCCGTTGCCCGAAGACGGAACTCTCTTTTCACAGCACGCGACAACCGGCGCCCCACACCACCGGCCTCACCGCCACATTCTGGCCGCGTTCCACGGTTGTCGCGCCGAATTGAGAAATCTGCCAGGTACTTGACCCCTTATCAGAGGAAACAACCGATTGTCCGCGGGCGAGCCCCTGCCAAGGCTCCTGCTATGGTGCGCCGATGCCGTCGATCAAGCGGTTCCAGGTCACCTTCGACTGCGCGGAACCCGAGCGCGTCGCTCGTTTCTGGTGCGAGGTGCTGGGGTACGTCGCACCCCCGCCACCGGCAGGCTTCGCCACCTGGGAGGACGCCAACCGCTCCCTGCCTGCGGAGGACCGGGGTTCGTGGTTCGCCTGCAGTGATCCCTCGGGGGTCGGTCCGCGGCTGTACTTCCAGCGCGTCCCGGAAGGCAAGGTCGTCAAGAACCGCGTGCATCTCGACGTGCGGGCCGCCACCGGACTCGTGGGCGAGGAACGCCTGGCCACGCTGGAGGCCGAATGCGCACGGCTGGTCGCGCTCGGCGCGGTGCGCGTGCAACTGCTGCCCGCCGACGACGAGAACGAGTCCTGCATCGCAATGCAGGACGTCGAGGGCAACGAGTTCTGCCTCGACTGAGCGTCCGCCGAGGCGGCGCCCGGACACGTCGGGCGGCGGCACTCCTCGGCCAGGGGGCAGGCCTGCCGGTGTGATTGCCGGTGCGGTCGGGTGACGGGCTTGTGGAGCCGATGTGCGGGCATACGGGATGTCACCCCATCGAGAGGAGCCCGTTCATGCCCGGCATGGTTGCGGCAGTCCTGTTCTTCATCGCCTTTCTGATCAACGCGGCGGACATCAGCACCAACGACACGTTCACCTCCACGAACGTGATGCTGCTGGGGCTGACCGCCCTGGCCCTGCACGTCGCGGGCATCGGCACCGGCTGGTCGTACCGGAGGCGGCGGCGCTGATCACGCGTTCCGCGGCCGTGGGTTCGGCGAGTCCCGGGTGGTCCGGTTCGGCTGGCCGGGAGGTGCGGCGGTCTCGGTCCCGGGCGGCAGGTTCATCGGCGTGACGACCTGGATGGCCGAGGGCGGAACGGGGCTGTCCTCCGGGAGCGCCCCGTGGGCCCGCATGATGATCTGGCAGGCGCGGCGCATGTCCTGGCGCAGGTCGTGGTGGAGGACCGCGGACAGGCGGCGCTCGCGCAGCAGGCGGGTGTTGTCGTGGTCGAGGTCGTGGGCGACGAACACCGCGCAGGCGCGTCCGAGGGCCGCGAAGGCCTCCAGGGTGGCGTGGTTGCCGCCACCCACGGAGTACACGGCGACGATGTCCTCGTCGCGTTCGAGCGCGTCGAGCACGAGGTCGTACTGGGTGGCGTCCAGGCCGTCGCTGTCGGTGACCTCGACCAGGGTCCGCCGCGGCTGGTCGGCGCGCATGGCACCGCGGAAGCCCATCTCGCGCTCCTCCTCGCCGCGGAAGGAGCCGCGGCTGATGGTGGTGAGCACGTTGCCCGGCCGGTCGCCGAGCCACTGTCCGAGGAGGTAGGCGGCGGTGGCGCCGGCCGCGCGGTTGTCGATGCCGACGTAGGCGAGGCGGGCGCTGTGCGGGAGGTCGGTCACCAGGGTGACGACGGGGATCCCGGCCGCGACCAGCCGCCCCACCGCGGCGGTGATCTCCGGTACGTCGGGGGCCTTGAGGATCACGCCCTGGGTACCGCGCCCGGCGATCTTCTCCAGGGCGGAGACAAGGTCCCGGGGCGGGCAGGTCTCGCGGAAGTGGAACCGGGAGCGTACGACGGCCGGGTGCAGGGCGGGCAGTTCGGCCTCCAGCGCCTCGCGTACGGCGGTGGAGAACCGGTCCGGGGCCTGCATCACGATGTCGATCATGAAGGTACGGCCGCCGATGCGGACCTGGGCCTGCTGCCGGTCCAGGTCCTTGACGGCCTGGTGGACCTCGCGGACGGTGCCCTCGCGGACATTGCCCCGCTGGTGGAGGACACGGTCGACGGTGGCCGTGCTCAGCCCTGCCTGACGGGCGATTTCCCTGATCGTGTAGGGATGGCGCATGACGGATCCCGGTGGACGGTGATGGACTTTTGATGCACTGCTGAGGATTGAATGATGGGTTCGGGTTCTCAAGACTGGCAGAAGGACAGGCACGGCGAAAGGACCCTGATGCCCTCCCAGACCACGGCACGGCGGACTCGGCCGACGACTCGGCTGACCGAGGCCGACTGTGACCTCGACGCGTTCCGCTCGCTCGTCGAGCAGGAGACCGACGCCGCCGACCACCCTTCCGCGGAGCGCGTGGAACAGAACGTGCCCCTCTACGACAGCGACCGGCTGCGTACCCTCGCCGCCACCCCCGACGGGCGCCTCGGGATCCAGGACGAGCTGGTCAGCGCGCTGCTCGACGGCCCCGGTGTCGTCGTCCTCAAGGGCGCGTTCGACGACCCGGACGTCGTCGACCGGGCCACCGGGGCCTTCACCGGGCTGATCGAGGAGGAGCGCGCGAGCGGGACCGCCCGCGGCGACCACTTCGCCCGGCCGGGCGCCAACGACCGCGTCTGGAACGCGCTGGACAAGATGGCCGTACGGGCGCCCGAGGTGTTCGCCGACTACTACGCGAACGACCTGCTGGCGCTGGTCGCCGAGGCCTGGCTGGGCCCCGCCTACCAGGTGACCTCGCAGGTCAACGTCGTCAACCCGGGTGGTGCCGCGCAGAGTGTGCACCGCGACTACCACCTCGGGTTCCTCTCCCAGGAGCGCGCCGCCGGCTACCCGGCGCACGTCCACCGCCTGTCGCCCGTCCTCACCCTCCAGGGCGCCGTCGCCCACTGCGACATGCCCGTCGAGTCCGGCCCGACCCTCTATCTGCCGCACTCGCAGAAGTTCGAGCCCGGCTATCTCGCCTGGCGGCTCCCCGAGTTCGTCGGGTACTTCGACGCCCACCATGTGCAGCTGCCCCTGGACAAGGGCGACGCGGTCTTCTTCAACCCCGCGCTCTTCCACGCCGCCGGGCACAACCGCTCCACCGGCATCCGCCGCATGGCGAACCTGCTGCAGGTCTCCTCCGCCTTCGGGCGCGCGATGGAGACGGTGGACCGCGAGGCGATGGCGAACGCCGTCTTCCCGGTGCTGCTGCGCCGCAGGGACGAGGGTTTCTCGCAGAACTGGCTGCGCCGCGTGGTCGCCGCGACCGCCGAGGGCTACCCCTTCCCCACCAACCTGGACCTCGACCCGCCGGTCGACGGTCTCGCCCCGCCCTCCCAGGCCGACACCCTGTGGCAGGCCGTCGACGAGGGCTGGACCCCCGAGCGGCTGCGCCGGGAACTCCACGCCGGCGCCGAGCGCCGCCACAGCTGAAGGGAACACCGCACTCATGGCACTTCTTCAGGACAAGGTCGTCCTGGTCAACGGCGGCAGCCAGGGCGTCGGGGCCGGCATCGTGCGGGCGGCCGTACGCGAGGGCGCGGCCGTCGTCCTCACCGGCCGGCGCCCCGAGGTCGGCGGGAAACTCGCCGCCGACACCGGCGCGCGCTTCGTACGGGCCGACCTCGCCGACCCGGCGCAGGCCCGCGACTCCGTCGCACACACCGTGGAGGCGCACGGCCGGATCGACTGCCTGGTCAACGCGGCCGGCCTGACCTCCCGCGGCTCGCTCCTGGACACCACACCCGAGTTGTTCGACCAGCACATGGCGATCAACCTGCGGGCACCGTTCTTCGCGATGCAGGCGGCGGTGGCCGACATGAAGGCCCGCGAGGCGCCCGGCACCATCGTCAACATCATCTCCAACTGCGCCCACGGCGGCCCGCCCTTCCTGGCGCCCTACTCCGCGGCCAAGGCCGGACTCGCCGGGCTGACCCGCAACGCGGCCCACGCCCACCGCTGGGACCGGATCCGGATCAACGGCCTCAACATCGGCTGGACCGACACCGAGGGCGAGGACGCCGTGCAGCGCGCCTTCCACGGGGCGGGCGACGACTGGCGGGAGCGGGCCGCGGCGGCCCAGCCCATGGGCAGGCTCGGCCAGGTCGACGAGATCGCCGACTTCGTCGTCCTGCTGCTCTCCGACCGCAGCGGAGTGGTGACCGGATCCGTCATCGACTGGGACCAGAACGTCTTCGGCGGCATGGACTGAGCACGCTGCCCGCAGTGACCCCCACCCCCTTGTCCAATCTATCGAATCTCGATAGATTCCCATCGTGAGTCGATGGAAGGACGGGCTGTGGGAAAAATGACCGTGCGCGCGCTGCGCACCGTGCTCGCGGTGGTGCTCGGTGGCACCGTGCTCATACAGGCGATGATGCTGTGGACGTTGATCAGCGGGAACGACCCGGAGGACGGAACGCTCCCGCTGACCGCGTTCCGCCTGATCACGATCCTGGGCATGGCCTCGGTCCAGGTCGCCCTGGTCTGCGTGTGGCGGCTGGTGACGATGGTGCGACGCGGAACCGTGTTCTCGCACGCCGCCTTCCGGTACGTGGACGGCGTGATCGGCTCGATCGTGGCGATCGCCCTCCTGTGGTTCGCGGTCACGGCCGTCAACGCGCCGGGCCAGCGGGACGACCCGGGCGTCAGCGTCATCATGGCCGGGATCGGCGTGGCCGTCCTCGGGGTGGCGCTCATCGTGCTCGTACTGCGGATGCTGCTCGCCCAGGCGGTCGCCCGCGACGTCGAGGCGACGCAGATGCAGGCCGAGCTGGACGAGGTCATCTGATGCCGATCGCCGTCGACATCGACGTGATGCTGGCCAGGCGGAAGATGTCCGTGGGCGAGCTCGCGGACCGCGTGGGGATCACCCCCGCCAACCTGGCGGTACTCAAGAACGGCCGCGCCAAGGCGGTGCGCTTCGCGACCCTCGCCGCACTCTGCGAGGTCCTGGAGTGCCAGCCGGGCGACCTGCTGCGCTGGGAGGCCGAGGACACCGAGGAGGAGGCCGTGGGCGGCCGGCCCGCCCCGGAGCGGGCATGAGAACGCCCGGCGCGCGGGGTCCCACGCGCCGGGCATCGGGAGGGGCGTCCGGAGGCGCGAACGCCGCAGCCGGGTGCCCAACCGTTCGTTCCGCTCGGCGGACGTGACGACGGTCCGCTGACGGTCGCCGAGATCTGCACCCTCGAAGTGCGCGGGGCCGGCATCGCGTTCCTGTCGTCCTGCGAGGGCGGGGCGGCGGATCCCGACCTGCCGGACGAGACCCTCGACCTCGCGGGCGCGCTGCTGATCGCCGGCTACCGCCAGGTGATCAGCGCCGCATGGGCGGTCATGGACGAGACCGCGCCGGAGGTCGTGCGGCACGTCTACGGCCACGAGAAGCCCGCGGCGGGGGCGGCGGAGCCGTGGGGGGCGCAGGCCCTGCACACCGCCGTCCGCGCGGTGCGCGACCGGTTGCCGCCGGTGGAGTGGGCGGGCTATCGCTACAGCGGGGTGTGAGCGGGGCGGGCGACGGTGGCGGTTCCGGTACGGCCTTCCAGTGTGGTCCGCAGGCCGTACAGGTGGGAGCGTGCGTCGGGCGGCAGTGTCTCGTCCTGGGCCAGGCGGTCGGCAACCCGACGGGCGGCCTCGGACGCGTCGGCACCGGCCGGGGTGAACGGACCGGGGAGCCAGTGGACGAGGGCGTTCCCGGCGATGGCGGGCAGCCGGGGATCCTCGCCAGGGAGGGCGTCGAGCACGGGCGGCCAGTCTCCCGCCACGGCCAGGGCGGCGAGCCTGCCCACCGCCACGCCGGGATGGGCACCGGACGTGTCGAAGTCCCGTACCGCCCGGTACGCCCGGACGGCGTCCGGATTCCCGGCGCCCGCACGGGCGGCCAGGTAACCCGTCGCCGCGAGGAGGTCCGCGAACGGCGGTACCTCCCACACCCCGAGGGCTCCGAGCGAGACCGGTACCGCCGGGTCCGCGCCGTCGTACCGCTCGATCCGGTCGCACAGCAGGGGCAGCGCGTCCACCAGCCCGAGGACGGCCGACGCCCGGGCGAAACGCGGTACGTCGGCGGGTCCGGCAGCCCGCAGCCGCTTCAGCGCCCCTTCCGCGATGCGGGCTTCGGAGCCTTCGGCGACGCAGGCCCGGACCGGCCCCGCCAGCAGCAGGAGTCCGTGGTCCGCCAGGACATCGAGGGCGAGATCCTGGTCGTCGGTGTCGGGTGAGGACAGCAGGGCCGTGACGGTGTCCGCGTCGGCCGAGCAGCGGATCAGGGTGGCGGCCCAGGCGCCGCGGAGCCGGGCCGGCAAGCCGCCGGCGGCGAAGTGGCGGTGCGCCCGGCGCGCGAGCCGGAGCCCGGCCTGCCGGTCGCGTGCGCGTACGGCGTCGGCCAGGGCCGCGATGCCGTCGAGGGAGGAGTCCGGATCGCACGCCTCGGCCGCCCTGACCCCGAACAGCTCGGCCTGCGCCAGGAGTTCCGCGGGCAGCGTCCGTACGGTGGCCGCCACGGGCCCGGCGCGCTCGGGGAGGCCTGCCCCGGCGGGCGAGTCCGGCCCGGACAGCAGGGCGAAGACATCGGCGCCGCGCTCGGGTGCGTCGAGCAGCAGACGGTGCAGGGCGGCGGTGCGGCAGAGCCCGTCAGTGGTGGTCCGCAGTACCTCGTGGGCGGAGTCGGGCTCGCCCCTCCGCCACAGCACGTCCTCGTACCGTGCCGCGGTCTCCGGACGCGGCACGCCCCGGACATGCTCCTCCAGCAGTTCGCCGCACAACTCCCCCATCCCCGGCGCGAACCGCCGCTCCAGCAGCGTCCGGACGCGCTCGGGACCGGGCAGCCGCCGCACGAGCCGTACGCGCTCCACGGCGAGGGCGGCGGCGTCGCCCCCGGAGACCCCCGAGACCCCGGAGACCCCCGAGACCCCGGAGACCCCGGAGACCCCGGAGACCGGACCGTCCAGGGCCCGCTCGACGTACGCCAGACCTTCGCGCTCCGCCGACTGCCGGGCCTCCTTGAGAGCGGCCGGCTGGGACACGTCCAGGGCGTCCAGGGCGGCGAGCGCCGCCCGGACCACGGGCCACGGCATGCCGGGCCGGACGACATCGGCTGTGCAGAGTGCCAGACGCCGCAGGGTGAGCGTCTCAACGGCGTGCAGCGCGGGCAGGGCCAGTGCCTGCGGGGTGTCCGGCGTCAGCAACGGGGCCAGCAGGTGGGCCAGTTCCTCCGAGATGCGGCGCCCGTACGCGGCCTGACGGGTGGTGCGGGCTGCCGTGACCAGGGCGCGCAGTGCTGCCGTCCGGGCGGTCGGCGGGCCGTCCGGGTCCGCCAGGGCGGTGAACAGGTGTCGGTAGGCGACCGGCGCGTCGAACGCGGCGAGCGCGTCGGCCGCCGCGCGGTGCTCCAGCTCCCCGGCCCGCCGGTCGGCGAGGACCGTGGCCTGGCGGTCCAGGAATGCCGCGACCGGCCTGCGCGGGGGAAGGGCCGGGGCTCCCAGCAGGGCGGCGGCCTGCACCGGGTCCGCCTCGGCGAGTTCCTCGACGAGGCGCGGCAGCAACTCCTCGGGCGACCGTGTCAGCGCGGCCAGCCGCCGGAAGGCCCCGTACCAGCGGTGACGGAGTGCCAACCGCCGGAGCAGCGCTCTGTCCTGGGCCCTCGAACGCAGCCAGCGGAACGCGAAGTACTCCCGGTCCTCGACCCGGTGGAAGGCTCTCTCCGCGGTAAGCACCCCCGAGTCGACGAGCAGGGCCCACATGTCCTCCGGGAGTTCCCGGCCACCGTGCGGCTCCTCCTCGGGGTCGGTGAGATGCGCGGCCTGTGCCTTCACGTGAAGGAGCGCCGGGCCGGGCCAGTCCGCGGTGACTTCTTTGAAGTAGGCGTGCAGCACCTCGTGTTCGTTGCCCGGCCGGCGCCGTGCGGGCCCGCCGACGGGCCAGTGGGCGAGACGCGCGAGCAGCAGCGGCGAACAGCGTCCCTCCCGCAACAGCTCCGCCCAGGTGTCGGAGAGTGCCAGGTCGGTGAGTTCCGCGGCGTGCTCGGGGCCGAGTCCGCGCTGCGCCGAGCGGCGGGCGAGATAGCGCGCGGCCTGCTCCGGCCGGGGCCCCAGCAGGCGTACGGCGGTGTAGGCGTCGTACTCGGCGGTCGGCTCGGGGCCCGGCGCCGCCGCCGTGACGCCTACCGCCGGCCAGCGCCGGGTGAAGTCACCCAGGATCCCGGCCGCGGTGGGTGGTTCCGCTCCGCGCGGCAGATCGACCAGGAGGTGCACCACGCCCGCCCTGAGGAGGTTCGTCCGGTCGGCGCCGGGTGCCACCGCCTCCAGGACTGCCCCGATCCGGTGTTCCAGCGCGTCCGCGTCCGCGCACCGGGCGATCGCCGCCCCCGCCAGACGCACGGGCAACAGCCCCGGGGCGGCGCCCGCCGTCCCGCCGGCGCTCTGCAGGGCTGTCAGTCTCCTGCGTTCCACCTCGTCGAGCAGGGTCGTCCGGCCCGAACCGACCCCGCCGAGGACCAGCGCGTACGACGTGGCCAGTACCTCCTCGACCGCGCTCGGCGCCTCGGACCAGGCCCGCCGACTCGGCCCCGGCCCGGGTGAAGGACCCGCCACCGCCGCGGCCAGGTCGATGAACGGAGTGCGCGTCTTCCGCTCCCCGTCGAGTTCCCGCAGCCGTCGGTGCGTGGCCGGACCGGCCACCGCGCGGGCCACACCGGTGCGGAATCTCCGGAGGGCGTCGACGGGACCGGTGCCCGCCTCCGTCTGCAGCCCGTCGACCACCGCGGCCAGGAGACCGGCCGCGCGAGGATCCGGCTCGTCCGGGAGCAGGGGCAGCAGAGCCCGGGCGGCAGCGGCGAGTTCGGAGCCGCCCCACAGCCGCAGGAAGGGACCGCCGTGCTCGCCGTACTCGCCGTACTCCAGGGCTTCCGTCGCGACACATGCCGACGCCACCTGGGCACGCCAGGACGCCGTCGTCTGCTGGTCGTCCGGCCACTTGAACGCGCGGTGCGCGGCGAGGAGCAGGGCCACCTGGTACTCGCTCCACCACGGGTGCCCGGTGTCCTTGCCCGCGCATGTCCGCCGCACCCGTGCCCGGAGGACGGAGAGGAGCCGGATCGCGGCGACCGCGTGCCGGCCCCGGTGGGCGACGAGGCCGACGAGCCGTTCGCCGAGCACGCCGAGACCGTCCGGGCCCGGTGGCAGCAGGTCGGCCATCAGGTCGCCGAGCAGCAGAACGCGCTGTACGGCCACCAGGTCGTCGAAGCTCAGCCCGTCGGCGAGGGGCCGGCGCAGCAGGTTCAGCTCCAGCCAGGCCAGATCGTCCAGCACCGGCATGTCGCGCTGTCCTCGGGCGTAGTCGATGAGGAAGGGCCGGCCGTCGCAGAACAGGATGTTGCGGTGGTTCAGGTCGCCGTGGACCACGCCGACGAGGGTGGCGGCGGTGCGCTCGTGGACGACGTGTTCGAGCAGCGTGTAGGGATCCCGGGCACGCGTGCCGCCCACCCGGACGACCCCCGGTGTGTCGCCGAGCGCCCCCAGGGCAGCGGCGATACGCCGCCGGGCGCGGTGCGGGCGGGTGTCCGTCACCCTGCCGTGGACGTACCGCACCTTCTCCGGGTCCAGGTCGCGCAGTTCGGCGTCGCAGCCGGGCTCGAACTCCACGGCCACCACCGCGTTGTCACGCTCCACCAGGAGACCTCCGGCGGTGGCCCGCGCCCCCGGTACGGTGAGCGTGACGAGTCCTCCCGGAGTCAGGACGCCCTCCTCCTCGGGAGGTGCGAGCCCCGCCCTGATGACGTCCAGAGGCGCGACCAGATGGGCTCGGAGGGTGTCCAGGTCCGGCGTGCCGTACACGGGCTGGCCCTTCGCGTCGACGCCGTTCACCACCACCGTCACGTCGGGGCCGAGCGACCGCTTCGCCGCCATCCGGTCATCGGGGTCCCGGCGGGGGACCGCGCCCTGGTACATCGCCAGGGAGGCGAGGCCCAGCAGACGGTCCAGCGCGTCCGCGGCGTGTTCGACGTCGCCGGCGGTCCCGCCCGGTGCCACCGCCCGTTCGGCCAACTGCTCCAGGCTCAGCACTTCTTGGTCCGGCTCGCACCCGGCCCACGTGGCCACGTCGACGTAGACCACCGCCTCGTCGGGCTCCAACTCCTGTGCCGTGGCGGGGTCGTGCGCGCCCGGGGTTGCGGTCCGGATGGGCACGAAGAGCGTGTGGGGAAGCTGGGAGAAGATCCGCAGGAAAGCCTCGAGTTCGTCGTGCGCCTCCTCGGCCGGGGCCAGTTTGGCGACGTGCCGGGTCCACACCCCGGCCGTCTTCGCCCGCAGACCGATGACCACCGCGCCGCTCAGGCCCCCGGCGAACTGCCTTTCCACGTGGATGTGTTCGGGCGCCCACGAAGAGGGACCCGGAGCGCTCCCGGGTTCGTCGGCCGTCCGGGCCCGGTGCAGCGCGGCCGAGATGCGGGCCTGGGCCGCCCTGCCGAACTGCTCGGCGAACGTGATCCGCACTCTGCCCCCTGCCGACGGTGACTGCCGCCGCCACGGCGCCCGCTACAGCGTAACCGCGACGGCACTTACCGCGACGGAAGGGCGCCGCGGCGGCTACGATCCTCTGGCACACTGCGCGCGGCGGGAGAGGCGACGTGACCGGGACGGACACGGTGGACGGGGCCACGACGGGGCCGTTGGGCTGGGACGACGTCTGCGAGCGGTTCCACGACATCCGGGTGCGGGCGCACGCCCATTCGCTCCAGGACGACTGGCGGGCCCTGGCGACCGAGCCCGGTACGCCCACCGCCGCCCTGCTGTCGCGATGGCAGGACCTGGTCGACGCGATCGAGCGGCTCGACGTGGCCCGGGACGACTCGACCGTACGTTACGGCGACGACGACGGAGTGGCGGAGGAGGGCGGCGAGACAGCGGCGGACGAGGAGTCGGACGCTGACGGGGAATCGGACGCGGACGGGGAGTCGGACAGTGCCTGGTTCGACGCGTGGGATCCGGCGAGCGAGGAGTTCGGCTGCCCCGGCGCCCTGTGCCGCCGGGTACGCACCGCACTGCTGCTCGCTCCGAGATGCTGGCTGCTGGACCGCGACATGAAGGCGCTGCCCCCGGCCCCGGAGCCCGCCCCGGACGGCACGCGCTGAGCACGGGGACCGATCCTCGGGAGCCCGGCGACCGCGACCCCTTGACGGAGCTCGGCGCGCTTCTGGACGGCTGCCAGGAGACGGACGACACCGGCGTGCTGCTCGCCGACACGGCCCTGCGGCTGGCCGACGAGGTGCTCGCCGGCGTCGACTGGACGCCCCGCGACGGAACGGACGCGCCCGTCGATGCGCTGCGGAGCGCGTCGGCGGTGGCGCGGTTCCACCGGCAACGCGGCCGGCACGACCCCGCACGGCATGCCGCCGAAGTCCGCGCCGGTGCGGAGGTGTTGCTGGCCGCCCTGGCCCTCACCCCCGAGGGACCCGATCCGGCGCTGGTCGACAGGTACCGGACCGTCTACCGCGGTGTTCCGGCGACGCAGGTCCTGGCGCTCGCCCGGCACGCGGTGGGCATGCGCGTGCTCGGGCACGCGGAACGTACGAACGACGACGGCGCCGTGCGCCGCGCCCTGGTCCTGCTGGACGGGGCGCTTGCGGTGGCCGCGCCGAACCATCCACACCTGGCCGCGTTCCACAGCAACCGGGGCTCCGCGCACTGGGCGTTGTTCGAGCGAACCGGTGACCGGCACGCACTGGACGCGGCGGTCGCCGACTTCGCCCGCGCGTCCGGTGCACCGGACGGCGGCGTACGACCCGCCGCCTCGCCGCACGGCGGCAAGGACCGTGCGGCCCTGCTGGGCAACCTGGGCGCGGCCCTGTCCGCACGTTTCGCGCTCTCCGGCGGCGCCCTGGCCGACCTGGAGGCGGCGGTACGCGTCCAGCGCCTGGCCCTGCGCGCCGCGGCGCACGACGACCCGGACCGCGGGCTGTACCAGTCGAACCTCGGTTCGTCGCTCGTCACCCGCTTCGAGCACACGGGCGACGCGCGCTCACTCGCCGAGGCGGTTCGGCTGCTGACCGACAGCCTGCGGAACACCGCGGCGGACACATCCGAACAGGCGGACCGACGGGCGAACCTGGCCTGGGCCCTGGCACGCCACTTCGAGCAGACGGCGGACACGGACGCGTTGCGGGCCGCGCTCGACCATATGACGCACGCGGTCGCGGCGACCTCACGCGACCACCCGGACTGGGCCTCGCGGCTGGGCAATCTCGCCGCCGTCTGCCTGCGCGTCTTCGACCGGACGAAGGACGACACGGCACTCGAACTGGCCGAGGACGCCCTCCAGGACGCGTTGAGCCGTCCGCACCGGTTGCGGAGAGCGCATCTGGAGAACCTCGGCACCGTTCACCAGCGGCGGCACGACGTACGGGGCGGCCCCGAGCACGCCAGGGCGGCCGTCGCGGCGTACGAGGAGGCACTCGCGCTGACCCCCGTGGGCGACCCGGGCCGCCCGGGCGCGCTGTCCAACCTGGGCAACGCGCTCATCGGCCGCTACCGCGACGATCGATCCCCCGCCGACCTGGACCGCGCGGTGCGCCTGCTCCGCGAAGCCGTACGCGCCCCTGCCGACGATCCGGACCGCTGCCGTTACCTGACCAACCTGGGCGCGGCCCACGAGGAGCGCTCGAAACTGGCGCCGCCGGCCCGCGCCCGGCGCCCGTCCCCCGCCGTACGCGAGCGGGAGCGTGCGCTTGCCGCCTACGCGGCGGCGGCGCGCGTACCGACGGCGCCGGTGCTGGGGCGGGCCAGGGCCGCACTGCACCGGGGGCGGCTGGCGGCGGCCGTCGATCCGCGGCGGACGGACGCCCTAGACGGCTACCGGGATGCCGTGGGACTGCTGGAGTCCCTGGCCTGGTTCGGGCTGGGACGGCTCGATCAGGAGCGGCTGCTGCGGGAGTTCTCGGGGGCTGCCGGGGAAGCCGCCGCCTGTGCCGTCGCGCAGGGGCGCGACGAGCTGGCGCTGGAGCTGCTGGAACAGGGGCGGGGTGTGCTGCTGGCCCAGGCCGTGGGCGGGCGCGGCGGGCACGACCTGCTCGACCGGACCCGCCCCGAGCTGGCCCGCCGGCTGCGCCGGCTCCAGGACGTCCTCGAACGCCGTACGTTCGACTGGCGGGAACCACCGGAGCCCTCGGACCCGGCGCTCACCCGGGCCATGGCACGCTGCTCGGCCGCGGCTGCCGAACGGGAGACGTTGCTGGCGGAGATCCGGCACCTGCCCGGGCTGGAGAGGTTCCTGCTGTCTCCGGACGCCACCGAGCTGCGCGCCGCCGCCGAACACGGACCCGTGGTCGTCGTCAACGTGAGCAGGCTGCGCTGCGACGCGCTCGTCGTCACCACCGGCGGTGTGCGCTGCGTCCCGCTGCCGGGTCTGACCCGGGACCGGCTGCGCACAGCCGCCCGGGCCCACTTACGGCTCGTCGCGAGACTGCGGCGGCCCGGCACCCCGCGGCAGCGTACGGCCGCCGCCGAGACCCTGCGCGAGACGCTGGCCTGGCTGTGGACCGCCGTGGCCGGGCCGGTACTTGCCGGGCTCGGCCTGGACCACCGCGACGACGACTGGCCGCGTCTGTGGTGGTGCCCCACCGGCCCCCTCTCGCTGCTGCCCCTGCACGCCGCGCAGCGCTACGACCCGGCCCGCCTGCGCGACACCGGAGTCGCCGACCGGGTGATCTCCTCCTACACACCCACCCTGCGCTCCCTGATCGCCGCGCGGAGACCGCCCGCGGTCCCCGAGGACCCGACCGGTCCGCGCGGCCTGCTCACGGTCTGTGTGCCGCACCTCCCGGGCCGGCCGCGCCTGCGGCACGCCGCACGGGAGGTGCGGGCGGTTCGCGCCGCGCAGCCCCCGGGACCGGCCGACGGTTCCCGGGTGTTGGCCGGACGCGGAGCGACCCTGGCACGCGTCACGGCCGAACTGCACCGGTATCGCGGGCTGCTCTTCGTGGGGCACAGCGCCCAGAGTCCGAGCGACCCCGGCCGCGCCGCCCTGTACACCCAGGACGGTCCGCTCACCATGCGGGAGATCGCCGCGCTGCGGCTGCGCACCGCCGATCTCGCCTATCTGTCCTCCTGCGAGAGCGCGTTGGGCGACCTGTCCCTGCCCGACGAGGCCCTCTCGTTGGCCGGCGCGCTCCAGATCGCCGGGTTCCGGCAGGTCGTGGCGAGCCTGTGGGCGGTGCTCGACGCGGGTGCCCCGGAGATCACCGGCGGCTTCTTCGGCCGCCTGGCGCTGCCCCCGGCGGCCGCGGCGGGAGCCGAGGGCCCGGCGACCGCGCTGCACGCCGTGCTGCGTTCCGCGCGACTGACGAACTCACCGCTGGTCTGGGCCGGTTACTGCCACACCGGCTGCTGAACCCGACCGGCGCGGGTCAGCGCAGAATCGGCAGATCCGCGTTGAGCCGCCGCGCCCCGAAGAGATAGGCGGACTGCGGCTGGATGTAGCACGCGTCGAGCCGACCGTATTCGATGTCGTACGCCGACACCCGGATGATCCCCCCGTCGGCGGGATCGTCCGCCAATTCCAGCAGCAGCCGCCGCAGTTCGGCGGCTCCCGGCGACGCGGGATCGAGGTCGCAGACCTCCAGCAGACGCAACTGCCGGTACGACCGGCCGGGCACCCGGTGCGGACCGTCCAGCACGGTGCGGACGGCGACGAAGTCGACGGTCGTGAGATCGACGCCGAGGTCCGGGTGCCCCACCTCGGCCAGTTCCTCCTCCAGTTCACGGCGCAGGCACTCCGCCGCGGACTCCCGCCCCTCGCTCTTGGCCCACCAGCGGGCGAATCCGGCCAGCGCTCTGGAGGGCACGAAACCCCGCAGGTCGTGCCGCATGTTGGGCTGGCTGCGCGGCTCCTCGTGGAAGCCCAGCCGCTCCAGGTGCCGGCGGGCCCCCGCGGAGTACTTGGCCACGCCACCCGGGGGGCCGTAGGAGCCGGGACGGCGCGGCGAGTGGAACAGGACGTACCCGCCGTCGTCCTGGACGCGCAGCAGCACCGCCGCCGACACCCGCATCCGCCGGCCCGGCCGCAGCGCCGGCAGCAGCAGGCGCAGTCTGCGCCGGTGCAGCCACAGTCCGGCCGCGCCCGAACCGAGCGCCGACACGATCAGCCCGGTCAGGATTTCCTCCAGCACTGTCCCACCCCCGAATGACTTCGCGCCGGAATCGTCTCCGCGGTCCTTTCGCCCACTCGACAATGTCCCCATGGCCCGTGCCCGCGACACACCGGACCCGTCCCGATTCCCGGACACCCTGCTCTCCCGGGCGGCGAGACGGGTGCGAAACCGCCTCGCCGCGCACTGGAACGACCGCGCCGCCGCCTGGATGGCGCGGGCCGAGGGACGGGCCGCCCGCCGACGGCTGCGCCGGGCCGAGCGCCTCCTGCGGCGCGCGATCAGGGTCACCGCGTCCGAACGGGCCGGCCGGCATTTCTCCCTCAATCTCAGCCTGCTGCTCCAGCAGCGCCACGAACTGCCCCTGTCCGACGCCCCGTCGGAGCCGGCCGAGGCGGCCGAGGCGGTAGCCGCCGCCCGCCACGCCCTCGCCGGGCTCTCGGCGGAGGAGGAGTGGTGGTGCGACGCCCTGTGCACCCTCGCGGACGCCCTCCTGTGGGTACACGCGACGGGAACAGGCACGGGCACCGGCACAGACACGGGCACGGGCACGGGCACGGGCACGGGCACGGGCACGGGCATCGAACTCGACGAGGCCGTGCGGTGTCTTGTGCGGGCCGTCGCCGATGTCCCGCGCGACTCCGGCGAACTGCCCGCTCTGGTCGTCCGGCTCGGCAACGCACTGGAGACGTCCGCGGATTCGGGAGCGGTCGATGTCGACGCGCTGGAACGGTCCCTCGGCGTGGCCCGCGACGCGGTGGCGGAGGTCCGCGGCGACGGGCGGCCCATGGCACGGTGGGCGCTGGCCGAGACCTTGTGCTCGGTCGCCCTGGCCGCCGGGTGGACGGCCGCCCTCGACGAGGGCATCGGCATCTACCGCGACCTCAGGCATGAACTTCCGCCGGAGAGCAGCGTGTTGCATTCCCTCGGCACCGCCCTCCTGCTGCGCGACGAGGCCGAGCACGCCCCCGACTCGGTCGTCGAGGCGCTGAGCGTGCTGCGGGAGGCGGCGGCCGCCGTAGCCCCGGGGAGCGCGGAACGGCGCTCGGTGGACGAGGACTTAGGGGCAGCCCTGCATACCTCGTACGAGAATTCCGGGGATACCGCACTCCTCGACGAGGCGATCGCACTGCTCGGCGCCACGGTCGCCGGCACCCCCGACGGGGAGCCCGGACTCGTCCTGCGCAGAATGCGCCTGGCGACAGCTCTGGACGCCCGGGCCACCCGCACCGGAGCGGTCCGCGACGCGCGCCGGGCCGCGGAACTGCTCTCCCAGGCGCTGGCCGGCGCCGTCACCGAGGAGGACGACGAGCAACACGCAAGCATCCTGCTCGCCCTGGCGAACACGCTGCTGACGGTGGCCGAGCTCACCGACGCACCGGATCTGGTCCCGAAGGCCGTCGGCCATCTGCGGACCGCCGCACGGCTGGCCACCGGCACGCTCCTGCGGGTCCGGGTCCACTCCAGCCTGTGCGGCGCACTGCGGTCGTCCTTCGAGCAGGGCGGTCCCCCGGCCGACCTGGACGACGCGGTGGCCGCCGGACGTACGGCGGTGCGGCTGGCCGGTGACGGTGCCGCGGACCTGCCGGAGTGCCTCACCAACCTCGCCAACGCGCTGGCCGGCACGTACGACCGGTCCGGAACCGAGGCATCCGAACTGCTCGACGAGGCCATCGCCCATGCCCGGGCGGCCGTGGCCGGGTCGACCCCGGAGCGTCCCGGACACGGCGACTCCCTCTCCTGTCTGGGCCTGTGTCTCACCGCCGAGTACGAGACGGTCAAGGACCTCACGGTGCTGACGGAGGCGGTTCGGCACCACCGCGAGGCGCTGCGGGTCACGCCCTCCGACCATGTCCGGCGTCCGGGGTACCTGTCGAACGCCGCCACCGCACTGGGCCTCCTGCACGAACACACCTCCGACACCGACGTGCTGGCCGAGGCCGTCGAGACCGCGCAGGAGGCGGTGGACACCGCCGCCGGCCACGACCCCGAACGGCATGTCTATCTCCAGGTCCTGGCCCGGGTCCTGCGCGAGCGGCACTTCGCCGCGCGCCGTGCCCGCGAACCGTCCTCCGGCGCGCATCTCCGGCAGGCGCTGGAAGCCGGACGCCGTGCCGTCCGGGTCCTGCCGCCCGGGGCACCGACAGGCGCCGCCTGCCGCGGGAACCTCGCCGCCGACCTGCTGCTGAGCCACCAGGAAGGCCTGAGCGAAGGCGACGGCGACCTGGCGGAAGCGCTCGCCCTGCTGGCCGGGGAAGCGGCCGCCCTGCCGCCCGGCACCCCGGAGCTCGCCCTGTCGCTCTACAACCTCGGTCTGGCCCGGGTGGCACGGTACGAACGCACCCACGACGGCGCGGAACTGTCCATGGCCCTCGCCGCGTTCACGGAGGCGGAGGGGATCACGACGGCTTCGCCGATGCTGCGCGCCGAGGCCGCCCTGGAACACGGCCGGGCCGCCGCCGCGGCTCAGCGGTGGCCGGCCGCCGTCGCGGGGTTCGAACGGGCACTCGCCCTGTTGCCGCTGCTGCCGTTCGCCCGGTTGGACCGCGGTGACCAGGAGTACGTCCTCACCGTGTTCGCCGGTCTGGGCCGCGACGCCGCCGCCTGTCTGCTCGCCTGCCCCGGCGCGGATCCGCTGCGCGCCGTGGAACTGGCCGAACAGGGGCGTGGCGTGCTGCTCGACGCGATGTTCTACCCGGAGAGCGACGTGGCCGCGCTGCACCGCGTCTCCCCGGAGCAGGCCGAGCGGTTCGAACGGCTGCGGGAGCGGCTCGACGCGGGGCGCTCGCGCCAGTGGTCCCGCCGGTCCGGCAGCGCCGTCCGCTATCTGGAGCCGACCACCGGAGAAGAGTCCGCCGACAGCCGGAAGGCCCTCGCGGCCGAACTGGACGACGTGGTGGGGCAGATCCGCGGGCTGGACGGCATGGCCCACTTCGCACGGCCCACCTCTGTCGGTGAACTCCTCGGCGGTTCCGCCGTCTCACAGGGCCCGGTCGTTCTGGTCAACGTCAGCCCCTACCGGTCCGACGCCCTGGTGCTCACCGCCAGCGGGGTGCGGGTCGTCCCCCTGCCCGGGCTGACCCCCGACCGGCTGGACCGGGCCGTCACCCTGCATCTGCGCACGCTGCACGCGATGCGCGCGGCGGGCAGCCGCGCCCCGGCGCGCCGTCACCGGGTCTCCGAACTGCTTGCCGAGGTCTGCGCCTGGCTCTGGCACAGCGTGGCGGGACCGGTGCTGAACGCACTGGAACCGGCGCCGGCCGAGGACGCCCGCCCGAGGCTGTGGTGGTGCCCGACCGGGCCACTGGCCCTCCTGCCGCTGCACGCCGCCCAGCATTACGACGCCCGGCTTGGCCGGGACGACGGAGTGCCGGACCGGGTGGTCTCGTCGTACACCCCCACCCTGCGCGCGCTGGTGGCCGCACGACGGCCGCACCCGCCGGCGACGGGCCTCGGGGACGCCGCCGACGACGGTGACCTCCTGGTGGCCTCGGTACCCCGCGTGCCGGGGCTGCGCCCGCTGGCCTTCGACGAGGAGGAGATCGCGGCGGTCTCCGACGCCTGCCCGCGCCCCCCGGAGGTCCTTCGAGGTGACGGGGCCACTCAGGAGGAGGTCACCGTTCGGCTGGTCCGGCATCGCTGCTGGCACTTCATCGGGCACAGCAGGCAGGACCTGCTCAACCCCGGCCTTGCGGCGATCCGGCTCGCCGACGGCGAACTGACCGCGCTGGACCTGACGGGGCTGCGTCTGCACCGCGGAGAACTGGCCTACCTGTCGTCGTGCGAGAGCGCCACCACGGGCACCGGTGTGCCGGACGAGCCGCTCCATCTCGCGCTGAGCTGCCAGATCGCCGGCTACCGGCACACCGTCGGCACTATGTGGTCGGTTCTGGACCACTCCGCCGCGGCGATGGCGGGGCGGTTCTACGCCCATCTCACGGTGGACGGCCGCCTGGCACCCGAGATGGCGGCCGACGCCCTGCACAAGGCCGTCATGCACCTGCGCCGCACCTCGCCGATCCAGGTCTGGGCGGCGTACATGCACGCCGGCGCATGAGGCCGGCGCATGAGGCCGACCGTCCGATACCCGCTCCGCAGCGTCCCCGGCTCGCACGGGTGAGGCCCCGGCCGCCTACCAGATCAGGCACCAGTAGTCGCCGTAGTGCCCGATGCCGATACGCCCGACGCGGGGCACAAGGTTCGGGTTCGGCTGCCCCACGGCCGACAGCGAGCAGACCGGGTCGCCGACCACCTGTGCAGCCGCCATCCGTTTGGCGGCGGCCACGGCCTCCGACGACGTGACCCAGGTGGTCGTTCCCGGTTCGTTGCCGGTGGTCGCCGGGGCCGGGGTCACCGGGGTCACCGGGGTCACCGGGGTCACCGGGGTCACCGGGGTCACCGGGGTCATGGAACCTGGTGTCCGCGAGGGCTGCGAGGTGAGCGGGGGCGGGCTCGGCTGCGTCGTCGTGGGTGACGGCGGGGGCGATGGCGGAGGCGCAGGCGGGGGCGAAGGCGGGGGCGGGCTCGGCCGGGGCGGGGTCACGGACGGTCTGGGGGTCGGTGTGTGGGGAGGCGCCGGCTTCGTGGTCGGCGTGTGCACCGGCGGCTGCGGAAGGGCCGGGGCCGTTCGGTGGGGCGCCGGCCGGGTGGCGGTGGGCACCGGCGCGATGGGCACCGGCGCGGTCGGCACCGGCGGTACGGTCCGGGTCGGCCGAGGCGCGGCGGTGTGCGTGGGCCTCGGGGTCGCCGGGGCCGGTGAGCTCGTGGCCGACGGCCGCGGCGAAGGGGACAGGGACGGACTCGGCGTCGACGCCGATGCCGACGCCGTGGGTGGCGGCGTGGGTGACGGCGTCGCGTGGGGGGCGCTGCCGCCGCCGGACGACAGCAGCGCCCAGGCCGCCAAACCGCCCCCCAGGGCGACCACGGCCGCTCCGCCCACGATCCACGGAGCCCGTCGCGGTGGCTGCCGGTGCCGGTTCATGATTCTCACTGTCTATCCGAACGCCCACGGCCTCAAGCCGGAGCCGTCGACGAACCCGCGAAGGCGGACGGCCGCACGACCCTCGACCGAGATCGAGAACCAGTTCGAAGAAGTGCGCGTCAAACGCCCCGCAGCACGCGTTCGATTGCCGCCCGGCCTGCCGGCCCCCAGTGCGGCTTGCCGCCGGGAAGGCCCCGGTCTCCGTTCTGCCCCATGAGCATCAGGAAGAGGCTCCTCATGGCGGCCAGCCCGCGGGCGCGCCGGATCGCCGCCTCGTCCGCATGGGCGTACCCGTCGAAGAACCGTGTGGCCGTACCCGCGGGTAGCAGCACCCATGCGGCGGCGAGGTCCAGCGCCGGGTCACCGGCGAACATGTCACCGAAGTCGACGATGCCCGAGAGCGTTCCGTCCGAGACGACGACGTTCGCGGGATGGAGGTCGCCGTGCACCCACACGGGCGGCCCCTCCCACGCGGGGGCCGCAACGGCGTCGTCCCAGACCGCCCGGACGTCGGCAGCGATGTCGTCGGGGACGACGGCCCGGAAGAACTTCTCGAAACCGTCCGTGCAGTCCCTGGGATGCGCCCCGCGGTCCGTAGCGATCGGCGCCTCGGCGGGCGCCGCCACATGGAGCGCCCGGAGAAAGCCCGCCAGCGTGTCGGCCGCGTGGGCGCCGCGGCTGATCGAGCCGTGGTCGAGCGGCTCGCCGGGAACCCACGTCATCACGGTCCAGTGCTTGGGGAAGCGCTCGGACGGTGCGCCGAACCGCACCGGGGTCGGCACCGGGAGCGGCAGGCGCGGGGCCAGCACGGGCAGCCACCGCCGCTCCTTCAGCTGGAGTTCCGGGGTGGGGTCCATGCGCTGCATGCGCACGGCCAACTCGTCTCCGAGGCGCCACATCTGGTTGCCCCAGCCGCCCGCCACCTCGCGGACGGCCAGCCCTGCAAGGTCCGGATGCTGCTCCCGCAACAGATCGCGGACCAGCTCCGCGGTGATCTCGGTCCGGGTCTCGGTCTGGGTCTCGGTCATGCGAAGTCACAGTACTTATCGATCGTTTCAGAGGCAGGACTCCGCGTCGCCCCCCGTACCAACGCTCAACGCCTCGGCGGCTGTTCGATCGCCCCGCCCCGGTGAGGTGTGGGGATGTAGCCCTTCGTCCCAGAGGGCAGAGCGTCGAGGCATGCCTGGGAGCAGGCGTTGACCAGCATCGGCAGCACATCGGTCGCCACCGTCCGCGAGAGCCATGCCTGGTGCGGGCCCGTCGCCGGGACGGGTCCGGTGCAGACGCTGCAGGTGCGGGCCGCGGTGGTGCCCCAGCGGGCGGGATCCAGGCCGTCGCGGTCCAGGGCCGTATCGCCGGGCGGGAGGAGCCGCGGGAACGGCGGCCGGTACTTGTAATTGCCGTAGACCGAGCGCGTACTCACCGTGCTGTTCACCAGCCGGGCGCACCGCGTGATTTCGTACGGGAACCAGTGCAGCCGTCTCGAGGTGTAGGGGCTGAACTCCTCCAGGCTTGTCATGTCGCCGATCTCCGGAGGTATCCGGACCAGGTTGCTTCCGTACAGCACCAGGGTCCGCACCGCCGTCAGTCGCCCGATCGAGGCCGGCAGCGTCACGATCTGCCGCCGCTCCTCGGGGCTCAGCTCCGGCAGCGGGCGGAACTCCTCCCGCCCGTCTGCCGCCGCCTCCTCGATCAGCTCCAGCAGCCGGAGCCAGCCCGCAGCACCGGTGTCCTGGATCTCGGCGTGGAAGGACGTCGCCGCGCCGGGCGGGCTCACCCGGACCTGACTGAAGCAGTCACAGTGGTCCCGCGGCACTCCGGGCCGGGAGTCCACCGCCTCGGGAAAGCGGTTCGGGAAGACCTGCGCGGGCAGCTGTTCGTCCGTCATGGCGCAACGATAGGCAGGCACTGCCGGTACGGCACCATCCGTCGGTCAGGCCCGGGCCGTCACCGGCACGGACGAGCTGTCCCGCCGGGAATCTTCGGACGCTCTCCGTAATCGGCGGGCGCCCGAGGGCATCACGGTGAGCCGCTTCCAACCGCTCCCCGCCCCCGTAGAAATGGTCCCGAGAATGCTGGGGGGCTCTCACAGTACCTGGATCACCAGGGTCTCCCGGACGTCCATAACGCCTGTCAACCTGGTTGGGCCGAAAGCGCCGACAACACGGCGACAACACTCCATGGACACGCGAACTGCGGCTTTACCCCCATGAGTTCAATTCAGCTGCCCCGAATGCGCGACCGTGCCGGCGCCTTCTTCCACGACAGAAGAGATGGAGACCAATGACGGACAGTCAATTCACCACTCACACAGAACTTTTCGACCTGAGTGGGAAGTACGCCCTTGTCACTGGCGGCACCAAGGGAATTGGGATGATGATAGCCCGCGGCCTTCTCCAGGCGGGCGCCCGCGTCGTCATCAGCTCACGCGGGGCAGACACCTGCGCGGAGGCACAGCGTCTGCTGTCCGAATTCGGCGACGTTCGAGCAATCCCCGCCGACCTGTCCAGGCACGACGAGTGTCAGCGCCTCGCCGATCTCGTCAAGGCCGACTCGGAACACCTGGACATCCTTGTCAACAACGCGGGAGCGATGTGGCGCGAGCCGCTGGCGACGTTCCCGGACGAGGCCTGGGACGCAGTGATCGACCTCAACCTCAAGTCGCCGTTCTGGTTGGTGCAGGCGCTGCTCCCCGCACTTCGCAAGGCGGGCACCGCAGATGATCCCGCGCGGATCATCAACATCGGCAGCATCGCCGCCATCCACGTCGCCCAGGCGCCCAACTACTCGTACGCCAGCAGCAAGGCGGCACTCCATCAACTCACCAGAGTGCTTGCCAGGGAGCTGGGCCCACAGCACGTCACGGTGAACGCGGTAGCACCGGGAGTGTTCCCGTCGCGGATGATGGCGTCCACGATCGATGCCATCGGCGACACGATCGCGGCGGCGGCCCCTCTGCGCCGGCTCGGCCGCGACGACGACATGGCGGGTATCGCCGTGTTTCTCGCCAGCCGGGCCGGGTCCTACCTCACGGGTGCCATCATCCCGGTGGACGGCGGCACCGCGACGACCGCAACGGGTACCCCTTAGGCTGCGGGACGGGCATACGGCGAGGGGATGGCCACGATGGATCTACGCACCGATATCCGGGAGTTCCTCAGCTCGCGTCGCGCCCGCATCGCACCCGAGCAGGCGGGCCTGCCCGCTTACGGCGGCAACCGTCGGGTCAAAGGTCTGCGCCGCGAGGAGGTCGCGCTGCTGGCGGGGGTGTCGGTCGACTACTACGTGCGCATGGAGCGCGGCAGCCTCGCCGGTGCCTCCGACGGCGTGCTCGACGCGTTGGCCTCTGCCCTGCAACTCGACGAGGCCGAGCGCGACCACCTGTTCCACCTCGCGCGCCAGTCCAGGGCGCCCAGCGGCCCACGCCGGCGCAGGCCTGCCGTGACGGTGCGCTCGACGCTGCAGCAGGTGCTCGACGCGATCTCCGATGCGCCGGCCTGGATCGGTAACGGCCGTTATGACGTGCTCGCCATGAATCAACTCGCCCGCGCGCTGTATTCACCGGTGCTGGCCGACCCGCGACGGCCCGCGAACACGGCGCGGTTCGTCTATCTGGCTCCCGAGGCAGCCAGAGATTTCTTTGTCGACTACGACCGGATTGCCGGTGACGTGGCCGCGAAGCTGCGCATGGAAGCCGGCCGCAATCCGCACGACGAGGAGCTGATCGCCCTGGTCGGCGAACTGTCGACGCGCAGCGAGCTGTTCCGGCAGCGGTGGGCGTCCCAGGACGTGCGGCTGCACCGGTCAGGACGCAAGCGGATGCGCCATCCGATCGTGGGCCGGCTCGACTTGGACGTCGAATCCCTGGAACTGCCCGCTGAACCCGGCCTGCACCTCAACGTCTACACCGCCCCCGCGGGCACACCGACCGCTGACAACGTAGCGCTCCTGGCGTCGTGGGCGGCCACCCAACAGACCCTGGCGACCGAACTCGAAGCACACAACGGATAGTCCAACCGCTTCAGCCGTACTGGTCAGCGGACTATGACTCGCCGACGGAGACCTGCTGGGCGGGTGTGACTGAGTATCGGAGTTGGCCCCGATGGACAACTACGGTGCACAGGAGGTCGCGGTGGTGAGCGCCGTCGGCACCGGCGCCCGGCCGACGGTCGCTCGGCCTCGGACCGGGCCAGACGGGTGCCTGGCACGACACGAAGCCGACCCGGATGTTCGCCACCGGGATGCCCGGCTCGGCTTACGTGGTGCGCAGTCGGGTGACCGTGATGAGGAGACGACCGGCCCCGCGCAGGCCGCAGATTTTTTTTGCGGAGAGCGACAACCTCGAGTGGGGCCGCACGTCTGGTGGGGTGAAAGGCGTTTCCGGGACGGGATTTCAGTCCCGGTGCTGCCTGACCTGTCAGCGTTGTCCATGAACTCTATGGAGTCGTTTCCTATGCGCCACGCCCGCGCCAAGAAGTCAAACCGTTCCCTCCGCACCTGGGTGCTGGGGTCGACTGCCGGTCTCGCCCTGGTGGTGGGCGGCGGCATCGCCGCTCAGGCGGCCACCGCCGACCACGCGCACCCGGCCAAGTCGGCCACGGCCGACCCGAAGCCCGTGCCCTCCACCCCGGGCAAGCACACCTCCACCGACACCGACCCGACCCCGGTCCCGGGCGACGCGAACGGCAAGCCCTACCCGTCCGCCGTGCCCTCCACACCGGCCAAGCACACCTCCACCGACACCGACCCCACTCCGGTCCCGGGCGACGCGAACGGCAAGCCCTACCCGTCCGCCGTGCCCTCCACCCCGGGCAACACCGGCCGCTGAGTCGCCGACCACAGGTGTGGCGGGGCCGGACAGGAGCCGGCCCCGCCGTACCCTTGATGTGAACGAGGACGATGCAGCTCACCCTTGCCCTGCCCTGGTGGGCCCGGCTACTGCGCCGCGCCCGGACCACCTCCTCCACTCCGGCGTCCGGCGCGCCGCTCATCGGCCGACGATTCCGGCACCTGCGTTCGGTGGCCGACCGGGACGGCGAGGAAGACTCCCCCACACTCGCCGATCTGTACCGGACCCGGCGGCTCGACATGGTCCGGCTGGCGGTCTTCCTGGTCGACGACCTGCACACCGCCGAGGACGTCGTCCAGGATGCCTTCGCCGCCGTCTGCCGTCGGCACGGCGAACGGCTGGACGACCTCCAGGACGCGCATGCCTACCTCCACACCGCGGTGGTCAACGCCGCCCGCTCGGTGCTGCGTCGGCGGCGCACCGCGCGCGCGTACACCCCGCCGTACCAGGGTCCGGGGGCGCCGGTCGACGAGTTGCTGCTGCTCGCCGAGGAGCACCGGCAGGTCTTCGACGCGCTGGCGCAGCTCACCGCGCGCCAGCGCGAGGTACTGGTCCTGCGTTACTGGTCCGACCTGACCGAGGCGCAGATCGCCGACACCCTCGGCGTGTCCCGTGGCACCGTCAAGTCGACCGCGAGCCGCGCGCTCACCACACTGGAAAAACTCTTGGAGGTGGACCGATGAGTGCTCGGGCACCGATCGAGGAACGACTGCGCGCCGCGCTGGAAGCACGCGGGCAGCTCATCAGCGCCCACGACCTGTCACCAGGCCGCCCGCCCGCCGGAGGTACCTGGGGCACACGCAGGATTCGGCGGGTGCTGTACGTTGCCGCAGCCGCCACCGCGGCGGCCGCAGCCGCCGTCGTCCTCGTGCTGTCCTCCAACACCCCGGACCGCCCCCGCCCGGCACCGCCCGCACAACATTCCAGCCCCACCGCCACCCCTACCTCCACCGTCCCGTCCGCGGTGCCCTCCGCCGTCCCGTCCGGGCCCTAGCAGGGCTCCGTTACCGACGTTGAACTTGGGTTGTCGTGGGCGGGGGTGACAGCCCGGTTCCGGCGAGGCACCCGTCGGTCAGGCCGGGGCGGTACCGGATCGTCCGGTCGGCGTCGACACGGTCTGGCTGGGCGAGTTCGGATGGAGGCACGATCGCATCGGTCAGCACGCGGCGCTCGGCCAGGCTCTCGAACCCGTGCCCGCGTCCCGTCGCCGTCATGAACGCGAGCCCGGGCCGGTGCCACTGCCTCGGGTGCCACGAGAACGCGCGCACAGGACGGGCCCGGGTCCAGGCAAACACGGCAAGATCACGAACAGGACAGGTCACGTGGACGAACCTTGGGCGGGCCGCTTCCCTCTCATCGCCGCTGTTGCGTCGCGTGGCAGCGGTTGCCGATCGTGCGGAGGGCGTCGAGCAGTTCGGGAGGCCCGTCGACTTCGAAGTCGGCGTCGATGACCAGAATGTGTGCGGCGAGCATGTGCGGAGACTCCGCGCCGACGTGGACCAGACAGGTGTGGTCGTCGACGGCTTCGACGACTGTGGCCGGGGTCAGCCATTGCACCAGCTCGGTAGCCGATTTGTGCACCCGCACCCGCGCGCGGCAGCGGGTGAGCGCGGCGTCGACGCCTTTGGTGACATAGGCGGTCAGGTCCCGCTCCGGGGGCTCGCGGGGTGTAAAGCGTGGCCCGGTAGGGGTGCGGAGCTGCATCCGGTCGGCGCGGAAGGTGCGCCAGTCGGCGCGCTCGAGGTCCCAGCCGATGAGGTACCACTTGCGGCCGAGGTGCACCAGCCGGTGCGGCTCGAGCTCCCTGCGCTGGTCGGTGCCGTCGTGGGTGCGGTAGTCGAAGCGTAGGCGGTGCTGGTCCCGGCAGGCCGCGGCAATCGCGGTCAGGACCTCCGGCGCGACGACCGGTCCGCCGTGTCTGGGGATGACGATGGAGGTGCGCAGGAGGTTGATCCGGCGACGCAACCGGGCAGGCAGGACCTGTTCGAGCTTGGCCAGCGCCCGGGTGGCCGCTTCCTCGATCCCGGCGACCGCGCCGGCGGCCGCGCTGTTCAGGCCGATCGCGACGGCGGTGGCCTCGTCGTCGTCAAGTAGCAAGGGAGGCAGCTTCGCCCCGGGTGTGAGCTGGTAGCCCCCGCCGACGCCGGGCAGCGCGTGCACCGGGTAGCCGAGCTCTCGCAGCTTTCCGATGTCGCTGCGCACGGTGCGCGCGCTCACCCCAAGTCGCTCGGCGAGCTCCGGCCCGGTCCATGAGGGGCGGGCCTGCAGCAGTGACAGAACCTGCAGCAATCGGGCGGAGACGGTCAGCACGATGAATACGCTACTCCTATTGCGGAAGGGATCTTTCCGCAATAGGAGGTGTCATGGAGGGCATGACGAACAACACCACCGAAACCGAGATCCGTCCGTTCCGGATCGAGATCCCGCAGGCCGCCCTCGATGACCTGGACGAGCGCCTGGCCAGGATCCGCTTCCCGGACGAGCTGCCCGGCACCGGCTGGGACCTCGGCGTCCCGACCGGATACCTGGCCGAACTGGTCGACTACTGGCGCAACGGCTACGACTGGCGGGCGCACGAGGCCCGGCTGAACGACTTCCCGCAGTTCGTGACGGAGATCGAGGGCACCCGGGTGCACTTCCTGCATGTCCGCTCGCCCGAGCCGGACGCGGTGCCGCTGGTCCTCACCCACGGCTGGCCGGGCTCGATCGTGGAGTTCCTCGGCCTGATCGGCCCACTGAGCGACCCGCGCACCCACGGAGGCGACCCGGCCGACGCCTTCCACCTGGTCATCCCCTCCGTGCCCGGCTTCGGCTTCTCCGGGCCCACCCGCGAAACGGGCTGGAATCCGAACCGAGTGGCCCGGGCGTGGGTGGAGCTCATGCACCGCCTCGGCTATGAGCGCTTCGCCGCTCAGGGTGGCGACCTGGGCGCGTTGATCACGCCGGAGCTCGGCCGGGTCGCGCCCGAGTCGGTCATCGGCCTCCATGTGAACGCCGCCTCCGTCGGTTTCCAGCCGATGGGCCCCGCGCCCGAGGACGTGGTGGCCAAGCTGACCCACGAGGAGCGGCAGCGCCTGGCGGCGCTCGGCAGGTTCGCCGCCGACGGCACCGGTTACCGGGCGATCCAGTCGACACGTCCGCAGACCCTCGCGTACGGTCTGACCGATTCCCCGGCCGGCCAGCTCGCCTGGATCATCGAGAAGTTCAAGGAGTGGTCCAACCCCTCGGCCGAACTGCCCGAGGACGCGGTCGACCGGGACACGCTGCTCACCAACGTGATGCTGTACTGGCTCACTGTGACAGCAGGCTCGGCAGCGCGGGTGTACTACGAGGCGGCCAAGCACGCCCAGGCCGGCTGGTTTCCCCTCACGCGTTCCGAGGTGCCCACCGCGGTGGCGAACTTCGCCGGCGACACCGCCATCCGGCACTGGGCCGAAGAAGCCAACACCATCGTCCGCTGGAGCGAGTTCGACCGCGGCGGACACTTCGCGGCCCTGGAAGCCCCCGGCCTCCTGGCCCGCGACATCAGGGAGTTCTTCCGCTCTCTTCGGTGACCTCACAGCGACCCCGGGTCCTCCCTCAGCCCTCGCCGTCTTTCTGTGCGGCCGACCGTGAAGCGCAAGGCGGCCAACTGAAGCACTCAGCGTGCGACACGAGGTCGCACCATGAGCACCGTAGTGGGCCTGGATGGACAGCCATGGTGCTCAACTACCGGTGTCCGACCCTGAGTTCCGTCGTCTCCCGCCATCCGCGCGCCGCGGTCTGCGTCGGCCGGGATGGCGGCTGAGGCGACCTCGCCTTCCGTGCTGCCTCATCTCTCACGGTTCGATGTAGTGGACGGTCTGCATCATGCCGAGGTCCTCGTGGTGGAGCTGGTGGCAGTGCGCGATGGTGCGGCCGGTGAAGTCCTCGTACTTCACCAGGAAGGTGACGGACTCTCCGGGGGTGCCGCCGGCCAGGCCGACGGTGTCGTGCCAGACGGGCACCGGGAGCCGCCGGCCGTTGCGGTGGGTGACGAGAAACTGGTTGGTGTGCAGGTGGAAGGGGTGGTTGAACGCGGGGACGGTCTCGCCGGTGCGGACGGTCCACCGCTCGACCGTGCCCAGTCGCAGGGTGTGGTTGGTGAAGGCGGGGTCGAACAGACCGTATGCCGGGTCACGGGTCAGGTCGCCGTGGGGGTCGGCCGCGGGGGTGGCTCCGGTGCCCAGCATGCGGTAGGCGTTGGGGAAGGCTCCCGGGAAGACCCCGGGGTCGACGTGGAGAACGACCTCCCGGTCCGCGCCGGGGTCGGTGACGTCGCTGTCCTCGATGAGCGGCCGGCCCGGTGGCAGCGAGCGCGGCACGCGCATCGGCGGTGCGACGGGTGCGCCGGCCACCTCGATCGTCATCAGCGGCACGGGCACACCCTCGGCGCGCAGTGCGTACCGGCCTGCCGCACCTGCCTGGACCAGCACGTCGGCGCGGTTGCCCATGGCCAGGTCGATCTCCTGGCGCACGAGCGGTGCGGCGAAGGTGACGCCGTCCTGAGCGATCTGGTGCACCGTCGGTCGGGGGGTTTCGCCGGCGACGGTCAGGCGCAGGGCGGTGACCGCGGTCGCGGCGACCAGGCGCCACCGCTGGACCTCGCCGGGCCGCAGTACGAGGGTCGGGTTGACGGCGCCGTTGACCGTGAACGTGGACGCGACGGCCGTCACCCAGGCGTTGGAGGCGAAGGCAGGGACCCGGCCGTCCCGGAGCTTGAGTTCGCTGATGACGACGACGATGTCGGCGGCGGCCCTGATCTCGGGCACCTCGTCGACGTCGCCCTCCACGATGATCGCTCCGGCCATGCCGCCGACGATCTGCTCCGCGGTGGATCCGTGCAGGTGTGGGTGGTACCAGTAGGTTCCGGCGGGGTGGTCGGCCGGTACCTGCACAGTCGTCACATACCGTGGCTCGGCGCCGCCGGCGGCGGCCTCGTCGGGTGTGCGCGGGGCGAACTCGCGCAGGACGTTGTCGGCGCGCCCGGACGGGGAGACATGCATCCCGTGGGTGTGCAGGTTGAGGCTGTTGGGGCGGTGCGGTGTGTTGTGTCCGCCGGTGTGGGGCGGGTTGGGCGGCAGGCCGTTGATGTGGGTCAGCCGCAGCGTGTCTCCGCGGCGCACCCGCAGGGTCGGCCCCGGAACGGTCCCGTTGTAGGTACGGGTGCCGACCTGTCCGTAGCCCGGGACCCAGACGTCCGTGAACCGGACGTCGAGGGTCTGCTCCACGAGCGGCGACACCGGCCCGTGCACCGACCGTGACGACGAAACCGCCGGTTGCGGGAAGCCCGCCGGCACCGCGGCTGTGCGCCGTCCGGCCGGTACCCCACCGGGTGCCCCTACGAGACCCGCCGAGGCCCTGAGCACCGACCGACGACTGACCTCTCCACATACCCCCATACCAGTTCAATCTAGATCGACTTGTGAAGGCCGCCCGGGGGACGCGCCGTGGGCACCGGATATCGCCGGTGATGCCGTTGCATTCCTGCGCTCCTGCGTGGCTGCGGGCGATGCGCGGAGCGGAGACCACACGTCACCCATTCGGCCTATGCGTGCCTGTCCCCAGGTGCGGCGTCCCCCGTTCGGCCGCACGGTGGACGTGGCCGACTTGCCGCCACGCAACAGCCATGATCGCCAGCTTCTCGGGGAGGCGCCGTGATCGTGATAGCCCTGCTCACCCCGGTGGTGCCGCTTCTCCTGCTGATCGGACTGCCCGCACTGGAGGACCGCCTGTTCCCGCCACCACCCCTTCCGGAGCCGACGGACCCCGGAGAACGTGCCGAAGGCGACTGACGCTCCGGCCCTCGTCCCCCTCGGGGACCGCGGGTTCCGAAGTCCCCGAGGCTGCGCCGGGGCGGGACAGCTGCCACCAGCCGACCGCCACGGCCTCGCGGTCTCTGCCGCGGGGAGAGGCGCACGTCAGCGCTATGCGCGTTCGGCCGAGCTGCCGATGGAGAACGGGCACGTGGTGGTCCACCGGCCGGGCCAGGTGGCCGCACCGGACACCACCGTCCTGCCGGTCATGGTCCGCGACGGGGTCTTCGGCGACCCGGTCAAGCCCCACAGGAATTGGAGTGGCCCTACCCGGGCCTGCCCGCGGCCGTCGTCTCGCAGTTCGCCGGACACAAGGTCGGTGCCCCGAGGCCGTCGCACCCACGGCCTCGCTCGGCTCACGGCATATGTCGTGGACCGGTCGTCGGCCCGGCGCTGACACAACAGAAGCAACAGTGCTTATATAAGCACTGTTACGATGCGTCTCATGGCCGACCCCCGCGCACTCGACCCGACGCAGCAGAGCCGCTGGCGCCCCCTGCGCCTGCTTCAGGCGTCAATGGACGCCGACATCGCCCAGGTCTACTCCGAGCAGCAGATCGACGGGCTCAAGCCCAGCTTCGTCATGGAACTGCTCCGGCTCCACGCCTGCGGACCCATGACCATCGCGGAACTGGCCGAGTCGGTCCAGCGCACGCACTCGGCGCTCAGCCAGAAAGTCGCCGCGATGCGCACGGCCGGCTGGGTCCAGACCGTCGTGGGCGACGACGCACGCACCAAGAAGGTGACGCTCACCGACAAAGCCCACCGCATCGTGGACCGCCTGGCGGCGGAATGGCGGGCCACCGAGGCCGCCGTCGCTGACCTGGAGGCCGAGGTTCCCTACCCGCTCTCCCAGGTCGTCACCGATATCGAGCGGGCTCTGGAGCGCAAGAGCTTCCACGACCGGATCACCGAGAAGCTGGCGGAGGATCCCGTATGGGGCTGAAGCGCACGCTGATCGACGTGACTCCGTTACGGTCCTCACCACCGTTCCGGCGGTTGTGGATCGGGCAGACCCTGTCCGGTTTCGGCGGCCAGATGACACTCGTCGCCGTCATGTTCCAGGTCTGGCAGATGACGAAGAGCACCACGTGGACAGGCGCCGTCGGGCTGGCCCAGGCGATACCCCTCGTCGCGCTCGGACTGTTCGCCGGCTCGCTCGTCGACCGGGTGGACCGCCGGAAGTTCTACCTGCTCACGATCAGCGGACAGGCTGCGTGTTCGCTCCTCCTCGCATTCCAGGGCTTCCTCGGGCACGTTCCTGCCGCCGGCGTCCTGGCGCTGGTCGCACTCCAGTCCTGCTTCGGCGCAGGCAGCGGCCCCGCCTCGCGCACCTTCATTCCCCACCTCCTGCCCAAGCGCCAACTGGCCGCGGGTCTGGCGCTGAGGCGAATCGCCTTCCAGGGCGCCATGCTGCTCGGTCCCGCACTCAGCGGACTGATCGTGGGCGGGCTGGGAGCAGGCGCCTGCTACCTGATCGACGCCCTGACCTTCATCGCCGCGCTCTACGGCGCGTTCGGCTTGCCGCAGATGGACCCCGGAGACGAGCCCGCACGGCCCGGCCTGCGCGGAGTGCTGGACGGCCTGGCCTTCCTGGCACGCACCCCCGTCATTCGAGGGGCCCTGCTCACAGACCTGGCCACCACCGTGCTGTCGATGCCCATCAGCCTGTTCCCCCTGGTCAACGCCGAACAATTCGGCGGCAACCCCCGCACCCTCGGGCTGTTCCTCACAGCCATCGCCGTCGGCGGCGTCGCAGCGTCGCTCTTCTCCGGAACCTTCACACGGTTCCCCCGCCCCGGCCTGGCCATGCTGGGCGGATCCGCCACCTGGGGCGCAGCGCTGACATTGTTCGGCTTCTCGCCCAACCCATGGGCCGGTTTGACCTTCCTCGTCATAGCCGGCGCCGCCGACACCGTCTCCGTCGTTTCCCGGAGCACCGTCGTCCAGATGCACACCCCGCACGATCTGCTCGGCCGCGTCAGCGCAGCCGAACAGATCGTCGGGCAGGCGGGACCCGACATCGGCAACATGCGCGGCGGTCTCGTCGCAGACGCCACCTCGGGAGCAGCAGCCCTCGCCAGCGGTGGCCTGCTATGCCTCGGCGCCATCGTCGTGGTGGGCGCCACCACGGCAGACCTGCGCAGTTCCTCCGTATCGTCCCATCCACACACAGCCGCAGCCAGCCCATGAGCTCCGAGGCGCGCAGTCACTGGTTCCAACTCTCGTGACCAGGTTCCAACTACACCGGACGCCCGTTGCACATCCGTTGCACATTTCCGCGGGAAATCCCCAGAAATCGAGGGAACCCGCGGGGACCACTGGCGGGCAATCAGAACGTATCCCCAGGTCAGCAGCGGTGCAGGTCAGGACCAGGCCGTCACCGGTGTGAACGAGCTGTCCTGGCGGAACAGGTCCGTGCCGTCAGAGATGTCCACGCGGAGTTGGTAGTTGTAGTGGCGCAGGTAGCGGCCCGGGTAGTTGTACGACTCGAAGCGGACCGATCCGTCGGCCGAGCCCGTGCGGGCGATGAACGTGGCGTCCTGGGCGAACGTCGTGGTGCCGTCGTTGGCGTCGAAGCGGCCGCGGAAGTCGTAGTGGCGGAGGTAGTTGCCACTGGCGTCGCGGAAGGAGTAGCCGTTGGCGTCGGCGAGGCCCGCGACGACGGTGAAGGTGGCCGCCTGCTTGTCGGCGGTGGCGCTGGAGCCGGTCACCACCGGGAGGTTGAGGAGGGCGGACACCTCTTCCCAGTACCTGGTGGGGTAGTTGGCCGACCGGAAGGAGCGGGTCGCGTTCTTCGTGACCGACGGGCCGCCGGACACCGTCTCCTTGATCACCGTGAAGTGCCGGGCCGTGCCCGAGAGGGTCGGCAGGGCGGTCGGCGCGGACCACGTGGCGAACGTGTCGTAGCTGTCGCTGTAGTAGTAGTTGCCGTCGCCGTAGCCGTCGAAGAAGATCCGCCAGCCGCCGTTGTCGAGCTGGATGACGGAGGGGCCCTCGCGGTAGCTGCCCCAGCCCGCCCAGTCGCCGGTCCTGGAGATCGTGTAGGGGCCCTTGAGGCTGGTTGCCGTGCCGTACTCGATGTACTTGGCCGTCTCGTTCTTCGTGAAGGCGTGGTAGGCAGAGCCGATCCGCACGATGTACGTGTCGATGTGGTTCGTGCCGATGCCGGACAGGGCGACCGGTGAAGTCCAGGCGGTGAGGGCCGAGTTGGTTGCCGTCAGGAGGTACGGCGTGAAGATCCACTCGTCGTCGGTCGTCGAGCAGGACACGATGACGTTGACGCTGCCGTCGCTGTCGACGAACCACTCGGGCGCCCAGGCCCGGGACAGGTTCGTGATGGGGACCGTGTAGTCGTACAGGAAGGTCCAGTTGACCCGGTCGGCGCTGCGGGCGAAGCCGATCGTGGTGCTCTCGTCCTCCCAGGTGTGGGTGGTGTAGGTGACGTAGTAGTAGCCGTCCGTGTGCTTGAAGACGCTCGCGTCCCGGATGCGGTTGCTGGGCGGGGTGTAGGCCGAGGACTGCAGGAGGCGGAAGTCGGTGGCGTCGTCGGACTGGTAGACGTTGACGGTGCCGTCGTCGCTGTCGAGGAACGGGACGATGGTGTAGCGGGTGGCGTAGCCGCTCGCGGGGGCGGCGGCGTCGGCCGTGCCGAGCAGGCCGGGCAGTTCGCCCAGGGCCAGGGCCGTCGCGGGCAGGGCGGCCAGCGCGCGCAGCAGGGTGCGACGGGACGGGGCGGGGGGACGTGTGGTCACGGCGGCTCTCCGGGGGGGGCTCGTGCAGACGCGGACACGGCAACGCGTCCGGTATTTCGAACTGAGTTCGACAAGTCGACGCAGAAAGTAGAAGTCACGCCAGGTGCACGTCAATGCTTTGCGCAGGACTGGGGCGCAGCTGGACGCCGGCTGTGCGAAACCTGTCCTGCCGGAGCCGGATCGACGTTACTCTCCGGTAAACGTCGCGCCCGGAGGTGGGTCACCGCATGTCGTACGACCGTTCCGCAGGCCTCGCCGAGTCCGTACGCGCGCTGGCCGCAGGTGAAGTGACGTCCCGTCAGCTCACTGAGGAGTGTCTCGCGCGGATCGAGGCCACCCAGGGCTCCCTCAACGCCTTCCGTATCGTGCGCCGTACCGCCGCCCTCGCCGAAGCGGACGCCGCCGACCGGGAGTTGGCCGCCGGAGTGCGCCGACCGCTGCTCGGGGTGCCGGTCGCGGTGAAGGACGACACGGACGTGGCCGGCGAGCCGACCGCCTTCGGCTGCCCGGGCGAGTTCCCGCCGGCGGCGGAGGACGGCGAGGCCGTACGGCGGCTGCGCGCGGCCGGGGCCGTGATCGTCGGCAAGACGAACACGTGTGAGCTGGGGCAGTGGCCGTTCACCGAGGGGCCGGCCTTCGGTGCCACCCGCAACCCCTGGCAGCCAGGTCACACTCCGGGCGGGTCCTCGGGCGGGTCGGCCGCCGCCGTCGCGGCGGGCCTCGTGCCGGCCGCGCTCGGCTCGGACGGCGCCGGATCCGTGCGCATCCCGGCCGCCTGGACCCACCTCGTCGGCATCAAACCGCAGCGCGGCCGCATCTCCACCTGGCCGCGCGGCGAGTCCTTCCAGGGCATCACCGTCAACGGCACCCTGGCCCGCACGGTCGCCGACGCGGCCCTGCTGCTGGACGCGGCGAGCGGGAACCATCCGCAGGACCCGCACCAGCCACTCCCGTTGACGCTCACCGACGCGGTCGGCCGCGATCCCGGGCGGCTGCGTATCGCGCTCTCCCTCAAGCCGCCGTTCACCGCGCTCCCCGCGCGCCTCCAGCCGGAGCTGCGCACCCGGGTCCTCGAACTCGCCCAGAGACTGGCCGCGTTGGGCCACACCGTCGAGGAGGCCGACCCGCCCTACGGCCAGATCGGGCTCACCTTCGTCCCGCGTGCCACGGTCGGGATCGCCGAACGCGTCCGCGAGGCCCCGCACCCGGACCTGCTCGACCGGCGCACACTGGAGGCGGCCCGCCTGGGCCGGCTGCTCGGCGGGGCCCCGCTGCGGGCCGCCCGGCGCGCGGAGGCCGCCCTGCGGGGCAGGATCGGCGCCTTCTTCACGTCGTACGACGTCGTCCTCGCGCCGACCACCGCCGCTCCCCCGCCCCGCGTCGGCGCGTTGCTGGGCCTCGGTCAGTTCGCCACCGACCGGGCGATGATCGCCGCCTGCCCCTACGCCTGGCCGTGGAACGTGCTGGGGTGGCCGGGGGTGAACGTGCCGGCCGGGTTCGTCGGGGACGGGCTGCCGGTGGGCGCCCAGTTGCTCGGGCCGGCGGACAGCGAACCGCTGCTGGTCTCCGTCGCCGCCCAGCTGGAGGCCGAACTGCGCTGGCACGAGCTCTGGCCGCCGCAGGCCGCGGCCGTCGACGCCCCGGCGGCGTAGCAGCAGGCCACTTTCCCCTCGCTTGACCTGACCGTACCCTCTGACCATGGACGATGCGGCGATGGTCGGGCTCGTGGGGCGGGTCAGCGGAACGGTCGGGCCCGGGCTCGTCGGCGAGGTGATCGTCCGGGTCCGCGGCGGCGCCGAGCACTTCCTCGCGTACGCCGCCGACGGCACCGGCCGGATCGAGCGGGGCACGGTGGTGATGGTGGTGGAGTACCTGCCGCCGCGGACGGTCTACGTCACGCCCGCGTACGACAGTTGAGCGGGCTAAGCCCCAGGTGAGGGGCGTATGCGTCAAGATTGCAACAAGGAACCGCCAGCGTCTTCACCCGGCGCTCGCACGGGCGCACACTCCCTTCGTTCGGTGCCGAAAGGGCACCATTCAAAGGGGGCGTATGCCGATGGTTGTCGGCGTCGTTGCGGGGGTGGCGGTTCTCGCCGTTCTCGTGCTGATCGGTGTGTTCAAGATGATGTGGCGGGTCGCCGAGCCGAACGAGGCGCTCATCATCTCCGGTTCGAAGCATCGGACCGAGGGGCTCGAAGAGGGCATGGGGTTCCGGATCGTCACGGGGCGGGGCACGCTGGTGCTGCCGGGCGTGCAGGCGGTGCGCAAGCTGTCCCTGGATCTCAACGAGACCGAGTTGTCGGTCGACTGCGTGACCCAGCAGGGCATTCCGCTGAAGGTGCGGGGCGTGGTCATCTTCAAGGTGGGCGACGACTTCGTGTCGATCGCCAACGCGGGCCGACGTTTCCTGGACCAGCAGAAGATGATGTCCGAGCGGGTGCACAACGTGTTCGCGGGTCATCTGCGGTCCATCGTGGGCGGGTTGACGGTCGAGGACATGATCCGCGACCGGGACAAGCTCACCGGGCAGACCCGGGCCGCCTGCGGCACCGAGATGGAGAAGCTGGGGCTCATCGTGGACTCCCTGCAGATCCACGAGATCGAGGACCCGACCGGGTACATCCAGAACCTGGCGATGCCGCACGCGGCGGCCGTGCAGCGGGACGCGCGGATCGCGCAGGCGGAGGCGAACCGGCTCGCCACGGAGGCGGAGCAGCAGTCGTTCGCCCGGATGGCCGAGGCCACCCGGGACAGCGAGATCCTCCAGGCCGGCTACCAGGCCGAGCGGGACAAGGCGGCGGCCCAGGCCCGCCAGGCGGGTCCACTCGCCGACGCGGCCTCCCGGCAGGAGGTCGTGGTCCAGGAGACGCGGGTCGCCGAGCTGGAGGCGCACCGGCGCGAGCAGCAGCTCCAGGCGGACGTCCGCAAGCCGGCCGACGCCAGGGCCTACGAGAAGCGGACGCTGGCCGAGGCCGAGCGTGACGCGCGTATCTCGGCGGCCCAGGCCAAGGCGAAGGAGACGGAGCTGGCGGCGGCGGCCGAGGCGACCCGGGTCAAGGCGGCCGCGGGTGCCGAAGCCGAGGCGACCAAGTCCCGGGGTGCGGCCACCGCGGCGGCGACCCGGGCCACCGGTGAGGCCGAGGCGGCAGCCGCGCAGGCCAAGGGGCTCGCGGAGGCCGAGGCGGCCAGGGCGAAGGGGCTCGCGGAGGCGGAGGCCATCAAGGCCCGTGCCGCCGCCCTCGCGGAGAACCAGGAGGCGGTCGTCGCCCAGCAACTCGCCGAGAACTGGCCGGAGATCGTCAAGGCGGGCGCGTCCGCCTTCGGCAACGTCGACAACATGGTGCTGCTCAACGGCGCCGACGGCATGGCCGAGTTGTTCGCCAAGGCGCTCACCATGGGCGGCACGGGGCTCGGTCTCGCCCGTCAGCTCCTCGCGTCGATGAACCAGAACGGGCAGACGCCGGCCGGTACTTCACCGGCCCTCAACGGGGTCACGTCCCCGCCGTCGCAGAAGGTGCAGGTGGAGGAGGGCGGCGAGTAGCGGCTGGAGAACAACCGAAACGCAGGGGTGCCCCCGGCCGCGGCCGGGGGCACCCCCGTTCTCACTCCTGTGCGTTGAGCCGTTGCAGCAGCTCCAGCAGTGTCGTCCGCTCCGCCGTCGACAGGCCTGTGAAGCAGTCGGCGAGCACCTCGCCGGCCGCCCCGTGCCCGGCCGCCGGTGTCCGCTCCCGTCGGCGGTGAGGTGGTGCCGGATCCGCGCGCCCAGGCCGGTCACCCCCCGCACCTCGAACGCCCCGGCGTCACCGCCGAGTTGATCGAGGCGGAACCGCACCGCCCAGGCACCCCGCCTGTTCTCGCAGGCTGAGGCCCCTTAGGGTGCCCTCGTGACTGCGTATATCGACGACGAGAACATCCCCGGCCGTTACGGCCCCACCGCGACCACCGAGGCCGACCCGCGCGAGGTCGGCACGGTGCGCACCGAGTACTCCCCCGCCCACGACGGCGACCCCGACCCGGGTGAGATCGTGTGGACCTGGGTCCCGTTCGAGGAGAACGACGGGCGGGGCAAGGACCGGCCGGTGCTGGTCGTCGCCCGGGAGGCGGAGGGCACCCTGCTCGCCGTCCAGCTGTCCAGCAAGCGGCACGACAACGACCGCGAGTGGGTGGCGATCGGCAGCGGGCCGTGGGACCGCACCGGACGCGACTCCTGGGTGGACGTGGACCGCGTCCTGCGCCTGCACGAGGACGGCATGCGCCGCGAGGCCTGCGCAATCGACCGGGGCCGCTTCAACCTCGTACGCCACCGGCTGCACGAGCGCTACGGCTGGAAGTGAGCCGCTGGTCGCGGACGGCGACGGTCCGGAACGCCTCCTCGAAGGCTCCCCGGACCACGGCTCCCGGCGTGCGGTCCAGGACCCCGAACACCACGTGTGCGAAGGTGCCCGCGAACCGTCCGCCGGGGCCCAGCAGCTCCCGGAAGGCGCCCGCGACCTGCGCCGGGTCGTTCTGGAACACCCCGCAGCCCCAGGCGCCGAGCACCAGCCGCCCATAGCCGTGCGCGGCGGCCACCTCCAGCACCCGCTCGGCCCGTACGGCGAGGGCACCCGGCAGTTCACCGGCGCGCTCCGGAGCCGTACGGCGGATCACGCCCGCGTTGGGCGCGGCGGCGGTGAGGAAGCCCGCGCGGTAGGGCTCGGCGAGCAGTGCGCCGCGGTCGTCGCGGAAGACCGGGACGGCCGGGGAGTGGATCACGCGGTCCGTGTAGAAGGGGTCGCGGTGTGCGCGGTGGTGGTCGTAGTAGGCGGCGGCCTCGCGCACGCACGTGTACAGCGCGGAGGCCCGGCACAGGGCCTCCTCCTGCGCCTGGGCGCCGTTCAGGTAGCCGCCGCCCGGGTTGCGGGCCGAGGCGAAGTTGAGCACGGCCACCGGGGCGTCGGCGAGCCGGCGGGCGGCCTCCAGACTGCTCTCGCCGGTGACCTCGAAGACGGTGTCCGGTGCGGGCGGGACGGGATCGCGATCCGGGGACGGCGGGACCGGCACCGGTTCCGGGCCGTACAGCCGCGTCCCGGCCCGTGCGGCCGCGATGTCGGCGGCCAGCGGGACCTCCCGGCCGTCGGGGGCACGGTAGCTCCCCGCGGCGACGATCTCCTCGGTCTGCCGTGCGATGCCGCGCAGGCGCGCGCTCATGGCGCCACCCCCGTGGACGCCATGGCCGCGGCCCGCGCGGCCTCCCCCGTCGTGCTCATGCACGCATCCTGGGCGATGCTGGTGGTGCCGTGCAACGGAGTTTCCCTGGCCTGAAACGGCTGGAAACAGGCAACGAAGGAGCAACGAAGCGGCGAGGAAGCAGAGGTTACCGATCTAGAACGTGCCGATAGGTGCCCTTGTGCGAACGGACGTGAAGGTCTTGGGTGGGACGGACGATGCCGCCCCGGACGTATCCACGGCCGGGACGGTGGCATGGTGGAATCTCAGGAGGATCCCGACATGTCCGACTCGATATCCGACAGCGGCGACTGTACCGACGGATCGGTGAGAACCGACTTCTCGGACGACCGCACGACTGTCACCGAGGCCGAGGTGGAGGCCCTGGTCAAGGGCATCTGCTTCAAGACCGGCCCGCCCCGCACGCTCGGGGTCGAAGTGGAATGGCTGGTCCACGAGCTGCGCAGACCGCAGCTCCCGGTGACACCCGAACGACTCGAAGCGGCCTACGCCGCACTGCGCACGGTGCCCCTGGGGTCGGCGCTCACCGTCGAGCCCGGCGGCCAGCTGGAGCTCAGCTCGCCGCCCGCCGCCTCCCTCACGGAGTGCGTTGGCACCGTCTCCGCCGACCTGGACGCCGTCCGCAAGGTCCTCGCAGCACAGGACCTCGGACTTGTGGGCGTCGGTCACGATCCCTGGCACACCCCCCGCCGCTTCCTGCGCGAGCCGCGCTACGACGCGATGGAGAGCTGCCTGGACCGCACCGGCACGGCCGGCCGCCACATGATGTGCTCCTCGGCGTCCGTCCAGGTCTGCCTGGACGCCGGCCACGAGGAGCCCGGCCCGCTCGGGTACGTCCGGCGCTGGTGGCTGACCCATCAGCTCGGCCCGGTGCTGGTGGCCGCGTTCGCGAACTCCCCGCTGGTCGGGCAACGGCCCACCGGCTGGCTCTCCACCCGGCAGCTGCTGTGGATGGAGATCGGCGCGGGCCGCGCGGGCGGGCCCCCGCTGGACGGCGACCCGCGCGCCGCCTGGGCCCGGCACGTGCTCGACGCACCGGTGATGTGCGTACGGCGGGACGGCGGCCCCTGGGAGGTCCCCGAGGGCCTGACCTTCCGGGCCTGGACCCGGTCGGGGGCGCCCACCGGCGCGGATCTCGCGTACCACCTCACCACCCTCTTCCCGCCGGTCAGACCGCGGGGTCATCTGGAGCTGCGGATGATCGACGCGCAGCCCGGCGACGACGGGTGGATCGTGCCGCTGGCGGTGACGGCGGCGCTGTTCGACGACCCGGAGGCCGCCGAGACCGCGTACCGGACGGTGAAACCGCTGGCCGAGCGGGCGGGGCCGCGACCCGCCCCGAACAACCCGCTGTGGATCGACGCGGCCCGCACCGGGCTCCGCGACCCCGAGCTGCACGAGGCCGCCGTCGCCTGCTTCACGGCGGCCCTGGAGGCCCTGCCGAGGATCGGCGCGGCCCCCGGGGTCACGGACGCCGTGGCGGCCTACCGGGACCGGTACGTGCTGCGGGGCCGCTGCCCGGCCGACGACCTGCTGGACCGACTGCGCGGCACGGCCGGTCGCGCCCATGGGAAGGACATCAGCGCATGACCGAGACCGACGCCGACATCGATATCGAGACCCTGCGGGACCGGGCGCTGAAGTCCCTCATCACGGCCCGCGACCGCACCACGCTGCTGACCAGCTGCGTGGAGGGGCCCGACCTCACCGCCCAGCACTCCCCGCTGATGTCCCCGCTGGTCTGGGACCTCGCGCACATCGGCAACCAGGAGGAGCTCTGGCTGCTGCGCAACGTCGGCGGCCGGGAGGCGATGCGCCCCGAGATCGACAGCCTCTACGACGCCTTCGAGCACCCGCGTTCCGAGCGGCCCTCGCTGCCGCTGCTGCCGCCCGCCGAGGCCCGGCAGTACGCGGCGGAGGTGCGCGGCCGGGCCCTGGACCTGCTGGACAGCGCGGCGTTCAGCGGCACCCGGCTGACCGAGGCGGGCTTCGCCTTCGGGATGATCGCGCAGCACGAACAGCAGCACGACGAGACGATGCTGATCACCCATCAGCTCCGCAAGGGCCCGCAGGCCCTGACCGCCCCGGACCCGGCCCCGGTGCCGCCGTTCACCGGCCCGGCCGAAGTCCTGGTCCCCGGCGGCGAGTTCATCATGGGTACCTCCACCGAGCCCTGGGCGCTGGACAACGAACGCCCCGCGCACCGGCGCGAGGTGGCGCCCTACTGGATCGACACCGTCCCGGTGACCAACGGCCGGTACCTGGCGTTCATCGAGGACGGTGGCTACGAGAACGAGCGCTGGTGGACGCCTGAGGGCTGGGCGCACATCCGGGAACACTCCATCTCCGCGCCGCACTTCTGGCACCGGGAGGGCCGCCAGTGGCTGCGCCGCCGGTTCGGGGTCACCGAGGTCGTACCGCCCGAGGAGCCGGTGCTGCACGTGTCCTGGTACGAGGCGGACGCCTACGCCCGCTGGGCCGGGCGCCGGCTGCCCACCGAGGCCGAGTGGGAGAAGGCCGCCCGGCACCACCCGGGCGAGGACCGGTCCCGGCGCTATCCGTGGGGCGACGCCGACCCGGCGCCGAACCACGCCAACCTGGGCCAGCGGCACCTGCGCCCGGCCCCGGCCGGCAGCTACCCGGACGGCGAGTCACCGCTCGGCGTACGGCAGTTGATCGGTGACGTGTGGGAGTGGACGGCCAGCGACTTCGAGCCGTACCCGGGCTTCACCGCCTTCCCGTACAAGGAGTACTCGGAGGTGTTCTTCGGCCCCGAGTACAAGGTGCTGCGCGGTGGTTCGTTCGCCGTGGACCAGGTGGCCTGCCGGGGCACGTTCCGCAACTGGGACTACCCGATCCGGCGGCAGATCTTCTCCGGCTTCCGCACCGCCCGTGACGCGGAGACCGCCTGATGTGCCGTCACCTCGCCTGCCTGGGACCCGAGGAGCCGCTCGGCCGGCTCCTCGTGGAGCCCGAGCACTCCCTCTACCGGCAGTCGTGGGCGCCCCGGCACCAGCGGTACGGGACGGTCAACGCGGACGGCTTCGGGGTCGGCTGGTACGCACCGGGCGATCCGCAGCCGGCCCGCTACCGGCGGGCCGGGCCGATCTGGGCGGACCCGTCCTTCGCCGACCTGGCCCGGGTCGTGCGCACCGGCGCGCTGCTGGCCGCCGTACGGGACGCGACCCTGGCGGGCGCGGACGGGGAGGCCGCGGCGGCGCCGTTCGCCGCGGGCCGCTGGCTGTTCAGCCACAACGGGGCGATCCCGGGCTGGCCGGGGTCCATGGCGCCCCTGGTCCCGCTGCTGCCCCCGGCCGACCTGCTGTCGATGGAGGCCCGCACCGACTCGGCGTTCGTCTGGGCGCTGGCCCTGCACCGGCTGCGGTCGGGCACGGAGCCGGGCCCGGCCCTTGCCGAAACGGTTCAGCAGGTGGCCGAGGCGGCGCCCGCGGCCCGGCTGAACCTCCTCCTCACCGACGGCGAGACCATCACCGCCACCACCTGGGGCGACAGCCTCCACTACCTCGTGGAACCCGGCCTGCGCACCGTCGTCGCCTCCGAGCCGTACGACGACGACCCGCGCTGGCAGGAGGTCCCCGACCGCACGCTGCTCACCGCGAGCCGCGCGGGCGTCGCTCTCACGCCCGTCGAGGACCCGGTCGAGAACCCGGTCGAGGGCCTGGCATCGGTACCACCTAAGGAGCCTTGTACGTGAGTCCCTTCCGTGTCACCCGCACCCTTCCCGAGGACGCGACGGACGCCGCGCTGCGCGCCGATGTCCTGACCGGCCTCACCGCAACGCCCAAGACGCTGCCGCCGAAGTGGTTCTACGACGCCCGGGGCAGCGAGCTGTTCGAGCGGATCACCGAGCTGCCCGAGTACTACCCGACCCGGGCCGAGCGGGAGATCCTGCGCACCCGGTCCGGCGAGATCGCCGCCGCGAGCGGTGCCCGCACGCTGGTGGAGCTGGGCTCGGGCTCCTCCGAGAAGACCCGCCTGCTCATCGACGCGCTCACCGGCATCGAGGTGTACGTCCCGGTCGACGTCAGCGAGAGTGCGCTCGCGCAGGCCGGGGAGGCGCTCGTCGCGGAGCGGCCGGGGCTGACCGTGCACGCCCTGATCGCCGACTTCACCGGCCGCCTCGAACTGCCCGAGACGCCGGGCCCGCGGCTGCTGGTGTTCCTCGGCGGCACGATCGGCAACCTGCTGCCCGCCGAGCGGGCGGAGTTCCTGGCCTCGGTGCGGCGGCGGCTCGCGCCGGGCGACGCGCTGCTGCTCGGCACCGACCTGGTCAAGGACGAGGGGGTGCTGGTCCGGGCGTACGACGACGCGGCCGGGGTGACGGCCGAGTTCAACAAGAACGTCCTCGCCGTGGTGGACCGGGAGCTGGACGCCGACTTCGACCCGGACGCCTTCGACCATGTCGCCCTGTGGGACGCGGAGAACGAGTGGATCGAGATGCGGCTGCGCTCCCGGGTGGCGCAGACCGTGAAGGTGCCGGCGCTCGATCTGGCCGTGGACTTCGCGGCGGGCGAGGAGCTGCGGACCGAGGTGTCGGCGAAGTTCCGGCGGGACGGGGTGACCGCCGAACTGGCCGCCGCGGGGCTGGAGCTGACCGATTGGTGGACCGACGCGGAGGGGCGCTTTGCGCTGTCGCTGAGCGTGGCGCGCTGAGTAGTCCGCCGGGCGCTCCGCCGGGGGGCCGCGCCACGTCGTCGGTCGTCTGCGGCGCCGACGTGGCTGGTAGCGCAGTTCCCCGCGCCCCTTTCGGGGCGCTGCCACGCCGTCGAACGTCCGCGGCGCCGTCGTGGCCGGTCGCGCAGTTCCCCGCGCCCCTTTCGGGGCGCGGACGCTCACCCGAAGTCCGGTGCGAGTAGGTCGGTGATCTGTCGGGAGGCGCGGCGGGCCTCGGTCTCGGGGTCCGCTCCGCGGAGCACCTTGGTCATGTAGGTCTTGATCGGGTTTTCGGCCTCCACCGCCGGCCAGTCCGGGGTGTGGGGGGTCGCCCGTCCCCGTGCGGCACCCGCCGCCATGGCGGCGACCCCCTCCTCCCCGGCCACCGCGCCCGCCAGCGTGGTCTTGTTGGGCACGTAGTTCATGGTGCGGGCCAGGTCGGTGTCCCACTTGGCGCCGGTCAGCGCGCCGACGACGGCCGTCGCGTCGTAGGGCCGGTCGGTGTTCTGCGGTACGACGAGGTCGGAGCCTCCGGTGAAGACGGCACCGGGGTGGTCGGCGGTGAGCCCCGGCACCGGGAAGTAGCCGATCTCGTCCTTCAGTTCGGGATTCTCCTGCACGACGGACTGGGCGAGGCCGGGCACCGCGACGATCTGCGCGACCTGTCCGCCCGCGAACACCTGGGCCTGGGGCGGGTGTTCCTCGTCGGCGTCGACGGGTCCCCTGCCGAGGGCCTGGAGTTGCCGGTAGAAGTCCATCCCGCGCAGCGCGGCCGGGCTGTCGAGGGCGCCCTTCCAGTCCGCGTCCGACTCCCGGGCGAGGTCGCCGCCCTCGTCCCAGATGAACCCGGAGAGGGTGTACCAGTCCTGTCCGGCGAGGTAGATCCCCTGGTCGCCGCCGGAGTTGAGCTTCCCGGTGTCGGTCAGCCACTCCTCGCGGGTCTTCGGCGGGGAGGTGATCCCGGCCTTCTCGAAGAGGTCCTTGCGGTAGATGACGACCCGGTTGGCGGCGTACCAGGGGATGCCGTACTGGCGGGAGTCGTCCCGGCCGGGCTCGGCGAGGCCGGGCAGCCAGTGCTCCTTGCCCCAGTCGCGCATCGACTCCAGGGTGAGGTCGGTGAGCCGGCCGTCCTCGACGTACTGCGGGACCTGGGTGTTGCCGACCTCGATGACGTCGGGCGCGTCGGCGGAGTCGCTCTTCAGGGCCGCCTGCACCTTGTCCACGATGCCGGTCCAGTCCTGGATGCGGATGTCCAGGCGGATGTCCTTGTGGGTGCGCTCGAAGTCCGCGGTGAACCGGTGCAGGAAGTCCGCCGAGGCGCTGTTCCGCATCAGCCAGACCGTGACCGTGTGGCGCCCGCCCCCTTCGCCCGGCAGGACTCCACAGGCGCTCAGCAGGGCGGCGGACACACAGACGAGGGCAAGTGGGCGGCGATGTCTCACGAGGGTTCCTGTTCTGTCTGGCGGACAGGCGAAGAGGCCCGACGTGGGGGAACGAGCACCGGGGCTCGTACGGGTGTACGGGATTTTGGTATGGACCAATACGGAGGGTCAAGACCTGTCTGCGTTTCGGAACCGACGCCTCGCGCTCCGCTTCCGGATGCGGCACCGTGGAGTGACGACGAGAGGAGCTTCCCGATGACGAACCACACCTACCGGGTCACCGAGATCGTCGGCACCTCGCACGAGGGCATCGACCAGGCCATCCGCAACGGTGTCGCGCGCGCCAACCAGACTCTGCGCAACCTGGACTGGTTCGAGGTGACGCAGGTCAGGGGCCAGATCGAGAACGGGCAGATCGAGCACTACCAGGTGGGCCTGAAGGTGGGCTTCCGCATCGACGAAGAGGACTGACGCCATACCGTCAGGTCCGCCCCTCGCCCTCCTGGGCCTGCTCCAGCGCGACCGAGCGGTCGGCCCAGCGGGCCCGTACGACGGTGAAACCGGCCCGTTCGGCGGCGTCGCACACCAGCTCGTCGTCATCGACCAGGACGCGGACCGAACGCCCTTCGGCGAGCCGCCGCAGGATCTCCAGCTTGGTCTGCCGGGCCGGCCTGCGGTCGGCGTTGCGCCGCATGTGCACGCGCCCCTCGGGCAGCCCGTGCGCGGCGAGCCAGTCCAGCGTGGAGCGCCGGCAGCGCTCGGGCCGCCCCGTGAGATAGACGATGTCGCACTCCTCGGCGGTCGCCACGGCCAGCGCGACCCCCTCGGCGATCGGCGGATCGTGCGGCGCCGCCGCGAAGAACGCGTCCCAGTCCCGGGGTTTGCCCTCCAGGAACCGCTGCCGGTGCGCGGTGTCGGCGAGGGTGTTGTCGATGTCGAACACGGCGATCGGACGCTTGCTGCTCTCGGTCACCCGGCCACCCTATCAATTGCTCATGGGATCCATTTTCATATAGCGTCCCGGTGTCTGCCCGCCACAGCACCGAGGAGAAGCTCCATGGCCGTCCCCAAACGCAGGATGTCCCGCAGCAACACCCGCCACCGCCGCGCCCGCTGGAAGGCGACCACCCCGCCGCTCGTACCGGTGACGGTCGACGGCGTCCGGCACCTGGTCCCGCAGCACCTGGTCAGGGCCTACGAGCGCGGGCTGCTGCGCCCCGGGGACTGAGCCCCGGCGGGAATCCTGTGGCCGCCCCGGTGTTGAACCCGCTGTGAACGCACTGACCGCCCGGACCCGGTTCTCCGTCCTCGACCGCTCCCGCACCCGGGAGGGCCACTCGCCCGCCGAGGCGCTGCGGGACACCGTGGCACTGGCGCGGGAGGTGGAGGCGCTGGGCTACCACCGCTTCTGGGTGTCGGAGCACCACGGTGTGCCCGGGGTCGCCGGTTCCGCGCCGACCGTGCTGGCCGCCGCCGTGGCCGCCGCGACCCGGACCATCCGGGTCGGGACCGGCGGCGTGATGCTGCCGAACCACCAAACCCTCGTCGTGGCCGAACAGTTCGGCGTGCTGGAGTCGCTGTACCCGGGGCGGATCGACATGGGCCTGGGCCGGTCGGTGGGTTTCACCGGCGGGGTGCGCAAGGCCCTGGGCCGGGACCGGGAGGACGCCGAGGACTTCGCGGCACAGCTCGGCGAGCTGCTCGGCTGGTTCGAGGGGACCTCGCCGACCGGGGTGCGGGCCCGCCCGGCGGAGGGGCTGCGCGTGCCGCCGTTCGTGCTGGCGATGGGCGAGGGCGCCGACATCGCGGCACAGGCCGGGCTGCCGATGGTCATCGGCGACCTGCGCAACCGGGAGAGGATGCGGCGCGGCATCGACCACTACCGCGACCGCTTCCGGCCCTCCCCATGGGCGACCGAGCCGTATGTCGTGATCTCCGGGACGGTCGCCGTCGCCGACACCCCCGAGGCGGCCCGAAGGCTGCTCGTCCCGGAGGCGTGGTCGATGGCGTACTCCCGCACCCACGGCTCCTTCCCGCCCCTCCCACCGGCCGAGTCCGTCGAGGCCCGGCCCATGACCGCGAAGGAACGCGGGTTCTACGAGTCCGGCCTCACCGGCCACCTCGCCGGCACCGCGGAGCAGGTGGCCGACGAGCTGGAGACGGTCCTGAAGGAGACGGCCGCCGACGAGGTGCTGGTCACGACCAGCACCTACGACCGGACGGCCCTGCTGGACTCCTACCGGCGGCTGGCTTCGATCGTGCGGCCAGCGGTCGTCCGGACCGTCTAGACCGTCGCGGGCTTGTCGGAGCGGATCACGATCTCGCCGTGCTCCGCGTCCACCACCGCCCGCTCGCCCGCCACCAGCTGGCCGGAGAGCAGCAGGTCGGCGAGGCGGTCGTCGACCTCGCGCTGGATGGTGCGGCGCAGCGGACGGGCGCCGAAGTCCGGTTCGTGGCCGAGGTTGGCGAGCAGCACGGCTGCCGAGTCGGTGACTTCGAGCGAGACGTCCTGCGCGCGCAGCCGGCTCCGGGTGTGTTCGAGGAGCAGGTCGACGATCTCGCGCAGCTGGGTGCGGTCCAGGCCGCGGAAGACGATGATCTCGTCGATGCGGTTGAGGAACTCGGGCCGGAAGTGCTGCTGGAGGGCCGGCATGACCGCCTCGCGGACCTTGGTGTAGTCCTCCGTGCCGGCGGCCAGGATGCGGTCGGCGCCGATGTTCGACGTCATGATGACGACGGTGTTCTTGAAGTCGACGGTACGGCCCTGGGCGTCGGTGAGGCGGCCGTCGTCGAGGAGCTGGAGCAGGGTGTTGAAGACGTCCGGGTGCGCCTTCTCCACCTCGTCGAGGAGGAGCACGGCGTACGGCTGCCTGCGCACCGCCTCGGTGAGCTGGCCGGCCTCCTCGTGGCCGACGTATCCGGGCGGGGCGCCCACCAGCCGGGAGACCGTGTGGCGCTCCTGGAACTCGCTCATGTCGAGGCGGATCATCCGGGATTCGTCGCCGAAGAGGGCCGCGGCCAGGGCGCGGGCCAGTTCGGTCTTGCCGACGCCGGTCGGGCCGAGGAAGAGGAAGCTGCCGACGGGCCGGTTGGGATCGCTCATGCCGGCGCGGGCGCGGCGGACCGCGCGGGCGACGGCGGTGATCGCCTCGTCCTGGCCGACGACCCGCTCGTGCAGGTGCTCCTCCAGCTTCATCAGCCGCTCCCGCTCCTCCTCGGTGAGCTCGGCGACCGGGATGCCGGTGGTGCGGGAGACGACCTCGGCGATGTCCTCGGCGGTGACCTTGGGCGCGTGTTCCTCCGCGGTGCCGGCCTGTTCCAGCTCGGCCTCGGTCGCCTTGATGCGGTCGCGGAGCTCCTTGGCGCGCTCGTACTCCTCGTCGGCGACGGCCTGGTCCTTCTCCCGGTTCAGGGCGGCGACCCGGTCCTCGATGTCACGGGTGTCGGTGGGCGGGGTCTTCGAGCGCAGCCGGACCCGGGCCGCCGCCTGGTCCATCAGGTCGATCGCCTTGTCGGGCAGGAACCGGGAGGTGATGTACCGGTCGGACAGCTCGGCCGCCGCGACCACCGCCTCGTCGGTGATGCGGACCTGGTGGTGGGCCTCGTAGCGGTCGCGCAGGCCGCGCAGGATCTCGATGGTGTCGTCGACGGTGGGCTCGCCGACCAGGATGGGCGCGAACCGGCGTTCCAGGGCCGCGTCCTTCTCGATGTGCTTGCGGTACTCGTCGACGGTGGTCGCGCCGATGAGATGCAACTCGCCGCGGGCGAGGGCGGGTTTGAGGATGTTGCCCGCGTCGAGGGAGCCGTCCCCGCCGCCGCCGGCGCCCACGACCGTGTGCAACTCGTCGAGGAACAGGACGAGTTCGTTGCCGTGCTCGCGGACCTCGTCGAGCAGCTTCTTCAGCCGTTCCTCGAACTCGCCCCGGTACTTGGTGCCGGCCACCATCCCGGCCAGGTCCAGCGAGACCAGCCGCTTGCCCTCGAGGGTCTTGGGCACCTCCCCGGCGACGATCCGCTGTGCGATGCCCTCCACGATGGCGGTCTTGCCGACACCCGGGTCACCGATGAGGACCGGGTTGTTCTTGCTGCGCCGGGAGAGCACCTCGATGGTCTGCTCGACCTCCTCGTCCCGCCCGATCACCGGGTCCAGGCGCCCGGCCCTGGCGTCCTCGGTGAGGTCGCGGCCGTACTCGTCGACGGTCGGCGTGGTGCTGGGCTTCTTGCGCTCCGCCGCACCCTCGGACGGCATCCGGGTCGGTTCCCAGCCGCTCTCGCCGAGCGCCCGGCCGGCCGCCGACTCGGGGTTGGCGGCGAGCGCGCGCAGCAGGTGCTCGGGGCCGATGTAGGAGGCGCCCTCGGCGCGGGAGATCTGGTAGGCGTCCAGGAGGGCGCGTTTCGCGGCCGGGGTGAGCGCGGTGGGCTCGGCCTTCGCGCCGCCGCCGTGCCCCGCGGTGAGCCGCGCCCGGAGCTGGTCGGGGTCGGCGCCCGCCTCGGTGAGCAGCCGCCGGGTGGAGTCGAGGCCGGTGGCGGCGGCCAGCAGATGCCGGGCGTCCAGTTCGTCGCTGCCCTCGACGGCGGCGAGGTCGCGGGCCTCGGCGACCAGCTCCCGGGCCCGCTCGGACAGCAGGCTGCCGATGTCGACGCGCTGCGCGCGGCGGGGCTGGGCACCTGCCCCCGAGCCGCCGAAGAAGCGGGACATCAGCTCGTCGAACTCTTCGAAGGGACTGCGTCCGAATCCGAAACCGGAAGTGCTCATGGGGCCGGGCCTTTCTGCGGACAGCTGTATGGGGCGGCTCCGCGGGGCGGCTGCGCGAGAGCCTCTCCGGAGGGCTCCGCGAAGGGCGGAAATCCGCGTCTTCCAAGCTCGCACAGGCACGCCGGGCCCGCACGGGGACGGCCGCCGAGATGCGGACGGCGCCCCGGCCGGTGACGCTGGGGGTGGAAGCCGCAACCAGCGAGGAGGGCTGCCATGTCCATGCTGGACAAGCTCAAGGGGATGCTGAAGGGCCACGAGGACCAGGCCAAACAGGGCGTCCAAAAGGGCGGCGACATGATCGACCAGCGGACCGGGAACAAGTACCAGTCCCAGGTCGACATGGCCCAGAAGCAGGCCGACGACTACATCGAACGCGAGCGGAGGCAGGGCAACCCTCCGCAGTAGCGAGCGACCGCGAGGGCTAGGATCGCGGGGTTTGTCCCTGCCCCGCGAGCCGCCCGTCACGGAGTGTCCGTCCGATGCACAGCCCCCATGACCCGTACGTCCGGGTGCGCGGCGCCCGTGAGCACAACCTCAAGGGCGTCGACGTGGACATCCCCCGGGACGTGCTGGCCGTCTTCACCGGTGTGTCCGGCTCGGGGAAGTCGTCCCTGGCGTTCGGCACGATCTACGCCGAGGCCCAGCGGCGCTACTTCGAGTCGGTCGCGCCGTACGCGCGCCGGCTGATCCACCAGGTGGGGGCGCCGAAGGTCGCGGAGATCAGCGGGCTGCCGCCGGCGGTGTCGCTGCAGCAGCGCCGCTCGGCCCCCACCTCCCGCTCCTCGGTCGGCACCGTCACCAGCCTCTCGAACTCCCTGCGCATGCTGTTCTCGCGTGCCGGGGACTATCCGCCGGGCGCCGGGCGGCTCGATTCCGACGCGTTCTCGCCCAACACGGCGGCGGGCGCGTGCCCCGAGTGCCACGGCCTTGGCCGGGTGCACCGGACGACCGAGGAGTCCCTGGTCCCCAACCCGTCGCTGTCGGTCCGCGAGGGCGCGATCGCCGCCTGGCCGGGTGCCTGGCAGGGCAAGAACCTGCGGGACATCCTGGACGCGCTCGGCCACGACGTCGACCGGCCGTGGCGCGACCTGCCCGCCGGGCAGCGCGAGTGGATCCTCTTCACGGACGAGCAGCCGGTGGTCACCGTGCACCCGGTCCGGGATGCCGACCGCATCCAACGGCCCTACCAGGGCACGTACATGAGCGCCCGCCGGTATGTGCTGAAGACCTTCTCGGACTCCAAGAGCCCCGCGCTGCGGGCGAAGGCGGAGCGGTTCCTGACCAGTGCGCCCTGCCCGCTGTGCGGCGGCGGCAGGCTGCGGCCCGAGGCCCTCGCGGTCACGTTCGCCGGCCGTACGATCGCCGATCTCGTCGCGCTGCCGCTGACCGAGCTGGCCGGGCTGCTGGGCGACGCCGCCGGCCGGAGCGGGTCGGAGACCGTGCGGGTGCTCACCGCGGACCTCGTCTCCCGTATCGACCCCGTCGCCGAGCTTGGCCTCGGCTATCTCAGCCTCGACCGGTCGACGCCCACCCTCTCCGCGGGCGAGCTGCAACGCCTGCGCCTGGCCACCCAGTTGCGGTCCGGGCTCTTCGGTGTCGTCTACGTCCTGGACGAGCCGTCGGCAGGGCTGCACCCGGCGGACACCGAGGCGCTGCTCACCGTGCTGGCGCGGCTGAAGGCGGCCGGGAACTCGGTGTTCGTGGTGGAGCACCACCTGGACGTGGTGCGCGGCGCCGACTGGCTGGTGGACGTGGGTCCGCGGGCCGGCGAGCACGGCGGCGAGGTGCTGCACAGCGGACCGGTCGCGGAGCTGGCCGGGGTCGCGGAGTCCGCCACCGCCCGCTACCTGTTCGCGCGGGATCCCGCCCCGGCACGCGCACCGCGGCCCGCCAGGGGCCTGCTGACGGTCGGCCCGGTGACCCGGCACAACCTGCGCGCGGTCACCGCCGAGTTCCCGCTCGGCGTCCTCACCGCCGTCACCGGGGTGTCCGGCTCCGGCAAGTCGACGCTGATCGGCGAGATCACCGGGGAACCGGCCGAGGTCGGCCGTCTGGTCTCCGTCGACCAGAAGCCGATCGGCCGCACCCCGCGGTCCAACCTGGCCACCTACACCGGCCTGTTCGACGTCGTACGGAAGGTGTTCGCGGACACCGGGCAGGCGCGGGCGCGCGGTTACGGCGTCGGGCGGTTCTCCTTCAACGTGGCCGGGGGCCGCTGCGAGACCTGCCAGGGCGAGGGGTTCGTCAGCGTGGAGCTGCTGTTCCTGCCGAGCACCTACGCGCCGTGCCCGGACTGCGGCGGGGCCCGCTACAACCCGGAGACCCTCCACGTCACGTACCGGGGGCGGAACATCGCCGAGGTGCTGGACCTGACCGTGGCGGGCGCGGCGGAGTTCTTCGCGGACACCCCGGCCGCCGCGCGCAGCCTGGCGACACTGCTCGACGTGGGCCTCGGCTATCTGCGACTCGGGCAGCCCGCCACGGAGTTGTCCGGCGGCGAGGCCCAGCGCATCAAACTGGCCGGTGAGTTGCAGCGCGGGCGGCGCGGCCACACCCTCTACCTTCTCGACGAGCCGACGACGGGACTGCATCCGGCCGATGTCGAGGTGCTGATGCGGCAGTTGCACGGGCTGGTCGACGCCGGGCACACGGTCGTGGTGGTCGAGCACGACATGACGGTGGTGGCGGACGCCGACTGGGTGATCGACCTGGGGCCGGGCGGCGGGGACCGGGGCGGCCGGATCGTCGCGGCGGGCCCGCCGGCCGAGGTCGCCCGGGCCGGCGGCAGCGTCACCGCGCCCTATCTGTCCCGTGCCCTGCGCTGACGGTCTTCAGGAACGCTTCAGGTTGCCCCGGAACCGTGGGCGCATGCACGGACACCACCCCCGCACCCCCGAAGCCGAACGCAGCCGCCGCTGGTTCATGAACAAGGCGCTGCTCGCCGGCGGCGTCGCCGCGCTGGCGACCATGACCGGCTGCTCCGACGGCTCCTCGAACGCGTCGAGTTCATCCTCGGGAGCCCCGAGCGGCGGCATGCCCTCGGGCGGCCCCGGCGGAGCCGGCGGCATGGGCCCCGGCCAGTCCGAGGTCAAGTACAAGGACTTCACCGGCCTCACCACGGACGGCAAGGTCGTCGACGACCTGTACTCGGTCCACTCGACCGGCGTCTCCACGGACAAGGTCGTCAAGGCGGCGCAGGCGTTCCTGGACGGCCTCAGCTCCAAGGAACGCAAGTCCTGCACCTTCGACGTGGCCGACGACGAGTGGCTGGCCTGGAGCAACGTCGACGGGTACGAGCGCAAGGGCGTCCGGATGGGCGACATCACGGACAAGAAGCGGGAGTCGGGTTTCGCGCTGCTCGGCTCGGCACTGTCCGCGAAGGGCCTCGCCCAGACCCGGAACATCATGAAGCTCAACCAGTTCCTGGGCGACTACAACGGCGGCAACCGGGAGACGCTCACCGAGGGCGCCTACTTCTTCACCTTCATGGGCACCCCGTCGACGAGCAAGCCGTGGGGCTTCCAGTACGAGGGCCACCACGTGGCGATCAACTACTTCGTGCTCGGCGACCAGGTCGTGATGACGCCGACCTTCATGGGCTCCGAGCCGACCTCGGCCACCTACCAGGGCGAGAAGATCACCCTCTTCAAGCCGGAGACCAAGGCCGGTCTGGCCCTGATCCGCTCCCTCACCTCGGCCCAGCGCGCCAAGGTGATCGACTCGAAGGTGAGCAAGTCCGGCACCGACATGAAGGCGGGCGCCGGCTCCGACAACCTCAAGCTGGCCTACCAGGGCCTGCCCGGCTCCGAGCTCACCTCCGCGCAGCAAGACAAGCTCCTCGACCTGGTCCGCGTGTACGTCGGTTACATGGACGACGGCCACGCCGGGGTGAGGATGACGGAGGTGGAGAAGCACCTGGACCAGACGTACTTCTACTGGCTCGGCAAGACCAAGGACACCTCGGCCTTCTACTACCGGGTGCACAGCCCGGTCGTCCTCATCGAGTACGACGCCCAGTCGCCGCTCGCCTACGGCACGAAGACCGGCACCGGCGGCGGGCAGCCCTCGGGGCAGCCCACCGGCCAGATGACCGGGCAGCCCACCGGCGGTATGCCCTCCGGCGGGCCGGGCGGCGGTGGCATGGGCGGCCCGAGCGGCACGCCCACCCAGCAGCACATCCACACCATCATCCGCACGCCCAACGGCGGCGACTACGGCGTCGACTTGCTCAAACTCCACTTGGAGACCGACCACTGAGAAGCCCGCTCGGGGTTCACCAGAGCCGCGTGCGTCCAGGCCGGCTCGTGGGTCACCGGCTGGGCGGCGCGGGCGAGGGTACGACGGTCCGGGTGGCTGCCGGCCGCTATCAGCGGCCGTATGTCCACCTCGGCCACCAGGCCGCGGGTCGACACCACTCGCCAGAGGGAGGCCAGCAGCGTGTCCGCGCCGACATAGGCGGGCACGGTGCTGGCCGTTCCCGCTTCCAGCCGGTAGTGCAGCCGCACCGGCTGCACGGGCGCGCCGGCGTCCAGCGCGGCCTGGAACACGGCCCGCCGGAACCGTCCCTGGGCCCGGCCGCACCAGGTGCTGCCCTCCGGGAAGGCGACCACCGCGGCGCCCTCGCGCAGCGCTCCCGCGATCCGGCCGACCGTGTCCGGCAGCGCCCGCAGCCGGTCCCGGTCGATGAACAGCGCCCCGGCCCCGGCCACCAGCGCGCCGGCCACCGGCCACTCGCGGATCTCCTTCTTGGCGAGCATCCGCGCCGGCCGTACGGCGGCCAGCAGCGGGATGTCCATCCAGGAGATGTGGTTGGCGACAAGGAGCACCCCGCCGGTGCCCGGAGCACTCCCGGTGATCCGGACCCGGACCCCGGCCGCCCGGACGAGCGTCCGGGAGAACCGGCGCACCCACTCGGTGGGGATCCTCCCCCGCAAGCGGGGGGACCCCCAGCCGAGCGCGACAATCGAGATGGCGACGAGCATCATGACCACGACCGCGGCGAACCGCAGTACGGCCCGGGGCAGGGTCGTCAGGGACCCCACGCGCTCCACGCACGCGCCCGGGGTGCAGGGCGCGCTGGGCAGCCAGACGCTCATCAGGCCGGGACGAGCGAGAGGAAGTGCCGCAGGTAGCGCGCGTTGACACGGCGCATCGACAGCAGCACGTACATGTCGGCGACCCCGAAGTCCGGGTCGTGCGCGGGCTCGCCGCACACCCAGGCGCCGAGGCGGATGTAACCGCGCAGCAGGGCGGGCAGCTCGGTACGGCCCTCGGCGGCCGGCACGGTGGGGACCCAGGGGTTCAGGGGCCGTACCCGGAACTCCTCCGGTGCGAGGTGCTTGGCCTGCACCCGGTCCCAGGTGGCGGCGGCGAGGGCGCCGCCGTCGGCGAGCGGGACGGAGCAGCAGCCGGCCAGCCACTCGTGGCCGCGGTCGACCATGTAGCGGGCTATGCCGGCCCAGATCAGGCCGATGACGGCACCGTCGCGGTGGGCGGGGTGCACGCAGGAGCGGCCGACCTCGACGAGGCCGGAGCGGATGGGGGCGAGCGTGCTCAGGTCGAACTCGCCCTCGGAGTAGAGGCGGCCTGCGACCGCGGCACGCTCCGGCGGGAGGAGCCGGTAGGTGCCGACGACCTCGCCGGTGAGGGCCTCGCGGATGAGGAGGTGGTCGCAGTACGCGTCGAAGGCGTCCACGTCCAGTCCCGGCTCCGGCCCGTCGAGCCGGGCTCCCATCTCTCCGGCGAACACCTGGTAGCGCAGCCGCTGTGCGGCCCGGACGTCGTCCTCGTCACGGGCGAGCTGCACCAGATAGCCGGAGTCCCCGGCTGGGGCGGCGAGAGCGGGGGGTGAGGCGGGCATGGCGGTCATGGAGGTCTCCTGCGCCGAGCGGAAGCTGAGGAAATCTGCACCTGCTTTCTTCCGTGGCAGGCTGGACTCGGCGTGACATGCGCGGGACCCGTGGATGTGCGACTGCTGAATGCCGGGGGTCGCCCCCTTTCCGGTCACTCACAGACGCCTGAGGGTAACGCTACCGTGATCAAACGGCCGTAAAGAACGCGAGACGGGGCCGGTGAGCACCACTCCCCGACCCCGCCCGTCCGCGCTTCCCGGCGAACGACTGTGAATTTTCAACGCCCCGAAGGACAGCGCCCCGTCAGGGGCGCGGGGAACCGCGCGACCAGCCACATCGCACCCGCACCCCGCAACGGTGCTACCGCTTCCCCGCCTTGCGGGCAGCCCGCAACCACTCCTTGTTCATACTGGTGATCGACACCAGCGGAATCCCCTTCGGGCAGGCCGTCGCACATTCCCCCGTCAGCGTGCACCCCCCGAACCCCTCCGCGTCCATCTGCCCCACCATGTCCAGCACCCGCGTCTCCCGCTCGGGCGCCCCCTGCGGCAGCACGTTCAGGTGGTTCACCTTGGCGGACGTGAACAGCATCGCCGCCCCGTTCGGGCAGGCCGCGACACACGCCCCGCACCCGATGCACTCCGCGTGTTCGAACGCGAAGTCGGCGTCGGCCTTCGGCACCGCCGTGGCGTGGGCCTCCGGCGCCGCCCCGGTCGGCGCGGTGATGTACCCGCCGGCCTGGATGATCCGGTCGAACGCCGACCGGTCCACCACCAGATCCTTGATCACCGGGAACGCGGACGCCCGCCACGGCTCGATGTCGATCGTGTCGCCGTCCTGGAAGGACCGCATGTGCAACTGGCACGTCGTGGTCCGCTCCGGCCCGTGCGCGTCCCCGTTGATCACCAGGGAGCACGCGCCGCAGATGCCCTCGCGGCAGTCGTGGTCGAAGGCGACCGGGTCCTCGCCGCGCAGGATGAGTTCCTCGTTGAGGGTGTCGAGCATTTCGAGGAACGACATGTCCGACGAGATGCCGTCCACCTCGTACGTGGACATCGCTCCGTCGGCGTCGGCGTTCCGCTGCCGCCAGACGCGCAGGGTGAGCTTCATGCGTAGCTCCGCTGGGTGGGGTGGACGTACTCGAAGACCAGGTCTTCCTTGTGCAGCACCGGGGCGTCCCCGGTATTGGTGAACTCCCAGGCCGCCGCGTAGGCGAACTCGTCGTCCCGGCGGGCGGCCTCGCCGTCCGGCGTCTGGGACTCCTCCCGGAAGTGGCCGCCGCAGGACTCGGCGCGGTGCAGCGCGTCGAGGCACATCAGCTCGGCCAGTTCCAGGTAGTCGACGATGCGGTTGGCCTTCTCCAGGGACTGGTTGAACTCCTCGCCGGTCCCCGGTACCTTGATCCGCCGCCAGAACTCCTCCCGGATCTGCGGGATCCGCTCAAGTGCCTTGCGCAGACCGGCGTCCGTGCGGGCCATGCCGCAGAACTCCCACATCAGCTCGCCGAGTTCGCGGTGGAAGGAGTCCGGCGTACGGTCGCCGTCGACGGACAGCAGCAGGTTCAGCCGGTCCTCGGTCTCGGCCAGCACCTCCTGGACGGCGGGGTGTTCGTCGGTCACCGCGTCCTGGTGGGGGTTGCGGGCGAGGTAGTCGTTGATGGTGGCCGGGAGCACGAAGTAGCCGTCGGCCAGGCCCTGCATCAGCGCGCTGGCACCGAGCCGGTTGGCGCCGTGGTCGGAGAAGTTGGCCTCGCCGACCGCGAACAGGCCGGGGACGGTGGTCTGGAGGTCGTAGTCGACCCAGAGCCCGCCCATCGTGTAGTGCACGGCGGGATAGATCCGCATGGGCACCTCGTACGGATCCTCGTCCGTGATCCGCTGGTACATGTCGAAGAGGTTGCCGTACTTCGCCTCGACGGCCTTGCGCCCCATCCGACTGATCGCGTCGGCGAAGTCCAGGTAGACACCCTGCCCGCCGGGGCCGACGCCCCGCCCCTCGTCGCAGACGTTCTTCGCGGCGCGGGAGGCGATGTCGCGCGGGACCAGGTTGCCGAAGGACGGGTAGATGCGCTCCAGGTAGTAGTCGCGCTCGCCTTCGGGGATCTGGTTCGCGGGCCGGGTGTCGCCCTTCGCCTTCGGGACCCAGATCCGGCCGTCGTTGCGCAGCGACTCGCTCATCAGGGTGAGCTTGGACTGGTGGTCGCCGGTGCGCGGGATGCAGGTGGGGTGGATCTGGGTGAAGCACGGGTTGGCGAACCAGGCGCCGCGCCGGTGCGCCCGCCAGACCGCGGTGGCGTTGGAGTTCATGGCGTTCGTCGACAGGTAGAAGACGTTGCCGTAACCACCGCTCGCCAGCACGACGGCGTCGGCGAAGTACGTGTCGATCCTGCCCGTGATCAGGTCCCGGGCCACGATCCCGCGCGCCCGTCCGTCGACGACGATCACGTCGAGCATCTCGGTGCGCGGGTGCATCTCCACGTTCCCGGCGGCGATCTGCCGGCTCAACGCCTGGTAGGCGCCGAGCAGCAGCTGCTGGCCCGTCTGGCCGCGGGCGTAGAAGGTGCGGGACACCTGCACGCCGCCGAAGGACCGGGTGTCGAGCAGGCCGCCGTACTCGCGGGCGAACGGCACGCCCTGCGCCACGCACTGGTCGATGATCTCGACGGAGATCTGGGCGAGGCGGTGCACGTTCGACTCCCGCGCCCGGAAGTCGCCGCCCTTGACGGTGTCGTAGAACAGCCGGTGGACGGAGTCGCCGTCGTTGCGGTAGTTCTTCGCCGCGTTGATCCCGCCCTGCGCGGCGATCGAGTGGGCGCGGCGCGGCGAGTCCTGGTAGCAGAACTGGACGACGTGGTAGCCCTGTTCGGCGAGGGTGGCCCCGGCGGAGCCGCCTGCCAGGCCGGTGCCGACGACGATCACGGTGTGCTTGCGCCGGTTGGCGGGGTTGACCAGCTTGGCCTCGAAACGGCGCTTGTCCCAGCGCTCGGCGACCGGGCCGTCGGGGGCCTTGCCGTCGGCGACGGGCGTGCCGGTCGGGTAGTTCACGTAGTCGGTCATGTCAGCTCACCACTCCGGTCATGACGCCCACGGGTACGGCGATGAAGCCGGCCGTGAGCAGCAACGCGAGGACGTCGGCCGTGATCTTGAGGGCACGGTCGCGGGTGCGGCTGCCGACGCCGAGGGTCTGGGCGGCGCTCCAGAAGCCGTGCCGCACGTGCAGGCCGAGCGCGAGCATCGCGACGATGTAGATGACGTCGCCGTACCAGGTGGAGAAGGTGTCCACGACGTTCTGGTACGGGTGGCCCTCCTGGAAGCCGCCCGAGTGCACGGTGCCGGTGGTCAGGTCCAGGATGTGCCAGACGATGAACAGGCCGAGGATGATCCCGCCCCAGCGCATGGTGCGGGTGGCGTAGGAGGCCCGCGGCTTCTTGTGCACGTACTTGCTGGGACGTGCCTTGATGTCGCGGCGGCTGAGCTGGTAGGCGGACGTGGCGTGGGCGACCACGGCGACGACCAGGACGATCCGGATGAGCCAGAGCGTCCACTCGTAGTGCATGAACGGTTCGCCGACGGTGCGCAGCCAGTGGGCGTAGTGGTTGAACTCGCCCGCCCCGAAGAAGATCTTCAGGTTTCCGATCACGTGCGCGACCAGGTACAGCAGCATGACCACGCCGCTGACGGCCATCACGGTCTTCTTGCCGACGGAGCTGTCCCACATCGTGCGCGCCATGGACGGCCGTCGGTCCGTCCGCGTTGCCAGAGCCATGGGGACGACGCTAGAGCCGGACCACCCGATCGGTCCAAGACATGGTCCGGCTTGATTCCATAGCCGGAAGCTATCGTGTCACCATGCAGTTCCAGCAGCTTCAGTACTTCGTCGCCGTGGCCGAGACCCGGCACTTCACCCGGGCCGCCGAGCTGGTCCATGTCGCCCAGCCGTCGCTGTCCCAGCAGATCAAGGCGCTGGAGCGGGAACTGGGGGCGGATCTCTTCCTGCGGGCGCGCGGGAACATCACGCTGACCGACGCGGGCGAGGCGCTGCTGCCGCTGGCCCGGCGGATCCTCGCGGACGCGGACACCGCCCGGCACGAGGTGCAGGAACTGGCGCAGCTGCGGAGCGGCCGGGTGCGGCTGGGGGCGACGCCCAGTCTGTGCACCGGGCTGCTGCCGGACGTGCTGCGGGCCTTCCACGACCGGTATCCGGGGATCCAGCTGCTGATCGAGGAGAGCGGCTCCCACGACCTGGTGCGGGAGCTGGCGCGCGGCGCGCTGGACCTGGCGCTGATCGTGCTGCCGCTGCCGCCGGCGTCGCCCGCGCTGACGACCGTGGAGCTGCTGCGGGAGGACCTGGTGGTCGTGTCCTCGCCCGAGGCGACGGTGCCCGGGCGGGGGCGGGGCGGGGTGAAGATCGCGGACCTGGAGGGGGAGCGGCTGGTGATGTTCCGGCACGGCTACGACCTGCGGGAGCTGACCGTCGCCGCGTGTCGCTCCGCTGGGTTCGAGCCGGGTTTTGCTGTCGAGGGGGGTGAGATGGACGCGGTGCTGGGGTTCGTGCGGGCGGGGCTGGGGGTGGCCGTGGTGCCTCGGATGGTGGCGGCGCGGTCGGGACGGGGGTTGCGGGTCACTCCGTTGGCTCGGCCGGGGTTGCACCGGACGATCGCGTTGGCGCACCGGAGCGACGTGGCTCCGCCTCGGGCGGCTCGGGAGTTGCAGCGGATGCTGCTGGAGAGGTGACAGAGCGTCGTCGGGTGCGGGCAGGTGGGGGCTGGTCGCGCAGTTCCCCGCGCCCCTTTCGGGGCGTGCACCTGGCGCCCCTGAAAGGGGCGCGGGGAACTGCGCGAGCAACCACCCGCGGCCCGCGCCGTACCGACCGGCCGGTGCCGCGGGCGGGTCAGCCCGTCGCGTCCACCAGTGCGAGCTCGTGCAGTCTCTCGGGTGGGCCCGGGCGGGCGTAGTACCAGCCCTGGGCCGTGTCGCAGCCCAGTATCCGGAGTTGCTCCGCCTGGGCCCCCGTCTCCACGCCCTCGACGGTGACCGCGAGGTCCAGGCTGTGGGCCAGGGTGACGATGCCCTCCACGATCTTGAGGTCGACCGGGTCCGCGGGGAACTGCTGCATGCTCTGGGTGAAGGAGCGGTCCAGCTTGAGGATGCTCACCGGCAGGCGGCGCAGGTTCGCGAGGTTCGAGTAGCCGGTGCCGAAGTCGTCCAGGGCGATGTCCACGCCCATCTCGGCGAGGCGCCGCAGGGGTTTGAGGAGGTCGTCGTCGGCGCCGATGAGCGCGGACTCGGTCACCTCCAGGCAGAGGGCGTCGGGGGCCACCCCGGTCCGCTCCAGGATGTCCACCGTGTCCTGGACCAGGCCGGGGTGGGAGAGCTGGCACGGGGAGAGGTTGACGTTGATCCGCAGCGGGCCGGCGCTGTCGTGCTCGCCGTAGCGTTCTCGCCACTCGCGGGCCTGGCGGATCGACTCCTCCAGGACCCAGCGGCCCAACGGGACGATGAGACCGGTGTGTTCGGCGAGCGGGATGAACCGGTCGGGGCCGAGGACACCGTGCTGCGGGTGCAGCCAGCGGACCAGGGCCTCGGCGCCACGGACACTGCCGTCGCCCAGGTGGACCAGCGGCTGGTACTCGATGAAGAACTCGTTCCGGTCCAGGGCGGCCGGCAGTGCCGTGGTCAGGCCGTGCCGGGTGATCGCGCGGGCGTCCGCCTCGGGGTCGGCCAGTTCGAAGCGGTTGCCGCCCGCCGACTTGGCCCGGTACATCGTGATGTCGGCGCTGCGCAGCACCTCGGCCGGGGTGCGCTCGCCCGCCGGGCCCTCCACGATGCCGATGGAGCCGCGGACCATGAGTTCACGGCCGTCGATGCTGATCGGGGTGACCAGGGCGTTCATGATGCGGTCGGCCAGGTCGTCGACCTCGCGCTGGGTGGCGGGTCCGGTGGTCAGCGCCACGAACTCGTCGCCGCCGAGCCGGGCGACCATCTCGCCGGGCGCCGTCGCACAGGACTGCAGCCGGTCGGCGACCTCCACGAGCAGCCGGTCGCCGGCCGAGTGGCCGAGGCTGTCGTTGATGGTCTTGAAGCCGTCCAGGTCGAGGTAGCACAGCCCGAACCGCTGGCCCTCGCCTGCCGACAGGGCCTTCTCCAGGCGCTCGAAGAACAGGGTGCGGTTGGGCAGGCCGGTGAGCGCGTCGTGGGTGGCCTCGTAGCGCAGCCGGAGGTTGAGCAGGCGGCGCTCGGTGGTGTCCTCCATGAGGGCCAGCTGGTACTGCGGTTCGCCGTCCGCGTCCCGGAGCAGGGAGACGGTCAGGTTGGTCCACAGGACCGTTCCGTCGGAGCGGTTGAACGCTTTTTCGACGTGGTAGTGCTCGCGTTCGCCGCGCACCAGCTCCTCGTAGAGCCGCCAGGTCTGCGGCGCGTCCTCGGGATGCGCCCACTCCAGGACGTTGCGGCCGCGCAGGGTCTGTTCCGAGCCGCCGAACATGCGCAGCAGCGCGCCGTTGACCTGGAGCACGTTGCCTTCGAGGTCGGCGATGCCGATCCCTATCGCCGCGCCCTCGAAGACGGCGCGGAAGCGGGCCTCGCTGGCGTGCAGCGCCTGCGCCACCACGCCCTGGGCGCGCAACGCGGCCTGGGCGATGGCCTCCTGCTCGGCCAGCGTGCGCTTGCGCAGCGCCTGGGCGAACCCGGCGGCCATCGCGTGCTGGATCCGCGAGGAGCGCATCCGCAGCTCGTCCTGGGGGCCGTCCTCGCCGCAGTACAGGACCAGGTACGCGTCGACGCAGTCGAGGGAGCGGGTCAGCGCCTCCGGGTCGGTGCAGTGCGCGTCGATCAGCGCGGCGCCGACCTGCCGGGCCTCGTCGGTGTCGAAGCCGTGCGCCAGCAGGATCTCGCTCAGCCGACGGGCCAGCGGCAGCAGTTGCTCCTCGAACTCGGGACGGGTCAGGGACGTCGAGGTCACCGGGAACACCGCCCGGCTCCAGATCGTCGCGAACCTGCGCAATCTGTCCTCCGGGCCGCCCGGCTCCGCGGTCACGCCGCGATCCCCACGCCGGCGAATCCGGCGAAGGCATACGGATCCTCGTCCTCCGGCGCCGACTCCGGCCGCCAGTGCGGCATCGGCACCAGTCCGGGTTCCACCATGTCGTACCCCTCGAAGAACCGCGCGATCTCGTCGCGCGAGCGCATGATCAGTGGGTTGCGAATGTCCCTGTATACGTCCACCGCGCCCTCGGCCCGCTCGGCCGGCAGCGGGATTCCCTCGTACGAGGCATGCGTGAGAACAAGCAGGCTGCCGGGCGCGAGTGCGTCGCGCAGCTGTACCACTGCCCCGTACGGGTCGTCCGCGTCTTCCACGAAGTGCAGTATGGCAACGAGAAGCAGGGCCACTGGCCGATTCAGGTCGATCAGGCGCTCCACCTGGTGGCTGGACAGGATCTCCTGGGGCTTGCGGAGGTCGGCGGCGACCACGTCCGCGTCCTCGTTGCCCGCCAGTACGGCGTTGCTGTGGGCCACCGCCACCGGGTCGTGGTCGACGTACACCACGCGCGCGCCGGGGTGCGCCGCCTGCGCGACCTCGTGGACGTTGCCGAAGGTGGGGATGCCGGAGCCGATGTCCAGGAACTGGTCGATGCCGGTGCCCACGGCGTGCCGGACCGCGCGGCGCATGAAGGCGCGGTTGGCCTGCATGATCTTCGGCAGTCCCGGCAGGTGGGTCATCGCCTTGCGGGCCGCTTCCCGGTCGACCTCGAAATTGTGCGAACCGCCCAGGTAGAAGTCGTAGATACGCGAAACGCTCGGCACCGAGATGTCGATGCTCCGTGGGGCCCAGGCGGGACGCTCCATGTATCTCTCCAAGGCTGAGGCGATCCGGTGTTCGAGCTGAGGCTACTGATCGCCTGCGAACGGGGGTAGCCGAAACGGAAATTGACCATCCGTTCCTGGTCACTGCCTGGGAATTGAGCTGTGGGGTTTGGGGCGCGTTCGGTTTGTTCGTCGGGTGCGGGTGATTCGTGGTCGCTCGCGCAGTTCCCCGCGCCCTTGGGGGCGCGACACCGGGACGCGCAGAAGCCCGCCCCCTCCGTGCGGTGTGGAGGGGGCGGGCGGTCGTGCGCCGTTGTGTCGTCTTCCGGGACTCTCGCTGGCCTCTGCCCTCCCTTCCGCGATGCGCGAATGTGGACTTGGGCGGGGCGATCAACCCTGGGGAGGTGATCCCTAATTGCTCGGCGCGCCGACCAGCTTTCCTTCGGGCGAGACGGCGTACCACGTGCCGCCGACGCCCTGTCCGTTGGTGTCCCCGGCCTTCGCGTCGCCGGAGAAGGTGTAGATGGGCCAGCAGTCGACCGTCTGCTGCTTCTCGCCGTTGTCGGGCCGGGTGAAGCCCATCAGGCCCTTCTTCACGATGCCCTTGGTGTCGTCCGAGGAGATCTCGGCCACGGCCGGCCACTTGGTCAGGCAGTCACCGGTGCAGTTCGAGATGACCTTGGGCCATGCCTTGTCCTTGATGAAGCGGTAGACCGTCATGCCGTTCTTGTCGACGACGATGTCGCCGAGCTTGGCGTCCTTGCGGACCGACAGGCCGGGCAGAGCGGCCAGCGTGGCCTTCTTGCCGTCGGGGGCCGCCGCGAACCACTTGCCGCCCACGCCCTGGCCGTTGACGTCACCGGCGTTGACATCCTTGGCGTAGCGGTAGACCGGCCAGCCGGCGACGGTCAGCTGCTTGGTGCCGTCGGTGCGGGTGACCTCGCCGAGCAGCGACTTGTCGATGCCCTCGCCGGCCGTGGCGTCGTCGGCGGGCACCGGCGGCCAAGTGGTGGCGCAGTCGCCGTCACAGTTGGACTTGGGGGGATTGGCGGTGTCCGCGTCGAAACGGTAGAGGGTGAGACCGCTGCCGTCGGTCAGCACCTTGCCCAGGTCGGGGTTGGAGGCAACGGTCAGCTTGCCGGCCGGGGCGACCACGGCCGGGGAGCTGGAGGCCTGGCTGCCGTCGGCGCCGTAGCCGTTGCCCGTGCCGGTGGAGGCGGAGGGGTTGGTGATGCTGCCGATGCCGGCCGGCGCCGTGGCGCCGACGTTCTGGGCCGCCGAGGACGGAGTGGTCGTGTTGTCCTGACCGCACGCCGTCGCGAACACCATCACCCCCGCGGCCGTGGCCACCAGCGAGGCGCTCCTCCACGAGGTCTTCATCGTCAACTCCCCATAATCGCCTGGTTATTGCAGCGCCTCTGCGCCGCCGCACGACACCAGGTACGGATACCGGGGGCCGAAGTGTTCAACGGGCGCACAAATTTCTTTCGGCGCACCGTGCCCGCGGACCGCGTCCCGCACGGGCGTACGCTTCGAGCCATTCGCGTGACGGTGTGATTCAAACCGGTTTACGCCACATGTACCCCGTTCGGGCCAATCACCCGGTACTCCGGCGTGCGACGGCGCCCGACGCCCCATGATCTCCGTCGTGCATGCACCCGAAGCGACCAGACTCGCGCCCGTCCCGAGGGTGTTGGCCCTGCTGACGCTGACGTGGACCCTGGTGGGCTGCCCGGTCGGCACGGCATCGGCCGACGCCTGCGCCTACGCCTCGACGGGCCCCGACGGCAGCTACGCGGTGGCCGTCGCCGGGGACTCCTGGCCCACTCCCCCGCCGTGTCCGGCGCCCACCCCGCCGCCCTGCCCCACGCCGACCCCGACGCCCACGCCCACACCGACCCCGCCCCCGAAACCCACCCCGAAACCCAAGCCCACGCCGACGCCGAAGCCGCCGCGCACCACTCCGCCGGCACCGCGTCCGGCCCCACCGCCACCGCCCCGGCGGGCGCCGGCCCCGAAGCCCACGCCCACCCCGCCGCCGCCGGCGCCGCGGCCGAAGCCGACGCCGGCCCCCACCCCGCCGCCGAAGCCCACGCCGCGGCCCTCACCGACCCCGGTGGCCTACCCGCCGTACCACGTCCAGTCGACCGGCGCGGCGGCCCCGAACCGCACCTCGCCCGTCACCTACGTCCTGCTCATCGCCGTACCCGCGATCATCGCCGTCGCCGCGTTCCGCGCGCGCTGACGGCCGGCCCACTGATTCCTGGAGGCTTCCGTTGCCGGATTGGCTTGTTCTCGTCCTCGCGATGCTCGCGGCCGTCGCCGTGGTCGTCATCATCACCCTCGTCCGCGACAAGAGGGCGGCGGAGGACGAGGATCCCTCCGAGACGCCGGACGTCATCGAGTACATGACCATGTGGATCGGCGTCATCTACGCCATCGTCCTCGGGCTGGCGGTGGCCGGGGTCTGGGAGGCCCGCAGCGCCGCCCAGGACCATGTGCAGGCGGAGGCGCAGGCGCTGCACGAGATCTACGAACGGGTCCGGGTCTATCCGCCGGACACACGTGACCGGATCCGGGCGGACGTCGACGCCTACGTGGCCCAGGTCGTCGACAAGGAGTGGAAGGAGATGGCCGACCACGGCCGGCTCTCCCAGCACGGTGCCGAGCTGCTCGCGCAGATCCGGCAGGACGTCACCGACTACGAGCCGAAGACCGACTTCCAGGCGCAGGCCTACCAGCCGCTGGTCGACCAGGTCGCCGCGCTCGACCAGGCGCGCAGCGCCCGGGCCGACTCGACCGGGGCGACCATGCCGAACGTGGTGTGGATCGGGCTGCTGACCGGGGCGGCGATCACCATCGGCATGGTGTTCGCGCTGCAGATCAGGCGCACCCGGCGGGAGCTGATCCTGGCCGGCCTGTTCTCCGCGACCATCACCTTCATGCTGTTCCTGATCTGGGACTTCGACGAACCGTACAGCCGGGGCATCACGGCGACGGCGCAGCCGTTCCTGAACCTCTTCCCGCACATCAAGGGGTAGCGGGCATCCCGGGGGACATCGCGCCGCACCGCGCCACGCCGCCGATGTCCCCCGGACGGCCCACACCTCTCCCCCGTTCGCCCTACAGCGTTCGCGCGCGTGTACGGAGGTTTCTAGCGTTCCGATCAGCGAGGTGCGTTTCCGGCACTGGCGGAACTGGTCCGCGTGCCGCTCCTCGGGGACCGGAGGAACCACCATGCGCGCGATACGCGTTGCTTCGGCCGCACTGCTGGGTCTCGGCGGCCTCGCCCTCTGCGCTCCGGTCATCCTCGCGAGCGACACCAGCAGAACCAGCGACGCCGGGCGGCGGGACGACGGCGCGCGCTTCGGCTTCCGGGTCACACCCACCACCGTCGCGGCGGGCGGCCGGGTGAGCCTGCACCTGGACCGCGGCAGCGGCTGCCGGGGCACCGCGACGGTCACCTCGGGCCTGTTCGACACGGTCCGTATCCCGTCGGAGCAGGACTCGGTGACGGCCACGGTCGACCGGACCGCGAAGTCGCAGGCGTCGTACCGGGTGACGTTCACCTGCGACGGGTCCAGCATGTCGACCCAGCTGGCCGTCGCGAGCAGCACGGCGGCCGGACACGCGGCCGGACACGCGGACGGGCACGCGGACGAGCACAGCACGGCGGACGGACGCACCGACGCGCAGACCGGCGGCCGTACCGACGGCGGCACGGGCAGCGGCACGGGCGGCACTGCGGACGGCCGTACGGCCGGACACGCGGACGGGGTCTCCGACAGCGGCACGGACACGCGCACCGACGGCGACAGCGACAGTCGTGCCGACGCCGGTGCCGACGGCCGTACGGTCGGCGACGGTTCCGGCAGCGGTGCGGGGCTCAACCCGCAGCCCCTGCCGCCCGGACGGGGTGTCCAGGCCGGTGAGGGCGGCAGCATCGACGGGTTCGACCTCCAGGAGATCGGCCTCGGCGCGGCGCTCGTCGTGGGGTCGGTCGGTACGGCGTACCGGCGCTCGCGCAGGCACGCCGGCGAGGACGGCGCGTGATCATGGTGCGGTCGTCCCGGCCTGTGTCCCGGTCCGCCGCGGGACCGGGACACAGGCCCGCCGGCTCAGAGCCGCTTCTCGCTCCGGCGGCGCAGCCAGAACCCGCAGCCGGCGAGCACGGACGCGCCCACCAGGCCGCCGCCGATCGCCATGTCCGCCGGGGTGGCCCCGCTGGAGACGCTGCCGCCGAGCCCGCCGCGCACCCCGCCGAGCACGAAGAACGCGTCCCGCCGGACCAGGGTGCGGCCGTCGCAGCGCACGGTCAGGTCGTACGGGCCGGGGCTGGCGTTCCGGTCGATGGTGGCGACACCGCGGGCCATGTCCCCGCCGAACGGGAACAGCGATGTCGTACGGAAGGCGCGGGAGGTCATGGAGCCGCTGCGGCAGTTGTTGACGGTGACGGTGAGCCGCTGGCCGGTGGCGATCGACCGGGGCTGGACGACGATGTCACGGCCGCCGTCCCCCCGGTCGCCGAAGTCGTCGCCCCGGCCGCCGAAGTCGTCGAAGCGCCCTTCGTCGCCCCGGCCGCGGCCGCCGTTGTTGAAGCGCCCGTCACCGAACCCGCCCACCCCGTATCCGGGGACCACCACGCCGGGGACCACGCCGACACCCGCGACGCCTCCGACACCGGCGACGCCTCCGACACCACCGACACCGGCGACGCCTCCGACACCGCCGACACCACCGACACCGGCCCCGGGGGCGACGCCCGTCCCGCCGACGACCGGGGCCTGGGTGTTGGGCGGGCCGCCGGGATTGCCCAATCCGTCGGCGACGGCCATGGGGGCGGCGGCGCCGAGAACGGCGACCACGGTGCACGCGGCCGCCAGCGCACGTGAGTTTCGCATCTCTTCCTCCGCGGAAGGCGCCCCGGGAACGGTCCCCGGTGGATCGGCGAGAAAGCACCTCCCGAATAGACCCTCAGATGCCCGGAACACGCCCGCATTTCGAGAATGGTCCGTCCTGGTGAGGGGACACGCCGCACGAAAAGCACACAATCGGATATTGCCGCAGGTCACGGACCGTCAGAAAAATCCTGGGAACGGCAACTCGGATGGCGCACCCGCATACGCGCGGGCCACCCGTTCGCCCGTCGCCCCGTCGCCGCACCTGCGCGGGGGACTTAGCTTTTTCCCATGCGTGATACGGACCCGAGGGCGGCCGCGTCGAGAGGGGATGGCGAATGTCTGCGTCCGAACTTTCCGAGGTGGCCGAAGAGGAGGAGCGGCGGCGGAAGCGTGCCCCCTGGGGCGTGATAGCGCTCGTTCTGCTGACCGGTCTGGCACTTATCCGGAACGGTTCGGGAGAGTTCGACACCGGTCCGCCGCAGCCGGCCTCGGCCGCCGCCCCGGACAGCCGTACCACGGTTCCGGGCACCTTCGCCACGGCGCCGGCCGCGCTGCCGTTCGCCACGGCGGACCGGATCAGGATCCCGGCGATCCGGGTCGACGCGCCGGTGATGCCGGTAGGTCTGGACACGGACGGCTGGATCGCGGCGCCGCCGCCGGACGACCCGAATCTGGCCGGCTGGTTCAGCGGGGGCGTCTCGCCCGGCGAGAAGGGCACGGCCGTCGTCGTGGGCCATGTCGACAACACGAAGGGCCCGGCGGTCTTCTACGGGCTCGGTTCCCTGAAGAAGGGAAACCGGATCGAGGTCGACCGCCAGGACGGCCGGACGGCCGTGTTCGAGATCTACGGAATCGAGGTCTTCGCGAAGGCCGGCTTCCCGGGCGACCGGGTCTACGGTTCCAAGGGCACACCGGAGTTGCGGGTCATCACCTGCGGCGGCGGTTTCTCGAAGCAGAACGGCTACGACGGGAACGTCGTGGTCTTCGCCCGCCTGGTCGAGGCCCGCTGAGGCCACCACCGGGCGGGCGCGGGCCCGTTCAGGTCCGGCGGCGCGGCACGGTCAGGCGGTAGCCGTTGTCCAGCAGGTAGGGCAGGTACTCGCGCAGGGCCTGGACACTCTGCGAGCGGTCGCCCCCGGCGTCGTGGGAGAGGACGACGACGCCGGGGGCGGCGCCGTTCTCGATCGTGTCGACGATGGTGCGGGTGCCCGGTTCGGTCCAGTCGGTGCTGTCGACGGTCCAGGCCATCGGCTCCATGCCCATCTCGGCGCCGAGCTGGAAGGCCGCCCGGTTCCAGGCGCCGTAGGGGGCACGGAACCACTGCGGGCGTTCGCCGTAGGTGTCCTCGATGGCGTCGCTGGTGCTCGCCATCTCGTCGCGGATCTCACGGCGGTTCAGGGTGGTCAGCAGCGGATGCGTCCAGGTGTGGTTGCCCACGACGTGGCCCGCCTCGGCCATCCGCGCGACCAGTTCCCGGTTGACGACGATGCACTCGCCGCACAGGAAGAACATCGCCCGCACGTCGTACTTGGCGAGGGTGTCCAGGATGTGCGGGGTGTAGTTCGGGTTGGGGCCGTCGTCGAAGGTGAGCATCATGCGTCTGCCGCTGCGGGAGATCTCCGTGATGGGTTCCCTGCGGACCTTGAGCTTGCGCGGCGCGGTGCGCGGCGGGCCGTATCCGGTGAGCGGCTGGAGCCGGAAGGCGGAGGACTTGAGCGCCGGGCGGGCCTGCGGTCCCGCGGCCGGGGCGACCCCGCCGGCCGCCTCCTCGGCGCTGCTCGCCAGCACGATGCCCGCGGTGCCCACGGCTCCCAGCGCGGCGCCGCCGGCGAGCAGCAGCCGGCGGCGGGTGAACAACTGATCCTTCTGCATGACTCATCAGTCGCCCGGCAGGAGTCCGGCGCAGCACATCAACACCGGTGCGGCGGTGGGAAAGCACCCGCACGGACCAGCAGGGGGAGGTTTGGGTAAGAAAAGGCCTAAAAACGTCAGCGGCGGCGGACCAGCGGGAAGGGAAGCGTCTCGCGGATGGTGAGGCCGGTGAGGAACATGACCAGCCGGTCGACGCCGAGGCCGAGCCCGCCGGTGGGCGGCATCGCGTATTCGAGGGCGTCGAGGAAGTCCTCGTCGAGTTCCATCGCCTCGGGGTCGCCGCCGGCCGCGAGCAGCGACTGGGCGGTGAGCCGGCGGCGCTGTTCGAGGGGGTCGGTCAGTTCGGAGTAGGCGGTGCCGAGTTCGGTGCCGAACGCGACCAGGTCCCAGCGCTCGGCGAGCCGGGGGTCGGTGCGGTGCTGCCGGGTGAGCGGGGAGACCTCGGTCGGGAAGTCCTTGTAGAAGGTGGGCAGCTCGGTGCGTTCCTCCACCAGTCGCTCGTACATCTCCAGGACGACGTCGCCGGGCCCGTCGTCGGCGGTGTACGGCACCCCGAGGCGGTCGCAGTGCCGGTGCAGCCGCAGCAGTTCGGTGCCGGGGCCGATCTCCTCCCCCAGCACCTCGGAGATCGCCCCGTACACGGTCCTGACCGGCCAGGCACCCGAGATGTCGTACTCCGTTCCGTCCTTGCGGGCCACCGGGGCGCCGAGGGCGGCGGTCGCGGCGCCCTGGATCAGTTCGCGGGCCAGGTCGAGCATGACGTCGTAGTCGGCGTACGCCTGGTAGGCCTCCAGCATCGTGAACTCGGGGTTGTGCTTGTGGGAGACGCCTTCGTTGCGGAAGGTGCGGCCGAGTTCGAAGACTTTCTCCAGACCGCCGACGCAGAGCCGTTTGAGGTACAGCTCGGGGGCGATGCGCAGGTGGAGGTCGAGGTCGTAGGCGTTGCTGTGGGTGGTGAAGGGGCGGGCGTTGGCGCCGCCGTGGATCTGCTGGAGGATCGGGGTCTCGACCTCCAGGTAGCCGCGGTCCAGGAGGCCCTGGCGCAGCGCCTGTACGGCGGCGGAGCGGGCGCGGATCACGTCCCGGGCGGCGGGTCCTGTGGCGAGGTCGAGGTAGCGGCGGCGGACCCGGGCCTCGGGGTCGGCGAGGCCGCGGTGTTTGTCGGGCAGCGGGCGCAGGCACTTGGCGGTGAGCTGCCAGCCGGTGGCGAAGAGGGTCGGTTCGCCCCGGTCGCTGACGCCCATCCGGCCGGTGGCGGTGATCTGGTCGCCGATGTCGGCGTCGGCGGTGAACCGGTCGAGGGCGGGTCCGGCCCCTTCGCGGGTGAGGGCGAGTTGACGGTCGCCGGACCAGTCGCGCAGCGTCACGAAGACGATGCCGCCGAAGTCGCGGACCAGCATGATCCGCCCGGCGACGGTGGCCGTCTCGCCGTCGCGGACGCCGGTGAGGGCGCGGGGCGGTGGGCCGGTGGCCACCGGGTAGGGGTCGACGCCCGCCGCCCGCAGCCGGTCCAGCTTGCGGCGCCGGACCCGGAACTGGTCCGGCAGGCCGGCGTCCGGTGCGCCGGACCCGGTTGCGTCCCCTCCGTCGGCACCGGGCACCGGCGCGGACCGCGGTGCCTCGGCGGGCGGCGGTCCGGTCTGCGGGTGCCCCTTTCCCCAGAGTTTGCGCAGGGACGGTACGGAGACGAAGCCTTCGGCGATTCCGGAGGCGAGGCCGATCCGGGCGAGGGAGCCGGCGTCGCCGTAGCAGAGGAAGCGCGGGTACCACTCGGGGCGGTACTTGGCGTTGGAGCGGTACAGGGCCTCCAGCTGCCACCAGCGGGAGAAGAACAGCAGCAGGCCGCGCCACAGCCGAAGCACCGGTCCGGCGCCGATGCGGGCGCCCTCCTCGAAGACCGAGCGGAAGACGGCGAAGTTCAGCGAGATGCGGCGCACGCCCAGTCTGGGAGCGGCCGCGCACAGGTCGGCGACCATGAACTCCATGACTCCGTTGGGGGCGGTGCGGTCACGGCGCATCAGGTCGAGGGAGATGCCGTCGCCGCCCCACGGCACGAAGGAGAGCAGGGCGAGCAGCCGGCCGTCCTCGGCCATGGCCTCGACGAGCAGGCAGTCGCCGTCGGCGGGGTCGCCGAGCCGGTCCAGGGCCATCGAGAAGCCGCGCTCGGTCTCGGTGTCGCGCCAGGCGTCGGCCTTGTCGACGGCCTCCTCCATCTCCGTCTCGGTGAGGTCGGCGTGGCGGTGGACGCGGCAGGTGGCGCCGGTGCGCCGGACCCGGTTGACGGCCTGCCGGGTGACCCGCATCTCCCGGCCGCCCAGGTCGAAGTCGGCGACGTGCAGGATCGCCTCGTCGCCGAGTTGCAGGGCGCCGAGGCCGGCCCGGACGTAGGCCCTGGCGCCGTCCTCGGAGGCGCCCATCACCGCGGGCACCCAGGCGTGCCGGCGGGCCGCGTCCAGCCAGGCGGCGATGGCGTGCGGCCAGGCCTCCGGGTCGCCGACGGGGTCGCCGCTGGCCAGGCAGACGCCGGCCTCGACCCGGTAGGTGACGGCGGCCTTGCCGCTGGGCGAGAAGACGACGGCCTTGTCGCGGCGGGTGGCGAAGTAGCCGAGGGAGTCCCGGTCGCCGTAGGCCTTGAGGAGGGCGCGGATGCGGGCCTCCTCGTCGCCGTGCAGGGCGGCTTCCAGGCGCTGTGAACGGAACAGGGTGGCGGCGGCGTTGAGCAGGGCGAGGGCGCCGAAGAGGCCGAGCAGGAAGGCGACGAAGCGGGGCGGGCGGCCGCCGTAGCTGCCGCCGGAGACCAGGCCGCCGCAGACCCGGTCGGCCGCCCAGGCCAGGTGCTGGCCGTGCGGGAGCGAGCCGGGGAAGAGCGAGACCAGGCCCCAGCCGGCCAGAATCGCGATCAGCAGGCCGATCAGCAGGACGGCGAGGGCCCGGCGTACGGCGGCTCTGCGGGAGGCGGCGTAGAACTCGCGGCGGGCCACGATCAGCAGGGCCAGGGCGAGTCCGCAGACCAGCAGTGAGCTGAACGAGTACCAGTCGAAGCGGAAGGCGACGATCAGGATGTCGGCCAGCACCAGCAGGCCGAGGTAGATCACCACCAGCCACCAGGCGACCTTCTTGCGGGCGGCGGTGGCGCCGCCGAGCAGGAACAGGAAGACCGCGTACGCCAGGTTGGGGCTGACCGGCACCACGACGGCGTCGACGAAGTGCACGACCGGGCGGAGCAGCAGGCGCAGCGGGGCGATGAAGGAGAGCAGGGCGCACAGCAGGGCGAGGGCGCCGAAGAACGTCCCGAAGGCCTCCGGAACCCAGGTCAGCCGCCCGTAGCGGGGCGGGCGTATCGGGCCCGCCGGCTCCCTGCCCGTGGCGGGCTCCACGGCGGCACTCATGTCTCCGACTGTAGGAAGCGTGCGGCGGGCCCGCCCGTCGAGCGGGTGCGGGCCGGTGGGGGCTGGTCGCGCAGTTCCCCGCGCCCCTAAAGGCAGGGGGTGCACGGCGCCCCTTCCGGGGCGCGGGGAACTGCGCGAGCAACCACCCACGGCGCGCACCCGAACGGCGCACGGCCGCCCCAGCGGGATGCCCCGGGCACTGACCGGACCTGCGGATTCCGATAGCCTCGGATCGTGGCGGAACAACACCAGTTCGAGCGGGGCACGGACGGCCCCAAGGTCATCGTGGTCGGTATGGACGGCTCGGACTCCTCGTGGCGCGCGACCTCCTACGCCGCCGGTCTGGCCCGGCGGCAGCACGCGCTGCTGGCCGTCGTGTACGTCCAGCCGGTCTTGGCGGCCGGCGCGGCGCTCGGGGCGCCGGTGGCGGAGACCACCGACGAGATCGCGGAGGACCTGGTCGCGCAGATCCGGGAGGCGGCCGAGCGGCTCAAGGGGATATTCGAGGTGCGCTGGGAGTTCCACACCTTCCGCGGGGACGCCTTCAACGGGATGGTGAAGGCGGCCGACGAGCTGAAGGCCGACGCGGTCGTGGTGGGCGCCTCCGAGCAGGCCGGCCACCGGTTCATCGGCTCGGTCGCGATCCGTCTGGTGAAGGCGGGACGGTGGCCGGTGACGGTCGTGCCGTAGCGGTCTCCCGCCGGAGCAGCAGCGGGGTCGCCAGGAGCAGGATCCCGGCGACGGCGATCGCGGTGCGCGGGCCGGTGAGGCTCGCCAGCAGGCCCCACAGGGCGGTCATGGCGGCCGTGGTGGCCTTGCCGGTGACCGACCAGGCGGACAGGGTGCGGGCGACCCGGTCGTCCGGGGTGTGCTCCAGGCGGCGGGTGGCGTACACCGGGCTGTAGACGGCCGAGCAGGTGATCACCCCGAACTCCAGGACCATCACCAGCAGCAGTCCGGGCAGCCCGGGTCCGACGAAGGCCAGCCCGAGCGGCCAGACGGCGCGCAGGGCGCTCGCGGTGCGCAGCACCCGCCACTGGCCGTACCTGGTGACCAGCGGCCGGGCCAGCCGGGCACCGAGGAGACCGCCCAGGCAGGGCACGGCGAAGGCGAGACCGTACTGCCAGGGGGTGAAGCCGAGCCGGCCGAGCATGAGGACGGCCAGCGGCGGTGCGGCGACCATGATCAGGGCGTTGCCCGCGAGGCTGTTGAAGAAGAGGGGCCGCAGGGCCGGGCTGCCGAGGATGTACCGCCAGCCGTCGAGCAGGTCGGCGGCGCGCAGGCGCTGTCCGTCCCGCCGTGCGGGAGGGGGTTCGCCGCCGCCGACGGCCCGGATGCCGAGGGCCGACAGCAGGAAGCTGACCGCGTTCGCCGCGACGGTCGTCACCGGCCCGAACAGGCCGATCGCGGCACCGCCGAGGGGCGGCCCGAGGACCAGCGCGGTCCAGTTGGTGGACTCGAACCGGGCGTTCGCGGTGAGCAGCCGGTCGGCCGGGACGAGGGACTTCAGGAAGGAACCGGAGGCCGCGTTGAAGGTGATGTCGGCCGCCGCGACGATCATCGAGACCAGCAGCAGCTGGCCGAGGCCGAGGGCGCCGAGGGCGTACGCGGCGGGGATCGTGAGCAGTGCGGCGAACCTGACGAGGTCCATCGCCATCATCACCGGCCGCTTGCGCCGGAACTCCACCCACGGCCCGAGCGGCAGCGCGACGACCGCGCCCACGGCGGGCCCGGTCGCGGCGAGCAGCGACACCTCGGCCGGCCCGGCGTGCAGCGCGACGACGGCGATCACCGAGAACACGTCGAAGGCGAGCCAGGTGCCGAGCGCACTCACCGAGTACGCGGCCCACAGCCATCCGAACCGCCGCCCCATGCACAACCTCCCGTTGACCCGGGACATGAAAACGCGCAGGTGGCCGCCGAATCAAACAACCCCCGGGGCAACTGCCACAACCAACGGTTATACGGTGAGGACGTGGACCTCACCGCCGTGCGCACCTTCGTCACCGTGGCCGACTCCGGGCAGTTCCAGGAGGCCGCGGCGGTGCTGGGGGTCACCCAGCAGGCGGTGTCCAAGCGGATCGCGGCGCTGGAGCGGGAGCTGGGGGTGCGGCTGTTCACCCGGACCGCCCGGGGCGCCGAGCCGACCGTGGACGGGCAGGCGTTCCTGCCGTACGCGCACGAGCTGCTGCTGGCCGAGGAACGGGCCGCCGCCTCGGTACGGCGGGGCCGGCGCCCCCTGCGGGTCGACGTGGTCGGCGCCCGGCTCGCGCCGGCGGCGCTGCTGCGCGGCTTCCACGAGGCGCACCCGGAACTCGCCCTGGACGTCGTCACCCTCTTCGACGTGGAGTCGGCGCTCACCGCGCTGCGCTCCGGTGCGATCGACGCGTCGTTCCGGGCGGTCGCCATGCCCGGCCGGCCGCTGCAGAGGGGCATCGAGGCCGCCCGGGTGTACGACGAGCCGGTCCAGCTGCTCACCGGCCCCGGGCACGTCCTGGCCGGCCGGACCTCGGTGGCGCCCGGTGAGCTGGCCGGGCACCGGATCTGGATCCCGGGGATCGTGGAGGGCACCGAGTGGGCCGCGTACTACGCCTCGCTCGCCGCCGAGTTCGGACTCGCCATCGACTCCTCGGGACCCAACTTCTCCGGGGCGCTGCAGGACGCGCTCGCGGACTCCGGCACCCTGGCCACCCTCGTCAGCGAGCGGACCGGGCTGGTCTGGCCGGACGGTCACGGCCTGCGCCGGATCCCGCTGGTCGACCCGACCCCGCTCTACCCGCACTCCCTGCTCTGGGCCGCCGCCAACCCGCACCCGGCGCTCACCGCCCTGCGCACCCATCTCGCCGGGGCCCGCCCGCCGCGCACCACCGCCGCCACCTGGACACCGGGCTGGGCCGAGACCGTGCGTGGCGTCTTCCGTCCCTGACGCCCCTGGGCCATCATGATCGGCCGTCAGCCGTTCGCGATCGGCGAAGAGGTGAGGCACATGGCCAGGCTCCGTATGGGTGAAGGAATTCTCCGTCGCAAACCCATCGAACACATCGAGGAGACGGAGGTCACCGAGGGCCCCCGGCTCGACAGATCGCTCGGGCTGGTGCAGCTGACCGCGATCGGTGTCGGCGGCATCATCGGCGCGGGCATCTTCACCCTCGCCGGTACGGTCGCCAACGAGACGGCCGGTCCCGCCGTCCTGGTCTCGTTCCTCATCGCCGGTCTGGCGAGCGCCTGCGCCGCGCTGTCCTACGCCGAGTTCGCCGGGCTGATCCCGAAGGCGGGTTCGGCGTACACGTACGGCTACGCGGTGCTCGGCGAGTTCGCGGGCTGGTTCATCGGCTGGGACCTGCTCCTGGAGTACACGGCGATCGTGGCGGTGGTCGCGATCGGCATCTCGGGGTACTTCAGTTTCCTGGTCGAGGAGATGGGCGCGAACCTGCCGCACTGGATGCTCGGCGCGCCCGGCACGGGCGACGGACACCGGGTCGACCTGTTCGCCGCCCTGCTCTGTCTCCTCATCGCCTACCTGCTCAACCTCGGCATCCGCAGCGCGGCCCGCTTCGAGACGGTCGTGGTGGTGCTCAAGGTGCTGGTGGTGCTGCTGGTGATCGCGGTCGGCGTGTTCCACATCAGCACGTCGAACTACCACCCGTTCTTCCCGTTCGGCATCAGCGGCGCGTTCACCGGGGCGGCGACCGTGTTCTTCGCCGTCTTCGGGTACGACGCGATGTCGACGGCGGCCGAGGAGTCGAAGGACGCCCAGCGGCACATGCCGAAGGCGATCATCTACTCGCTGGCGATCTCGATGGTGCTGTACGTGGCGGCCTGTCTGGTCCTGACGGGCATGCAGAACTACAAGGAGATCGACCCGGAGAGCGGCTTCTCGACGGCGTTCAAGTCGGTGGGGCTGAGCGGTCTCGCGGACGTGATCGCGGTGGGCGCGATCATCGGCATCCTGACCGTCATGTTCACGTTCATGCTCGGGGTCACCCGGGTGTGGTTCAGCATGTCCCGGGACGGGCTGCTGCCCGCCTGGTTCTCGAAGACGCACCCGACGCGGCACGTGCCGACCCGGGTGACCTGGATCGTGGGGGTGGCCTCGGCGCTGCTCGCCGGGTTCGTGCCGATCGGCGAGGCGGCCGAACTCACCAACATCGGCATCCTGCTGGCGTTCGTGGTGGTGTGCGCGGCGGTGATCGTGCTGCGCTACCGGCAGCCGGAGCTGCCGCGCACCTTCCGCACGCCCTGGATGCCGTTCGTGCCGGCGCTGGGTGCCGTCTTCTCGATCTGGCTGATCACGTTCCTGAAGTGGGAGACCTGGGTGCGGTTCGCGGTCTGGTTCGTGATCGGCTGCGTGATCTACTTCGGCTACTCGTACAAGAGGTCGCGGCTGGCGGGGCGTTGAACGCTCCGCTGGAGGTGCCGCGACATGCCGTCAGCCGGCTGCGGCACCGTCGTGGCCGGCCGCGCCGTTCCCCGCGCCTCCCACGGGGTGCCGGCGAGGCCCGACGGAGGGCGACGGGCCCGCCGGGAGGCCGCGGAGGAAGCCGAGCAGGAGGGCGTTGAACTCCTCCGGCTTCTCCAGGTTCGGATAGTGGCCGGCTCCCGCGACGACCTCGGCGCGGCCGTTCGGCACCTCGCGGGCCAGCCGGTCGGCGGCGGCGAGCAGGTCGGCGGGTTCCAGGCCGCCGTTGATCGCGAGGACCGGGACGTCGATCTCGGGTACCCGGGGCCAGGAGTCGGTCACGCGTACCAGCCGGTCGGGCTCGTCCGGCGTGTGCTTGGAGATCGTGTGCAGGGCCAGCTCCCGCAGCCGGCGCGGGAGCTCCGGGTCGACGGCGTCGGGGGTGCGGTGCTCGCCCGCCACGACCTTCACGAAGGCGTCGAGCCAGCCCTCGATGTCGCCGGCGCCCAGGGTGCGGGCGTACTCGGCCTGGAGCTCCGTGTGCCAGGGGTCCGTGTAGCGGAAGTCGCCGGTGGCGGCACCGCAGGTGACCACCGCGCGGACCAGCCCGGGGTGTTCCAGCACGGTGTCGGTGGCGATCACGCCGCCCATGGAGACGCCGACGAGGACGGCCGGCCCGGCGTCGAGGTGGCGCAGGAGTGCGGCGAGGTCGTCGGCCCAGCGGAACGGCTCGCTCGCGTTGGCGGAGAAGCCGTGGCCGCGTACGTCCGGGGCGATCACCCGGTACCCGGCGGCCAGCGCAGGGATCTGCCGGTACCAGGAGCGGTGGTCGACGTACCCGGCGTGGAGCAGGACCACCGGGTCGCCGGAGCCGGTGTCGAGGTAGGCGAGGTCGCCGTCGGAGGACGGGAAGAAGCGGACGTCCGCAGCAGCATTCATGACAACCAAGGTGTCATCTTCGCAGAGTTTTAACAACCGAGTTGTCATATCGGTCGGGGTGCATGATGGCCGGGTGAACGACATCGACAAGCCCCTCGCCCCCGACGAGCTGGGCGAGCGCATCACCGAGGTGTTCGATCTGATCGGACCGCTCTACCGGCGCGCCTTCCGCAAGATCGAGCAGGGCGAGCAGATCGAGGGGGCCTCGGTCGGGGTGCGCTCGGTGCTGGACCTGCTGCGCCGGTACGAGCCCATGACGGTGCCCCAGATGGGCCGGATCATGGCGCTGAGCCGGCAGTTCGTGCAGCGCATGGTGAACGACGCGGTGGCGCGCGGCTGGGCCGAGGTCACCCCCAACCCGGCACACCAGCGCTCCTCCCTGATCCGGCTCACGGCCGAGGGGCGGGCGACCGTCACGGCGGTCCTGGCCCGCGAGCACGCCCTGAACCGGCAGGTCGGCGGCGATCTGACCGACGCCGAGATCACGGCGTGCGTGCGGGTGCTGAAGCAGCTGCTGGTGACCTTCGACCACGTCGACGTGGAGTGACGGCCGGGTGGGCTACTCCCCCATGATCAGCCCGTCCTTCGCGGCACCGCGGCTGAGCACGACGTCCCGGATGGCGTCCCGGGCGGCGGTGAAGTCGGCGCCCTGGTCGATGGCCGCGTTCAGGTCGACGACCCGGCCGGCGTCGACGTCGTAGAGCTGGGGGATGAACTCCGCCTTGGCGACCTCCCAGCGCCCGCCGGGACCGGTGGGCGGGGTGAAGGTGAAGCGGGCGAGGGTGGACTGGTTGCCGCGCGGGTCCTGCCGGCCCCGGCTGTCGTACATCTCGCCGGCCAGCTGGTCGCCGAGGCCGTAGACCACCCAGGTGCCGTTGACCTTCTCGTACGCCTGCGGGATGTGCGCGTGGGTGCCGAGGATCAGGTCGATGTCGGGGCGGCCTCCGGTGCGCGCCTCGGTGAGCCGTTTGGCGAGGGTGAGCTGCTGCTGGTCGGGAGCGTCCGTGCCCTCGGTGCCCCAGTGCAGGGAGACCACGACCACGTCGGCGCCGGCCTGCCGGGCGGCGCGGGCGTCGGCGAGGATGCGGTTCTCGTCGAGGAGGCCGACCGCCCAGGGCTGGCCGGGCGGCAGGGAGTTGCCGTTGACGTCGTAGGTGTACGAGAGCTGGGCCACCCGGGCGCGACCCGCGGTCATCAGGCTGAGGGTGCCGGCCTCGGCCTGGGTGCGGGCGGTGCCGGAGTGCCTGAGGCCCACCCGGTCCAGGGCGTCGAGGGTGCGCTGGATGCCCGCGGCGCCGTCGTCGAGGGCCCGGTCGGAGGCGGTGGAGCAGCCGTCGTAGCCGGTGGCGGCGAGGGCCTCGGCGAGCTGCGGCGGGGAGGTGAGGCCGCCGTGGGCGCCGTCCGCGGCGGTGACGGTCGCCAGGTGACAGAGCGCCAGGTCGGCGCGGGAGACGACGGGCTGGACCCCGGCGAGCATCGTCCGGAAGTCGTAGCCGTTGCCGCCCGCGTCGAAGTTCGCGTGGTCGTTCGCGGACTTCTGCGGCATGACGTCACCGGAGGCGACGAGGGTGAAGCCGGTGGCGGGCACGGCCGGTGCCGGTTGCGGGGGCGGGGCGGCGCTCTCCTCCCGCACGTGGTTCTGACAGGCGGCAGCGGCGGCGAGCAGGGCGGTCAGGGCCAGGGCCGCCTGGCGTCTGCGATTGATCATCAGGAGCACCCCAGAGTCGCAAGCCTTGTCCGATTTACAGATCAATGGGTACGAAGGTGGAGGCGACCGCAAACAACTCAGGCGCCCCGATTGACCCATCCGGGTCGGGTAAGGGGGATGAGGAACCGTTCGTCGCACCGTTCGCCGACGCGATCGACCGTCCGCCGCACATCCCGGTACGCCCCCTGTCCCCCGGCCCGGCCCTGCGATGCCATACGGCCATGACGGCCGGAACCACCCTTCCCCACGGGACGACGACCGCCGAGCACGAGCTCGTCGCGCTCCAGCGCGAGCACGGGCGACCGCTCTTCGCGCTGCTGCTCCGGCTCAGCGACGGGGACCGGCAGCGGGCCGAGGACCTCGTCCAGGAGACCCTCGTACGCGCCTGGCAGCATCCCGAGGCGCTGCGCGCCGACGACTTCGACTCCGTGCTGCCGTGGCTGCTCACGGTCGGCAGGCGGCTCGCCATCGACGCGCGCCGGGCCCGGCAGGCGCGGCCCGCCGAGGTGCACGACGCCGTCCTGGAGAACGCCCGGGCCGCCGGCGACCACGCCGAGCGCGCCGCCGCGACGCTGGACGTCCGGGAGGCTGTGAAGACTCTCACCCCCGAACACCGTGAAGTCCTGGTGCTGGTGTATTTCCAAGGGGCGAGTGTGGCGGAGGCCGCCGCGACCCTGGGGATTCCACCCGGTACCGTGAAATCGCGGGCGTACTACGCGCTGCGCGCCCTGCGCCGGGTTCTGCCCGGTTATGCACCCGACCTGGGATGAAACCGTAAGCCAGGTCAAACCTCGGTAAAGCGCCTTGCTGAGGACCGTGTTTGAGCAATCAGCTGTCTTCATCCGTGTTCCGCACCGGGAGAGGGACGGACCCGGGGTCGGGGCCACGCGCGCACCGGAGGAAGGCAGGACGGGATGCTGCACAGAGGTCAAGAGAGCACGGACGGGGCCGGAAGCGGGGAACTGGCGGTCCCGATGGCCTGGTTGTACGCCGAGTACATCGCCGACGAGCTGCTGCGCACCGGCGATCTCATGCCGCCGACGTCCTTCGAGTTCCGGGCCGGCCGCGACGCGCTGGCGCTGACCATCTTCCTCTCCGACACGGACGGCGAACTGTCGGGCATCCGGGTCGTCTCCCAGTTGGAGAACTGGCTTTCGCTGACGGCGTACGACCAGGCCTGGCAGGACTGGGTCGGCGAACGTATGGCAGTGGTGACGGCCGAGACGGCCGAGTCGGGCGGGCCGTCACCGGACCTGGATCTGGCCACGGCCGCCTGGCGCTGGCTGGAGGAGACCGAGCTGCTCGCGCCCGACCTGGACGCGGTGCCGGGCGGCGGTTCGGTGTTCGGCGAGGACGACGGACCGAAGGTGTGGACCCCCGCCTGGCGGCTCGGTCTGCCCCTCGGACACCTCGCGATCCATCTTTTTTGATTCAGGACCAATCCGCGGGCCCGGCCGCTCCGAATCCGTTGATTACGATTCTGTACGTGGCTTGAGTGAAACGGCTGCCGACTGCGTACGGGTGGGAGCAAGGAACAACGAGTAACCCCCACCCGCACCCATCGGCACGAGGATTCGGCATGAGGTCCCTGGAAAGGCATCGCGACGTCGGCGCGTACGCGCTCGGCGTGCTGGACGAGGCGGAGGCCTTCCGCTTCGAGGACCATCTCATGGAGTGCCCGAGCTGTACGGCACACGTGACCGAGTTCGGCCCCGCGGCACGGCAGTTGATGCTGTACCGCCGGGCCACGCCGCGCTTCGTGCACCCCATGGCCCAGCCCGGGCCCCGGCTGCTCGACCGGCTGCTCGCCGAGGTCGCGACCCGGCACCGGGCCAAGCGCCGCAAGCTGCTGTACGGCCTGGCCGCCTCGGTGGTGTTCGCGGTCGCCGGCCCCGGCATCGCGTCCTACGTCGGCCACGACGCGGCGCCGGCCGTGCAGGTCACCGCGGCCACCGACGCGCAGTCCGGCATCTGGGCGCAGGTGAAGTCGGAGGACACGGACTCCGGCAGCACGATCGAGCTGCAGGTGAAGGACCCGGACGGGCCGCGTTCCTGCCGCCTGATCGCGGTCGGCGACGACGGTTCCGAGCAGATCGTGACCACGTGGGCGGAGCGGGACCACGACGGCCGGGTGAGCACCATGACGGGCGGCTCCTCGATGCACCCGGACGAGATCGACCGCTACGAGGTGCGCAACGCGGACGGGCAGCGCCTGGTGACCCTGGACCCCAAGTGAGAACGGAAGCGGGAACGGGAACGGGAACGGGCTACCTGAGCAGGCGGGACATGCGGCGGTCCGCGAGCGGCTTGCCGCCGGTCTGGCAGGTCGGGCAGTACTGCAGCGAGGAGTCGCTGAAGGAGACCTCGCGGATGGTGTCGCCGCAGACCGGGCAGGGCTCCCCGGTCCGGCCGTGGACCCGCAGCCCGCTCTTCTTCTCGGCCTTGAGCCGACCCGCCGCCAGGCCGTGGGAGCGCTCCACCGCCTCGGTGAGGGTGGTGCGCAGCGCCTCGTACAGCAGGTGCGTCTCCTCGGGCGTCAGGGACGCGGCCAGCTTGAACGGGGACATCCGCGCCGCGTGCAGGATCTCGTCGCTGTAGGCGTTGCCCACCCCGGCGATCAGGCTCTGGTCGCGCAGGGCGCCCTTCAGCTGCCGGCGCTCGTCCTTGAGGAGCGCGCCGAGCCGCGCCTCGTCGAAGTCCGCGGCGAGCGGGTCGGGGCCGAGCCGGGCGATACCGGGGACGTCCTGCGGGTCGCGGACGACGTACACGGCCAGCTTCTTCTGGGTGCCGGCCTCGGTGAGGTCGAAGCCCTCGCCGGTCTCCAGGGCCGCCCGCAGCGCCAGCGGGCCCTTCCCGGGGCGGGGCAGCCCGTCCGGCAGCCGGTCCTTCCACTGCAGCCAGCCCGCACGGGCCAGGTGGGTCACGAACCGCAGCCCGCGGTCCCCCTCGATGTCCAGGAACTTGCCGTGCCGGTGCACGGCGACGACCTCGCTGCCCTCGAAGGCGCCGACCGGGGGGTCGTACGTCTTCAGGACGCTGATGGCGACCGGCAGCACGCGCACGACCTGGCGGCCGACCAGGTGCTCGGTCAGGAAGTCCCTGAGCGCTTCGACCTCGGGCAGTTCGGGCATGCGTCCAGGGTGCCACCCGCTGCGGCTGCGCTCCGCCGGAAGTGCCGCAGGGGTCGTCTTGCGACTGCGGCGCCGTGGGGGCTGGTCGCGCAGTTCCTCCCCCAGCCTTCGGCCGGGGGCACCCCCAGCGCCCCTTACGGGGCGCCAGTCAGGTCCCGTCGTCCTTGTCCGGCATGCGGAACTCGCACCAGACCGCCTTGCCGCCGCCGCGGGCCTCCACGCCCCAGGCGTCGGCGAGCTGGTCGACGAGCAGCAGTCCGCGGCCGGAGACGCCGTCCTCGCCGGCCTCGCGGCGGCGCGGGAGGGCGCTGGAGGAGTCCTCGACCTCGACGCGGAGCCGGCGGTCGCTGCCGCCGAGAATCCGGAGGGTGACGATCGCGGAGCCCTCGGTGTGCATCAGCGCGTTGGTGATCAGTTCGTCGGCGACCAGCTCGATCTCGTCGGTGCGGTCCTCGGCGCCCCAGGCTCGGACGGCGGCGCGGACCATGTGCCGGGCCAGGGCGAGCGCCTCGGGGTCGCCGGAGGCCACGTGCTGCTGGAGGCGGCCGACGGCCTGGGCGGTGTCGGTGCCGCGGCGGCGCAGCAGGAGCAGGGCCACGTCGTCGTCGCCGGCCCGCTCGTCGGCGATCTCGATCAGCAGGTCGGCCAGGTCGCGCACGTCCTCCGGGCCCTCGGTGACCTGCTCGGTCAGGGCCCGCATGCCGTCCCCGAGGTCCTTGCCGGGCTGTTCGACGAGCCCGTCGGTGCACAGCAGCAGCGTCTCGCCGGGGTCGAGCTCCAGCGTGGACACCGGGTATTCGAGGCTGTGGAACTCGGCGGACAGGCCGAGCGGCAGCCCGCCCTCGACGGGGACCCGGCGGCAGCCGCCGTCGGCTGCGCGGACCAGCGGGTCGATGTGCCCGGCGCGGACCACCTGGACGACTCCGGTGGCCAGGTCGGCCTCGGCGTACAGGCAGGTGGCGAAGCGGTCGGTGTCGAGCTCGTCGAGGAAGACCGAGGCGCGGGCCATCACGGTGGCCGGGGCGTGGCCCTCGGCGGCGTAGGCACGCAGCACGATGCGCAGCTGGCCCATGACGGCCGCCGCGTGCGTGTCGTGGCCCTGGACGTCGCCGATGACCGCGCCGACCCGGCCGCCGGGCAGCGGGATGAGGTCGTACCAGTCGCCGCCGATGTCCCGGCCCAGGGAGCCGCCCGCGGCGGCGGAGCGGTAGCGGACGGCGACGTCGGCGCCGGGCACGCTGGGGATGGTGCGCGGCAGCATGGCCTGCTGGAGGCCCTGCGCGAGGTCCTTCTCCTGCTCGAAGAGCATGGCCCGCTGCAGGCTCTGGGCGATGCTGCTGCCGAGCGCGACCAGGACGGCGCGCTCCTCGGTGGAGAAGCCGAGCCGGTCGTTGTAGAGCAGGCCCATGGCACCGATCGGGCGGGCCTGGGCGATCAGCGGCAGGTAGGCGGCCGAGGTGATGTGCAGGTCGACGATGTGCGGCCACAGTATCGGGTAGCCGTCGGCGAACTCCTCCGGCGACTCGATGAAGCACGGGCTGAGGGTCCGCACCACCTCGCCCATCGGGTACGGCTCGTCTATCCGGGTGATCCGGGTGCCGGGCACGAAGCTGCCGACCGGCCCTTCGGCGACCAGCCGGATCCGGCCGGCCTCGACCAGGCCCATCACCAGGCTGGTGGCGCCCAGGTTGGGGATGCCGTGGGTGTCCTTGAGGACGTCGATGACCTCCTGGACGCTGCTGGCGTGCGCGAGGGCGGCGGTGACCGCCTGGACGACGCCGGTCTGCCGGCGCAGCGCCTGTCCCTGGGCGTCCCGCAGGTTGCGGGCCTCGCTGTCCTCCAGTTCCCGGGTGGCGTCCCGGACGATCCCGACGACCCGGCGCGGGCGGCCCGTCTCGTCGCGCCGGATGTAGCCCTGGGTGTGGGTCCAGCGCGGGGTGCCGTCGCGGCGCCGGATGCGGAAGTACGTCCCGTAGTTCTCGCTGCCGTCCTTGATGGCCTGGGACACCACCGCGTCCAGCCTGCTGGACTCGGCCGGGGGTACCCGCACGGCGAGGGACTCGGGGCGTCCGTCGTACTCCTCGGGGGTCAGGTCGAACACCTCGTACGCCTGGGTGTCCATGTGGAACAGGCCGGCGTCGAGGTCCCAGTCGAAGGTGCCCATGTGGTTGAGCGCCAGGATCGGGTGGTCCAGATGAGCGGGCCAGTCGTCCGGGAGTGACGGAGCGCTCGCTCCCCGGTCAGCCATGGGGCCACCATGCCAGGGGAACCCCTTATGGGCAATTCATCCCCTATTGTCTGCTTCACTCGCTCGGGTTACGCAAGCGGGGAGGCGCGGTACACAGGGTGACAGGCCCCTGCCGGGACGGGGGCGGACACCGGAGAGAGGGAGGAGCGCACGGCCGTGGACTGGTTCACCGACCCCGGGTACTGGGTGAGCCGGCTGGTCTTCCAGCGGGCTCTGGCCGGCGTGTACCTCGTCGCGTTCCTGACGGCGGCGCTGCAGTTCCGGGCCCTGCTGGGCGAGCGCGGGATGCTGCCGATCCCGCGGTTCGTGGCCCGCGTCCCCTTCCGGCGGGCACCGAGCCTGTTCCACCTGCGCTACTCGGACCGTCTCTTCGCGGGCTGCGCCTGGGCGGGCTGCGCGGTGTCGGCGGCGCTGCTGGCGGGCGCGGACTCCGAACTCCCGCTGTGGGCCGGAATGGTGCTGTGGCTGGTCCCCTGGGCGCTGTACCTCTCGATCGTCAACGTCGGCCAGACCTGGTACGCGTTCGGCTGGGAGTCCCTGCTCCTGGAGACCGGCTTCCTGGCCGTCTTCCTGGGCAACGACGAGGTGGCCCCGCCGGTCGTCGTCCTGTTCCTGCTGCGCTGGATCCTGTTCCGGGTGGAGTTCGGGGCGGGACTGATCAAGATGCGCGGGGACGCCTGCTGGCGCAAGCTCACCTGCCTGCACTACCACCACGAGACCCAGCCGATGCCGGGCCCGCTGAGCTGGTTCTTCCACCATCTGCCGGGGCCGGTGCACAAGGCGGAGGTGGCCGCGAACCACGTCACCCAGCTGCTGGTCCCGGTCCTGCTGTTCACCCCGCAGCCGATCGCGACCGCTGCCGCGTCCCTGATGATCCTCACCCAGCTGTGGCTGGTGGCCTCCGGCAACTTCTCCTGGCTGAACTGGATCACCATCGTGCTGGCCCTGTCCGCCCTCCGACTGCCCACGGACCACGCCGCCGCACCGCCCACCCCCCTCTGGTTCGAGGTGGTCGTCCTCGCCGTGACGGCGCTGCTGCTCTGCCTGAGCTACCACCCGGTGCGGAACATGGTCTCCCACCGCCAGGTCATGAACCGCTCCTTCGACCCGCTCCACCTGGTCAACACCTACGGCGCGTTCGGCAGCGTCAGCCGGATCCGGTACGAGGTGGTGGTCGAGGGCACTCTGGACGCCGTACCGCACGAGGAGTCGGACTGGCGGGAGTACGAGTTCAGGGGCAAGCCGGGCGATCCCCGGCACTGGCCGCGCCAGTTCGCGCCCTACCACCTCCGCCTGGACTGGCTGATGTGGTTCGCCGCCCTCTCCCCCGCGTACGCCGGTGACTGGTTCGGCGGCCTGGTGGAACGCCTCCTGGAGAACGACCGGGACACCCTGCGGCTGCTGCGCAGCTCCCCCTTCCCGCCCGACCGGCCCCCGCGCTTCGTCCGCGCCCGCCTCTTCCGCTACCGCTACACCACCTGGCGGGAGCTTCGGGAGACGGGCGCGTGCTGGGAGCGGACGTACGTACGGGAGTTCCTGCCGCCGACCCGGCTGGCGGGGGCGGCTCAGAGGCCGTAGACGCGGGCGGCGGTGGTCTCCAAGACCGCGGTGCGGTCGGCCGGGGCGGTCAACTCGGTTGCCGCTTCAAGGACTTCGCGGTAGGTCCCGGCCAGGACGCACACCGGCCAGTCCGAGCCGAACATCAGGCGGTCCGGGCCGAAGGCGTCCAGGACCGTGGCGGCGTACGGGCGCAGGTCGTCGACGGTCCAGGAGGCGGGGTCGGCCTCCGTCACCATGCCGGAGAGCTTGCAGACGGTGTTGGGCCGGGCGGCGAGGGCGCGGACGCCGGTGGCCCAGGGTTCGAGGGCGCCGGAGGCGATGGGGGGCTTGCCCAGGTGGTCGAGGACGAAGGTGAGGTCCGGGTGGGACTCGGCGGCCTTGACGGCGGCCGGGAGCTGGTGGGCCTGGACGATGAGGTCGTAGACGAGGCCCGCGTCCGCGAGCGCGGCCAGGCCCCGGCCGACGTCCGGGCGCAGCAGCCACTCCGGGTCGGGTTCGCCCTGGACCTGGTGGCGGATGCCCTTCAGGTGGGTGCCGCCGGGGAGTTCGCGGAGGCGGGCGAGTTCGTCGGCGACGTCGGGCCGGGTGAGATCGGTCCAGCCGACGACTCCGGCGACCAGGTCGTGGGCGGCTGCGAGGGCGAGGAACTCGGGGGTCTCCTCGGGGACGGTGACCGTCTGGACCAGGACCGTGCGGGTGACCCCGGCCGCCGCAGCCTCGGGTGCGAGGTCCGCGACGGTGAAGTTCCGCCGGAGCGGCTGGAGTTCGGGTCCGGTGATCCAGTCCTGGTCGCGTACCGAGAGGTCCCAGACGTGGTGGTGGGCGTCGATCGTCATGGCAGCTCCCATACGACGGGCAGGCCGGCCGCCGGGCCCGCCTCGGAGTAGTCGTGGACGACGTCGAGGAGTTCGCCCATCCGGGCCTGCCAGGCCACGTTGACCGGGAGCTTCTCCAGCTCGGCGAGGAGGCGGCCGTAGTCGGCGCAGTCCAGGACGTGGAAGAGGTCGGTGCCGCTGCGCCAGATGGTCCAGGAGGTGGCCCCGGCGGCCCGGATGGCGTCGGTGAGTTCGGCGGGGACCTCGCGGTGGGCGGCCTCGTACGCGGGGATGCGGTCGGCCCGGACCTTGGTGTGCAGGGCGACCCTCATGACCGGTCCTCCGCGGGCACGGGGGCTTCTGCGGGCAGCAGGCCGGTGGCGTGCAGCTCCTGCCAGAAGGCGGCGGGGACGTGGGTGGCGAACTGCTCCGCACCGTCCGCGATCTCGGCCGCCGAACGGGCCCCGACCAGGACGCTCGCCACGGCGGGGTGGGCGGCGCAGAAGGCGAGGGCGGCGGCGCGCAGCGTGCTCCCGTGCTCCTCCGCGAGCGCCTTGAGGCGGAGGGCGCGGGACAGCAGCTCGTTGGAGACCTGGGCGTAGTCGTAGGTGGCGTCCGGTTTCGGGTCGGCCAGCAGACCGGAGTTGAAGGCGCCGCCGATCACCACCGAGGTGCCGCGTTCGGCGGCGGCCGGGAGCAGGTCGGCGAGGGCGCTCTGGTCGAGCAGGGTGTAGCGGCCCGCGCACAGCACCACGTCGACGTCGGTGTCGCGGACGAACCGGGTGAGCATGGCCGTCTGGTTCATGCCGGCGCCGATCGCGCCCACGACCCCCTCGGCGCGGAGCTTCTCCAGCGCCGGGTAGCCCTCGCGGAAGGCCTGCTCGGCGTGGTCGTCGGGGTCGTGCAGGTAGACGACGTCGACCCGGCCGAGGCCGAGCCGCTCCAGGCTGGCCTCCAGGGTGCGGCGGATGCCGTCGGCGGTGAAGTCCCAGACCCGGCGCAGGGTGTCGGGCACGGCGAAGCCGTGGGCGAGGTCGTCGCCGTCGCCGGGGCCCGGTTCCAGGCGGCGGCCGGCCTTGGTGGAGAGGGTGTACGAGTCCCGGTCGTACCGGCGCAGGGCCTCGCCCAGCCGCCGCTCGGACAGCCCCAGGCCGTAGTGCGGGGCGGTGTCGAAGTAGCGGATGCCCTGCTGCCAGGCGGCGGTGACGGTGTCGTACGCCTGCTGGTCGGGGAGTTCGGTGTACAGGTTGCCGATCACGGCGGCGCCGAGGCCCAGCGGGCTGACCCGGACGCCGCTGCGGCCGAGCGCGTTCACTGGCCCACCGGCCGGAGCCTGAGGCCCTGCATGCCGCCGTCGACGGCGAGGGAGGTGCCGGTGGTGGCGCCGGAGAGCGGGCTCGCCAGGTAGGCGATGGCGCCGGCCACCTCGGCGGCGGAGACCAGGCGGCCGGAGGGCTGGCGGGCCTCCAGGGCGGCGCGCTCGGCGGCCGGGTCGGGCGCCCGGTCCAGGAGGCGGCCGATCCACGGGGTGTCCGCGGTGCCGGGGTTGACGCAGTTGACCCGGACGCCCTCGCGGACGTGGTCGGCGGCCATGGCCAGGGTGAGCGAGTACACGGCGCCCTTGGTGGCGCTGTACAGGGCGCGTTGCGGCAGGCCGGCGGTGGCGGCGATGGAGCAGGTGTTCACGATCGCCGCGTGCGCGGAGCGGCGCAGGTGCGGGAGGGCGGCGCGGGCGGCGCGGACCATGCCGAGGACGTTGACGTCGAAGACGCGGCGCCACTCGTCGTCGTCGTTGTCCTCGACCGTGCCCTGGGCGCCGATGCCCGCGTTGTTGACCAGCACGTCGAGGCCGCCGAGGGCCTCGACGGCACTCGCCACGGCCGCCCGCACGGAGGCGTCGTCGGTGACGTCGGCCCGGAAGCCGAGCAGCGGCTTCTCGACGGCGGACGGGTCGAGGTCGAGGACGGCGACCTGGGCGCCGCGCTCGGCGAGGAGTTCGGCGGTGGCCCGCCCGATCCCGGAGGCGCCGCCGGTGACCAGGGCCCTCAGACCCTCGAAGTCGGTCATGCCGCCCGTCCCTTCTGTGTCTCGGGGTCGGCGGCCCAGAAGGTGCCGCCGGGATAGGTGTACTCCGTGACGGACTCCGGTCGCATGGCGGCCGAGAAGCCCGGTGCGGTGGGTGCCGTGTAGTGGCCTTCGCGGATCACCACCGGGTCGATGAAGTGGTCGTGCAGATGGTCGACGTACTCGATGACCCGGTCCTCGGTGGTGCCGGCGACGGCCAGGTAGTCGAACATCGAGAGGTGCTGGACGAGTTCGCACAGTCCGACGCCGCCCGCGTGCGGGCAGACCGGGACGCCGAACTTGGCGGCCAGCAGCAGGATGGCCAGGTTCTCGTTGACGCCGGCGACCCTGGCCGCGTCGATCTGGAGGATGTCGAGGGCACCGGCCTGGAGCAGCTGCTTGAAGACGATCCGGTTCTGGACGTGTTCGCCGGTGGCGACCTTGACCGGGGCGACCGCCCGGCGGATGGCCGCGTGGCCGAGGATGTCGTCGGGGCTGGTGGGCTCCTCGATCCAGTACGGGTCGAACTCGGCGAGGGCCAGGGTCCAGCGGATCGCCTCGTCGACGTCCCAGCGCTGGTTGGCGTCGACGGCCATCCGGATGTCCGGGCCGACGACCTGGCGGGCGACCCGGCAGCGCCGGATGTCGTCGGCCAGGTCGGCGCCGACCTTCAGCTTGATCTGCCGGAAGCCGTCGGCGACCGCCTGGGCGGCGAGTCGGGTCAGCTTCTCGTCGTCGTAGCCGAGCCAGCCGGCGGAGGTGGTGTAGGCGGGGAAGCCGCGCTCCAGGAGCCGGGCCCGCCGCTCCCCGGCACCCTCCCGGCCCCGGTGGAGGATGGCGAGGGCCTCCTCGGGGGTGAGGGCGTCGGTGAGGTAGCGGAAGTCGATCTGACGGACGATCCACTCGGGCTCGGCGTCGGCGAGCAGCTGCCACAGCGGCTTGCCGGCGCGGCGGGCGGCGAGGTCCCAGACGGCGTTGGTCACCGCGCCGATCGCCATGTGCATCACGCCCTTCTCGGGGCCGAGCCAGCGCAGCTGGCTGTCGCCGATCAGGTCCCGGTAGAGGGATCCGGGGTCCTCGCAGAGAGCGTCGACCGGACGCCCGAGCACATGGTTCCGCAGCGCGTCGATCGCGGCGACCTGGACGTCGTTGCCCCGCCCGATGGTGAACGTGAACCCGTGCCCCTCGTGCCCGTCGCCGGCGTCGGTGCGCAGCACGACATAGGCCGCCGAGTAGTCGGGGTCCGGGTTCATCGCGTCGGAGCCGTCGAGCTCGCGCGAGGTGGGGAAACGGATGTCGTGGGTGTCGACCGCGGTGATGCGGGCGGAGGGGCCGGGGCTCGGGGACACGGAATGCCTTTCCGTCGGGGGGAGTTCGGGACGCGGGTGGGTCACGGCGGCGGCCGGCGTGCCGCCGTCGGTCAGTCCTGCGCCCGTCCCGTGGTGACACGGGCGATCATGAGGGCGACCAGGATGATGCCGCCGTAGATGGCCTGGATCCAGAACGACGGCACCTGCGCCAGGGTGAGCAGGTTCTGCACGACACCCAGAAGGAGTACGCCGGTCAGGGCGCCGAACATGGTGCCCTTGCCGCCGTCCAGGCTGATGCCGCCGATCACCGCGGCGGCGAACACCGTGAAGATCATGTTGTTGCCCTGGTTGGCGCTGATCGCGCCCACGTACCCGGTCTGCATGATCCCGCCGACGGAGGCGAGCGCCCCGGCCACCACGAACACCCCGAGCATCACCCGGTCGACGCGGATGCCGGCGGCGCGGGCGGCGTCGGCGTTGCCGCCGATGGCGTACAGGGCGCGGCCGACGCGGTGGTACTTCAGCACCAGCCCGGTGACCGCGAAGGCGACGGCGGCCAGCCACACCGACATGGGGACGCTGAGGAACGTGGAGGTGGCCAGCGTGAAGAAGCTGTCGGGCATCCCGAACAGCGTCTTGCCCTTGGTCGCGCCGACCAGCACACCGCGCAGCACGATCAGCATCGCGAGCGTCACGATGAACGCGTTGAGCTTGAACTTGACGACCAGGATCCCGTTGAAGGCGCCGACCGCCGCGCCGACGACGAGGATCGCCACCATGGCGAGGGCGGCGGGGAGTTCGGTGCCCCAGCCGGACTCGGCCGACGGCAGGACGAGGAGGGCGCCGACGGCGGGCGCGATGCCGACGACCGACTCCAGGGAGAGGTCGAACTTGCCGGTGATCAGGACCAGCGACTCGGCCAGCACCACCATGGCGAGGGCGGCGGAGGCACCGAGGATGGAGATCAGGTTGCGCTCGGTGAGGAACGAGTCGTTGACCACCGCGCCGAGCACCAGGAGGAGCAACAGGGCGGGGACGAGGGCGAGTTCACGGGCCCGGCGCAGGATCACGGTGCGGGCCGTGCGCGGGTCCGGGGAGCGCACCGGGGTGAGCGGCGGGGCCTTGGTCTCAGCCATGGTCCACTCCTTCGGGCATGGAGTCCACTCCTTCTATGGAGGCGATCAGCTCGTGGTCGTGCCAGCCGGCCGGGTGTTCGGCGACGATCCGGCCGTGGAAGAGGACGAGGACGCGGTCGCAGCGGCGCAGGTCGTCGAGTTCGTCGGAGACGACCAGTACGGCGGTGCCGTCCTCGCGGGCGGTGTCCACGCGGGCCAGCAGCGACTCCTTGGACTTCACGTCGACGCCCGCGGTGGGGTTGACCAGGACCAGCAGCCGGGGTTCCGAGGCGAGGGCGCGGGCCATGACGACCTTCTGCGCATTGCCGCCGGACAGGTCGGAGACGGGCTGGTCGGGGCCCTCGGCGTGGATGTCGAGGCGTTCGATCAGCCCGGTGGCGAAGCCGCGTCTGCGGTCGGTGCCGACGAACCCGCCGCGGCCGAGCCGGTCCAGGACGGTCATGGTGGCGTTGTCGCCGATGCTCATGCCGGAGACCAGCCCCTGGTCGTGCCGGTCGCGGGGCACGAAGCCGACGCCGGCCCGGAGCGCGGCCCGCACATCGCCGAACGGCAGCCGTTCGTCCTGCAGTTGCGCGGTGCCGCCGGTCGGGGTGCGCAACCCGGCGATGGTCTCGGCGAGTTCGATCTTGCCGCTGCCGCTGGTGCCGGCGAGGCCGACGACCTCACCGCTGCGGACGGTGAGGTCGATGCCGTCGTACGACTCGGAGGTGAGCCCGCTGGTGCTGAGGACGACGGGTGCTCCGGCGGGCACCGCGTCCCGCGGCCCCTGCCGCTGCCCGGTCACCGCCTCCCCCGCCATCGCCTCCACCAGGGCGGCCCTGGGCAGGTCGGCGACGGGGGCGGTGATGATCCAGCGGGCGTCGCGGAGCACGGTGACGGTCTGGCAGACCTCGTACACCTCCTGGAGGTGGTGCGAGATGAACAGGAAGGTCACGCCCGAGTCCTGGAGCGACCGCATCCGGCTGAACAGCCGCTCGATCTCCCGGTTGTCGAGCTGGGCGGTCGGCTCGTCGAGGACGATGAACCGGGCACCGAAGCTCAACGCCCGGGCGATCTCCACCATTTGGCGGTCCTCGACCTTGAGGTCGGCGGTGCGGGCCTCGGGGTCGACGCGGACGTCCCAGGTGTCGAGGAGCGCGGCGGCCTCCTTGCGGAGTCGCCGCCAGCTGATGAAACCCCGGTGCAGGGGCTGCCGGTTGATGAAGAGGTTCTCGGCGACCGTCAGCTCCGGTACGACGGTCGGCTTCTGGTAGACGCAGGCCACCCTGCGCCGCCAGGCGTCCCGGTCGGCGAGCGCGGGCGCGGGTTCGCCGTCGAAGCGGACCGTGCCCTCGTCCGCGGCCTGGAGGCCGGTGAGGACGTTGACCAGGGTGGACTTGCCGGCGCCGTTGCGGCCGACGAGGGCGTGGGACTCGCCGGGCAGCACGGTGAGCCGGCCGTCGGCGAGGGCGACGGTGGGGCCGTACCGCTTGACGATGTCCCGGGCCTCAACGAGTGGCGTGATCATTTGACCGTGTTGCCCCACAGCTTCGGGTCGTCCACGTTGTCCTTGGTGACCAGGGGCGCGGGCAGCTGGTCCTCCAGGATCCCGCTGGACAGCTTGACGATCGTGGAGTCGTGGTCGGTCGGACCCGGCTTGAAGGTCTTCCCCTCCATCGCCGCCTTGATGTAGTACATGCCGTACTTGGCGTAGGCGTCGGCGGGCTGGGAGACGGTCGCGTCGATCTGGCCCTTGCGGATGGCGTCGAACTCCTGCGGGATGCCGTCGTTGGAGACGATCACTATGTGCCCGCTCTGCCCGGCCGTCTTGAGCATGCCCTTGGACTTCAGGGTCTGCAGGGTCGGGGCGAGGTAGACGCCGCCGGCCTGCATGTAGATGCCCTTGATGTCGGGGTTGGCGTTGAGCAGGGTGCCCAGCTGGGAAGCCGCCGTGTCGGACTCCCACTTGGCGGGGATCTCCAGGACCTTGAGCTTCGGGTACTTCTTCTTCACGCAGGACCGGAACGCCTCCGAGCGGTCCCGGCCGTTGACCGAGGCCAGGTCGCCCATGATCTGCACGACCTTGCCGCTGGTGACGTGCGCGCCGAGGTAGTCGCAGGCCTTCTCGCCGTAGGCGACGTTGTCGGCGCGGACCACCATGGCGACCTTGCCCTTGTCGGGCGCCACGTCCACGGCGACCACCGGCACGCCCTTGCGTTCGGCCTGGTCGAGCCCCGCCTCGATGGCGGCACTGTCCAGCGGGGCGACGACCAGCCCCTTCACGCCCTGGTTCAGCTCGTTGTTGATGTCGGTGATCTGCTGCGAGGGGTCGCTGTTGGAGTTGACCGTCTTCAGCGCGTCCACGCCCTCGGTCTTCGCCATCTTGGGCACGTAGTCGTTGTACGACTGCCAGAACGGCGAGGTCAGCAGGGGCAGGATCACCCCGACCTTGCCGGTGCCGCCGCCTCCGGCACTGCCGCTGCCGGTGTCCTTCGTGCTGCCGCAGGCGGCGAGCGCGAGCGAGGCTCCGACGGCCACGGCCGTCGCGGCGACGATCCGGGACCTGTTCCGCTTCCTCAGTGTTCTGCCGGGCATCTTGGCAGCTCCTCATCGAGCGTGTTCGAGCAGATGCCCGCATACTTATCAGACCACTCGACGGGTTCAACACCCTGCGGACGCTTATTTTCCGTCGATGGACCGTCGAAGGAGTCATAGTGGTCGGACCACCTGGCTGGTTAGACTTCGGCGCACCGGCGACAGGAGGAGTGGTGTGGACGAGACGGCGCCACAGAAGGGCACGGTGACGCAGCGCGCCATCGAGCGGATCAAGGCGATGATCGCGGAGGGCCGCCTGGAGCCGGGCCAGCGGCTGCCGACGGAACGGGATCTCGCCGCCCAGCTGGGCATGTCCCGCAGCTCCATGCGCGAGGCGATCCGCGCGCTGACGGTCCTGGGCGTGCTGGAGGCCCGGCACGGCTCGGGCATCTACGTCACCCGGCTGGAGGCGGGCGACCTGCTGGAGACGTTCGGCGTGGTCGCCGACCTGTCCCGCGGGCCACAGCTGGTGGAGCTGCTGGAGGTACGGCGGGTTCTCGAATCCACGGCGACGGCGCTGGCCGCCGCGCGGATCACGGCCGATCAGCTGGCCGAGGTGGAGAAGCACCTCACGGCGATGAACGCGACGGACGACCCCGAGGAGATCCTCGCGCACGACCTCGCGTTCCACCGGGTGATCGCGGGGGCGGCGGGGAACGACACGATGGCGGCGCTCCTGGAGGGGCTGTCGTCGCGGACGTTCCGGGCGCGGGTGTGGCGGGGGTACGAGGAGGAGGGGGCGTTCGCGCGGACGCGGCGGGAGCACGCCGCCATCCACCGGGCGTTGGTGGCCCGGGATCCGGAGGCGGCGCGCTCGGCGGCGGCTGCGCATGTCGGTGAGGTGGAGGAGTGGTTGCGTGCACAGCTCAGGGCTTAGTGCGGTGTCGCGACTGCGGGTGCGTGGGGGCTGGTCGCGCAGTTCCCCGCGCCCCTGAGGGGGCGCTTCAGGCTCGGCGGAGTCGCAAAGTCACCAGCTCGAACGGGCGCAGGCGCAGTCCAACACTGTTGCCGACTTGCTCAGGCGCATCGGGGAGTGGGCGCTCCAAGAGATCCGTCGCGGTGACGTCCGCGACCTCGAAGCCCGCCGTCAGGGTCGCGCGCGCCCTGCCCCCGTGTGCCTCGTGGAAGCGGACCACCACGTCGCCGCTGCCGTCGTCCGCCAGCTTCACCGCCGTGATCACGACCGCGTCGTTGTCGACCGTGACCAGGGGGGCGACGTCGCTCGCGCCCGTCAGCCGGCGTTCCGGGAGATTGATCCGCCAGCCCTCGCGGACCGCGTCCGCGATGCCCGCGCCCGGTACCAGTGCGTGCCGGAAGCGGTGGATGCCCTGGTCGGTCTCGGGGTCGGGGAAGCGGGGGGCGCGCAGCAGTGAGACGCGGACCGTGGTGGTCGTACCCCGGTCGCCGTCCGTGCGGACGCTGCGCGTGACGTCGTGGCCGTACGTCGAGTCGTTGACGATCGCCACGCCCCAGCCCGGCTCCTCCAGCTGGACGAAGCGGTGGTTGCAGGCCTCGAACTTCGCGGCCTCCCACGAGGTGTTGGTGTGGGTCGGGCGGTGGAAGTGTCCGAACTGGGTCTCCGACGCGTACCGTTCGGCGTGCACGTCCAGGGGGAAGGCCAGCTTCAGGAACTTCTCCGTCTCGTGCCAGTCGGCCTCCGTGTCGATCAGCAGCCGGCGCTCCCCCGGCGGCAGGGACAGCACCTGGGTGACCCGGGACGAGCCGAAGGACCGTACGATCCGGACGCCCTCCGCGACGGCCGTCACCTCGTCGGTCTGCGTGAGGTCCGTGACCGCGTTGCGGTAGAAGGCGTCGACGTCCCAGGCGTCCCACATGTTCGGGAAGTCCGGGTGGAGTTGGAGCAGGTTGGCGGCCGTGCCGGGCGCGATGGTCTCGCGGCCGGCGTCGAGGTCGTAGGCGGACACGACGAGGCCGCGGGCGTCGATCTCGATGCGCAGGAGGCCGTTGGAGAGGACATGGCCGCCCTCGGGCCGGTCCGACACGGTCACCTCGCCGGACGGCCGCTCCTGTGCCGCGCCGCCGGCAGGGACGCCGCCGCGGCCGTGCGGGGCCGCGTTGAACAGCAGCGGCCGGTCGCCCTCCCCCGCCAGCGCCCGCTGGGCCGCGTCGACGATGCCGTCGAGTTCGGCCGCGATCCGCTGGTAGGTCGCCCTGGCCTCCCGGTGCACCCAGGCGATGGACGAGCCGGGCAGGATGTCGTGGAACTGGTGGAGCAGGACCGTCTTCCAGATCCGGTCCAGGTCCGCGTAGGGGTAGGGGAATCCGGTGCGGACCGCCGCCGTCGCCGCCCAGAGTTCGGCCTCGCGCAGGAGGTGTTCGCTGCGCCGGTTGCCCTGCTTGGTCTTCGCCTGGCTGGTGAGGGTGGCGCGGTGCAGTTCGAGGTAGAGCTCGCCCACCCAGACGGGCGCGTCCGGGTATTCGGCCTCGGCCTTCGCGAAGAACTGCTCCGGGGTCTCCCAGACGACCGTCGGTGCGCCCTCCAGGTTCCGCACCCGGGCCGACTTGGCGACCATCTCCCTGGTGGTACCGCCGCCTCCGTCGCCCCAGCCGGTGGGCGCGAGGGAGTGCCTGGCGCGGCCCTTGTCCTTGAAGTTGCGGGCCGCGTGGGCGAGTTCGCTGCCCTTCATGGAGCAGTTGTAGGTGTCGACGGGCGGGAAGTGGGTGAAGATCCGGGTGCCGTCGATGCCCTCCCAGTGGAAGGTGTGGTGCGGGAACTTGTTCGTCTGGGACCAGGAGATCTTCTGGGTGAGCAGGCGGGTCGAGCCCGCCGCCCTGATGATCTGCGGGAGTCCGGCGGCGAAGCCGAAGGTGTCCGGCAGCCACGCCTCGTCGTTCTCGATGCCGAACTCGTCGAGGAAGAACCGCTTGCCGTGCACGAACTGACGGGCCATCGCCTCCGAACCCGGCATGTTGGTGTCCGACTCGACCCACATCCCGCCCGCCGGTACGAACCGCCCCTCCGCGACCGCCTTCTTCACCCGCGCCCACACCTCGGGCCGGTGCTCCTTCACCCACGCCCACTGCTGCGCCTGCGACATGGCGAACACGAAGTCGGGCTCGTCCTCGATGAGGGCGGTCATGTTGGCGGTGGTGCGGGCGACCTTGCGGACCGTCTCGCGCAGCGGCCACAGCCACGCCGAGTCGATGTGCGCATGCCCCACCGCGCTGATCCGGTGTGCGGACGGCGCGGCAGGGGTGGCGAGGACGTCGGTGAGGCGGGCGCGGGCCTCGGCCGCCGTGCCGTTCACGTCCTGGAGGTCGACCGCGTCCAGGGCCCGTTCGACCGCGCGCAGGATCTCGTGGCGGCGCTGTGCGTCGGCCGGCAGTTCGGCCATCAGCTCGCCGAGCACCTCCAGGTCGATCACGAGCTGCCACACGGTCTCGTCGAAGACGGCGAGGTCCATCCGGGTGAGCGTGTACTGCGGTTCGTGCCCGGCGGTGTCCTTGTCGCCGAGCCAGGTGGGCCGGAAGGGGTGGTAGTCGAGGATGACGGGGTTGGAGGCGGCCTCGACGTGCAGCCGGACCTGTTCGCCGCCCTCGACGGGGGCGCCGACGCGGACCCACTGGTTGCGCGGGTTGAGGCCCTTCACCGGGGTGCCGTCCGGGCGGTAGACCAGGCCCTCGCACTGGAAGCCGGGCATGTTCTCGTCGAAGCCGAGGTCCAGGAGGGCCTCCACGGTCCGTCCGGCCCACTCCTCGGGAACGGTTCCGGTCACCCGGAACCAGCTGGTGCCCCACGGAGCACCCCACCGGGCGCCCACCGCGATCGGCTCGGGCTCGGCCGCGAGCCCCTCGTCGACCGGCACGGGCTCGCCGGGCGCGTGCCACACCGCGACGTCGAGCGGCACGGACTCGGGGTACACGGCGGGGCGGATGCGCTCGTCGAGGACGCGCCTCAGGCGGGCTTCGACCAGGCTGTGGTCGTCATGCATGTGGGGTGCTCCGTTTGTTGGTTACCGGTTACCAGGTGTGCGTGACGGTGACAGGGTCCGACGAGGTGTACAGCTCCCCTACCGCACGCACTTCGAACCGTGCGGTCGTCTCTCCCTGCTCCGGCTGGAGGCCGGCCAGGTAGTAGGCGCGCTGGCCGGTGGCGCCGAGGAAGCGCCGGGGGCCGTCGGGGAGGAGGCGGTGCAGGGTGTACTGACGCACGGCGCCGGGGGCCGCGCCCCAGGCGAGGCGCAGGTTTCCCCCGTCGGCCGCGGTGATCTGCGGGTCGGCGGGAGCGGCGGGGGTGTCCGTCCCCTCCCGTACGGCGATCCGGCCGAGCCGCCACCGGACCGGTCCCTCGGTCGCCGTGAGGCGGACGCCGAGGGCGTGCACGGTGCCGGAGAGACCGGTCAGCGGGACGGCCGCGGTCGACCAGCCGTCGCCGGAGTCCACCGGCAGATAGGTGTAGGGCGGTGCCGTGCCGGCGCTGCCCGGCTCGGCGGTGGCGATGGCCAGCTCGACGTCCACGCTCCCAGCGTCGGTCCGGTACGTCAGCTCGACAACCGTCTGTGCCGTGATCGGCAGCCGGGTCGCGTAGAGGTCGAGTACCGCGGGCCGGTCCAGGGCGCCGTCCACCAGCACGCTGCTGCCGCCCCGCCAGGCGTCCGCGAAGTCGAAGGTCACGGCCGGCCGGGTGCCGGACGTCCGGACGGACCAGCGCCGGGACGGGAGCCGGTCCTGCACGCCGAGGTGGTTCCAGGGCGTGTCCGAGGTGACCTCGCCGTCCTCGTACCAGCGCAGTCCGTGGCCGGTGTTGAAGACGCTCGCGAACGGGACCGCCGTCACCGTCGACCGGTCCGCCACCGACACGGCGGGCGCCCGCCAGGGGTCGGTGCCGTCGGGCTGGGAGGGGTCCAGTGACCGGCCGGTCCAGAAACGGTCGTCGGCGGCGTGGAAGTCGCCGGGGGTGCGGCTCGCGGGCAGGTGGTTGCGGGTCCACTCGGGCCGGTAGAAGCCGATGGAGGTGATGTGCGCCGCGCCGCTCGGGACCATCGCGTCCCAGTTCACGGAGGTGTTGGAGCCGTTGGACTCGACGTCGACCCCGGCCCACAGCTCGTAGCGGCTGCGGCCGAGCTGGACGGCCTTCGTGCCCGAGGAGGCGAGGGTCGAGGTGCTCCACCGGAAGTCGACGAACATGTCGTCGGCGGCCTGGAAGAAGGCCTGGTTCTGGCTGTTCAGGGCGCCCTGCCAGCTGACCGTGCCGTTGACGGTCATCGCGTCGTACCAGGTGACCCGCTGTCCCTGGGCCGCCGCGAGGGACTTGAGCTCGGTGACGAAGCCGAGCATGGCGGTGCCGAGGGCGGTGTTGCCGCCGCCGGTCTCGGCGTTCACGAACCAGCCGTCGAAGCCGTAGGCGGCGGCCAGGGCGACCAGTTGGGCGGCCAGGGGGTAGTGCCCGGTGGCGTCCGTCTGGACCAGGTCGCGGGTCCACTGGAGCTGGCCGCCGTAGGCGGTGGGCGGCAGGAAGATGTTGCCGAGGACGGGGACGCCGTGCCGGTGGGCCGCGTCGACGATCGGCGCGTTCGGGGCGAGGATCAGTCCCTCTCCGGCCGAGCCGCCCCAGAAGACCAGTTCGTCGAGGTACGCCCAGTGGGTGAGGGCGTAGTAGTCGGCGGTGGCGGAGCCCTGGGAGGGGTTGCTGGAGGTGGGTCCGAAGGACACCAGGGACTGGACGCGGGCCTGCCCGGAGCGGGCGGTGGTGTTGGCGGGGGTCGGGGTGAAGCGGGCGGCGAGCGGCACGGAGGCCGCGTTGAAGGCGAGGTCGGGGTCGCCGGCCGCCGTCCAGGTCTTCAGGCTGCGCCAGGTGATGCCGGTGCCCGGGCTGCCGGAGGGGAAGGAGTCCGGGTAGAAGTAGGACGCGTAGGGAGGGGTGGCCGTGGTGGCGGCCGAGGTGGCCTTCCGGGTGGCGGCCAGGGCGGGAGTGGGTAAAAAGGCCGCAGCGGTGGCGGCGATGAGGACGGAGCGTCTGCTGGGGTTCACGAGCGGGTGCCTCCTTGTGGGGTGGGGAGAACCTGTTCGGGGGTGACGACTTCGGTGATGCCGCGCGCGGTGAGATGGTCCCGGTCGGCCGCGCGGGTGTCGAGGACGGTGGTGGGGCGGGCGCCGTCGGCGGCGAGCCGGAACCAGGCGTCGAAGACCGGCCCGCCGGGGGCGTTGCGGGAGCGCAGGGCCGGGTCGGCGGGCACGACGAGCGCCGTGCCGCGCGGCCGGGCCGTCGCGGGTTCGGCCGCCGCGAGAACGTGGGCGATGTCCTTGGGCTTGCGGTCGTTGGTCAGCAGACCGAGCCCGTATTCGAGTTCGGGGAAGTCGGCGAGGCTCCGGCTGACGTCGTGCGAGCACCACCAGGTGATGCCCCACAGGTCGGGGCAGTCCAGGACGGCGGTGACCGTCGCCTCGGCGAAGGCCGCCGCGTGCTCGGCGGGGATCAGCGGCGCGGGCGCGCCCACCTCCTGCAGCCAGACGGGCCGGTGCGGGTCCTCGGCCCAGGCCTTGCTCAACTCGACGAGATAGGCGGCGTGTTGCTCGGTCTGCGGGGCCGTGCGGCCGTGCCGCTGGGCGGTGCCGTCGAACACCCAGGAGTGCACGGCGGTGACGGCGCCGAGGCGGGCCGAGTGGGCGGGGGTGAAGGGCTGGTCGTCCTGGTACCAGGCGGCGTCGTAGGAGGCGTGCAGATGCAGCCCGCCGGGGGCGCCCTCTTCGCAGGCGGCCAGCAGCCGTAGGAGCCACTGCTCCGCCTCCGTTTCGCTGACCCGGTCGGGATCGGGGTGCGGGCCTGCGGCGAACTGGTTGACCTCGTTGCCGATGGTCATCCCGATGAAGTTGGGCCGGTCCGCGAGGGCCGCGGCGAGGGTGCGCAGGTAGGCGGCCTCGCCTTCGACGACCTGCGGGTCGGTGAAGAGGTTGCGCCGGTGCCAGGTGCGGGTCCAGGCGGGCAGGAAGTCGAAGCTGCTCAGGTGCCCTTGGAGGCCGTCGACGTTGACGTCCAGACCGCGCTCCGCCGCGGCGTCGGCGAGGGCGACGAGCTGCTCGACGGCGCGCGGCCGGATCAGGGAGCGGTTGGGCTGGAAGTAGGGCCACAGCGGGAAGACCCGGATGTGGTCGAGCCCCAGCGCGGCGATCGAGTCGAGGTCGGCGCGCACCGAGTCCGGGTCGAAGTCGAGCCAGTGGTGGAACCACCCTTCGCTGGGGGTGTAGTTGACGCCGAGGCGCACGGCAGGAGGCATGCGTAGTCCTTGCTGGCGGTTGACGGGGTTCAGCCCTTGACGGCTCCCTCGCCGACGCCCCGGAAGAAGTACCGCTGGAGGCAGGCGAACAGGGCGATGAGCGGGGCGACGGCGATCACGGTGCCGGCGGCGACGAGGCGTTCGTCGTTGGCGAAGGTGCCGTGCAGGTAGTTGAGGCCGATGGTGAGCGTGAACCTGGAGGGGTCGCTGAGCACGATGAGGGGCCACAGGAAGTCGTCCCAGGCGCCCATGAAGGCGAAGATCGCGACGACGGCGACGGTGCCCTTGACCGACGGCAGGGCGATCCGCAGGAACCGCTGCCAGACGTTCGCGCCGTCGACGTAGGCCGCCTCCTCGATCTCGTAGGGCAGGTTGACGAAGGCGTTGCGCATCAGCAGCACGTTCATGGCGCCGATCGAGCCGGGCAGGACGACACCGATCAGGGTGTTGTTGAGGCCGAGTTCGCGCATGGTGGTGAACTGGGCGATGATGATGCCCTCCACCGGGACGAGCATCGCGAGGATGAAGACCAGGGTGGCGGCCCGCCGGCCCCGGTAGCGCAGCCGGGCCAGGGCGTACCCGGCGAGTGCCGAGCCGACGCAGTTGGTGACCACGCTGGCGCTCGCGACCTTCAGGGAGTTGAGGGCGTAGTCCCAGACGGGGATGGTGTCGGCGACCCGCCGGTAGTTGTGCAGGGTGGGGTGTTCGGGCAGGAGACTGGGCGGCGAGCTGAAGATGTCCTCGGTCGGGCCCTTGAGCGAGGTCGACAGCTGCCACAGGAACGGGCCTACGGTGACGGCCAGGACGAGCAGCAACAGGGCGTAGCGCAGGACCAGTTCACCGATCCGGATGCGGCGGCCGTGTTCGTCGGTGACGCGTGCCTCCTTGGCCGGGGGCACGGTCCGTACGCGTTCCTCGGTGACGGTCATGGCCGGTCCCTCCGGTCGGCGCGCAGTACGAGGAGCATCAGCGCCACGGTCACCACGAAGACGACGACGGAGAGCGCCGAGGCGTAGCCGACCCGGCCGGTCAGTCCGGTGCCGGTCTGCTGGACGAGCATCACGAGGGTGGTGTCCTCGCCGGCCGGGCCGCCGTCGGGACCGGCCATCAGGTACACCTCGGAGAAGGTCTTGAAGGCGCTGACCGAGGAGAGTGCGGCGACCAGGACCATGGTGGAGCGCACGGCGGGCACGGTGACGGTGAGGAAGCGGCGGACCGCTCCGGCGCCGTCCACGGCGGCGGCCTCGTGCAGCTCGCGCGGCACACTGGCGAGCGCCGCCAGATAGATGATCATGTAGTAGCCGAGGCCCCTCCAGACCGTGACCGCCATCGCGCTCAGCAGGAGCAGCCACTGGTCGCTGAGGAAGCCGACCCGGCCGACCCCGGCGGTCTCGAGCAGCGAGTTGACCAGGCCGCGTTCGTCGAGCAGCCACACCCAGATGAGCCCGACCACGACGATCGAGGCGACGACCGGGGTGTAGAAGGCGGAGCGGAAGAAGGTGATGCCGGGGATGTTCTTCTGCACCAGCAGGGCGAGCAGCAGCGGCAGGACGACGAGGGCGGGGACCACCCCGACGATGTACAGGGTGCTGTTGCGCAGGCCGGTCCAGAACATGTCGTCGTGGATCAGCTCACGGAAGTTGGCGAGCCCGACGAAGCGGCCCGGGATCAGGGTGCGGCGGTCCGTGAAGGAGTTCACCACCGTCGAGACGAACGGGTAGAGCACGAAGGCGCCGACAACCAGCAGCCCGGGGGCGGCGAACAGCCAGGGACTGGTGGGCAGTTGGCGCCGCACGCGGGAAACGTCGGCCATCGGTTCCTCAGCCCTCCTGCTGGAGCAGCCGGTCGCAGGCCTTGACAGCGTTGTCGAGGGCCGTCTTGGGACTCTCCTTGCCCTGCAGCGTCTTGGCCACCTCGTTGCGCAGCGCGGTCTTCATCTGGTCGCTGAACAGGACCGGCGTGTAGTTGACGGCGTTCTTCAGCGACTTGGCGGCGGCGATGCGCACCCGGGTCTCGTCGGTGCCGTCCTCCTTGGTGAAGTACGGGTCGTCGAGGGAGCCGGCGGTGCTCGGGAAGATGGCGACCTTCTTGGCGAAGGACATCTGGTTCTGCGCGTCGGTCACGAAGTGCGCGAAGGCGACGGCGGCGGCGGTGTGCTTGGTCCGGGAGTTGACCATCACGCCCATCACGTACATGTTGACGTGGCCGGTGCTGGTGATCTGGTCGGTGATGCCGATGTTCTTGTACAGGTTCGGCGCCTGCTTCTTGAAGTTGTCGAGGTCGAGGGCGCTGCCGGGGTTCATGGCGACGGCCCCGGTGAGGAACTTCTTGCCGGTGGACTCGGGGGTCGCGGTCAGCGCCTGCGGGTCGAGCGCCTTGGCGTCGTACAACTCCTTGTATTTGGTGAGGAGTTCGATGCCCTTGGCGTCGTTGAAGGCGAAGCCGGTCCCGGCCTTGTCCATCAACTGCGAGCCGTAGCGCCCGAAGTCCTCGATCGTCGGCACGTTGGCGAGGGTGGCGACCTTGCCGTCGCTCTGCTGGGCCATCCTCAGCGCGTCGGTGAAGAGTTCGTCGTAGGTCTTCGGCGGCTGCTCCGGATCGAGGCCGGCCTGCTTGAACAACGTCTTGTTGTAGAAGAGCGGGCCGGTGTTCAGGTACCAGGGGAAGGCGTACGTGCCGCTCGTCCCCGGTATCTCGTGGCTGGCCCAGGCGCCCGCCAGATACTCCGACTTGTACTTGGCCGCCGCCTTGTCGAGGTCGAGGGCGAGGCCCGCCTTGGCGAGCGGGGCGACCAGGTCCGGGGAGACGTTGACGACGTCGGGGAGGGTGCCGCCGGCCGCGTCCGCGCTGATCTTGTCGGCGTAGCCCTCGGCCGGCTGGTCGATCCACTTCACGTGGGTGCCCGGGTACTTCTTCTCGAAGTCCGCGACCAGGCCGTCGAAGTACGACTTGAAGTTGGCGCGCAGGTTCCAGGTCTGGAAGGTGATGTCGCCCTCGACCTTGCCCGAGGCGTCGGTGGAACCGCCGTCGTCCCCGCCGGAACCGCAGGCGCTCAGCGGCAGGGCGAGGACGGCGGCAGCGGCGAGGGCGAAGGCTCTGCGGGAGATGCGCATGGTCCGTTGCTCCTTTGCAGCGGGGTCGGCCGGAGGTGCCGCGCCAGACCTTGCACGCCGTTTTGGCACCGCGTCAATGGATTCGGCGCAGCTAAAGTCATTAGTGACTCAAAACCCCTGCTCAGAAAGGTGTTACGAACGTATTGCCATGGATCGCTAATGCGCTTTAGGGTGTGGCGACTCAAGCGCATTAGCAGATCACGGCCCCGAACCGAATGAGGAAGTGAGTTGGCGGAGAAACGCGTCCCCGCGCGCCGGCCGACGATGAAGGACGTCGCCCGCCGCGCCGGTGTCTCCGAGAGCGCGGTCTCCTTCGCGCTCAACGGCCGCCCCGGGGTCTCCGAGACGACCAGGGCCCGGGTCCAGCGGATCGCCGAGCAGCTCGGCTGGCGCCCCAGCACGGCCGCCCGCGCCCTGTCCGGCGAGGGCGCGGCCACCGTCGGCTTCGTCCTCGCCCGCCCCGCGCACTCGCTCGGCGTGGACTCGTTCTTCCTGCAACTGGTCTCGGGCATCCAGGAGGTGCTCGCCGAACGCCATCTCGGACTGCTCTTCCAGATGGCGGAGGACGTGGCCGACGAGTGCGCGGTCTACCGGCGCTGGTGGGCGGAGCACCGCGTCGACGGCGTCCTGGTCGTCGACCCCCGCGCCGACGACCCACGCCCCGACCTCCTCGACGAACTCGGCCTGCCCGCCGTGGTGATCGGCGGCGCCCCCGACGAACGCCACCCCGGGCTCTCGACGGTCTGGGCGGACGACGCGGCCGCGATGGCGTCGGTGGTCGACGAGCTGACCCGGCTGGGCCACCGCCGCATCGTGCACATCGCGGGACTGCCCGGCCTCGCGCACACCCAGCGCCGGATCCGCACCCTGCGCGCGGAGGCCGCCCGGCGGGGCCTGGGCGAGGTCCACTCGGTCACCACCGACTACTCCGACGCCGAGGGCGCGGCCGTCACCCGCCGCGTCCTGCGCGCGACCCCGCCCCCGACGGCCCTGATCTACGACAACGACGTGATGGCGGTGGCCGGCGTCGCGGCGGCGGCCGAACTCGGCTACTCCGTCCCGGACGACGTCTCCGTCGTCTCCTGGGAGGACTCGGCCCTGTGCCGCATGGTCAAGCCCTGGCTCTCCGCCCTCTCCCGCGACAGCACGGAGTTCGGCCGCACGGCGGCCCGCGAGCTGACCGCCCTGCTGGACGGCGGCTCGGCACGGGCGGTACGGGTGCCGGTGCCGCATCTGACGATCCGGGGCAGCACGGCACCGGCCGCTCGCTACGATGAGCCGTCTGTCTGAGGGCTGTTACGGGGGAAGCAAGTGGACGAGGGCACGATGCCGATGATGATCCCGGTCGAGATCGACGGCCAGGCGATCCTGATGGCGGTGGCTCCCGGCGAGGGCACCTCGCAACTCGCCCTGGGCGAGGAACAGGAGATCGGCTGGCGCCGTCCCAGCCTGGACCCGGTCCTCGACGGCCTGACGGCGGTCGCCCGATCGCTGGGCACCCGGCTCCAGCAGACGGGAGCCTCGAAGGCGACGGTCGAGTTCGGCTGCGACGTCTCCTTCGAAACCGGACAGTTCCTGGCCGTTGTGGGCAAGGCCTCGTCCAAGTCCGCCTGGAAGGTGACCCTGGAGTGGACCGCGCCGGAGGCGGCCGCGGGAGCGTAGGCGTGGACGGCTGGAGGGGGTTGCTGGCGGCGGCGACGGTCGCGCTGGACCTGCCGGGGACCGACGCCGGCGGGACCGGTTTCGTGATCGCGCCGGGTGTGGTGGTGACGTGTGCCCATGTGGTGGCCGGGGCCGATGAGGTGCGGGGACGGATCGGGTCCGGGTCCGGGTTCGCGCTGACGGTGACGGACGCGGAGCGCTACCGGTCCGCCAACGGACTGGACGTGGCGTTCCTGCGGTTCGCGGCCGAGGCGTCGTACGTGCTGGCCTCACCGGTCGCCGCCCTCGGCGACCGGCTCCGGGCCTACGGTCATCCGAAGGGCGACTTCCGGGCGGGCCAGTGGGCCACGCTCGAATACCAGGGCGACTCACGTCTGGGCTTCGAGGACGCCATGGCCATGCCCCGGGGCTACGGCGTCCCGGTCGGCGAGGGCTTCAGCGGCAGCCCCGTGGTCAACGAACGTACGGGCGCGGTCTGCGGAATGCTGGCGCGGTCCAACAAGGCGGGCAGCGCCCACATGATCCCCGTCGCCGAGATCCTGGCCCGCTGCGCCGTGCCCGCGCCGCCGGTCGCCTGGCTGCAGACGCTCACGGACGAGCAGGTTCGGGCAGGAGGCCACCGGTATCCGGGCGCACTGCTGCGGGACTACCTGGAGGCGGCTCGCGAGGCCGCCGACGAGCACCCGTACGCCGCCCTGCTCACCGACGCCGGGGACGTGCCCCTGTCGACGGTGTACGTCCGTCAGGAGGCTTCGCACACCGAGGACCGGGCCGTCGACGACGGTCCGCGTGGCCGCCGACGGTCCGCCCGCGCCGGGACCGCCGCCGAGAGCGTGCTCACCGACCATCGTCACGTGCACTTCACCGGCGGGGCCGGCAGCGGCAAGTCGAGCCTGCTGCGCCGTCTCGCGTTCACCGCCGCGTCCGCATGGCTCGACGACCCCGGCCGGGCGCCCTCGTACATCCCGGTCCTGGTCACCGCCGACCAGCTCGTGGACCGTCCGCTGCCCGAAGCCCTGGCGAACGCGCTGGCCCGCGACCTGCCCGGGCTGCGCCGCTCCCCCGTACCGGAACTGTACGAGTCCGCGCCCATGCCGTCCGTCGACTGGCTCGTCTGCGTCGACGGACTCGACGAGGTGCTGGATCCGGAGCACCGCAGCCGGGTCATCCGGCTAATCCAGCGCTGGGCCCGCGAACCCCATCTGCGCTTCGTGGTGGCGAGCCGGTCACTGGTGACCGCCGAGATGAACCGGCTGGACGAACTGGAGCGCTACGTCCTGCGCGAGTTCGACGACGCCGAGGTCGGCGAACTCGTCCGTACCTGGTTCAGGGAACTGTGCGTCGAGGACGCCCGCACCCGGGCGGACACGCTCACCGACACCCTGCGTCAGGGACGGCTGGCGGAGGTGGCGCGCAATCCGCTGTACCTCACGATGATCTGCGCGGTCGCCGCCGTACGGGACCTGCCCCGCAACCCCGCCGAACTCTACGCCCGGTTCGTCGGCGTCCTCCGCGAAAAGGGGGCCCAGCGGCTCCGGCGCAGCGAACCCGGTGCGCACGGCATCACCCCCGACCTGCTGGAGCAGGTCTACGACGTCCTGCATCCCGTGGCCGAACTGCGCCAGAGGGGGGACATCCGCCCGCTGCTCGACCAGGCGGTGGAACTGCTCGTCGAGCACGCCCCGCCGGAGACCGTGCTGCGCGCGCTCACCTTCACCGGCCTGACCCGGCAGCGGGGTGGCGCCCTCTATTTCCTGCACCACACCATCCAGGAGTACCTGGCCGGGCACGCCATCGCCGACCGCCTCAACCCGAAGGACCCGGAAGCCCTGCGGACGGTCCGCGAGGCGATTGCGGCCGAGCGTCCCAACCTGGTGCTGTTCATGGCCGCTCGCTGGCACGAACAGGGCATGCCCATGGGCGAGTTCATGCGCACGGTCGTGGACGACGGAGGCTGGCGCGACCTGTTGCTGTGCGCCACGATCCTCAGCGACGAACTCGTCACGGACGAGGAACTGACGGCACGGTTCGCACGCGCCGTGCTCAAGCTCTACGACAGTGACGTGCACGTGGGTGACATCTACCCGGACTCGGTGCTGGACCGCTTGTACGCGGTGCTCGACCCACCGGGCCTGGCCGATATCGTCGGCGACCCCCATGTGCCGCACCAGGCGCGGGTCGAGGCGCTCCGGCACCTGGTGGCGCGGAACGCCGAAGGGGCCGTGGCGCTGGCCACGGTACTTGCGGACGACCCGGGTCTGTCCACCGACATCCGGGTGGACGCGGTCGGGCTGCTGGCGCGGGCGGGCGATCGGCGGGGCGCGTCCGGTCGTCTGAGGGCCCTCGCCGCGGATCCCGGTCACGTGCCCGCGACCCGGCTGAAGGCGGCCCTCGCCCTCGTCCCGCTGGATCCGGCCGCCGGGACGGACTCGCTCGCGTCGCTGCTGCGCGCAGTGGACTTCCCCCAGACCTTCGTCACCGACAGCCTGCGTCTCCTGTCGGCCGGCCGGTCCGAGGAGAGCCTCTCCGTACTGGCCGACGCCCTGGCCGACAACCCCGCGCTGGCGGGTCGTCCGCACACTCTCCGCGTGCTGAGAGGCCTGCTGCTCGCCCACGTGGCCCCGGAAGCCCTCAGGACGCTGTGCCTGGACCCCGAGGTGCCCCTGCATCTGCGGCACTGGGTGACCTGGCACCTGGACGACGTCGAGACGATTCGCCTCGTCTCCACGCAGGTCGTCCAGGACCCCCACTCGCCCGAGGACGCCGTCGACGATGCGGTGGGCAATGTCGACGACGTGACGCTCGTCGAGAGCACGGCACGGAACGAACGCCTGTCCGCCCACAGGCGGTTGCGGGCGGTCGCCCAGCTGGTCCGCCTCGACCAGCCGTCCCTGGCACTGGATTGTCTGGAAAGTCTCCTGGCCGTCCCCGGGCACGTGGACCGGTGTGCTCAGCTCCTCCGCGAACTCGGTGAGCCGGTCAGGGCCCGGCACCTGCTGGCCGAGTCGTTCAACGATCCGCAACTCCCCGTCGGCGACCGGGTCAGGCATGTCTCGTCACTGATCGCCCTGGGCGCCTCGGAGCTGCTCCGCGTCCCTCTGACGGACATGGCCGTGGACGTCGGAACCGGAGCGGCCGACCGGCTCCAGGCGGCGGAGGAGATCGAGGATCTGGATCCGGCCGGCGCCAAGGCCCTTGTCCACGGCATCGCGGCGGACGACTCGATTCCGGGCGACGACCGGCTCGACGCGGCGACCCGGCTGCTCAACTCCGGCGAACGGGACATCGCCTCCTCGCTGCTGCGCCGGATCTCCGCGGACCGGCGGGTGGGGATGCGTTACCGCGTCCGAGCCCTGGAGAAGCTGGCCGAGGTCGACCTGCGAGCCACCTCCGAGACCCTGCACCGCGTCCTCGACGAGGCCGGGCTACCGGACGAACACCTCTGGCAACTGCTGTCCCTGGCCGACGCCATGACGCCCGAGGTGACCCTTCGCAGACGCCTGTACACGCTGATCGAGGACGAGAGCGTGCCGACGGACTCCTTCCTGGACTTCGACGCCAACTGGGAATTCGACGACGCCGTGGGCGCGTCTCTCGTCCGACGCGCCCTGAGCCGTGTCGCCGAGGATCCCGCGGCCGGCCCCTGGGCGCGCACCCGGGCCGGCCAGAGACTGCTCGGGCTGGTTCCGTACCCCCGTTGGAAGGCCCTGATGGCGGAGGTCGCCGAGGACCGGATGTACTGCCTGAACCTTCATCTGGACCTCGCCGGCTACGGCACCTACCCGTACAGCCCCGAGGTCTCCCAGACTCAGTCGTTCGTCCGGGAGGAGGAGGGCGTCACCGCCCCGGCGGGAGCCTTCGCCGGGGTCGACCCCCGTGAAGCCGCGGAGTACTGGATCGAGTCGCTGGCACAGCGCCGCCCGGAAGCGGTCACCCGGCTCGGCAATCTGTGGTTGCTGGTGCACGTCGAGGCGGAGTCCGACCGCATCCGGGAGCGTCTGCTGTCCTGGGCGCGGGACACCGAGGCACCGCTTCCCGAGCGGATCGCGGCGTCCCGGGTCGCCGCCGGGCATCCCCATGACGACTGGCACGCCGTGGCCTCCGACGCCTCCGTCCCGCCCGAACTCCGGGTGGCGATCTGCGAGCACCTACCGGTGAGCGGCGCGTTCAACCGCATCCCCCTCACCCGCGCCTTGACCGCGGAGGCGGCCCACCCGGTCGGCGTCCGCGCACAGGCCGCCGCCCTCCTCGCCGAAGACCTGGGCGAGGAAGGCCGCCAAGCCCTCCTCGCCCTCTCGGGCCCCGCCACCACGGCCCCCGAAGCCCATCTCGCCGCCGCGGCCGCCTGGGTGAAGCTGGACATCGGCTGCGAGGCGGAGGCCGCCTGCCTCAGGGTTCTGGACGACGCACGGGCAACCGCCCACCACCGGGTCCGCGCCGCGGGCGAGCTCCTGCGCTGGCGCTCGGCACGTGACGCGGCCAAGCGGACCCTGAGATCGGTGCTTTCCGCCCCGGACGCACCCGTCCCCGTACGCATCGACGCGGCCGAGCGTCTGCTCACCGCCCGTGCGACCGCCGACGCCCACCTGGGTCTCCTGCGGCTGGCCCTCGAACACACGCCGACGTCCGGCGAACGATCACGCATCACCGCTCTGCTGCCGGCCGACCTCCGGGCACACCTCGACGGCGTCACCCGGTCAGACAGCTGACCGGTACAACCCGAACTCCGCAAGCCGCGCCTCGGCCCGGGACGCTGTGACCCTGAGCCGCCACCGGCGGGCCCGTACCGGCGTTGCGAGACGCAGGATCCTGCTCGCGCCGACCGTCCCGGCCTCGGCCACCTCGGTCCAGGAGCCGTCCGTGTACGCCTCGACCACGGCCCCCTCCACCTGCTGCCCGTACCGGATGTCCTCGGCCAGCCGGACCCGGTCCACCTCCAGCTCGCGGCCCAGGTCGACGGTCACCCCGCCCGGCGTCACCGCGCGCCGTGCGCCGTGTGCGAGGTCCGCGGGCAATTCCCGGTCGACCCGTTCGCGGAACTCGCGCAGCCGGGTGACGTCCGTGGCGTGCAGCAGACCGTCGGTGTCCGGGGGGACATTGAGCAGCAGGACGGCGTTGCGGCCCACCGAGCCGAAGTAGATCTCCGTCAACTCGTCGACGGATTTGGGCTGTTGGTCGGCGTGGTAGAACCAGCCGTCCCGGATGGACACGTCGCACTCGGCCGGCCACCACTGGAGGTAGTCGGTCTTCGGCCGGGCCGCGACCAGGGCGGCCCGGCTGCCCTCGTCGGCGGTGTCGTAGGACAGAGCCCAGTCCGTGCGGCCGTACTGGTTCTCCTTGACGGGGATGACGCTCCACTCGTCCTCGCGGGCCAGCCCGCTCTCGTTGCCGACCCAGCGCAGGTCGGGGCCGGTGACCGCGATCGCGGCGGCCGGGGCGAGCGCGCGCACCAGCGTGTACCAGCTGTCCCAGTCGTAGTCCTCCACCTTGTCCGGCGGGATGTGGCCCTGGGCGCCGTCGAACCAGACCTCGTCGACCGGGCCGTACTCGGTGAGCACCTCGTAGAGGGTGTTGAGCATGTGGGCGCCGTAGTCGGTGGCATCGAGGGTGAAGGAGCGGGACGGGGTACGGTCGTCGCCGTCGACCGGGGTCGGGATCGTGCGGGGCGAGCGTGCGCTGCCGTTGGCGTAGACGCCGTGCAGGTACTGGTTCTCGTCGGCCGGGGAGAGGTAGACGCCGACCTTCAGGCCGTACCGGCGCATGGAGTCGGCGAAGGAGCGCAGGACGTCGCCGTGGCCGCCCTGCCAACTGCTGGCCCCGACGGTGTGGTCGGTGTAGCGGGACGGGTAGAGGACGAACCCGTCGTGGTGTTTGACGGTGAGGATGGCGAGCCGGAAGCCGCCGTCGCGCAGGGCTCGGGCCCACTGGTCGGTGTCGAGGCCGGTGGGCTGGAAGACGTCCGGGTCCTCGTCGCCGGTGCCCCATTCCAGGCCGGTGAAGGTGTTGACGCCGAAGTGCAGGAACGCCGTGCGTTCCAGGGCCTGCCAGGCGATCTGCCGGGCGGTGGGCCGGACCTGGGAGGCCTTGCGGACCAGGTCGGCCTCGGTGTCGTCGGGGCCGACCGGGATACGGGACCGGTCGGTGTCCGCGGTGGCGGTGGCCGGGAGGGCCGGGAGGCCGGCCGTCATCGCCACGGCCGCCGCCGAGGTGACGAAGACGCGTCGGGAGAGATGCATGGGCGTGCTCCTCGGGTCAGGAGAGGTGCCAGAGGGCGGGGGTGCGCTGGTCGGGCGGGTACTGGACCGGGCGGCCGTCGTCCGTCAGGGTCAGCGCCATGCGGGTGATCGCGTTGATCAGGTGGTAGCCGGTCGCCGCCGGCTCCAGCTCCCAGCGCTGCAGGGTGTTCCCGCTGTCGCAGGGCTCCCAGGTCGCCTGCACGCCGGGCTGGAGCGGGGCGTTGAGCGTGAGCCTGCCGCCGTGGATCTCCAGGCAGCCGTCGGCCCCGCGGAGGGTCGCGTAGCCGTCGGCGGTGCGCAGGACCTCCGCCCGGTACGCCACCCCGTCCGCCCGGAGGGTGTACGTCCCGTCCGGTACCGGCACCTTCGTCAGGTCCCGCCAGCCGGGTGCGTGTCCGACCGCGGTGCCGCGTGCGGCGAACTCCGCGTAGGTGGCGTCGGGGTGCGGGTCGCCCCAGGTGGCCTGGGCGATGTGCCGTAGCGCGGGCCACAGTTCGGCCGCGACCTCGTTCTCGGTCTCGCCGCTGCCGTTGTCCGGCCAGAGGCTGATCTTGGCGCCCGTGATGCCGGTGGCGGAGTCGAGCTTCTCGCCCTCGAAGGAGCGTGGGTCCCAACTCTGGTCGTAGAGCGCCTCGGTGTCGCTGTGGAAGCCGCCGCGGACGAGGTAGAGCGAGTACGACGCGTTCATCACCGGGTAGCCCTGGGCGATCAGTTCACTGGGTTTCACCGCCACGTTCAGCCAGTGCTCGACGGTCGTCCCGGCGGCCACGGGGACGGTGTTGGCGCCGGTGAGGCCGTCGTTCCAGATGCGCAGGTGCCGTCCCCTGCCCGCCGCGTAGGCCTGGACCCGGTTGACGAAGTCCACGTAGGCGTCCTGCGGGGTGGCGTCCGGGCCGTACTTCTGCTGGGCGTACCGGAGCATCTGCGGGTACTTGGCGTAGTCGGAGCCGAGCATGTACTCGTCGGCGCCCATGTGCCAGGACGTCGCGGTGAAGACCTGGGCGTACTCGTCCATCAGGCTCGTGTAGTAGTCGAAGGCGGCCTGCTGGGTGACGTCGAGCCGGGCCGGCTGCTTGACGCCGTCGGAGTCGGTCAGTTGCAGGTCGGGGCGGTTCTCGATCCAGGGGTCCATGTGGCCCGGGGAGTTGATCTCGGGGATGATCTCGACGTGGTAGCGGTCGCCTAGGGCGACGAGGTGCCGTATCTCGTCCTTGGTGTAGTAGCCCCAGGTGTTCGCCTCGGGATGGGCGTCGCTCTTCACCTTCAGTTCCAGGAGCAGCTGGTTGAGCTTGTGGTACGCCATCTCGCGGACCAGGTTCTCCAGCCAGGGCAGGGAGACGTGGATGTAGCAGGCGCAGACGCCGACGCCCCGCTCGCGGTAGCGCGGCACGTCGGTGGTGTGTCCGGCGGGGATCCGGTCGCCGCGGGCGAGGAGCTGGAGGAGGGTGCGGGTGCCGTAGAAGGCTCCGGTCTCGCTCGCGCCGGTGATCGACAGCCGTCGGCCGGCGGTGAGTTCGTAGCCCTCGGTGCCCAGCGCGGGCCGTGCCGACGGGCGGACGTCGATGACGATGTCGCCGGGGTGGGAGGCGCTCGTGACGACCGGGACCACGCCGTGTCCGGCCGCCCGGAGGTCGTCGGCGAGGGTGTCGGCGACCCGGCGCCCGGCGGCGTCCGAGGCGACGAGACGCGTACCGGGGCCGAACGCGTAACTCCCCTGTGCCGAGACCCAGTCGGTCAGCGCGGGCACGGTGACCGGTGCGGCCGCCGGCTGCTCCTGCGCCGCCGCCGGGGCCGGTGCCACCAGCAGGGTCAGCGCCGCCGCGGCCCCGAGGAGCCGCAGCAGCCGTCGTCGGGCCTCACCCATGCCATTCCACCTTGAACACCCACGCGTGCCGTCCTGCCCTGCGGGCCGCCTCGGGCACGTCGATCACCAGGGCGCCGTTGGAGACCGTCCAGGTCAGGGGGCGGCCGTGGCCGAGCATGGTCACCTTGTCACCGGTGCGGACCGGCACCGGGGCCTCGACGGTGAGCTTGGCGCCCGGCCGGGTCAGGGAGTGGATGTAGAAGGCCTCGTCCGGGCGGACCGTGAACCGCAGGTCGTCGCCGAGCTGGGCCATGCGCGACCAGTACGTGGTGCCGTGGATCGCCTCGCCGTTGACGGCGAGCCAGGCGCCGGTCTCGCGCAGCCGGGTCTGCATGATCTCCGGGATGGTGCCGTCGGCGCGCGGGCCGATGTCCAGGAGGAAGTTGCCGTTCTTGGAGACGATGTCGACGAGGCTGTGCACGACCTCCTCGGTGGTCATGTAGGCGTCGTCCGGGGTCTGCCGGTTGTAGCCGTAACTGCGGGGGTCCAGGCCCCTGCTGGCCTCCCACTTGGCGACGACCGTGTCGGCGTACGTCGTGTACTCGGGCGTCGTGTAGTCGTGGAAGCCGATGCCCGAGCGGTCGTTGACGGTCACGTCGACCGGACGGGCCCGGTTCTTGGCGTGGTTGAAGTACTCGGCGAGGACATGGACGCTGTCGTTGGCGCCGCCGATGTCGCACCAGATGATCTCCGGGTCGTAGCCGTGGATCAGTTCCAGCAGCTGCGGGGCCTGGTAGTCCCGTACGAAGTCCTTGCCTGCGGTGTAGCCGGTGTACGGCAGCGGGTCCAGGGTGTACGGGTTGCGCGGGGCGTGGCCCATCCAGGGGCTGTCGGGGTTGAACCACTCGGGCATGGAGAAGTAGAGGCCGCGGTGGAGTTCGGGCGTGTACCGCCGGGACGCGTCGAACAGCTCCTTCACCAGGTCCCGTTTCGGGCCGAGCTGTACCGCGTTGCGGCCGGAGACCCTGGTGTCCCACAGGGCGAAGCCCTCGTGGTGCTTGGAGGTCAGGACGTGGTACCGGGCACCGGCGTCGCGGAACAGCTCCACCCAGGCGCGCGGGTCGAACTTCTCGGCGGTGAAGCGCGGGATGAAGTCGTCGTAGGCGAAGTCCGGGCCGTAGGTGTCCCGGTGGTATGCGTACGTCGGGTTGTTCGGGTCCTGCATCTGGTCCCAGTACCACTCGGCGTACTGCACCCCGACCGGCGCCCAGGCGGGCACCGAGTAGACGCCCCAGTGGATGAAGATGCCGAACTTGGCGTCGTTGAACCAGTAGGGCGCGCGGTGGCCGGCCAACGAGGTCCCGGTGGGCTGGTAGTCGGCGGTGCCGAGCGTCAACGTGCTCTGTTTCGCGGCGGCTTGGGTGCCGCGGCCGTGGACGGCGACCGTGCCGTCCTGCTGGGTGCCGGGCGCGGTGCCCGTGCGGTTGCGGATGCCGACGCGGACGCGGGCCTGTTCGCCGGGGTCGAGGCGGTGGACGCGGGCGGGCTCGACGGTGCGGGCGCCGGGGACGTCGACGCGTACGGACACCGTGTCGCCCGCCAGGATCGCGACGGTGCCCGCGTTGACGACGGTGGCCTCGACGCTCTGGGCGCCGGTGGCGTCGAGCAGGGAACTGGTGGACCGGGTGTCGCGCAGCGCCAGCGCCCGTCCCTGGGCGACGGGCTGGAGGGAGAGCGCGAAGACGTGCAGGGCGGTCTTGCCGGCCTCCGCCGGGTTGGTGACCGGCAGGGTGAGGGCGACGGCCTCGCGCTGCGGGTCGATCCACACCTCGGAGGTGCCGATGCCGACGCTGTGCGCGTCCTTGCCGCCGTCCGGCTGGTAGCGGTACGGCGCCGACAGGGACCCGCCCACCGAGTACCAGTCGCCGCCGCTCAGGCCGCCGGTGCTGGTCGTGCCGTCGGCGTAGTGGACGGTGGCGGTGCCGGAGGCGGTGCCGTAGCTGCCCGCGGTGAGGAAGAGCGCCGACAGGTAGCGGCCCCTGGGGAGGTCCAGGCGCTGGCCGAGTGCGACGACGTTGTTGCCGGCGCCCGCCGTGGCGGCCGGGAAGTCGAAGGGGATGCCGTCGACCTCGACCCGCCCGGCCGGGAGTTCCTCGCCCGGGAACGTGTAGCCGGAGCCGTCGAAGTCACCGCCGCGGGCGGCGGCGGTGTCGATGCCATCGTTGTCGTAGAGGGCGTCGAGCGGTACGGGAACCGGGTCGGGGACGGGAACCCAGGGCGACGCGGCCACCGCTTCGGCCTGCTCGGCGGCCGACCCGGTGGCGTGCGCTTCGGCGGCATGCGCCTCGGCCGGTGCGGTGAGGGGCAGGGCCGCCGCCGCGGCGGCACCCGCGGCGATACCCAGGACCTGGCGTCTCGGTGGAGGAGACATGCTCATTGCGCGGCTCCATTCATCGGATGTCTGATGATTGAGCGGGCTCAGAGGACTGTCAATGGGGCGTGCACCAACGAGAGTTGGGCCAGTGGTCGGATGACCTGCGGGAGGAGCGCAGGCATCGCCGGCCGTGTCGCGGCGGATCCGGTCGCTGTGACCAGGAGCCGGGACTCTCGACGTGGCGCCCGCGGCCGGGCAGAGTGCCCTTTCGTACCGACGAGTAAGCCGCTTGTCCGCACCCCGAGGAGTGCCCGTGACCGACTGGGCCGGCCGCACCGCCGCCGAGATCGCCGACGCCGTACGTGAGAAGCAGGTCACGCCCCGGGAGGTGGTCGCCGCGCACCTGGAGCGGATCGCCCGGCTCGACGGGCGGATCGGCGCGTTCCGCAAGGTCCGGACGGAGGCGGCGCTGGCGGAGGCGGACGAGGTCGCGGCCCGTGCCGACCTCGCCGGACTCCCCCTCGCCGGGGTGCCGTTGGCGGTGAAGGACAACCTGGCGGTGCGCGGTGAGGCGCACCTGGACGGTTCGGCCGCGATGCCGGACACGCCCGCCGACGCGGACCATGTCACGGTGGCCCGGCTGCGGGCGGCGGGCGCGGTGGTCATCGGGCTGACCAACGTGCCCGAGCTCTGTGTCTTCGGCACCACCGAGGGGGCGCACGGCATCACCCGCAACCCGTGGGACACCGGGCGCAGCGCGGGCGGCTCCTCGGGCGGCAGCGCGGCCGCGGTCGCCGCCGGGCTCGCGCCGATCGCGCTGGGCAACGACGGCATGGGCTCGCTGCGGATCCCCGCGGCCAACTGCGGTCTGGTCACCATCAAGCCGGGGTTCGGCGTGGTGCCGGCCGGGATCGGCAACGGCGACTGGTTCGGCATGTCGGAGAACGGGCCGCTGGCGACCACCGTGGCGGACGCCCGGCTGATGCTCTCGGTCCTGGCGGAGCGGGAGTTCGAGAGCACCGGGGAGCGCACCCCGCGGAAGATCGCCGTCTCGCTGCGCAGCCCGCTGGTCGGGGTGACCGTCAGCAAGCCGTATACGAACGCGGCGACGGAGGCGGCCGGGCTGCTGGCGGGCACCGGACACCGGGTGCGGCGCGCCGACCCGCCGTACCCGGCGTCGATCGGTGTCACCGCGATCCGGCACTGGACCGCCGGGACGGCCGTGGACGCGGCCGGCCTGGACCCCGCCCTGCTGGCCCGGCGGACCCGGGTGCACGCGGCCATCGGGCGCCGCTTCCTGCACGGGGTGCAGGTGGGCGACGCCCGTGAGCGGCTGCGCGCCCGGCTCGCCCCGTTCTTCGCCGAGCACGACGTGCTGCTCACCCCCGCCCTGGCCCGGCACGCCCCGAAGGCGGCCCCCTGGCACGAGCGGGGCTGGTTCCGCAACGCCCTGGCGGGTTCCAACTACTCCCCGCTGACCCCGGCCTGGAACCTCACCGGCTGGCCGGCGATGTCGGTCCCGTTCGGCACGCTGGCCTCGGGCGCGCCCTGTGCCGTGCAGCTGGTGGGCCGGCCGGGGTCGGAGGCGGTGCTGCTGGAGGTGGCCCAGCAGCTGGAGACGCTGCGGCCCTGGCAGCGGGTGGCGCCGGTCGGCTGAGTTCGCCGCCCGAGGTGCCGAGGCCGGTCGTCGGTCCTCGGTCGTCCGCGGCGCCGTGGTGGCTGGTCGCGCCCACGCGGCGGTAGCCGCACATGCAATACAGCCCCGCGCCCTTTGGGGCGCGGCTTCAGGGCGTGAGCAGTTCGTCGAAGGTGCCGGCGCGGATCAGGGCCACCACGGCCGCGATGTCCGCGTCCATCCGCCGGTCCGTGTCGACGAACGGCGCGCGGGTGCGGATGAGGTCGTACGCGGCCCGGGTGCGCGAACCCATGAGCTCGGCCCCGCGCAGGTCCAGTGCCTGGCAGGCGGTGAGCAGATGGCTGGAATCCGGCGTCGTCGAGCGGGTCGTTCAGGTCCAGCACCTGGCTGTGCGGTAGGGCGAGCCGGGAGTCGGCGAGCAGCTGTGCGATCAGCTCGGCGCCGGCGAGTTGTCCGGGGTGCGGCTTGGCCCCGTGGATGAACGCGGCGAAGTGTCCCCGGTTGCCGAACAGCGCCTCGGAGGCCATCGCCGTGCACAGGGCGGCGACCCCGGCGAGCCGTTCGGCGGCGGCGGTGGCCAGGACCGCGAAGGCGGAGCTGCACGAGGTGCCGTTGATCAGCGCGAGCCCGTCCTTGGCCTCCGGCACCAGCGGTTCGAGCCCGACTTCGGCGAAGACCTCGGCGGCCTCGCGCACCTCGCCGCGGAACCGGACGCTGCCGGATCCGGTCGGCACGGAGGCGCAGGTCGCCGCCTTCATCGCCGCGGGCGAACTCGCCCTGCCGCCGCGGAAGACGGTGGAGCAGGGCGCCGCGACCTGGGTACTGCTGGCGGCCTCGCCGTAGGTGGTGGGGGTCGGCGGCCGCTACTACGAGGACTGCGCGGAGGCAAAGCCGGTCACCGAGCGGGCCGCCGACACTGTCGGCGGTGTCGCGCCGTACGCCCTGGACCGGGAGAACGCGGCCCGGCTGTGGGCGGTTTCCGAGGCGCTCGTCGGCTGACGCGCCTCACAGGGCGCGGTACATGATGTGCAGGCCGACCGGTCCGTGCTCGGGGTGGTCGAAGGCCCCCGGGACCGTGCCGAGGATCGTGAAGCCGAGGGAGGTCCACAGGGCCACGGCGGGGTTGGTCTCGACGACGGCGTTGAAGACCATCGCCCGGTAGCCGTGCGCCCGGGCCTCGGCGAGGATGTGCTCGGCGAGCGCACGCCCGATGCCCCGGCCGCCCTGGTCGGGGTCGACCATGAAGCCGGCGTTGGCGACGCCTGCGGCGGGGCCCCCGTAGTTGGGGGTCAGGTAGGCGGAGCCGACGACGGCTCCGGTGGGGTCCTCGGCGACGTAGACACGCTTCGCCGGACTCATCCACAGCTCGCGGGCCGCCTGCTCCGAGGTGTCGGGGTCCCAGCCGTAGGTCTCGGCGGCGGCGACGATCCGGTGCCAGAAGGGCCAGATCTGCGGCCAGTCGGCCGCGGTGGCTTCTCTGATCAGCATGGGCGTGAGTCTCGCACGCCCATGCGCGTCGGCGATCGCGACGGGACCGACCTGGCGGTCAGTCCACGCTGGGCAGGATGTGGGGCTCGGCGAGATCCTCCTCGTAACCCGCGAGGCGGATCGGGGCGGACCGGGCCCACACGTCGAGGCTGCCGAGCTGTCCGGGGCGGCTGCCCGCGCGCTCCGTGCGTTCCTTGGGGCGCTGCTCGCGATTCGTCTTCTCAGGTGTCACCGCGCACTCCTTATGTGTCGGTCACCCTCGGGGCGTGCCGGACGGTCTGCGTTCCGGTGCCGGGCGCCCGCTCGGGTCTGGATGAAAGGCCGGTTCGGACGCGGTGGCGCCGGTAGCTCACAAGAGAGCGGGCCGCTGTCGGCCGACTCGTCCCGGGACGGACCGTGGGTGTGGGTGGGACCCCTTTTTGCTGTCCGTCCCCTATAGATTAACCAAATGAGCAGGGGTCCGCTCGATAGGGAGTGCAAACAAGGTGTAACTATCGCGAGTCGCTCCGCATTTCGGCGACCCGGAAATACACCTTTTCGTAACATGATGCCCCCTTTGCGGCCCGGCCGCCCCACCTCTCCATGCGAATGCATTTTCGAAGAGACGGGTCGCCGCTCCCCTCACAGGCTGCGCAGTTCAGGTTGCGTTGGCCGGGTCGAAAACTCGACATGATCCGATGGCGCAGGACAACGGCTGTCTCGCGGAAGGACTGACGCATGGAGCTGCGCAGCGTCGAGGAGCTGATGGATCTGCTGTACGCCTGCCGGCACCAGCACGGGCTGCGCACCGCGGCACTGCTGCGCCGCAGCCGCCCCGCCGACAAGGAACTCCAGGTCGCGGGCCTGGTGCACGGCATCGAGGAACTGCTCGGCCCCGCCGACGGCACCGCACACGCGGTACGGCACCTGCTCGGGGAACGCGTCTACCACCTGGTCCGCGGGCGCGGCGGCGCCACCGACGACGACGTGCTGCGCCTGCGCCAGGCGGACGAGGAGAGCCGCACCGCGGGCTTCGACGCCGGTGTCCTGGAGGACTGGCGGACCGTCCTGGAACTGGTCGCGGCCCGCAACTCCCGCCTGGGGGCTGTCGACTGACGTTCCGTCATGAGACGGTACACCGATGACGTCATCGTACGGGCCGTCGTACGGTCTGCGGGGCCGGGCGGCCGTCGTCACCGGCGGCACCCGGGGCATCGGGCGCGCGGTCGCCGAGGGGCTCGCGGCGGCCGGTGCGCTGGTGTGCGTGAGCGCGCGGGACCCGGACGAGGTGCGCCGTACGGCCGCCGGTCTCGGCGGGGTCGGCCTGGCCGGCAACGTCGCCGAGCCGGAGCACGCCCGGGAGCTGACCCGGCTGGCGCTGACCGAGTTCGGGCGGCTGGACATCCTCGTCAACAACGCGGCGACCAACCGCCCCTACGGCCCCCTCATGGACGCCGATCCGGGCCTGTGGCGCGAGGCGTTCACGGTCAACGTGGAGGCCCCGCTGCGGCTGACGCAGTGCGCGTGGCGCGGCTGGATGCGGGAGCACGGCGGCTCGGTGATCAACATCTGCACGGAGGGCGCGACCCATGTCGGCCCCCACGTGGGCGCGTACGGCACCAGCAAGGCGGCGCTCCTGCACCTCACCCGGCAACTGGCGGGCGAACTGGCCCCCCGGGTACGCGTGAACTCGGTCTCACCGGGCCTGGTCCGCACGGAGATGGCCCGCTTCATGTGGGAGCCCCGCGAGCAGGAGATCGCCGCCGGCCTGCCACTGGGCCGGATCGGCGAACCGGAGGACGTGGCCGGGGCGGTGCTGTGGCTGGCCTCGGACGCCGCAAGGTGGGTGACCGGAGCAGACGTACTGGTGGACGGCGGTACGAGGGTCCGGGCGGCACACACGGCAACCTGGGCGCGACCCCCTGGGGGCGCGGGGCTGTAGCACTATGCGGCTCCGCCGCGTGGGCGCGACCAGCCCCCACCCACCCGCACCCGAACCACAATCGCACCCCTCCCCCGGCCAAACCCCCGGAGGATCAGGCGGGGCTCACCACTTGCCGGGCTCGTAGTCCTTCAAAAAGACCCCGTACACGTCGTCGCCGTCCTCGCCGCGCACGATCGGGTCGTAGACGCGGGCCGCCCCGTCGACCAGGTCGAGCGGCGCGTGGAAGCCGGCCTCGGCCAGTCGCAGCTTGTCGTAGTGCGGGCGCTCGTCGGTGATCCAGCCGGTGTCGACGGAGGTCATGAGGATGCCGTCGGTCTCGAACATCTCCGTCGCGCTGGTCCGCGTGACCATGTTCATGGCGGCCTTGGCCGCGTTGGTGTTGGGGTGCCCGGCGCCCTTGTAGCCGCGGCCGAAGACGCCCTCCATCGCCGACACGTTGACGACGTACGACCGGCCGCGCGCCGCCTGCTTCGCCGCCGCGGCCATGGCCGGCCGGAGCGCGCTGATCAGGATGAACGGCGACGTGTAGTTGCAGAGCTGGGTCTCCAGGAGCTCGATCGGCGAGATCTGGTCGATGGTCTGCACCCAGGTGTTGGTGTCGACGACGTCCGGGACGAGGCCGCCGGCGTCGATGGCGGTGCCGTCGAGGTGCCGGGCCACGCTGGCGTTGCCCGCGACGAGGGCGAGGCCGGCTACCTGCTGCGCGTCCAGGCCGCTGATGCCGAGGGGCAGCGCGGCGAGACCGTCCACGGCACCCGAGTTGAAGGCGCCGATGACCTGGTGGGCGGGGAGCTCGCCGGCGGGCAGCGGGGCGCTCTCGCCCTCGACCAGGGCCGCGTACGCGGCGGGCAGCCGGCGTACGGTCTGGGTCGCGTTGTTGATCAGGATGTCCAGCGGGCCCGCCGCGCCGACCCGCTCCGCGAGGGCGACGGCCTGCGCCGGGTCACGCAGGTCGATGCCGACGACCTCCAGGCGGTGCAGCCAGTCCGCCGAGTCCTCCATCGCCTTGAACCGGCGGATGGCGTCCTTCGGGAAGCGGGTGGTGATCGTCGTGTGGGCGCCGTCCCGCAGCAGCCGCAGCGCGATGTACATGCCGATCTTGGCGCGGCCCCCGGTGAGCAGGGCGCGCTTGCCGGTCAGGTCGGCGCGGGCGTCGCGCTTGGCGCGGTTCAGCCGGGCGCAGTCCGGACAGAGCTGGTGGTAGAAGTAGTCGACCTCGACGTAGCGGGTCTTGCAGGTGTAGCAGGAGCGCGGGCGCTGGAGTATCCCCGCGACCCGGCCCTCCCCGGTCCTGGAGGAGGGCAGCAGGCCCTCGGTCTCGTCGTCGATGCGCTCGGCGGAGCCGGTCGCGGTGGCCTCGGTGACCGCCTTGTCGTGGGCGGTCTTGGCGGCCCGGCGCTCCTGGCGGCGGCGCTGCTTCACCGTGCGGTAGACGCCGGCCGTGGCCCGGCGCACCGCGATGGCGTCCGGGTGGTCGACCTCCAGCTCGTCCAGCTCGGCGAGCACGCCGAGGCAGACGGCCAGCCGCTCGGGGTCGATGCCGGGGCCGTAGACCACGGCCCCGTCCGAGAAGCCGTCCGTGGCCTCGTCCACGGCCCGCACCGCGTCCTCGGCCGTCGGGCCGTCCTGTGTCACCGTCATCGCGCTGCCGCTTCCCTGATCCACCAGCGGCGCTCCGACTCGCGCCCGCTTTCGAACAGGGAATTTTACGGAGCCCCGGGCATTACCTCCAAACCCGTCCGGATCATGGCTCGCAGACGGCGATCAGCGAGTCCACCTCGTCGGTGACCGCGCGGGCCAGCACGTCGAGGTCGGGGACGGCGTTCGCGTCGGCGACCAGGCCGTAGTGGACGTGGTTGCGGTAGGTGGAGATGGCGACCGCCAGGGACTGGCCGGGCGCCAGCGGGGCCAGCGGGTAGACGGCCGTCAGCGGGTGGCCGCCGAGGCGCAGGCCGACGCCCGGCAGCGGCACGCTGGTGACCAGGATGTCGAACCAGAGCCGGGCGGCCTGGCCGACGAGCGGCCCGCCGAGCCGGTGCCCGAGCGCGGGTACGTGGTCGGCGAGCAGGGCGACGGCACCGGCGCCCCGGTTGGGGCCGGCGTCCTTGTTGCGGACCATCGCCGTGCGGACGCGGTCGAGGCGGGCGATCGGGTCGGGGTTGTCGACCGGGAGCCGTATCAGGTACCCGGAGAGCCGGTTGCCCTGCGGGGCGACGGTGCGCGGGCGGCGCTTGGAGACGGGGATCAGGGCGCGCGGGGCGACGCCCTCGGTGCCCTCGCCGCGCTCCTCCAGCCAGCGGCGCAGGGCGCCGGCGACGACGGCGATCAGGACGTCGTTGACGGTGCCGCCGACGGCCTTGCGGACGCGGTGCACGTCGTCGATGTCGAGGTCGACGCCGGCGATGCTCCGGGTACCGGTCGGCTCGGACTTCAGGGCGGCCGACGAGCTCACCCCGAGGGCGGACAGGGCGACCGAGGCGCCGATGTCGAGGGCCCGGCCCACGTCGGAGAGGGCGCCGCGCACCAGCTCGGGCAGCCTGCGCACGTCGGGCAGCGCCAGCATCGGGCGCGGCGGCTCGATCGAGCGGGGGGCGCGCACCGGCAGGTCGAGCGGGTCCATGACACCGGCGGCCAGCTTGAGGGCGCGCAGCCCGTCGGCGAGGGCGTGGTGGAACTTGAACAGCACCGCGAAGGACACCCCGTCCTCGCCGGGCAGCACATGTGCCTCCCACGGCGGCCGGCCGCGCTCCAGCGGGCGCTCCATCAGCCGGCCGGCGACGGTGTGGAAGTCGGCGGTCGGGGCGTGCAGCCGGACGTGGTTCAGGGGGTCGAAGTCCGGGTCGGTCTCGCGGGCCGCGCTGCCGAACGCGAGTGGCTGCCAGACGTCTCTGATGCGCATGCGCAGTCCGGGCACGGCGACGGCCCGGGCCGCGAGCAGGTCGGCGGCGTGCGCGCCGGCGGTCGGCGAGTGCGCCGAGAACACGCCCAGCGCGCCGAGGTGCATCGGGTGTTGCTCCGACTCGATGTTCCAGAACGCCAGATCGAGAGGAGCGAGCAGGTCAGCAGTCGCAGTCTTCAAAGGGAATGCCTCGCGTTGACGGAGGGTGGATCAGCAGTCAAACGCCGACTCATTATTACGGTCAAGTACGATCACGCTACGCTCAGTTAACAGCAGATTAAGTCCCACCTCCTCCGAAAGAGGCGGGACTCATGGGGCACCTGAGGTCACTTCAGCGCCGGCGGTCCCGCCTCGGGTGACGTACCCCACTCTGACGGGCGCGGGCCGACCGTGAACGCCAGCGAGCGCAGGGAGCGCAGCGCACCGGTCGTCAGATAGGTACGGCCGTAGTCGCCGCCGTCGGCGCGGGCCCGCTGGATGTACCGGTGGTCGGCGGAGGTCCCCGGCGCGGTCACGGTGAACCCGCCGCTCGGCCAGAAGCGGCGGTCGAGGCGGACGTCGGCCCGGTCGAAGACGGGGGTGGACAGGCCCCAGGTGCCGTAGCCGGGCTGCACCGGGAAGAGGCCGAGGGACGACAGGACGTTCCAGGCGGACATGGTGCCGAGGTCGTCGTTGCCGGTCATCCCGGCCGGGCCGTCGGTGAACAGGGTCAGCGCCGCGTGCACCACGTCGGTGGTCTTCCAGGGCTGGCCGGTGGAGAGGTAGGTGTACGGGGCGATCAGGTCGGGCTCGTTCATCGGGTTGTAGACGGCCGCGTTGTAGTAGGCGTACGCGTTGCCGTGCACCCACACCTCGCGGGCGGTCTTCGCCGGGTCGGCGAGCACCTTGTCGTAGGCGAAGAAGGAGTCGAGCCGGGCGTTGGTGGCGCGCTCGCCGCCGATCAGGGAGATCACGCCGGGCAGGTCCTGCGGGACGAGCCACTGGTACTGCCAGGCGGTGCCCTCGTGGAAGCCGATGCCGCGGGCCGGGTCGGGGCTGCCGGTGAAGAGGCCGGCGGCGTCACGGGCGCGGAAGAAGCCGGTGGAGGGGTCGAAGACGTTGCGGTAGTTCTGCGCCCGGGTGGCATAGCGGGCCGCGTCCTCGACATGGCCGAGTTCCCGGGCCATCTGGGCGAGCATCGCGTCGGAGAGCGCGTACTCCAGGGTGACGGAGGCGCCGTGGTCGTAGTCGGAGTCGCCCACCTTGGTGTGCGGGCGGCCCTTGAGGTACGGCGCGTAGCCGTCGGCGAGGTATTCGGCGTTGACCTCGCGGCCGACCCCGGCGTTGGCGGCCGGCGGCACGCCGTCGGCGTTCTTCCGCAGCGCCCGGTAGGCCCGCTCCTCATGGCCCTTGAGCAGGCCCAGCTGGTAGGCGGTGGTCAGGAAGGGGGTGACCGGGTCACCGGTCATGATGTTCGTCTCGACCGTGCCGTAACCCCACTTGGGCAGCCAGCCGCCCTCCTCGTCGACCTTCAGTACCGACAGGGCCATGTCGCGGGCCTCGCGCGGGGCGAGCAGGGCGAGCGCCTGGGCCTGGGTGCGGTAGGTGTCCCAGAGCGACCAGTTCTGGTAGTACGTGAACCCCTGGGCGCGGTGGATCCGGCGGTCCCAGCCGGTGTAGCGGCCGTCGGCGTCGCCGCCGACGTTGGGCGCGAGGAAGGTGCGGTACAGGGACGAGTAGAAGGTGCGGCGCAGGGTCGGGGAGCCGCCCCGGACGCGGACGTCACCGAGCCGCCGCTCCCAGGCATCCCGGGCCTGCCGTCGTACCGTGTCGAACGAACGGCCGCCCTCGGCGCGCAGGTTGACCTCGGCGCCCTGTGCGTCGACGTACGACAGGGCGGTGGTCGCCTCCACCGTACGGTCCCGGGTGGTGTCGAAGCGGACGTAGGCGCCGTCGGCTCCGGTGCGGGAGCCGGGGGTGACCGCGGTGCCGTTCCAGGTGCCGTACGCGGTGAAGGGGCGGCTGAAGCGGGTGACCGTGTAGACGGTGTAGGGGGCGCTCTCGCGGCAGAAGCCGTGGCCGGTGATCCTGGTGCGGACGGTGTGGTCGTCGAGGATCTCGACGTCGCTGCTGACCGGCTTGTGCAGTGCCTGGTGGGCGTTGAGCAGGACGTTGGCCTTGCCGGTGGCCGGGAAGGTGTAGCGCTGGACGCCGGTGCGGGCGGTCGCGGTCAGCTCGGCGGTCACGCCCGAGTCGAGGCCGACGCGGTAGTAGCCGGGGCTCGCCGCCTCGTCGGCGTGGTCGAACCCGGCGGCGTACGTGGCGTAGTCCGTCTGCGTGACGTCGCCGGTGGTGGGCAGCACGGGCAGGTCGCCGCCGATGGCGCAGCCGACGCCGGAGAGGTGGACCAGGGAGAAGCCGCGGATCCGGCGCTGGGAGTAGTCGTAGCCGGTGCTGTGCCCGGTGTCCGGGGAGAGCTGCACCATGCCGAAGGGCACGGCCGCGCCGGGGAAGGTGTTGCCCTCGTCCTGGCTGCCGATGAACGGGTTCACCAGGTCGGCGAGGTGGCCGTCGGCCGGTTCGGCGGCCCCCGCGGCGGGGGCGGTGAGCAGCGCGGACGCCGTCAGCACGGCGGCGAGGCACAGCCGGCTGCGCCGGAGAGCCGCGGTGGTATGTGACATACCACTGGTCCCTCTCATGTCGGATGACCTCCGAAGTTCGACATTGCTGTCTGCATCGTGAGGGGAGAGGGCGGCAAAATCCGGCAAATGAGGGGTTTTCACTCGCAGCGCGTCGCGCCCGAGTCGGCGGGCACCCGGGGCGGGGCTAGGAGACCAGCTGTCCCTTCCCGAGGCCGATGACCCCGCCCTTGGAGACGGTGTAGAGCTCCGTGTCGCGGTCCGGGTTGACGCCTATCGTCGCGCCGGGCGGGACCTCGACGTTCTTGTCCAGGACCGCGCCGCGCACCACGGCGCCGCGCCCGATGATGACGTTGTCGTGCAGGACCGACCCCTGGACCACCGCGCCCGGGTCGACGCGCACGCCCGGGGAGAGCACGGACCGGGTGACCTGGCCCCGTATCAGGCAGCCGGCGCTGATGATGGACTCGCTCGCCATGCCACCGGCGTTGAAGCGGGCCGGGGAGAGCTGGTTGGAGTGGGTGTAGATGGGCCAGCTGCGGTTGAAGAGGTTGAACGCGGGCCGCTCGGCGATCAGGTCCATGTGGGCGTCGTAGTACGCGTCGAGGGTGCCGACGTCCCGCCAGTAGCCGCGGTCGCGGCTGGTCTCGCCGGGGACGTGGTTGGTGCCGAAGTCGTAGAGCTGGGCCTCGCCGCGGGCGGTCAGCTGGGGCAGGATCGAACCGCCCATGTCGTGCACCGAGTGCTCGTCCTCGGCGTCCCGGTGCAGGGCCTCCACCAGGGTCTTGGTGGTGAAGATGTAGTTGCCCATCGAGGCGAAGACGCAGTCCGGGGCGTCCGGCAGGCCCGGCGGGTCGGCCGGCTTCTCCAGGAAGGTCTCTATCGTCTGCCCGTCCGAGCCCGGGGCGATCACGCCGAACGCCGAGGACTCCGCGCGCGGGATGCGGATGCCCGCGACCGTGACCCCTACGCCGCCCTCGATGTGCTGCTGGAGCATCTGCCGCGGGTCCATGCGGTAGACGTGGTCGGCGCCGAACACCGCGACGTAGTCGGGCTGTTCGTCGTGGATCAGGTTGAGGGACTGCAGGATGGCGTCGGCGCTGCCCAGGTACCAGCGCGGGCCGAGCCGCTGCTGGGCCGGGACCGGCGTGACGTAGTTGCCGAGCAGACTGGACATCCGCCAGGTGGTGGTGATGTGCCGGTCCAGCGAGTGCGACTTGTACTGCGTCAGCACGCAGATGCGCAGCACGTCCGCGTTGACCAGGTTCGACAGCACGAAGTCGACCAGACGGTAGGTACCGCCGAAGGTGACCGCTGGTTTGGCCCGGTCGGCGGTCAGCGGCATCAGGCGTTTGCCCTCCCCGCCGGCCAGCACGATCCCGAGTACCGAAGGTCCACCACGACGCATGGCCGCTCCCCTCACCCTGGTGCTCCATGCCTGCCCTGGGAGCACACCCGCTAAGCCTGCACCGGGATCACGTCGAACAGGCGGCCTGTTCGTTACGCCTGTCGTTACGCCTGCTTGAGGATCTCCTCGTAGAGCCGGACCGTGCGCCGGGCCACGGCGTCCCAGCCGAACTCCCCGACGGCCCGCTCCCGTCCGGCCTCGCCCATCCGGCGGGCCGTCTCCCGGTCCCCGACGACCGTGTCCAGCGCCCGTGTCAGGCCCTGCTCGAAGTCGTCGTCCAGATCGACCAGCAGGCCCGTCTTGCCGTCCTCGACGACCTCGGGGATACCGCCGACCCGGGACGCCACCACGGGCGTGCCGCAGGCCATCGCCTCCAGGTTGACGATGCCGAGCGGCTCGTAGACCGAGGGGCAGGCGAACACGGCAGCGTGGGTGAGGAGTTGGATGACGTCGGCGCGGGGCAGCATCTGCGGGATCCAGTGCACGCCCTCGCGGACCCGGCTCAGCTCCGCGAACAGCTCGCGGAACTCCCGGTCGATCTCCGGCGTGTCGGGCGCCCCCGCGCAGAGGACGACCTGGGCCGCCGGGTCGATGTCCCGTACCGCGCGCAGCAGATGGGGCACGCCCTTCTGGCGGGTGATCCGGCCGACGAACAGCACGTAGGGGCGGCCGGGGTCGATGCCGGTCCTGGCCAGGACGTCGGTGGAGCGGTCCGGGCGGTAGAGGGCCGTGTCGATGCCGTTGTGCACGACGTGGACCTTCGCCGGGTCCAGCGCCGGGTAGCAGTCGAGGATGTCCGCGCGCATCGCCCCGGACACCGCGATCACGCCGTCGGCGGCCTCGATCGCGCTGCGCTCGGCCCAGCTCGACAGGGCGTAGCCGCCGCCGAGTTGCTCGGCCTTCCAGGGCCGCAGCGGCTCCAGCGAGTGGGCGGTCACCACGTGCGGGACGCCGTAGAGCATCTTGGCGACGTGGCCGGCCAGGTTGGCGTACCAGGTGTGGGAGTGGACGAGTTCGCGGCCTTCGAGGCCCGCGGCCATCGCCAGGTCGACGGAGAAGGTGCGCAGCGCGTCGTTGGCGGTGTCCAGGGCGGACCAGGGGCGGTGCCGGACGACGCCGACCCCGCGGCCCTCGCCCCAGCAGTGCACCTCCAGGTCTACCAGGGGCCGCAACTCACGGGCGAGGAACTCCACGTGAACACCCGCGCCGCCGTAGACGTCCGGGGGGTACTCCCGCGTCAGCAGTCCGACTCGCACCCGCAACCCCTCGCTCTCCACGGCCGGTTGTTCCATGGTCACCCAGATGCGGCGCGCGGGGAAGAGCGCGGTGGTTGTGTGAAACAACAGTCACCGCAGACCCCGCCGCCCGGTACCCGGTAGTAGAGACAGCAGCTGCGGCGCCGGAAGGCCAGGCCGGTGCGGGTGCCGGTGGATTTCAGCAGGGGGTGCGCGAAGAGGGCGTCGGCGAGGGTACGGGTCCGGGCGACCGAATCCGCACAGTCGTTCGTACGCGCCCAGCGGTCCAGCTCGCGGGCGGCACCGGCCAGCGCGGAGCCGGCGTTGCCCCGCAGCAGACCGGCGGCGAGTCGGTAGCGGTCCCGCAGGGCCGCACCGAGGGGTTCGAGATGGGCGTGCACCACGGCTCGTACGACGGCGTCGGCGAGCTCCTCCGGGTCGGCGGGCGCGGCCGGATCGGGGCCGGTACCGGTACCGGCGGGCAGTGGGCGCACCTCGGTGAGCCAGAGGTCGTCGGGAGCGCCGGCGGCGGGGTCCCAGCGGAGCAGGTCCGGGTCGAGGTCGGGCAGGCGGCCGTAGCGGACGGCGCAGCCGAGGGCGACGGACCAGAGCCGGGCGGCCAGCGCCTGGTGGGCGACGGAGGCGGCGACGCGGGGCTCGGCGGTGCCCAGACGCCCCGAAACGACCTCGACACGGAAAGTAAGGACATTCCCGTAAACATCCGACGTGAGTTTTTTATAGCCCTTTGCCAGGGTCGCGAGCCGGCCGATCCGCGCCGCGTCGGGGCCTCCTACCGCCGGTCGGACCGTGCGCAGCACGAAGAAGCCGCCGAGCGGCCGGAGCGCGGCGAGATCGGGGTCCAGCTCCTCGAAGAGGTCCACGAACAGCAGTAGTACCAGGGTCCCCGGGAGCCCGGGGACACGCCGCCTCCACCCGGCGGCCCCCACCCTGGGGATGATCGGGATCCCGCCGTACTCCATCGGTAGTAGGACCCATTAGGTGCTCAGGTACGACGACGGGAAGCACGCGGACGGGCAGAGTGTTGCTCATGGAAGCCGACCGATCACCGCGCGGGGCCAAGCGGCCCCGCCTGACGCAGAGGAGCCGAGTATGAGCGCCCTCGCGTTGTCCGTGTTGCTTTCCTTCGTCTCCGCCGTCGCCTACGCCGGCGGAGCGATCGTGCAGGAGCAGGTAGCGGTCTCCTCCCCCGACGAGCAGTACGCGCCGCTGCGCCGCCCGAGCTGGTGGGGTGCGATGGCGCTCAACGGCCTCGGCGGCCTGCTGCACGTCGTGGCACTGGCCTACGGCCCGCTGAGCCTGGTCCAGCCGCTGGGCGCGCTCACCATCGTCTTCGCACTGCCCATGGCGGCCCTGTTCGTCGGCCGCCGGGCCGGGGCGACCGCCTGGCGGGGCGCGATCATGGCGACCGTCGGTCTGGCCGGTCTGCTCTCCCTGGTCGGCTCCTCCGACTCGCACACCCTGGACTCCGCCGGGCGGATCGGGGTCGCGGTGGTCACCGGCGCGGCGGTCGTGGCGCTGATGATCGCGGGCCGGGCCGCGCACCGGCACCCGGCGGTGCGCAGCGTGCTGCTCGCCGTCGCGTCCGGCATAGCCTTCGGCATGTCCTCGGTGTTCACCAAGGTCGTGGCGATCGACTGGGACGGCGGGATCGCCACCGCCGACCTGCTCTGGCTGTCCGTGATCGGCGCGTACGCGGTCGCGGGCGTCCTGATCTCGCAGGCCGCGTACCGGGGCGGCGGCCTCGCCGCGCCCCTGGCCACGCTGACCGTGGTCAACCCGGTGCTGGCCGCCGCGGTCGGCATCACGATGTTCGGCGAGACGTTCCGCTACGGCGCGACGGGCACCCTGCTGGCGCTGGGCTGCGGTGTGGTCGCGGCGGGCGGCCTGATCCTGCTGACGACCGAGCGCATCGAGGGCACCCCGCATCCTGCCCTGCCGGTGCCGGACCCCGCGGTGGCCGAGGTGTCGCCCGAGCCGCTGGTCGAGGCGCTGGTGGAACTGGCCGAGGCGGGTCTGGCGCAGTCGGGTACCGAGCGCGGCGGTGCGGACCGCGTCGGCGCGACGCAGGCGGAGCCGGTGGAGGTGGCCAGGCCGGCGGAGGCCGCCTCACTGGTCGGGATGCCGCAGCAGCGGACGGGGTCCGCGGTGCGGGACATGGTCCCGGAGGTGCCCGAGGTGCTGCTGCCCGCCGGCGACTACGTGCACGGTCCCTTCCTGGAACGACACCGTACGCGGATCAAATCCTGACGCCGGCGGCCCGGAGATAGGCGACCGGGTCGATGTCCGTGCCGAAACCGGGCCCCGTCCGCACCTCGAAGTGCAGATGCGGGCCCGTGGCGTTTCCGGTGGAGCCGGAGCGGCCGATCCGCTGGCCCGTGGACACGCTCTGCCCGGCCCGCACGGAGATCGCCGACAGGTGGCCGTACTGCGTGTAGCGGCCGTCGGCGTGCCGGATCACCACCTGGTAGCCGTAGGAGCCGCCCCAGCCCGCCGTGACGACCTGCCCGGCCTCGACCGCCTTCACGGAGGTGCCGGTGGGCGCGAGGAAGTCGACGCCGGTGTGGTAGCCCTTCGACCAGTGCGAGCCGGACGCGTGGTAGGGCGTGCCGATCGGGGCGTCGACGGGGGCGACGAGGGTGTGGGTGCCGGACTTCGTCGTCGCGGCCTTCGTCCTGGATTCCGACTTGGGCTCGGCCTTGGGGTGGGCCTTGGTCTTCGTGGCCGCCTTCTTCGGGGCCGCCTTCTTCGTCGCCGGTTCGGTCTTCGTGGCCCGGCCCGTGAGGCTCAGCCGCTGGCCCGGCAGGATCAGGTCGGGGTCGGAGCCGACCGTCGTGCGGTTGGCCGCGTAGAGCCGGGGCCAGCCTCCGGAGACGTCGTTTTCCTCGGCGATCCCGGAGAGCGTGTCGCCGTGCACCACGGTGTACATCTCGGCCCGGCCGGCCCGGGACTGCGGGGTGGTCTGCGGCTGTACGTCCCGTACGGAACTCTTCGCGGCGCTCTTGGCCGAACCACTCTTCGCGGCGTGGTTCGTCGCGGGGTGGGTGGCGGCGCTCTCCGTGTGCACGTCGGGGGTGTCGCCGCCGCGGGTGAGCCCGGCCCGCACCGAGCAGACCGGCCAGGCGCCCGGGCCCTGGCCGTCGAGGACCTTCTCCGCCACGGCTATCTGCTGGTCCTTGGTGGCCAGGTCGGCGCGCGGCGCGTACCTCGTGCCCCCGTACGCCTCCCAGGTGGACTGGGTGAACTGGAGGCCGCCGTAGAAGCCGTTGCCGGTGTCGATGCCCCAGTCGCCGCTGGACTCGCAGGCGGCGACCCGGTCCCAGGTGGACACGGAGGCCGCGTCGGCGCTCCCGGCGGCGGCGAGCGGGAGCGCGAGGCCGGCACCGCCCGCCGTGACGGTGAGCGAGGCACGGTTGATCCTGTTCGGCTGGTACCGGCGGTGCCGGCCGTGATCGGCCATGTCGGAAGTCCCCCTCGCCACGCGCGTCAGGAAGGCCAAAAGTAAGCGTCCCGAACAGGCCATGACAAGACGGCAATCAGCCGCCTCTTTTCCCCGGGTTGTCCCCGGGTGCTCGGCCGTCACGCCCGAACGGGGGCGAGAGGAACAGGCATTGACGCGCCGTCAGCCGTACGGGTCCGGCAGGGCTCCCTGAATGCGTTTCACGAGGTTACTGAGGCGTCGGGCCGGTGTGGTGCGTATCTGCAAGTGCGGCCGGTCGAACGGCGGGTCAGGATGGCCTTTGGGCGATACTGGCGGGCATGAGCGGCGGCAGCATCCCTTGCACGTTCTACGGGATCGACTTGATTCTTGAGGAGCAGGCGGTATGAGCACTTCGGCGCAGATCGGCGTCACGGGTCTCGCGGTCATGGGCCGCAACCTCGCCCGGAACTTCGCGCGCAACGGCTACACGGTGGCGTTGCACAACCGCACGGTGTCCAAGACACGCGAGCTGGTGGAGAACTTCGGGGACGAGGGCGACTTCATCGCGGCCGAGACCGCCAAGGAGTTCGTGGCGGCGCTGGAGCGGCCGCGCCGGCTGGTCATCATGGTCAAGGCGGGCGGTCCGACGGACGCGGTGATCGAGGAGTTCGCACCGCTCCTGGAGCCCGGCGACATGATCATCGACGGCGGCAACGCGCACTTCGCGGACACCCGGCGCCGCGAGAAGGCGCTGCGCGAGCAGGGCATCCACTTCGTGGGCATGGGCGTGTCCGGCGGTGAGGAGGGCGCGCTGCACGGGCCGAGCATCATGCCGGGCGGGCCGAAGGAGTCGTACGACTCGCTGGGCCCGATGCTGGAGAAGATCTCGGCGAAGGCGGCCGACGGCGCGCCGTGTGTGACGCACATCGGCCCCGACGGCGCCGGGCACTTCGTGAAGATGGTGCACAACGGCATCGAGTACGCCGACATGCAGCTGATCGGCGAGGCGTACCAGCTGCTGCGCGATGTCGCCGGGTACTCCCCCGCGCAGATCGCGGACATCTTCCGCACGTGGAACACGGGCCGGCTCGACTCGTACCTGATCGAGATCACGGCGGAGGTGCTGGCGCACGTGGACGCCGCGACCGGCAAGCCGTTCGTGGACGTGGTGGTGGACCAGGCGGAGCAGAAGGGCACCGGCCGCTGGACGGTGCAGATCGCGCTCGACCTGGGCGTGCCGGTGTCGGGGATCGCCGAGGCGGTCTTCGCGCGGTCCCTGTCGGGCCACGCCGACCTGCGGGCCGCGTCCCGGGACCTGGCCGGTCCGAAGCCGACGGCGCTGTCCGAGGCGGAGGCGGCGGCGTTCGCGGACCGGGTGGAGCAGGCGCTGTACGCGTCGAAGATCGTGTCGTACACGCAGGGCTTCCACGAGATCCAGGCGGGCAGCGACGAGTACGACTGGGACATCGACCTCGGGGCGGTGTCCTCGATCTGGCGGGGCGGCTGCATCATCCGGGCGGCGTTCCTGGACCGGATCCGGGCGGCGTACGACGCGCGGGCGGATCTGCCGAGCCTGCTGTCGGACGAGACGTTCGCGCGGGAGATCGCGCAGGCGCAGGACGACTGGCGTGAGGTGATCATCGCCGCGACGCGGGAGGGGGTTGCCGTGCCCGGCTTCTCGGCGGCGCTGGCGTACTACGACGCGTTGCGGGCGGAGCGGTTGCCTGCGGCGCTTACGCAGGGGCAGCGGGACTTCTTCGGGGCGCACACGTACCGGAGGGTGGACCGGGAGGGGTCGTTCCACACGCTGTGGGGCGGGGACCGCTCGGAGGTCACGGCGTAGCGCGCCGGCCGTTTGCGGGGTGCGGGCGGGCTGCGGTTTCGCGCAGTTCCCCGCGCCCCTGAAGGGGTGGGGGGCGGTCCCGGTTGGCCGTCGGGTGCGGGCCGTCGTGGTTTTCGCGCAGTTCCCCGCGCCCCTGAAGGGGTGGGGGGCGGTCCCGGTTGGCCGTCGGGTGCGGGCCGTCGTGGTTTTCGCGCAGTTCCCCGCACCCCTGAGGGGGTAGGGGGCGGTCCCGGTTGAGCGTCGGGTGCGGGCCGTCGTGGGGATTTGCGCAGTTCCCCGCGCCCCTAGGGGGCGGTCCCGCTCGGTGGTTGGGTGCGGGGCGTCGTGGGTTTTCGCGCAGTTCCCCGCGCCCCTGAGGGGGTGTGGGTCAGGTCAGGGGTGGGCCCGGTTCTGGGGTGGGGTTCGGGTCTGGGGGGATCGGGGGTGGGGCGGGGGGTGTGGGGGGCTGCGGTAGCGGGGGTGGGGCGGGTGCTGGGGGTGGTTGGGGGGTGGGGACCGGGCTGGGGTAGGGGTCCGGAGGGTGGGGTGCTGGGGGTGGGTTCGTCATGGTGTCCTCCGGCCAGTGGCTCGATGTCACCTCTGGGGGTCTACTGCCCCACCTACCCGAGCGGCGCTCGCGCACTCCTCGCCGCCGCCGCGAGGCCCGGGCGCGGGCTGGACAGGACGGGGACCACCGTGGTCGTGAACGTCGCGGCCGAGGTCATGGAGGCCTGGGCCAGGACGATCACGTCGGCGTCGGTCACGGCGTCCGCGGCGGCCGCCACCAGGCGGGCGCAGCCCTCGATGTCGCCGGCCTCGAAGCGGTTCCAGGCGTCCGGTACGACCTGGGCCCGGGCGTGGACCGGGCGGTCCGCGCGGCGCGCCTCGTCGTCGAGCAGGGCCAGGGTGGGCGGCAGGGTGCTCTCGACCGTCGCCAGGACGGCGATCCGGGGGCCCGTCGCCACCGCCTCGGCCGCCATGGGACGGTCGCCGCGAATCACCGGTACGCCGAGTTCGGCGGCGGCCCGCTCCGCGACCTCGCCGATCGTCGAGCAGGTGCAGAGCACGGCCCGTACGTCGGCGTCCACCGCCCGGCGGAGGGCCGCGGTGACGTCCGCGGCGACCGCTTCGGGGCCCTCCCGGCGGGCCCGGGCCAGGAGGTCCGGGTCCACCCGGTGGCGTAGCTCCAGGCCCGGGTGGTGCTCGTCGCGCAGGGCGTCGAAGACGGGGACGTGGAGGGGTGAGGTGTGCAGGAGGGCGAGCACGTGCGGGCCCTCAGAAGCGGCCGGGGTGGGCGACCAGCCATTCCTTCGCGGCGCGCAGCAGCTCGGGGTCCGGCGTCGGCGCCACGTCGGGGTGGCGCTCGGCCCACCTGACGACGTAGGGGCAGAGCGGCGCCACCGGGGTCTCCTCGCGCTCGGAGATCGCGTACAGCTCGCGGGCGAGGGAGCCGGCGATGCCCTTCCCCTCGTGCTCCGGCTCCACGATGGTGTGGACGGGCACGAGGGCCCGGGAGGGCGACTCCAGGACGAAGTACTCGATGTGGCCGACGACTTCGTCGCCGGCGACCGCCTCGAGGCGGCCGGCCGCCCGGTCGTCGCGGATCTCGATGTCGCTCATGTCGCCCTCCTGGTCCTCCGGTCAGGCCGAGACGGCCTGCGGGCTGCGCTCCTGGTCCGAGCCCGGTACCGGCTCGGACGGGTCGGCGCCGAGGGCCACGACCCGGTTGTCGTGGTCGACGTGCACGACCCGCGGCCGAAGCGTACGCGCCTCGGCGTCGGTGACCTGAGCGTAGCTGATGATGATCACCAGGTCTCCGGGGTGCACGAGGTGGGCCGCCGCCCCGTTGATCCCGACGACCCCGGAGCCCCGCTCGCCCTCGATGACGTACGTCTCCAGCCGGGCGCCGTTGGTGATGTCGACGATGTGGACCAGCTCGCCGGGCAGCAGGTCGGCGGCGTCGAGGAGGTCGGCGTCGATCGTCACGGATCCCACGTAGTGCAGGTCGGCCTGGGTGACGGTGGCGCGATGGATCTTGGACTTGAACATGGTGCGCAGCATGTCGGACTCCTGGAAGACGGCTCCCTGCCCGCTTTTTGCAGGTCAAGGGCGTCCGTCACTCTACCCTCGCGGGCGCCGGACCCGAAGGGCGAATGACTGTCGGCGGCCACACCGGGTACCCGGACGGGGGAGGTGCCCGATGTTCGAAGCAACCGACATCCGCGAGTGGCGCGGGCATGACGTGGTCGACGCCGCCGGGCACAGGATCGGTGTGCTGGAGTCGGTCTACGTGGACACCACGACCGACAGGCCCCGCTTCGTCACCGTGACGGTCGGGCTGCCCACGCGCCGCCGCCTGGTGTTCGTCCCGCTGACCGAGGCGACCGTCGGTCCGGCCTACCTGAAGGTCGCGTACCCCAAGGACGTGGTCAAGAAGGCTCCGTCGATCGACACCGACGGGGAGCTGCCGGCCACCCGGGAGCCCGCGGTCTTCGCGCACTACGAACTCGACTACGTCCCGGGCGCGGGCGGTGAGCGCCGCCTGGCCCGCCGCTGACCCACCGACCGTCCGGGAGAACCGATGAGCCTGTTCCTGTTCCTGATCCTCGTGGCCCTCGTCCTCGGCCTCGTCGGATTCGCCGTCCACGGGCTGTTCTACCTGCTGGTCATCGGCGCCGTCGTGCTCCTCGCCGACCTCGTCTACGCCGCCGTCCGCCTGCGACGCGGCGCCCGGCGGCACCGCCTCGCCCGCTGACCGGCCCGCCGACCTTCATGTTTACTAATGAATGGTTGAGCAGTCCAGACTGATAAACCTAGTATTAGTACATGTGAAGGCAGACATGGCCGCCGGTGACGGCGGTACAGGCGAACTGAGCGACGCCACCCGGCTCGCGTCCGATCTCCGGCTCGCGGTGGGACGCGTGACGCGGCGGCTGCGGCAGGCGCACGCCGTGGGAGACGTGTCCCTGTCGGGGGTGTCCGTGCTCGCGCGGCTCGCGGCCCAGGGCCCGGACTCCCCCACCGCCCTCGCCGAGACGGAGCGGGTGCGGCCGCAGGCCATGGCGAGCACCCTCGCCCAGCTCGAACAGCGCGGTCTGGTCCGCCGCACCCCCGACGCCGCGGACGGGCGGCGGAGCATCGTGGCCGCCACCGAGGAGGGGCGGGCGGTGCTCGCCGAGCGGCGCTCCGAGTCGGTGCAGCGGCTCGCGGCCGTTCTCGACACGTTCTCCGAGCAGGAGCGCGCGACGCTCGGCGCGGCCCTGCCGCTCCTCGGCCGGCTGGCGGAGCGGCTGTGAGCGGGCAGCGGTGGTCCGCCGCCCTGCGCTCGGCCCGGCACAAGGACGCTCCGGCCGGGCCCGGCTACAAGTGGGTCGCGCTGTCGAACACCACGCTCGGCGTGCTGATCGCCACGATGGACGCGTCGATCGTGATCATCTCGCTGCCGGCGATCTTCCGCGGCATCGGGCTCGACCCGCTCGCGCCGGGCAACATCGGCTATCTGCTCTGGATGATCCTCGGCTACCTGCTGGTGTCCGCCGTGCTGGTGGTCGTGCTCGGGCGGCTAGGCGACATGTTCGGCCGGGTGAAGATCTACAACCTGGGCTTCCTCATCTTCGCGTGTGCCTCGGTGGCGCTGTCGCTCGATCCGTTCCGCGCGGGGGCGGGAGCGCTGTGGCTGATCCTGTGGCGGATCGTGCAGGCCTTCGGCGGGTCCATGCTCACCGCCAACTCGGCCGCCATCCTCACCGACGCCTTCCCGGCCCGGCAGCGCGGCATGGCCCTCGGCATCAACCAGATCACCGCGCTGGCGGGCCAGTTCCTCGGTCTGCTCGCGGGCGGGCTGCTCGCCGTCGTCGACTGGCGGGCCGTGTTCTGGGTGAGCGTCCCGGTCAGCATCACCGGCACCGTCTGGTCGTACCTGAGCCTGCGCGAGACCTCGGCCGGCCGGCCCGGCCGGATCGACTGGCTCGGCAACCTCACCTTCGCCTCCGGGGCCGGCATCCTGCTCGCCGGGATCACCTACGGGATCCAGCCCTACGGCGGCAGCGCCACCGGCTGGGGGAACCCGTGGGTGCTGACCGGCCTGATCGGTGGCGTCGCCCTGCTGCTGGCCTTCTGTGTCATCGAGACCCGGGTCGCCGAGCCCATGTTCAACCTGGCGCTCTTCCGGAACCGGGCGTTCGCGGCGGGCAACGTGGCCGCCCTGCTCACCTCGATCGCGCGCGGCGGCCTGCAGTTCATGCTCATCATCTGGCTCCAGGGCATCTGGCTGCCGCTGCACGGCTACGACTTCGAGGACACCCCGCTGTGGGCCGGCATCTTCATGCTCCCGCTGACGCTGGGCTTCCTGATCGCGGGGCCGGTGTCCGGATACCTGTCGGACCGGTTCGGGGCCCGGTTCTTCTCCACCGCGGGGCTGGTCGTCGTCACCGCGTCCTTCCTGGGGCTGCTCGCCCTGCCCGTCGACTTCGACTACGGGCTGTTCGCGGCGCTGCTGCTGCTCAACGGCCTCGGCCAGGGCATGTTCTCGGCGCCCAACACCTCCTCGATCATGGGCAGTGTGCCGGCCGAGTACCGGGGTGTCGCCTCGGGCATGCGGTCCACCTTCCAGAACTCCGGTACGGCGCTGTCCATCGGCGTCTTCTTCTCGCTGATGGTCTCGGGCCTGGCCACCTCGCTGCCGGACACGCTGAAGAGCGGGCTCATGGCACACGGCGTGCCGGCCGCGTCCGCCACGCACGCCGCGTCGCTGCCGCCGGTGAGCACGCTGTTCGCGACGTTCCTCGGCAACAACCCGATCCAGCACCTGCTCGCCTCGGAGGGCGTCCTGGACCATGTCACCGGCGCCCAGCGGGCCGTCCTGACCGGGCACACCTTCTTCCCGCGGCTGGTGTCCGGCCCCTTCCACCAGGGCCTCGGCATCGTCTTCGGGGTGGCCGCGGGGATGGCGCTGGTCTCCGCCGTGGCCTCGGCGCTGCGCGGCAGCCACCGCCCCGTCCAGGAGCGGCCGGAGTCCGAGGACCAGCCGGCGGCCCGGACGTCCTCCGCGAAGTCCTAGCAGGGGTCGCGGGAAACGCCCGTGGGCCGGTACGGCGGACGTCCGCCGTACCGGCCCACGGCGTTCAGATCACGGGTACGACTTCAGGTTCGCCACGTTGTTCGACGAGTTCGACGGTCCGCCCGTGTTGTTGACGACATGGCTGATGGTGCCGGTGCCGCCGAGGGAGACCGTCACCAGGCTGGTGAAGCGGACGCCCGCGTTGTTCGGCGCCTCGACAGCGTGCGCCGCGACCACGCCCGGGTTGACGTTGAAGTAGCAGTAGCTGCCCAGGCCGTACACCTGGTGGCTGGTGACCGAGTCGGCGACCTTGTAGGCCGCGTAGCCCTGTGTCGAGCCGTTCATCCAGGCCGCCTGGTTGGGCGGGTCGTAGGGCATCTCGTTCTGGTAGAAGTACGTCCGGCCGCCGTTGCCGTTCCAGAGGGTCTGGTACTTCTGGAAGTGCTCGACGAACAGGCCGTACATGGTGACGTCGTCGCCGTTGACGACCAGGCCGGTGTCCGCGGTGTTGCTGGTCCAGCCGACCCCGCTGCCGTGGTCGGCGCGCCAGATCCACATGTGGTCGCCGATGACGTTGTCGCTGTTGACGACGAGGCTGGTGGTGGCCTTGCCGACGCCCGCGCCGCCGACCCGGAAGTACACGTCGTGCAGGGAGGTCGGGTCGGCCGCGTGCGAGGCCGAGGAGCCGCTCGGACCGACCTCCACCAGGGTGGAGGAGTTGGTGGTGCCGGCGTCGAAGAGCAGGCCCGCGATCTGGACGCCGTCGACGTCGGCGACCTTCATCGCGGTGACGCCGTTGTCCGGGACGAAGGTGGCGAGGCCGAGGCCGAGGACGACGGTGTCGGCCCGGTTGACCTGGAGCGTCTGGTCGAGGTGGTAGACGCCCGGGGTGACCAGGAGGTTCTTGCCCGCCGCCAGGGCCGCGTTGATCTGGGACGCGGTGGCGCCCGGCTTCACGACGTAGAAGCTGTCCAGGGACAGCGACGAACCGGCGGCCGAGCCGGAACTCCAGCTGGTGCCGGAGGTGTTGGAGCGGGTGGACGGGACGAACACCTGGTAGTCGCCGGAGCCGTCGACGTACAGGAACGGCTTCTCGCGGGTGACCGGGCTCTGGGCGACCGTGGTGTCCGGCGGGCTCGGGAAGGTGGTGCCCGGCACTCCGGTGCTGCCGACGAAGACCATGTTCCAGTTGGAGCCGGTCCAGCTGCCGAGCTGCGAGTTGCGGGTCAGCCACTGCTGCTGGCTGCCGGAGTTGACCTGGCCGTCGATCTTGCTGTCGGCGATCAGGCCGCCGCTGGACCAGCCGCCGTCGTCCAGGGCGAGGTTGCCGCGCAGGTGCATCCGGCGGTAGGCGGCGGCCTGCGAGACCGCCCAGCGGTCGGAGCCGCCGGTCGGGGTGACGGACAGGTTCTCCGCGCCCCGCCAGAAGTTCTGGGTGGCGTTGCCCTGGAACCAGTCGGCCTCGGCGTGCACCGCGCCGTTGATGTTGACCGCGTCCGGGGTCAGGCCGAGGCCGAGGACCTGGGTGTAGAAGCCGACGTTGACGTCGGCGCTGTAGGTGCCCGGCTTGAACATCACGGCGTAGCGCTGGGAGCCGAACTGGTTCGTCTCCTGCTGCTGGAAGATCGAGTCGATGCGGCTCTGGATGGTGGACGCCGGCATCGACGGGTCGAAGACGACCACGTTCGGGCCGAGGTCGGGGTTGCCGGACGACGGCGGTGCCACGGCGGTCACCTGGAAGCGCTGGGCCGCGGTGCCGTTGCAGGTGTACTGGACCAGCTGCACGCTGTCCGCGGTCGAGGCGGCCGGGTCGTCGAGGCACTTGCCGCTGTTGCGGTTGACGAAGTGGTAGGCGCCGCCGCCCTCGTCGACCGGCAGCCACTGCTGGTTGGTCCCGCCGCCGTAGGCCCACAGCTGGGTCGGGGCGTTGTCCGCGGTGGAGACGTCGGTGACGTCCACCACCTGGCTGGTGTTGTTGCCGTTGTTGATCCGGAAGTAACCGTCGCTGGTGGCGGTGAGGCTCCACTGCTGGGCGGTGGTGCCGTTGCAGGTGTACTGCTGGACGGCGGTGCCGTTCGCGGTGGCGGCGGCCCTGGCGTCCAGGCACTTGCCGCTGGCGGCGTTGGTGAGGGTGGCGAAGCCGGTGGGCAGGGCGGTGGCCGCCGCGTGCGCGGACGGGGCGGCGGTCAGCAGCGAGGCCCCGAGAACGGCCAGCGCTGCGGCGGCCGTTGGTCTGCGGCGCCAGGAAAGGCGGGGCACTGGGTCTCCTAGTCCTTGGTGTGGGGGGTCAGCCGGTGTATCCGGCGAAGACGCGCGTGTAGTCCCAGTTGGACTGGCTCACGCCCGAGCAGCTGTCGGCGGAGCCGCCGGTGCAGGGCCGGTCGCGGTTGGCGGACCAGAAGGTGAGCCGGGCCAGGTGGTGCTGCTGGGCGTAGGCGAGGATGGTCCGGAAGTCGTTGACGGTCACCGTCTCGCTGTTGTCGGTGATGCCGTTCATGGACGAGATGCCCATGTCCCGGTAGGCGGTGTCGTCGCTGTAGCCGTACGCGGTCTTCAGCGCGTTCTTCAGCCCCTCGGCCGCCTGGGTGGTGAGGTTGCCCATGTTCTGGCCGGCCCCGCCGAAGTCGAACGGCATGATGGCCCAGGCGTCGACGGTCAGCCCGGAGTTCGCCGCCCGATTGATCAGGCTGGTGTCGGGCCCGCTCTGGCCGGTGCCGATGGTGATGTACACCTTCGTGCCCGGGTTGTTGGCCTTCACCGTCTTCAGCGCGTCCACGACCCGCTGCTGCACGGTCCCGTTGCTGTAGGCGTCTGCTTCGAGGTCGATGTCGATGGCCTTGAGCCCGCCGTAGGCGTTGATGACCTTCTGGTAGGCCGCCGCCAGCTCGCCCGCGCTGGAGCAGGAGCTCTCCAGCTTGTTGCCGCTGTAGCCGCCGAACGACGGGATGACGTCACCGCCGTTGGCGCGCACCGTGTTGACGGTGCTCTGGTCGACGCCGCCGGTCAGCGCCCGGCCGCCGTCCCACTGCGGGTTGCAGTAGCCGTTGCTGAGGACGAAGGCGAGCGTGTAGTACTTCACGCCGGTCGCGTTGGTGATGGTGGTCGGGCTCGGCGGGTCGCCCCAGCCGTTGTAGAGGTAGGGCGCCACGGCCATCGGCGAGGACGGGGTGGTGCCGCCGCCGGCCGCCGGGGCCGTCCACTTCTGGTTGGCGGTGCCCGCGCAGGTCCAGATCTGTATCCGGGTGCCGTTGGCGGAGGTGTTGCCGGTGACGTCCATGCACTTGTTCGCCTGCGGGTTGACGATGTCGTTCGCCGACGACACGGTCCACTGCTGGTTCGCGCCGCCGGAACACGTCCACAGCTGCAGCTTGGCGCCGTCGGCGGTCGAGTTGCCGGTCACGTCGAGACACTTGCCGAGCGCGCGGAGGGTGCCGTCGCTGCCGCGGGTCCACTGCTGGGCGGAGGTGCCGTTGCAGTCGTAGAGCTGAACGGCGGTGCCGTCGGCGGAGTTGGCGCCGGCGACGTCGAGACACTTGCCGGCGAGGCCGGTGACGGTGCCGGTGGCGGCGTGCGCGGGCGCGACGGTGAGCAGTCCTGCGGACAGGGTCAGAGCGGCTATGGAGACAGCCGTGGGGAGAGGTCTGGCCATTGCGGGGGGGGTGGCCTTTCACGCGGGGGGATGCAGCACGGTATGTACTCAACGCCCCTGTTGCTGCCGGGCGTTGAGCACATCCGTGAGGCTTTGTTTAAGGCGTGAAGCTAAAGGTCCGGACCACCGGCGTCAAGGGGGTGCGCCCCGAAGGGGCGCGGGGCCGGGTCAAATGTGCGGCTACCGCCGGGTGGGCGCGACCAGCCACATCAGACGTGCGCCCGGAAGCGGCCCGCAGTCCCACGGCGCGGTCCGCGCGGCTCAGACCGACGGCACCTCGGCGAACTGCGTCCGGTACAGCTCCGCATACCGCCCCTCGGCCGCCAGCAGCGAGTCGTGGGTGCCGCGCTCCACGATCTCACCCGACTCGACCACCAGGATCTGGTCGGCGGCCCTGATCGTCGACAGCCGGTGGGCGATGACCACGGCCGTCCGCCCCTCCAGCGCCTCGGCGAGGGCCTCCTGGACGGCCGCCTCCGAGGTGTTGTCGAGGTGGGCGGTGGCCTCGTCGAGGATGACCACGCGCTGGCGGGCCAGCAGCAGCCGGGCGATGGTCATCCGCTGCCGCTCGCCGCCGGAGAGCCGGTAGCCGCGCTCGCCGACCACCGTGTCCAGGCCGTCGGGCAGCGACCGGACGACCTCCCCGAGCCGGGCGCGGCCGAGGGCCTCCCACAACTCCTCGTCGATGGCCGAGGGCCGGGCCAGCAGCAGGTTGGCGCGGACGGTGTCGTGGAAGAGGTGGCCGTCCTGGGTGACCATGCCGAGGGTGGCGCGCAGCGAGCCGGCGGTCAGGTCGCGGACGTCGGTGCCGCCGATGCGGACGGTGCCCGCGTCGACGTCGTACAGGCGCGGCAGCAGCTGGGCGATGGTGGACTTGCCGGCGCCCGAGGTGCCGACGAGGGCGACGGTCCGGCCGGGTTCGGCGCGGAAGGAGACGCCGTGCAGGACCTCGCTGCCGCCGCGCGAGTCGAGCACGGCGACCTCTTCGAGGGAGGCGAGGGAGACCTGGTCGGCGGCCGGGTAGGCGAAGCGGACGTCCTCGAACTCGACGGCGACCGGGCCCTCGGGGACCTCGCGGGCGTCCGGTTTCTCCTCGATCAGGGGCTTCAGGTCGAGCACCTCGAAGACCCGCTCGAAGCTGACCAGCGCGCTCATCACCTCGACGCGGGCCCCGGCGAGGGAGGTCAGCGGGGCGTAGAGGCGGGTCAGCAGCAGGGCGAGGGCGACCACCGCGCCGGGCTCCAGGGTGCCGCGCAGCGCGAACCAGCCGCCGAGGCCGTAGACCAGGGCGAGGGCGAGGGAGGAGACCAGGGTCAGGGCGGTCATGAACACCGACTGGGCGGTGGCGGTGCGCACGCCGATGTCCCGGACCCGGGCGGCGCGCGCGGCGAACTCCGCCGACTCCTCCTCGGGGCGGCCGAAGAGCTTGATCAGGGTGGCGCCGGGCGCGGAGAACCGCTCGGTCATCCGGGTGCCCATCTCGGCGTTGAGGGCGGCGGCCTCGCGCTGCATGCGGGCCATCCGGCCGCCCATCCGCCGGGCGGGCACCACGAACAGCGGCAGCAGCACCAGCGCGAGCAGGGTGATCTGCCAGGACAGGGTGAGCATCACCGCGAGCGTGAGCAGCAGCGTGACCAGGTTGCTGACCACGCCGGAGAGGGTGTTGGCGAAGGCCCGCTGGGCGCCGATCACGTCGTTGTTGAGTCGGCTGACCAGCGCTCCCGTACGAGTACGTGTGAAGAACGCGACGGGCATCCGCTGCACATGATCGAACACAGCCGTGCGCAGGTCGAGGATGAGGCCCTCCCCGAGCGTCGCCGAGAGCCGCCGCCCGAGCACCCCGAGCGCCGCCTCCGCGACCGCGACCAGCGCGATCAGCAGCGACAGGCGCACGACCGTGCCGGTGTCGTGCCCCGACACGATCGCGTCGACGACATGGCCGGCCAGCACCGGGGTGGCGACGGCGAGCAGGGCGGTGACCACCCCGAGGAGGACGAAACGGACTATGCCGCTCCGGTGCGGGCGGGCGAAGGCGGCGATACGGCGCAGCGTGACCCGGTCGAACGGGCGCCGCTCCTGCTGGGCGGTCATCACGCTGTGCAGCTGCGTCCAGGCGGTGGTCTCCATACTCATGAGGGAGAACGTAGGACCTCAAGCCTCGTTGAGGTCAATGTCCGTGCGCCGTCCCCCCGTACGAAGGACCCGATGAGCCCTCCGCACGCCCCGTCCGGCTCCGCGAAGCCCCAGGTGGGCCTCCCGTCGGACCTTCCGGTGGACCTCCTCCCTCACCCGCTTCCCGGCCGTCATCCGACGTCTCCTCTTCCGCCACCCGCAGTTGGGGCGGCGCGGAAAACCTCTCCCGGTGTGACAGCGGTAAGAATCCCCGGCTTCCGTGAGAGCCGTCTCCCCCGGCTCGCCCGCCGTGTCCCCTGGCGGCACATCCTCACGCTCATTCCGCTCGTGCTGGTCGCGGTCATCGCGGTGCAGCACTGGCAGGTCCTCGTCGAGGGCTTCGCCCACCTGCGCGACGCCTCCTGGCCCTGGCTGCTCGCGGCCGGCGGTGCCACCTGCCTGACCTGGGTGGCCGCCGCCTTCACCCGGCAGGGCGCGGTCGTCCAGCCGCTGCCCCGCTGGCGGCTGCTGGCCACCCAGCTCGCGGCGGGCTCGGCCAACCACCTGCTGCCCACCGGACTCGGCTCGGGCGCGGTCAACCTGCGGTTCATGACCGTGTGCGGGGTGCCGCTCGCCACCTCGTCCGCCGCGCTGGCCCTCTACCTGCTCGCCGAGTCGATCGCCCGCGTGGGCCTGATGGCCGTGTTCTTCGTCGCCTTCCCGGACGCCCTGCGGCTCGACGGGCTGCTCCCCGACGGCGACGTCGGACCGGTCCTGGCCGTCGCCGGCGCCCTGGTGGCCGTGGCACTGGCCGCGCTCTTCCTCGTACGACGGGTGCGCGAGCCGGTGTTCCGCTTCGTGCGCAGCGCCCTGGGCGAGGCCCGCTCGGTGCACACGCGGCCGTCCCGGGCGCTGGCGCTGTGGGGCGGCTCGCTCGCCTTCCCCGCGCTCCAGGCCGGCGGTCTGGTGGCGGTGGGGCAGGCGCTCGGCCTCGACGTGCCGCCCGCGCACATGGCGCTGGCGTACCTGGCGGCCACCGTCGCCGTCGCCCTGATCCCCACGCCGGGCGGTCTGGGTTCGGTGGAGGCGGCGCTGATCGTGGCGCTGGTGGCGGCCGGCGGTCCGGTGGCGGTGGCCACGGCCGTCGTCCTCGCGTACCGGATCATCACCGTGTGGGTGCCGTTGCTGCCGGGAGCCCTGACACTGGGAGCGCTGGTGCGACTGAAGGTCATCTGAGAGCTCGCCGCGGAGGAAACACATGCCGGTCCGCCTGGAACGCCAGGGTCCTGTCACGACGGTCGTCCTGTCCCGGCCCGGGGTCCGCAACGCGGTCGACGGGCCGACGGCGGCCGAACTGGCCGCAGCCTTTCGCGAGTTCGAGGCGGACGACGAGGCCAGGGTGGCGGTGCTGTGGGGCGAGGGCGGCACGTTCTGCGCGGGCGCCGACCTCAAGGCGATGGGCGCCGGGCAGGGCAACCGGGTCGCCGAGGACGGTGACGGCCCGATGGGCCCGACCCGGCTGCGCCTGTCCAAGCCGGTGATCGCGGCGATCGCCGGGCACGCCGTGGCCGGAGGCCTGGAGCTGGCCCTGTGGTGCGATCTGCGGGTCGCCGAGGAGGACGCGGTGTTCGGCGTCTTCTGCCGCCGCTGGGGCGTGCCGCTGATCGACGGCGGCACGGTACGGCTGCCCCGGCTGATCGGCACCAGCCGTGCGATGGACCTCGTCCTCACCGGCCGCCCGGTCCCGGCCCCCGAGGCCTACGAGATGGGCCTGGCCAACCGGCTGGTACCGCCCGGCCGCTCCCGCGAGGCGGCCGAGGAACTGGCCGCGTCCCTCGCGGCCTTCCCGCAGGCCTGCCTGCGCAGCGACCGGGCGTCGGTGCTGGACCAGGAGGGGCTGGACGAGCCGGCGGCGCTGGGCGCCGAGATACGGCGCGGCATGGGCGTGCTGGCGGAGGGCCTGGAGGGCGCGGCGCGGTTCGCGGCGGGCGCGGGCCGGCACGGCTCCTTCACGGGCGGCTGACCAGCCACTCCAGCACCGCCCCGGCCGCCCCGGCGCCCTCCCGGGTGGCCGCCCGGACGTCCAGTCCCGGCCGCCGCAGACCGCCGACGGCGAAGACCCCCGGGCGGTCGGTGTACGGGCCGGGCCCGGCGGCCAGGGCGATCCGGCCCCGGCGGGCGAGTCCGTCCTCGGCGGCGAAGTCCCCGGTGAAGACGGCGGTGTCGCAGGCGAGGACACCACTGCGCCCGTCGCGGTGCCGGATCCGGACGCCGGACAGCCGTCCGTGCCCGAGGATCTCGGTGACCGCCGTGCCGGTGAGCAGCGGGACGCGGGCGCGGAGCCGGGCGTCCAGGGCGCGGACGGATCCGGCCGCGCGCGGCCGTTCGGTGACCATCGCGACGACCTCGGCGCCCGCCGCCCGCACCGTCCCGGCCGCCACGTACGACACGTCCTCGGCCCCGACGACCACCACCCGCTCGCCGATCGGCTGCCGGTAGCGGTGCACGGCCTGCAGGAGCTCTCCTCCGGTGTGGATCCCGGCGGGCCGGGTGCCCGGGACCAGGCGGGCCGCGCGCGGGCGTTCGTAGGCGCCGGTGGCGAGGACCACCGCCCGTGCGGTGACCGTCTCCGGGCCGCGCACGCCGATGGTGGTGAGGCCGAGGTGCTCCGCTGCAAGTGTGTCGGCTGCGGCGCCGTCGTGGCTGGTCGCGCAGTTCCCCGCGCCCCTTTGGGGCGCTGACACGGCCCAGTCCAGGACGGTGACCCCGGTGCGGACCACCGCTCCCGCCCGTGCCGCCGCCTCGACCAGCAGACCTGCGTACGCCGGTCCGGTCAACGGCCGGGTCCAGGTGCCGAATCCGCCGTGGGCGCAGTACCGGGGCACTCCCCCGGGCTCCTGTTCGCGCTCCAGTACCTCCACCCGGCCGACCCCGGCTAGGGCGAGCCGGGCGGCGGCCGCGAGACCGGCGGGACCGGCACCGACGACGAGGACGTCGACGTGGCGTTCCGCGGTCACGGCCTGCCCGCCCTCTCGAACAGGTCCCGGACCGTCGCCCCGCAGTGGAAGCCCTGGCAGCGGCCCGTCCCGGCCCGGGTGCGGCGGCGCAGGCCGGGAAGGCCGCGCGGCGGGATCGTGGTGGCGAGGGCGTCCCGGATCTCACCGAGGGTGACGTGCTCGCAGTGGCAGACGACGGCCTGCGGCCCCTGCTGGTACGGGCGGGGGAAGGCCGCCCCGAGGTTCGGCATCCGCACCGGCTCCAGGTCGACGGGGTTCCTCAGGTCGAGGCCCGAGTCCCGCAGCAGTGCGGTGACATGGGAGGCGATGGCGAGCGAGGCGGTGAGGCCGGTGGAGCGGATGCCGCCGACGGTGACGTACGTCTGGTCGGGGTGGGCGGAGATGCGGTAGTCGTCGTGCTCGGTGGCGGCGCGCAGGCCGGCGTAGACGGCGGTGACCTCCTCGTCGAGGAGCGCGGGCAGGATCCGGCGGCCCTTGTCGCGCAGGTCCGCGAGCCCCCGCGCGGTCGACTGGGTGGCGGTCCTGTCGTCCAGGTCCTCGGCGGTGGGGCCGAGCAGGACGTTGCCGTAGACCGTGGGGGCGACCAGGACGCCCTTGCCGAGGGCGGTGGGGACCGGCAGCAGGATGTGCCGGACGAGGTCGCGGGCGGGCTTGTCGTAGACGATGAGCTGGCCCCGGCGCGGGGTGACGGTGAAGGTGCGCCGGCCGAGGAGGCCGTCGAGGGTGTCGGCGTGCAGGCCGGCCGCGTTGACCAGGTGGCGGGTGCGCAGGGGGCCGCGCGAGGTGGTGAGGGTGTGCACGCCGTCGCGTCGGTCCGCTCCCGTCACGCGGGTGCCGAGGTGCAGGTCGACGCCGCCTCGGACCGCCTGGGTGGCGTAGGCGAGGGTGGTGCTGAACGGGCAGACGATGCTCTCGCCCGGCACGTGCAGGGCGCCGAGGGCACCGGGCCCGAGGTGGGGTTCGCGGGCGTACAGCTCGGCGGCGTCCAGCAGGGTGGTGTCGTGGCAGTCGTTGCGTACGGCCGTGCGTGCGAGATCCGGCAGGGCGGCCAGTTGCGCCCGGTCCCAGGCGACCAGCAGGGCGCCGACCGGCTCGACCGGGATGCCGGACCCGGCCGCGTACCCGGCGAGGAGGCGGGCGCCCTCGCGGACCAGGCGGGCCTCCAGGGTGCCGGGGTGGGCGTCGAAACCGGTGTGCAGGATGGCCGTGTTGGCCTTCGAGGTGCCCTGGCCGACGTCGTCCTGGGCCTCGACGAGAGCGACGTCGAGGTGCGGGTGGCGGGCGAGTTCGCGGGCGATCGCGCTGCCGACGACCCCGGCGCCGACGACCGTCACGTCGTACGGGACGGTCGGCAGCGGTCCCGCGGCGGTGACCGTCACCGGGTCGCTCCCGAGCCGGCTCCGGTCACCGGCCCGTCCACCGGCCCGTCCAGCAGGGCGGCGACGGCCGCGCGGAAGACGCCGAGGCGGTCGGCGGCCTCGGCGGCGGAGATGCGCGGCTCGTAGACGGCCGAGGGGCCGCCCTCGGGCAGGAAGTCGAGCGGGTCGCTGCCGAGGTGGGCCAGCGCGCCCACCCCGAGGGCGGTGGCGTCGGGCAGCGTGGACACCTCGACGGGGCGCTGCAGCAGGTCGGCCTGGGTCTGCATGAGCAGGGCCGAGCGGGTCAGGCCGCCGTCGACGCGCAGGGCGGTCAGCGGGGTGCCGAGGTCGGCCTCGGCGGCTTCGGCGAGCTCCGTCACCTGGGCGGCGAGGCCCTCGCACAGGGCCCGCACCAGCTGCCCGGGGCCGGTGTCGAGGCCGAGCCCGGTGAGGGAGCCGCGCACCTCGCCGCGCCACCAGGGGGCGGCGAGCCCGGCCAGCGCGGGGACGAAGGTGACCCCGCCGGCGTCGGGGACGGCGCCGCCCACCCGGTCCAGGTCGGCGGGGCCCGAGATCACGCCGAGGTCGGTGAGCCAGCGCACGGCGGATGCGGCGGTGTACACCTGGCCGTCCAGGCAGTAGCCGGGCTCTCCGGCGAGGCGCCAGGCGACGCAGCCGACCAGTCCCGAGCCGCTGTGCCGGGGCGTGTCCCCGGTGTGCGCGAGCAGGAACGCCCCGGTGCCGTAGGTGCACTTGGCGGCGCCGGGCCCGGTGATCCGCTGGGCGAGGAGGGCCGCCTGCTGGTCGACGGCGAGCCCGGTGAGCGGAATCTTGCCCCCGAACTCCTTCGTCGTGCCGACGAGCTGGGCGTTGTCGACGATCTCGGGGAGGCGTTCGGCGGACAGCCCGTAGAGGTCGAGGGCGCGGGCGGACCACTCCACCCGGTCCAGGTCGAGGAGGTGGGTGCGGCTCGCGGTGGCGGCGTCGGTGACGTAGGCGCCGGTGAGCCGGTGCACCAGCCAGGCGTCGGTGGTGGTGACGACCCCCTCGGTGGTGAGGTGCCGGCGGATCCAGGCCATCTTGGGCGCGGCGAAGTAGGGGTCGAGCGGGAGGCCGGTGAGGGCGCGTAACTCCTCGGCGTGGTCGGCGAGTCCGGCGCAGACCGGTTCGGCCCGGCGGTCCTGCCAGACGATGGCGTCGGTGAGCGGGCGTCCGGTGCCGGGGTCCCAGGCGAGGACGGTCTCGCCCTGGTTGGCCAGGCCGAGGGCGGTCACCGGTTCACCGGCCTCGGCGAGCGCCCGGCGGCCGGCCACGAGCACCGACTCGTACAGCTCCTCGGGGTCGGCCTCCACCAGGCCGCCGGGCAGGTGCCGGGGCCGTACGGCGACGAATCCGGTGCCGATGACGCCCCGTTCGGGGCAGATCACCAGGGCCTTGGTACCGGACGTGCCCTGGTCGACGGCGAGCACCGGACCTGTCATCGAGCCTCCCTGACGATCACTGCGCGACAGCCTGCCGCAGGGGCCCGGGGCAGCACAAGCGCACCCGGATGCGGCTGGCACGAACCTCCGTGCGGATACGGCAGGATGAGCGGTTGCACGATCGAATGGGAGGTAACCGGTGGACCGAGCGCTCACCGTAGATGACCTGGTCCTGGCCGGGATCGCCCTCGCGGCGGGCCTGTTGCTGGCCTTTCTGTCCCGCGGGATGCTGCGCTGGCTGGCCAAGCACGCCAAGCGGACCCGCTGGAGCGGTGACGACGTCATCGTGGACGCGCTGCGCACGGCGGTCCCGTGGGCGGCGATCACGGCCGGGGCCGCCGCCGCGGCGGCGGTGCTGCCGCTGACGAAGTCGGTCCAGCACCACACCAACCAGTGCCTTCAGGTGGTGCTGATCTTCGCGGTGACGGTGTCGGCGGCGCGGGTGATCGCCGGGCTGGTGCAGTCGGTCACCCAGTCCCGCTCCGGGGTCGCCGGCTCCGCCACGATCTTCGTGAACATCACCCGGGTGCTGGTCCTGGCGATCGGCTTCCTGGTGGTGCTCCAGACCCTGGGCATCTCCATAGCGCCGCTGCTCACCGCCCTGGGCGTGGGCGGTCTGGCGGTCGCGCTCGCCCTCCAGGACACCCTGGCGAACCTCTTCGCGGGCATCCACATCCTCGCCTCCAAGACCGTCCAGCCGGGCGACTACATCCAGCTGAGCAGCGGCGAGGAGGGCTACGTGGTGGACATCAACTGGCGCCAGACCACCGTCCGCCAGCTCTCCAACAACCTGGTGGTCATCCCCAACGGCCAGCTGGCGAAGACCAACATGACCAACTACACCCGGCCCGAGCAGCAGTTGACGATCCTGGTGCAGGTGGGTGTGGGCTACGACAGCGACCTGGACCACGTGGAGCGGGTCACGCACGAGGTGATCGCCGAGACCATGACCGAGATCACCGGCGCGCTCCCGGACCACGAACCCGCCATCCGTTTCCACACGTTCGGCGACTCGCGGATCGGTTTCACGGTGATCCTCGGTGTCGGCGAGTTCAGCGACCAGTTCCGGATCAAGCACGAGTTCATCAAGCGCCTGCACCGCCGCTACCGCGAGGAGTCCATCCGCATCCCGGCCCCGGCCCGCACGGTGGCGCTCCAGCAGGGGACCGTGGTGATCCCGCACCAGCGCACCGCCGAGGATGTGCCGGTCGCCGACTAGGGCCGGGTCTGCGCCCGGTGCGGCCAGATTGCGTGCATGGCGTCGCGAGGCAGACGGGAATTGCCGGACAGGCCCTGGCCCCCTGCCGGTCGCGGCTACAGCGTTGCCGAGTTGTCGTGGTGGTGGCCGCCCCGGAGGCTGTGCGGGGCGGTGGGGGCCGGGGTGACCGGGGTGACCGTCCAGTCGGGGTGGCCGGGCATGCGCGGGGTCGTCGTGCCGTAGAGCCAGTCGCGGAGGAAGCCGGACAGGTCCTGTCCGGTGACCTCGGAGGCCACCGCGATGTAGTCCGCCGTCGAGGCCGAGCGGCGCCGGAAGCGGTCAAGGAAGGTGCGCTCGACCGCGTGGAAGGCGGCCTCGCCGACCAGCTCGCGGAAGGCGTAGAGGACCAGGACGCCGCCGAGGTAGCGCTGGCTGTCGAAGAGGTCGGCCTCGTTCGGGGCGGCGACCGGGCCGGAGTCGTGGCGCCACTGGTCGCCGCGGGCGTAGGTGTCCTTCATCCGGGCGTCCATGGTGGTCATGCCCAGGGAGTCCGGCCAGCCGCGTTCGTAGCGGTAGAGCAGGCCGTAGAAGTCGGCGTGGCCCTCGTTGAGCCAGAGGTCGGCCCAGCCGGCGGGAGAGACCAGGTTGCCGAAGTAGGAGTGGACCAGCTCGTGCATCATGTGCGAGCCGATCTTCGCCTCCTCCTGGAGCAGGAAGGCCGGCTTGTAGAGGGTGAGGGTCTGGGTCTCCAGGCCCGTGAAGTCGAAGGCGTTCGGGTCGTCGGAGTTGCAGGGCAGCAGGCCGTACGTCTCCAACGGGAAGGCGGCGCCGAGCCGGTCCTCCAGCCAGCCGACCTGGCCCGGGGTGAGGGCGAGCGCCGGTTCCAGGGCGGCGGCGCGGGCCGTGGGGACGACGTCCCGCAGCGGCAGGCCGTGCGGGCCCGGCCGGTCCCTGACCAGGTAGTCGCCGACGGTGATCTGGACGAGTTCGGTCGCGATCGGCGACCGGGACCGGTACGAGTACGCCGTGCGGTCGCCCGGCAGGTTCTCGGTGCAGGTCAGCAGGCCGTTCGCGACGCCGCGCAGCCCGTTCGGGACGGTGACGCGGAAGGTGAAGTCCGCCTTGTCCGAGGGGTGGTCGTTGCACGGGAAGACGGTGTGCGCGGAGTTGGGCTGCGGGCAGATCGCGAAGCCGTCGGGGGTGGGCACCCAGGCGGTGTGCGGGAGGGTGCGGCGCGGGTCGGCCGCGTAGGTCACGCACACGGTGACGTCGGCCCGCTCGCGCAGCGGCCGGGCGGGCGTGATCCGCAGCTTCTCGCCGGCCTGCTCGAAGGCGGCGGCCCGGCCGTCGACCCGGACGGCCGCCATGTCGAGGCCGAGGGCGTCAAGGGAGAAGCGGGACAGGTCCTGGGTGGTGCGGATGCGCAGGGTCGCGGTGGCGTCGACCAGGCGGGTCGTGGCGTCGTAGGCGAGGTCGAGGTCGTAGGCGTGGACCCGGTAGCCGTCGTTGCCGAGGGCCGGGTAGACGAGGTCGCCGAGGGTCTCAGGGCCCGGGGCCGGCGTGTTGCCCCCGGTCCTCGCGGCGCCGCTTGTCTCCCCCGCGGAGAAGGGACGCGCGAGGGCCGGGGCCCCCGTGGCCAGGACGGTCGCCGTGCCGAGCAGGGCGGCCGCCGGGGCCGTGACTCTGGTGCGATATCTCATGGTCCGCTTTCGCTCGGGCGGCCGGTCGGTCGGTCCGGTCGCCGGTCGATGGTGGCTCGTTCGTCTTGACCACCCTTGTGACCGATCCGGTTGCCCGGCGTATGACAACCGGACAGGCGGATCTTCCGAGTCGCGGACCCCTGTCGAGCGAGGGCCGGTCACGAGATATCTTGATGTCGAGCAATGTTGCAGACGTGGAGCGGAGCACCCGGTGACTGACTCGACCATCATCTACACCTACACAGACGAGGCCCCGGCCCTCGCGACGCACTCGTTCCTGCCGGTGATCCAGGCGTACGCCTCGCAGGCCGGTGTCGCCGTGGACATCCGCGACATCTCCCTGGCCGGGCGCATCATCGCCCACTTCCCGGAGTACCTGAACGAGGACCAGCGCGTCCCGGACGCCCTGGCCGAGCTGGGCGACCTGGCCAAGACGCCCGAGGCCAACATCGTCAAGCTGCCGAACATCTCGGCGTCGATCCCGCAGCTCAGGGCCGCCGTCGCCGAGCTCCAGGGCAAGGGCTACGCGCTGCCGGACTACCCGGACGACCCGAAGACGGACGAGGAGCGCGACATACGCGCCCGCTACGACAAGGTCAAGGGTTCCGCGGTGAACCCGGTGCTGCGTGAGGGCAACTCGGACCGCCGCGCCCCCGCCTCGGTCAAGAACTACGCCAAGACCCACCCGCACCGCATGGGCGCCTGGTCCGGCGAGTCGAAGACCAACGTCACCACCATGGGCGAGAACGACTTCCGCTCCACCGAGAAGTCCGCGGTGATCTCCGAGGCCGGCAAGCTGAAGATCGAGCTGGTCGCCGAGGACGGCACCACCACGGTCCTGAAGGAGTCCGTACCCGTCCAGGCGGGCGAGGTCGTCGACGCCTCCGTGCTGCACGTCGCCCAGCTCAACGACTTCCTGGCCGCGCAGATCGCCCGCGCCAAGCAGGAGGACGTCCTGTTCTCCGTGCACCTGAAGGCCACGATGATGAAGGTCTCCGACCCGATCATCTTCGGTCACGTGGTGCGCGTCTTCTTCCCGAAGACGTTCGCGAAGTACGGCGAGACGCTCAAGGCGGCCGGCCTGTCCCCGAACGACGGTCTGGGCGGCATCCTCAAGGGCCTGGAGAACCTGCCCGAGGGCGCCGAGATCAAGGCCTCCTTCGACGCCGAGATCGCCGAGGGCCCGGCCCTCGCGATGGTCGACTCCGACAAGGGCATCACCAACCTGCACGTCCCCTCGGACGTCATCATCGACGCCTCGATGCCGGCCATGATCCGCACCTCCGGCCACATGTGGGGCCCGGACGGCCAGGAGGCCGACACCCTCGCGGTCATCCCGGACTCCTCCTACGCCGGTGTCTACCAGACCGTGATCGAGGACTGCCGGGCCAACGGCGCCTTCGACCCGTCCACCATGGGCTCGGTCCCGAACGTGGGCCTGATGGCGCAGAAGGCCGAGGAGTACGGCTCCCACGACAAGACCTTCGAGATCGCCACCGCCGGCACGGTCCGCCTGGTCGACGCGGCCGGCAACGTCGTGATCGAGCAGCCGGTCGCCGCCGGTGACATCTTCCGCGCCTGCCAGACCAAGGACGCGCCGATCAAGGACTGGGTGAAGCTGGCCGTCACCCGCGCCCGCGCCACCGGCGACCCGGCCGTCTTCTGGCTGGACGAGGGCCGCGCCCACGACGCGCAGCTGATCGCCAAGGTCGAGCAGTACCTGGCGGAGCACGACACCGAGGGCCTGGACATCCGGATCCTGTCCCCCGTCGAGGCCACCAAGCTGTCGGTCGAGCGCATCCGCCGCGGCGAGAACACCATCTCCGTCACCGGCAACGTGCTCCGCGACTACCTGACCGACCTCTTCCCCATCCTGGAGCTGGGCACCAGCGCCAAGATGCTGTCGGTCGTCCCGCTGATGGCGGGCGGCGGCCTCTTCGAGACCGGCGCCGGCGGCTCCGCGCCGAAGCACGTCCAGCAGCTGGTCAAGGAGAACTACCTGCGCTGGGACTCGCTCGGCGAGTTCTTCGCCCTGGTGCCGTCCTTCGAGCAGTACGCCGACTTCACCGGCAACGCCCGCGCCAAGGTGCTGGCCGACACCCTCGACCGCGCCACGGCGACCTTCCTCGACGAGGACAAGTCCCCGACCCGTCGCGTCGGCGGCATCGACAACCGCGGCAGCCACTTCTACCTGTCCCTGTACTGGGCGCAGGAGCTGGCCAAGCAGACCGACGACGCCGAGCTCGCGAAGGCGTTCGCGCCGTTCGCCGAGACGCTCACCGCCAACGAGCAGAAGATCGTCGACGAGCTGCTCGCCGTCCAGGGCTCCCCGGCCGACATCGGCGGCTACTACCAGCCCGAGAAGGCCAAGGCGGACGCGGTCATGCGCCCGTCGGCCACCTGGAACGCGGCGCTCGCGGCCCTCTGAGCCGAAGCCGCCTCCTGTAGATCCTGAAGTCTCCGCCCCGGCAGGCACCCCGCCCGCCGGGGCGGAGCCATGTCCGGCCCTCGTCGCGCCGCCGTCGCGGCCGGCGGTGTGCATCCCCTTCGTGAAGTCTGCATGTCGGGCGTGCCGGGTGTCTGGTCCGCCGGATCGCCCATGTCACCTACCGCGGCGAACCCGAGCCGGCGATCCGCCTTTACGTGGTGCTGTCGGAGGCGATGAACGCCCATGACGTGGGCCGCGCCCGCGGCGGGGTGCGCGCCGCCCTCGGCCGGGTCACGGCCCCCGCCCTGGTGGCGGGCGTGGACTCCGACCGCCTCTGTCCCCCGGCCCAGCAGACCGAGTTGGCGGCGCTGATCCCGTCCGCCGACCGGCTCCGGGTGATCGAGTCGCCGTACGGCCACGACGGCTTCCTGATCGAGGCGGAGCAGGTGGGCGCCCTGGTGCGGGAGTTGCTCGGCCACGGGCCCGGCACGCCGTCCGTGTGACACCGTGGTCCCGCACCCCGCCCCTGCCGATGCCCCCGGAGCCGCCCGTGTCCCAGCCGTCGTACGCACTGCTGCCCGGCGCCGCCGAGTCGCCGGTGATCCTGCACGTCCCGCACTCCGCGCGGGCGGTTCCGGCCGCCGTACGGGCGGACGTCGTGCTCGACGACGCCGCGCTGGAGCGGGAGCTGGACCACATCACGGACGCGCACACGGCCGAGCTCGCGGAGGCGGCGGCCGGGCTGGCCGGGGTGACCCCCTGGCGGTTCGTCAACCGGCTGTCGCGGCTCGTCGTCGACCCCGAGCGGTTTCCGGACGAGCGCGAGGAGATGCTGGCCGTCGGGATGGGGGCCGTGTACACGCGGACCACGCATCGGGGCGTGCTGCGGGACGCGTCGTACGACCCCGGGCCGCTGGTCGAGCGGTACTTCCGGCCGTACGCGCGGGCGATGACGGAGGCGGTGGCCGGGCGGCTGGCCGCGACCGGGCGGGCCGTGGTGATCGACGTGCACTCCTATCCGAGCCGGGCGCTGCCCTACGAGCTGCACGGGGCGGGACCCCGGCCGCCGGTGTGCCTGGGCACGGACGCCTTCCACACGCCGGCCGGACTGACGGAGGCGGCCCGCGAGGCCTTCGCGGGGTGCGGGGAGACGGGTCTTGACAGCCCGTTCGGCGGGACCTACGTGCCGCTGGAGTTCTACGGCACGGACCCGCGGGTCGCCGCGCTGATGGTGGAGATCCGCCGGGACCTCTACATGACCGAGCCCGGCGGTCCGGCGGGCCCCGGAGCGGACCGGCTCGCCGCCGCCCTCGCCGCGCTCGTGGACGCCGCCGGACGCTGACCCTCCGGCTGGAGCATTCCGGCAGGACACGGGGTGGGGGCCGTACGACCGTGGAGGCATGACCACGGAGACCAGCGCGCCCACCACGGCCACGGAGCCGGCCGCGCCCACGGTGACGGGGCCGCTCCCGCCCGTCCGCGAGGCCGCGCCGCCGGTGCGGGACTGGCCCGCGCTCGAACTGGCGGGGACGGACTTCGACCCGGTGCTGGCGTCCCTGATGAGGGAAGGGCCGGTGACCCGGATCCGGCTGCCGCACGGCGAGGGCTGGGCATGGCTCGCGACCCGCTACGAGGACGTCAGGACCGTCACCAACGACCCGAGGTTCAGCCGCGCCGAGGTCACCCGGCGCCGGGTGACCCGGCTGGCCCCGCACTTCAAGCCCCGTCCCGGCTCGCTGGCCTGGGCCGACCAGCCCGACCACAACCGGCTGCGCAAGCCGCTCGCCGGCGCCTTCACGGTCGGCGCGACGAAGCGGCTGCGGCCCCGGGCGCAGGAGATCCTCGACGGGCTGGTCGACGGAGTCGTACGGGACGGGCCGCCGGCCGATCTGGTCGAGCGGGTGCTGGAGCCGTTCCCGATCACCGTGGTCAGCGAGGTGATGGGGGTGCCGGAGGCGGACCGGGAGCGGGTGCGCTCCTGGACCCGGCAGATCATCTCCACCTCGGGCGGGGTCGAGGCCGCCGAGGCAGCCAAGCAGGGGTTGTACGGATGGATCACCGAGGCGGTACGCGCGCGGGCCGGCAGCGCGGGCGAGGACGTGTACTCGCTGCTCGGGGCCGCCGTGGCCCGGGGCGAGATCGGCGAGGAGGAGGCCGTCGGGCTGGCCGGTCCGCTGCAGATCGGCGGCGAGGCGGTCACCCACAACTGCGGGCAGATGCTGTTCCTGATGCTGACGCGGCCGGAGCTGACGGCGCGGATGCGGGAGCGGCCCGCGGAACGGGGCCCGGTCCTGGACGAACTGCTGCGCTGGGTCCCGCACCGCAGCACGGTCGGGCTGGCCCGGATCGCGCTGGAGGACGTCGAGCTGAGCGACGGCACCCGGATCGCGGCCGGCGACCCGGTGTACGTCTCCTACCTCGCCGCCAACCGCGACCCGGCCGTCTTCCCCGACCCGGACCGCATCGACCCGGACCGCGAACCCGGGGCGCACCTCGCCTTCGGCCACGGCACGCACTACTGCACGGGCGCGGTCCTGGCCCGGTTGCAGACCGAACTGCTGGTCGACACCCTCCTCGACCGGCTGCCGGGGCTGCGGCTCGCGGTGCCGGCCGAGGGTGTGGAGTGGCGGCGGAGGACGATGATCCGGGGGCCGCGGACGCTGCCGGTCACCTGGTGACGCCCTAGGCCCGCAGCCACTCCGTCACGATCACGTCCCCGCCCGTGCGCAGCCGGAGCGCGAACGGGCCGGAGGGCGGCGCGTCGGCGGCGAAGCGGCCCATGGCGTCGACCGTGAGCGGACGGGCCGCTCCCGGGCCGCCGAGCACCTCGATGCGCGCGGACTGCGGTGGCAGCAGCTGGCCGAGCAGTCCGTCGCCGGTGACCTCGACGTCCACGGTCAGCTCGCCCGCCTGGAAGGTCAGCATGCGGGGCGGATCCTCGACCCCCCTGACCGGGATGGCGTCGACCAGGGAGTCGAAGGTCAGCTCGGCGACCCGGGCGTCCAGGTCGTGCAGCAGGTAGGCGTCCATGGCCAGTTGCAGCAGCTCGGCCGGGAGCGGGTCGAGGACGGCGGCAGCGCCGCGCAGCTCCTCCTCCAGGAGGTCCGCGTCGAAGTCGGCGCCGTCCAAGGCATCATCCATGGCGTCGCCCAAGGCCTCGCCGGCCGGGAACTGGTCGTCGCTCACACCGCACCCCTCGCGTCGAGCCGGGCCCGCAGCCGGCGCAGACAGCGCTGGCGCAGCGGGCCGATGCTGCCCACGGCGATGCCCAGCGCGACGGACACCTCGACATAGCTGGGCGGCGGCGAGGCCATCAGGACGCGCAGCAACTGCCTGCACCGGTCGCCGAGTTCCTCGAACTCCTGCCACAGCAGGCGGATCCGCTCCGCCTCGTCCGCCTGGTCCTCCGCGTCGATCAGGGACTGTTCCGGCGTACGGTCCTCGCTGATCCGGTCCAGGACCTGGGGATCGTCGGTCGGCAGCAGCCGGGTCAGGCCCCGGATCACCTTCAGGCACTCGTTGCGTGCCGTGCTGGCCAGCCAGGAGCCCGCCTTGTCGGGCTCCCGGATGCGGCCCAGGTGCTGGGCGAACCGGAACCACACGGTCTGGTACACCTCGTGCCCGTCGGCATCGGAGAGCCGGTGCGCGCGCACCACGGACCACACCAGTGGGCTCAGCCCTTCCACGAGCGCCTTCCAGGCCGCCGCGTCGCCGTCGACGGCGGCCCGGACCAGCGCGCCGACCTCTGCTCGGTCCACGGTCCCACCCCTCGTGTACGGCAAGTCATGGTACGCCGTGGAGGGGAGTGTTCCGGAACTCAGGCCGTGGCAGCCGGCCACACCACCGGGACCGGCTGCCAGCCGGCCGGGCGGAGCACCGGCACATGGGCCCCGCGCACCTCGGCGTAGTCCGTGGTGCTCTGCAGGAGTTGGGCGCCCGCGGCGCGCGGGTCCCGCTCCGCGGCGGTGCTCATCCGGTCGGCGACGAGGCCGGCCACGATGGGGGTGGCGAACGATGTTCCGCTCCACTGTGCGAACCCTTCGAACATCACTTGGTCCGGTTTGCCGGGGCCGGTCGTCCCGGTTTCTGTCAACACGCCGGTGTGGCGCGGGTACTGGCAGGTGCAGGCGTAGCTGAAGCCGAACCGGCAGGCGTCGTAGGTGGTGTGCTGGTACACGTAGGGCACGGGTGCGTCGAAGCCGGCCATGGCGCCGATGAGTTGCTCACCGGGGGCGTAGACCTTGACCCAGCTGCCGTGGTTGGTGAAGCAGGCGCCGTACTCGCCGTCGCTGCGCAGCGCGCCGACCGAGAGGACCGTGTCGTCGTAGCCGGACAGGTCGGCGCAGGCGGCGGGCCAGAACTGGGTGGCGCTGCCGTTGTTGCCCGCGGCGGCGACGAGCAGGGTGGACTGGGCGCGCAGGGCGTCCATGAAGGCCTCGACGGCGAGCAGTCCGTCGGCACTGCCGTTCGAGGTGCCTGCGGAGAGGCTGATGACGTCCGGCCAGCCGTGCTGGTCGATCGCCTCGAAGAGCTTGGCGCCGAACTCGGACTCCAGGATGGCGCCCGCGTCGTTCAGGGTGTTGGTGACGGTGATGTCGGTGTTGGGGGCGACGGCGGCGATGAGGCCGGCGATGAACGTCCCGTGGCCGACGTACTGCTGGAGGACGCCGTCCGCGTCCGTCTCGGAGACCTGGAGGTCGCCCTGGACGCGGGCGAGGAGCGGGTAGGTGCGGTAGTCGTGCACCAGACCGGTGTCCATCACCAGGACGCTCACGGCGGTCTCCGGGTCGTGGCTCCCGTCCACCGGAACGGGGTTGGGGGTCTGGGTGAGCAGGGCGGGGAGCGGCTCGCAGGGGTTGCAGGAGTTGGCGTTCGGCGTGGTGGACACCACGTGGTTGCGGCTGACCAGGCGGCGGCCGGCGCGGCCCTCCGACTCCCGCAGGGCGCGCAGCGCGTGGCCGACGGCGGGGTCGGCGGTGCGGTCGCCGTGGTTCGGGTCACCGACCCGGATGCGGGTGACGCCGGTGCGGTTGGTCTCCGGTCCCGACCTGCCCACATGGTCGGCGACCAGGCCGGCGGTGGCGGTGAAGTGGGCGCGCACGGTGTCCTCGACGACCCGGGCCTCCTCGCCGTCGCGGGCGAGCACCACCCCCTTCTCGTACAGGAACTCGGCCGCGTCGTCCGGCCCCATCGCCAGTGGTACGTCCGGCATGGAGCGCTGGATCTGCTCGAACTGCTCATGGAATCGCTGAGGTGCCATGGCCTGTCTCCTCCCCCAGAAACGGCGTTCTTCAGTCAGACTCGCGAGGCCGCCGCTTGATACAGCGTCAAACCTGTGGGGCATGTATGCCCAGGCCACTACCATCCGAGGGGTGACTGCGCGAGGCGATTCGGTTACGGAACTCCTGCCGATGGTGTTCGCCGCCCCCGGCGAGGCCCTGGCGCGGGCGGAGCATGTCCTGCGGTCCGATCCGTCACCGCTGGACGCGTCCGTCGCGCACCAGGTCATCGGCATCTGGCAGCGGGACTTCGGGGACCTGGCGGTGGCCCTCGACCATCTGCGGCGCGCCCGGGAGTGGGCGGCGCGCGCGGACTCGGCGGAGCGGGAGGCGGACGTCCTCGGTACCCTCGGGGTCGCCCTGGTGCACGCGGGGCGCACCCGGCAGGGGCTGGACGTGCTGGACCGGGGGGTGGCCCGGGGCAACGGGCACACCAGGGCGCGGGTGCTGTACCGGCGGGCGTACGCCGGGTGGGTGCTGGGCCGGCACAAGGAGGCCCTGGAGGACCTGCGGCGGGCGATACCGGTGCTGCGGCAGGCCGACGACGTCATCTGGACCGCGCGGGCGCTGAGCGTGCGGGCCACCGTGCATCTGGCGATGGGCGCGGTGGAGCGGGCCGACGCGGACTTCACGGCGGCGGAGCTGCTGTGGGAGACGACGGGCCAGGAGCACGACAAGGCGGTCGCCGTGGAGAACCGGGGCCTGGCCGCGTACCGGTCCGGCGACATCCCGGCGGCGCTGCGGCTGCTGGCCGAGGCCAAGGAGCGGTACGACGAGCTGGGCACGCCCTCGTTCATGCTGTACATCGCGCGCTGCGACGTGCTGATGGCGGCCGGTCTCGCCCCGGAGGCGCTGGCCGAGGCGGACGCGGCGATCGCGGCCCTGGACCGGATCGGCGGGCAGTCCACCCGCAAGGCCGAACTGCTGCTGACCGCCGCCCGGGCCGCGCTGTCGACCGGGGACGCGCAGACCGCGATCGCCCGCGCCGCGGTCGCCGTGCGGCTGTTCTCGGGGCAGCGGCGGAGCTGGTGGGAGACGCATGCGCGGCTGGTGCTGATCGAGGCGCGGGTGGCCGGCGGGGCCGCGTCGGGGCGGCTGGTGCAGGACACGGCGGCGGTCGCCGAACGGCTGGCGTCCTTCGGGGCGCCGGCCGCGCCGGAGGCCTCGCTGCTCGCCGGGCGGGTCGCGCTGGCGCTGGGCTGGACGGCGGACGCGGAGCGGCATCTGGCGGTGGCCGCGCGCAGCCGGCACGTCGGCCCGCCGCTGGCCCGGATGACCGGCTGGGCCGCGCAGGCGCTCCGGGCCCGGGCGGCCGGCTCGGGCCGTGGCGTCCTGGAGGCGTGCCGGCGCGGCCTGGACGTCCTGGACGACCACCGGATGACCCTGGGCGCCTCGGAGCTGCGGGCCCGGGCCACCGCGCAGGGTGCCGAACTGGCCGCGCTGGCCCAGCAGGCGAGCCTCGCGCACGGCGGCCCGCGCCGGCTCCTGGAGTGGAGCGAGCGCTGGCGGGCCACGGTGCTGTCCACTCCCCCGACCCGGCCGCCCGCGGACCCCGCCCTGCTCGCCTCGCTGACCGCGTTCCGGGAGATCGCCTCCCGTGCGGAGGAGGCCCGCCGGGAGCGCCGTCCGGTGCCCGCCCTGGAGCGTGAACAGCGGCGCCTGGAGCGGGAGATCCGTGCCCGCACCCACCACACCCGCGGCGACGCCCCCGGCGGCGGGGACCGTTTCGACCCGGCCCGCCTGCTGGACCGGCTGGGCGATGCCCGGCTGGTCGAACTCGCCGTCCTGGACGGCCGGGTGCACATCCTGCTGTGCGGTCAGGGCCGGGTGCGGCGCTTCACGGGCGGCCTGCTGGCGGAGGCGGTCGCCGAGGCGGAGCACGTCCAGGCGGGGCTGCGACGGCTCGCGCACCCGGGGGCGGAAGCGCGGCTGCCGGTGGTCGAGGCGGCCGGGCGGCGGCTGGAGGAGCTGCTGCTGGGCGCGGCGGCGGGCCAGCTCGGCTCCGGCCCGGTGGTGATCGTCCCGCCGGGCGCGCTGCAGCGGGTGCCCTGGGCCCTGCTGCCCTCCCTGCGGGAGCGGGTGCTCAGCGTGTCGCCGTCGGCGTCGAGCTGGCTGCGGGCCCGGGAGACCGAGCCGCCGCCGGGGGGCCGCCATGTGCTCGTCCGCGGGCCGGGGCTGGCGACCGGCGGCGCCGAGGTGCCCGAGGTGGCCGGCCAGTACGCGGCGGCGCGGATCCTGGAGCACGACGACGCCCAGGTCCCCCGGGTCCTGGAGGAGTTGGACGGCGCCGCGCTGGCCCACATCGCCGCGCACGGCACGTTCCGTGCGGACAGCCCGCTCTTCTCGTCGCTGCGGATGGCGGACGGTCCGCTGATCGTGCACGACTTCGAGCGCCTTGCCCGCAGCCCCTACCGGATCATCCTCTCCAGCTGCGACACGGCCCGTCTGGCGTCGGTGGGCGCCGATGAACTCCTGGGTCTGGTCACGGCGTTGCTGCCGCTGGGGACGGCCGGGGTGGTGGCGAGCAGCGCTCCCGTCAACGACGCGGCCGTGGTCCCGCTGATGCTGGCCCTGCACAAGGGCCTGGGCGCCGGGCTGTCGCTGGCGGAGGCGCTGCGCGATGCCCGGGCCGCCCTGCCGGGCGACGCCCTCCACCAGGCGACGGGGTGGGCGTTCGCCGCGTTCGGGGCGGCCTGAGGGAGCGGCGCAGCGCTCAGGCCGACTTCCGGTCCGGCTGTGCCACCAGCCACGGCAGTGCCGCGCGGTCGCCCGCGCCGAGACGGGTGTAGGCGCTGTAGAGGTGGTTGCCCACCGTCCGTACGGACAGGGTCAGTTGCTCGGCGATCTGGCGGTTGCTGAGGCCCGCGGCGGCGAGGGTGACGATCTGCCGCTGGCGGGCGGTGAGTTCGCCGAGCACCAGTCCGGACAGGGCCGGGGTGCGCGCGCCCTGGCAGCGGCGGGCGAGGGCGACCGCGCGGGTACGGGACATCCGGGCGGCCCGCGGGTCCCGGTGGGCGCGGACCGCCTGGGCGTGGGCCTCGGCCGCGAACAGCAGCAGGCCGCGCCCCGCCAGCGCCTCGGCCGCCCGGTCCAGGGCGGGTCCGGCACTGCGGGCGAGCGCCTCGGCGTGCTGTGCGAGCACGCCGTCCAGCCGCTCCACGGCCCGCGCGGCTCCCTCGGGGTCCCCGAGCCGTACGGCGCCGTAGTGCGCGAGACCCCCGTCCCCGCGCACTACGGCCCCGTCCCCCCACTCGGCGGCGGCACGGGCGAGTTCGGTACCGCAGGAGGCGTCGCCCGGCGCCGCCCGCAGTCCCTCCCTCGCCCACGCCGCCGCCTCTCGCAGCTCCCCCCGAAGCCACGAGTACCGGGCACGCACGGCCGCGTACCCGGCCGGTACGGGCAGGTCTCCCGCCGCCAGCCACTCCCCCACCGGGGCCGGCACCTCCCGTACGTCCAACTGCTCTGTCCGCTCGACCAGTTGTTCCTGTTCGTCCTTCAGGGCGGGCTCGCACTGCTCGGGGGTGCTGGCCAGCCGCCGGGCCCGCAGCCGGCCCGCCGAGGCGCGCAGCGCCGGGCCGTGCAGGGGGTGGGCGAGGCGGACGGCGCCCCGGTCGTCGGCGTGGATGAGGCCGTCGGTCTCCAGCCGTTCGAGGACGGCCAGGTCGAGGGCGTCGTCGAGGTCGGGGTGGAGCGGCAGCGGTTCGGCGAGGGCGAGGCGTTCGAGGGTGTCGCGCTCCCCGGGCCCCCGGCCGTCGAGCAGGGCGGCGATCCGGTCCCGTACGGTCGCGGTAAGGGGCAGCGGACCCCGCCAGGCCCACTCGCCGGTGTCCGGGACCCGGGTCAGCGGGCCGGACTCGCGCAGCGCGCCGAGCAGGTCGCGCAGCAGCCGCAGGTCGCCCCGGCACACCCGGTGCAGCCGGCGCACGGTGAGCGGTTCCAGGCCGGCGCCGGCGAGCAGCGCGGCCGTCTCGTCGTACGGGAGGGGTTCCAGGGCGAGGTGGGTGAGGAGTTCCCCGGTCCACAGCCGGGAGACCGCGCCGGGGACGGGTGCCGTGCCGGTGGCGGCGGCCACCACGAGCCGGGTGCGGCCGTGCACGGCGAGCTGGTGGACGAGGGCTGCCGAGGCCTCGTCGAGGAGGTGGGCGTCGTCGACGACCAGGAGCCGGACCCCGGACAGGTGCCGGACCGCGCCGGGCAGCGACACCCGGTCGGAGAGCAGGTGCGCGAACGCGGCGAACGGGAGGGCGCTGGTCTCGGGGGTGCCGGTCACCCGGACGCAGTCGGTGCCCCGGACGGCCTCGGTGATCAGCCGGGTCTTGCCGATACCGGCCGGGCCGGTCACCACGATTCCCTGCCGGCCGGTCACCGACGACCGCCTGACCAGCTCCAGTTCGTCCTCCCGGCCGGTGAACGGCCAGGGCAGTTCGAGGGTTCGCGCATCCCGTTCGTAAGTCGTCACGTGAGTATGAGTCGCGTTACTCAGCTCTGATACAGGGGGACTTGAGTAGCCTCCGACTCAGGCGTGGGACGGGGTCGAACGGCAGTCTGGGCGCATGACCCGACGCTACTGCTCGCTTCCGCAGCAGCCGGCTCCGGCGTTCGCGCCGGGACTGGCCGCCGAGCGGCTCGGCGCGCTCGTCGGCGGGCGGTGGATGTGGGTCAACGGGACTGCTCTGCACTACTACTTCTTCGACGCGGACACGGACGCCTCGGTGATCCCGGTACCGGGGACCGGGGAGACCCGCCGGGTGCCGTGGGCGGGCGCGAAGGAGCAGCGGGACGTGGTGCGCGAGTGCTTCCGGGAGTGGCGGGACCTGGGCATCGGGGTGACGTTCGCCGAGGTCTTCGACCGGTGCGAGGCGGAGCTGCGGATCGGCTTCCAGCTGGGGGACGGGTCCTGGTCGGCGGTGGGCCGGGACGCGCTCTCGGTGGGCGCGGGCGAGCGCACCATGAACCTGGGCTGGGACCTGACCGAGCCCGGCGGGCGCTGGACGGCGCTGCACGAGATCGGGCACGCGCTCGGGATGCAGCACGAGCACCAGAGCCCGTTCGCGGGGGTCCACTGGGACGACGAGGCGGTCTACGCCGACCTCGCCGGACCGCCGAACCACTGGAGCCGGGACCGGACCCACTTCAACATCCTGCGGACGCTGGATCCGTCGGAGGCGAACGGTTCGGTGTGGGATCCGCAGTCCGTGATGCAGTTCCCCGTCGGTCCGGGGCTGGTCCTGGAGCCGGAGCACTACCACAACGGCCTGTACCCGCCGGGGTCGCTGTCCCCGGCGGACAAGGAGTTCGTGCTCCGCTGGTACCCGCCCGCCGAACCGCCGGCCGTGCTGGTGCCGTTCCGCTCGGCACCGCTCAGCCTGGGTACGGGCGGGCAGGCCGACTTCGCCGTGGAGCCGCCGGAGACCCGTGTCTACAGCGTGGGCACCTTCGGGGAGAGCGACTCCGTCGTCGTGGTCTTCGAGGAGCGCGACGGGGAACCGCGCTACCTCGCCGGCCACGACGACGGGGGCACTCGGCACAACACGAGGATCAGGGTCAGGCTCGTCAAGGGCCGCCGCTATGCCGTCCGCGTCCGTCTCCATTCCACGTGGGGGTCGGGGGAGACAGCGGTCATGTGCTGGTGAGAGCACAGCCGCGACGCGGAGGTCGGACCACTGTCCGGCGCCGGGGGAAGCGGTCGCGGCACGTAACCTTCGGGGGAGGGATACGTGCCGCGGCCACGCCGTTTTCCCCGGCCGGTTCTCAGCGCCGACGCCATTCCGCCGCGAGGAGTTCGTACGAGCGGACGCGGTCGGCCTGGTGGTGGGTGATCGTGGTGATGAGCAGTTCGTCGGCGCCGGTGGCCTCCTGGAGCTGTTCCAGGCGGTCGGCGACGTGCTGCGGGCTGCCCACGAACCGGGTGTCGAGGCGGTCCTGGACCAGTTCCCGGTCCTCGTCGGTCCAGACGTGGGCGCGGGCCTCCTCGGGGGTGGGGAAGGGGATCGCTCCCTCGCCGGTACGGATGCTGCGGACCCAGGGGCCGTAGCCGGTGGCGAGTTCGCGGGCGGTGGCGTCGTCCTCGGCGACCACGACGTCGGCGGAGACGGCGACGTACGGCTTGTCGAGCCCGTCCGAGGGCTGGAAGTACGCCCGGTAGCCGTCCACCGCCTCCAGGACCGTGGCCGGGCTGACGTGGTAGTTGGCGGCGAAGCGCAGGCCCCGCTCGCCCGCGGTCCTGGCGCTCTCGCCGCCGCTGCTGCCCAGGATCCACACCTCGACGTCCGCGCCCTCGCCGGGGACGACGTGGGCCTCGACGCCGTCTTCGGTGCGGTAGGTCCCCGCGATCAGCGCGAGGATGTCGTCGATCTGTTCGGCGTATGCCTGGGACTCGGCGTTCGGGAGCAGGAGCAGCTTGTGGTGGAGTGCGAACCGCGGGGAGCGGAGGAGGCGGGCGAGGGAGAAGCGGGGCGGGACGACCAGGCCGTTGGGGGCCCGGCCGTCGACCACCGGGGTCGGCGTCGGCGCGGTCGCCCGCTCCCCCGGCGGACCGCCGCCGGAGCGGCCCAGGCCCAGGTCGAGGCGGCCCGGGTACAGGGCGTCGAGGAGGCCGAACTCCTCGACCGTGGACAGCGCGGTGCGGTGTCCGAGCTGTACGGCGCCGGAGCCGAGCCGGATCGTGGAGGTCGCGGCGGCGGTCAGCGCCAGGACCACCGCGGGCGAGGTGCCGGCCACCCCCGGGTTCAGGTGGTGCTCGGCGAACCAGTGGCGGGCGTAGCCGAACTCCTCGGCGCGCCGGGCGAGTTCCACGGAGTTGCGCAACGCGTCGGCAGCGGTGGCGCCGCTCGGGACCGGCACCAGGTCGAGGACGCCGAGCGGGGTGTCAGACATGGGCGGGCCCCTCGGCGGGCACGGCGTCGTCGAGCACCTCGCGGAACGGGAACCTCACGACGCCACCCGCTCACCCCGCGGCTCGTCGGGGTGGGCGAGGCCCAGGTGGTCGCGCAGGGTGGTGCCCTCGTACTCGGTGCGGAAGACGCCCTGCTCCTGGAGGAGCGGTACGACCGTGTCGGCGAAGGTGTCGAGGCCGCCCGGGGTGATGTGCGGGACCAGGATGAAGCCGTCGGAGACGTCGGCCTGCACGAAGTCGTTGATGGTGCGGGCGACGGTGGCCGGGGAGCCGACGAAGGTCTGCCGGTTGCCGGTGTTGATGACGAGGTCGCGGATGGACCACTTGTTGGCCTCGGCGAGCTCGCGCCACTCGCGGGCGATGGCGACCGGGTCGCGGTACATCCGGACCTGGGCGCGGCCCCGGGAGATGTGCTCCTCGCCGACGAGCGGGTCGACGTCGGGCAGCGGTCCCTCCGGGTCGTACGACGACAGGTCCCGGTTCCAGACGAACTCCAGGTGCTTGAGGGCCGTCGCGCCGCTGACCTGCTGGCGGCGGACCTGGTGGGCGATCTCCTCGGCCTCCGCGTCGGTGTCGCCGAGGACGAAGCTGGCGGCGGGCAGGATCAGCAGGTCCTCGGGGCGGCGGCCGTACTTGGCGAGGCGGGACTTCACGTCGGTGTAGAAGGCCTGGCCGGCGTCGAGTGTGGCGTACCGGCTGAAGATCGCGTCGGCACCGGAGGCGGCGAACTCGCGGCCCTCGTCGGACTCGCCGGCCTGGAAGATCACCGGGCGGCCCTGCGGGGAGCGGGGCACGTTGAACTGGCCGTGGATGTCGAACTGGGCGCCCTTGTGCACGAAGGAGCCGGCCCTGGCGTCGCTGAGGAAGGTGCCGGTGGCCTGGTCGGCGAGGATCTCGTCGCCGTGCCAGGAGTCGAACAGCTCGCCCGCGGTGGCGAGGAACTCCTTGGCGCGGGAGTAGCGCTCGTCCTGGGGCAGGAAGCCGCCACGCCGGAAGTTCTCGCCGGTGAAGGCGTCCCAGGAGGTGACCACGTTCCAGGCGGCCCGGCCGCCGGAGAGGTGGTCGAGGCTGGCGAACTGGCGGGCCACCTCGTAGGGCTCGTTGAAGGTCGAGTTGATGGTGCCGGTGAGGCCGAGGTGGTCGGTGACGGCGGCCAGGGCGGCGAGGACGGTGAAGGTGTCGGGGCGGCCGACGACGTCCAGGTCGTATATCTTCCCGCCCTGTTCGCGGAGCCTGAGGCCCTCGGCGAGGAACAGGAAGTCGAACCTGGCGCGTTCGGCGGTCCTCGCGAAGTGCGTGAAGGAGCTGAACTCGATGTGGCTGCCCGCGGCCGGGTCGCTCCACACGGTGGTGTTGTTGACGCCGGGGAAGTGCGCGGCCAGGTGGATCTGCTTCAGGGGCTTGCTCATGACGGGGTGCGGTCCTTCCGGCTCAGGCGGTGGCGGCGGCGTAGCGGTTGGCGGGGCGGGCGAGCCCGAGCAGGCCGCGCAGGGTGTCCGCCTCGTAGGCGGTGCGGAAGCGGCCACGGCGCTGGAGTTCGGGGACCAGGTCCGCGGTGACCCGGGGCAGGTCGTGGCCGAGGACGGCGGGCCGCAGCCGGAAGCCGGTGAGCCCCGCGGCGGCGAACTCCTCAAGCAGGTCGGCGAGTTCGGCGGCCGTACCGGTGAAGATCCGGGCGTCGCTGGTGAGTTCGCCGCCGTCGAGGGCGTCGAGGCGGTCCTTGCGGGCGGCGGCCGTGGCCCGGTCGTCGTCGAGGAAGACCACGAGGTCGCCGAAGACGTGCACGGTGTCGCCGGTCCGTCCGGCGGCCTCCTGCTCGGCGCGGATCTCGGCGACGATCGCGCGGGCGTCGGCGGCGTCCTGCGGGGTGACGTAGCCGACGTCGGCCTGGCGGGCGATCAGCCGGTAGGGCACGGTCTGGTGGCCGAGGGCGGTGACGAGCGGCTGGCCCTGCGGCGGGCGCGGGGTGATGGAGGGGCCCTTGACGCTGAAGTGCCGGCCCTCGAAGTCGATGTAGTGCAGCTTGTCGCGGTCGATGAAGCGGCCGGTGGCGGCGTCCCGGATCTCGGCGTCGTCCTCCCAGCTGTCCCAGAGCCTGCGCACGGCCTCGACATGGTCGGCGGCCTCGTCGAAGTGCTCCGTGAGCCGCTGCTGCCCGGCCGGGGAGCGGAGTTGCGCGAGGTCGATCGGCGGGAGGACACGGCGGCCGAAGTGGTCCGCCTCGTGCGGGCGGGCGGAGATCTGCGCCCGCAGTCCGGCGCGGCCGGTGCTGACGTAGTCAAGGGTGGCGATGGCCTTGGAGATGTGGAACGGCTCGGTGTGGGTGACGGTCACCGTCGGGACCAGGCCGATGTGGCTGGACAGCGGCGCGATCCGGGACGCGATCAGGACGGCGTCCAGACGGCCGCGTACCTGGTCGGTGCGGCCGTCGAGCTCGCTGTAGTGCGAGGACTGCAGGCCGAGGCCGTCCTCGATGGTGACGAAGTCGAGGAGGCCGCGCTCGGCCTCGGCGGTCAGGTCGGCCCAGTAGCCGGCGGTGAACAGCTCGCGGGGGCGGGCGGCCGGCTCGCGCCAGGACGCCGGGTGCCAGCCGGTGCCGTCCAGGGCGACGGCGAGGTGCAGGTGGGAAGCGGGAGTTGAGGACACAGTGGTGCCTTCCTGAGGGTCCGTACGAGGGCGCGCCGGAGACGGGGGCGCTGCGGGGACGACTGGTCAGGAACAACAGAGCGCGCCGGCCACGCGCTGGAGGTCGATGTGCGGCCTGGAGTGCAGGACGGTACGGCGGCTGGGGCTGAGGACACGTGTCACGTCCCGCTCCTCCCCGCTCTCCCGGGCTGCTCCGCGTGGATCTCGGCGGATCTCGTCGGGAGTCACAACAGACCGGGTTCGGTGGTTGTTCCCGGGCTGCGCAGCAGCAGGGTGCGGCCGCGCAGCCGCTCGGTGAAGCCGATCGACTCGTAGAGCCGGATCGCGTTCGCGTTGCCGGGGGCCGCGTGCAGGAACGGGGTGTCGCCGCGCTCCCGGATGCCGGCGGCGACCGCGCGGATCAGGCGGGTGGCCAGGCCCCGGCCCCGGTGCTCCGGGTCGGTGCACACGGCGCTGATCTCCGTCCAGCCGGGCAGCCGCAAACGCTCGCCCGCCATGGCGGTCAGCCTGCCCCGGTGTCGGATGCCGAGATAGGTGCCCATCTCGACGGTCCGGGTGCGGAACGGGCCGGGTTCGGTGCGGGCGACCAGGTCCAGCATCTCGGGCACGTCGTCCGGCCCGAGCCGTACCGCCTCGGGGGCGGGTTCGGCCCGCAGTGCGGTGCCGACGAACTGGACGCCGGTCCCGCCGCCGACCACCTCCCAGCCGGGCGGTGCCGCGCGGACCGGCTTGATCTTCACGGTCGCTCCCGGGCCGACGAGCGTGCGCAGGTCGGCCCAGGCGGCCGGGTCGGCGGGATCGGCCAGGGCGGCGTACGCGTAGACGTCGTCGGGATACCGGGCCGCCCGCCCGACCCGCTCCGCGAGATGAGCGTGCGGGCCGCTGAGGGCCGACCAGACGGCGTTGTCGAGCGGGGACGTGCCGGGTGCGACGGGGGCCCCGCCTCCGTGGAGGTCGGTCTGGAGGGTCACGGAGGCGCGGTCCTTTCTCGCCTTGCGGTGTTCCTTCTTGACGGGTAATCAGAAATTGACGAGTGGTCAGGAGTTGTCGAGCGGCAGTCCGGGCGGGTTGACCTCCGACTTGGCGACGGCCTCGTTGGAGAGGTTGTAGGCCTTCAGCCACTCGGCGTACTGGCCGTTCGCGATCAGGTAGTTGATGGCGTCCGCAAGGGGCTTGGCGAGGCCGCTGTCCTTCTTGGCGCTGGCCGCGATCAGGCCCTGGAGACTGCCGCCCGCGCCGGAGTAGGTGCCCGCGGTGCGGGTGGCGTTCGGCGTGTTCGCGGTCTGCTTGTTGTGGTACGCGATGCCGGGGTTGGGGCCGAGGTAGGCGTCGATCTTGCCGCTGGACAGGGCCAGGTAGACGCTGTTGCTGTCCTGGAAGTACTTGACGGTGAGCTTCTTGCCCTCGCTCTCCAGCTTCTTCTTCCACTCCAGGAGGATCTTCTCCTGGTTGGTGCCGGCGCTCACCGAGACGGTCTTGCCGGCGAGGTTCTCGTAGTCGCCGTCGAAGTTCCAGGTGCTCTTCTTCGGCACGGTGAAGGCGAGGTTGTCCTGCCGGTAGGAGGCGAACTCGTACTTCTTCTTGCGCTCCTCGGTGTCGGTGACGTTGGAGAAGGCCACGTCGACCTTGCCGCTGTCGATGCCGACGAACATGTTCTCCCAGGTGGCGTTCCGGATCTCGGGCTTGAGGCCGAAGACCGCGGCGACCAGGCGGCCGAGGTCGGGCTCGGAGCCGGTGAGGGTCTTCTGGTCGCTGCCCACGAACGCCAGCGGCGGGAACCCGGCGGGCAGGGCGCCCTCGCCGATGACCAGCTTGCCGCTCTTCCTGACGGAGGCGGGCAGTTCGGCGCTGATGGACTTGACCTCGGAGACCTTGATCGTGGTCTGGGTGGCGGCGCCGTTGGAGACCTGTCCCACGACGACCTCGCCGGTCTTCGCGGCGGAGGTGGTGGTGGCCGCGTCGCTGTCGCCCCCGCAGGCGGCGAGCCCGGTGGCGAGGGAGGCGACGGCGGTCGCCGCGGTGATGCCTCTGAGCAGGCTGCGTCGGGTGAGGAGCGTGGGCATGGCTGTCCTTCGTGTTGCGGTGAAAGGTGTGGTGAAGGCGGTGGTGAAGGGAGTGGTGAAAGGTGTGGTGAAAGGGGGTCAGAGGACCTTGCTGAGGAAGTCCCTGGTCCGCTCGTGCTGCGGGTTGTCGAGGACCTCGGAGGGCGGGCCCTGCTCGACGATCCGGCCGCCGTCGATGAAGACGACCCGGTCGGCGATCTCCCGGGCGAAGCCGATCTCGTGGGTGACGATGACGAGGGTGGTGCCGCTGGTCGCCAGGTCCTTGATGACGGCGAGGACCTCACCGACGAGTTCGGGGTCCAGGGCGGAGGTGGGCTCGTCGAAGAGGATGACGCCGGGGCGCAGGGCGAGCGCGCGGGCGATGGCGACGCGCTGCTGCTGGCCGCCGGAGAGCTGCCGGGGGTAGGCGCCGATCCGCTCGCCGAGGCCGACCCGTTCCAGGAGTTCCTTGGCGAGGGCCTGGGCAGCGGGCCTGCTGAGCCTCCCGGTGGCGGCCGGGGCGGCGGCCACGTTGTCCAGCACGGTCAGGTGCGGGAAGAGGTTGAAGTTCTGGAAGACGAAGCCGATCCGGCCGCGCTGGGCCAGGATGGCGCGCTCGCTCAGCTCCTTGAACCGGTCGCCGTGGCGCTTCACGCCGATCGGCTCGCCGTTGACGCTGACGTGGCCGCGCTCGGGCTTCTCCAGGTGGTTGATGACCCTGAGAAGCGTGGACTTGCCGGAGCCGGACGGGCCGAGGACGACGGTGACCTCGCCCGGGCGGACGGTCAGGTCGATGCCGTCGAGGACGCGGTGGGCGCCGTACCACTTGTGGACGCCGTGGATCTCCAGGGCGGCGGGGGCCGTCTCCAGGGTGTCGGTGGTGGTCATACCGCGGCCTCCCGGCGGATGCGGGCGCGCAGGTCGGTGAGGCCGGCGCGGAGTTTCTGCAGGGGGGTCGGCGGCAGCGCGCGGGTGGCGCCGCGGGCGTAGTACCGCTCCACGTAGAACTGGATCACGGAGACGACGCTGGTCAGGATCAGGTACCAGACGGTCACCACCAGGAGCAGCGGCACGATGTCACCGGGGTAGGTGGAGCCCATGCTCTGCGCGGAGCCGAAGAGGTCGAGCAGCGAGACGTAGAAGACCAGCGAGGTGCTCTTGATCAGGCCGATCAGCTGGTTGACGTAGTTCGGGGTGATCGACCTGAGCGCCTGCGGGAACACGATCTTCCGGAACTGGTAGCCCTTGGGCAGGCCGAGCGCGGCGGCCGCCTCGTGCTGGCCCTGATCCACGGAGAGGATGCCGCCGCGCACCACCTCGGCCGCGTAGGCGGCCTCGTTGAGGCTGAGGCCGATGACGGCGACGACCATGTCGGTGGCGAGCCTCGACTCGTCGAAGGAGAAGAAGGCCGGCCCGAAGGGGACACCGATGCTCAACGTCTTGTACAGGGCGCTGAAGTTGTAGAGGAAGAGCAGGACCACGATGAGCGGTATGGAGCGCAGCGCCCACACGTAGGTCCAGCTGACCGCGCGCAGCACGGGGCTCCTGGAGAGCCGGGCCAGGGCGAGCAGGATGCCACCGAGCAGGCCCAGCACCGCGCTGTAGGCGGCGACTTCGAGGGTGATGGCCAGTCCGTCGAGGATGGTCGGGCGCAGGAACCAGTAGCCGAAGCGGTCCCACTGGTAGAAGGGGTTGGTGACCAGTCCGTGGGCGAACTGGGCGACGAGGACCAGGGCGACCGCGGTGGCGATCCACCGTCCCGGCCTGCGCAGCGGCAGAACGCGCTGTGCGGCGAGGGGTTCTGACGGTTCGTCGGCGGCGGGGGGCGCCTCGGGGGCGGCGATCGTGGCGCCTGGGGGTTCACTCATGGCGGGCTCCGGCGGAGTCGGACACCCACGTGTCCCACGGCGGAGGCCGCGCACCGGGCCGTGTTCGGGCACGGAACGGTGCGCGGGGGCGCGCGGGGCACGGGGCTGGGCGGACGGCGGCACACCGGGCGGCCGGTGTTTCGACGGGGACGCTGGGGTGCGGAACTGCGGGAAACCGGCGGGAAGGCCTGGTCAGACCCGACAGCGGGCACAGCCCGGTGCGGTACACGCGCTACACAGGGCGCTGTTGACACGGAGCAGGTCGACGGCGCGGTCGGCGACGAGCGGGCTCCGGTACGGGCGTACGCAGCCCTCGGCGCGGCGCTGGGCCGTCCTGGAAGCTGCGTACATGTCCGTCACCTGTCACTGTCGTGCCGGCCCCGGAGGGGCCTCGCGCTTACCGAATCGTCGCTTGCCGAAACGTCGTCGGTCCGGTCGTCACCTGGGGCACCCCACCGCGGTGCGAGGGTTGCCGGTCAGCAAGCCAGGGCTTGACGCTGACGCTCTTGACCGTTCTGAGCCGTAAGTAAGTCAGTTGCCCGAACGAATGTCAACGCCTGTCCGATGGGCGAAACGGTCCGGACCGCTCTCACCTGCGCGGACCGCGGGGAGCGTCCGCCGCGTGGCCTGCCCAGTCCAGGATCTGGACAGCCGCGCCGGCGGCCTCCAGGCCCCGGCAACGGCCGTGGTGGCGGCGGGCGATGCCGTCGAGGTCGAGGTGGACACCGAAGGCCGGATGGGCGGCCAGCCGCCGGGCGTAGGCCCACAGCACCGGGTGCCCGGCGACGGCGTGCACGGCGGCGGCGTCCAGGTGGTTGCGGTGCACGGTGTCGAGTTGCACCAGGGCCACCCACAACTCGATGTCCGCCGCGGTGAGTTGCCCGCCGACCAGGAACTCCACCCCGGTCAGCCGGCGCTCCAGCCCGTCCAGGGCGGCGAGCAGCACCTCCAGCGCCTCCGGGTCGCCGCCCGCGCTCCCGGCCTGCTGAGCGGCCTGCTCGATGTCCTCGGCGCAGAGCCGCTCGACGGCCTCGATCTCGGCCTCGGCGCCGCACGGGTAGAGCCGGGTGACACCGTCACCGAAGTGCTGGTCCAGGTCGCGCAGGATGTCCCGGCTGTGGGTGCTGACGATCCTGCCGGACCAGCCGTCGCTGAACACCGGAGCGAGGGCCGGTCCCGAGTAGCGGTGCGCGCTGGCCTCGTACAGCGGGCGCAGCGCCGTGTGGCCGCCGTCGGGACGGTCCGGGACGGCGGGCAGGAAGGTGACCGGACAACAGTCGTCCAGGGCCAGCAGGCTGTGGCCGACGGCGATGCGGAGGCCGTCGGGACAGGCCGTGGAGAGGTGCAGCCGGTAGCGGCGCGGCACGGCGTAGTGGCCGCTGCGCGCGTCGCGGCCGATGCGGCCCCGGAAGGCGGGGGCGGTGCGGACGGACGGCAGGGCGGCGAGTGGAGTGATGGACATGCGTCTCCCCGGGGGCGGGCGGGCGCGCGGACGTACGCGCGGCGGAAGCGTTCGTCGGTGGGTTCTCGGTGAGCCGTGGACCGGTGGGCCGCGGCTCGGCGAGGGGGGGCTCGGCCAGAGGGACTCACCGAGAGGCATCTCGGTGAGCCGTGGCTCGACGGGCCGTGGTGTCTCCCGGCGGGTGGGGACCCGCCCGTACGGCCGGGGCCGGCCGCTCAGTCTCTGCGGCCGGTCGCGCCACACATCCGCAACAGGTCGATGTGGCGGCGGGAGGTGAGCAGGGGGGCCGTCCAGGGTGCGGGGCTCTCTCGGCGCTGTCGGCCGGTGAGCGTGCGCAGGCGACCCATCGTTCCCTACCTTTTCACTAGGATTCCCACCTGGAGTGTCGATCGGCCCTCGCCCGGCGTCAAGGGGGCGTCCACGCCTGGGACACCGGGCCCCGACTTGCCGCCGGCCGGCCGGGGCGGTGCGCTGGTGGCGGGGGCCGAGTGACAGGAGCCGGAGCCGATGACCGAGCCCCCGGGTCCCGGGCCGGTGCCGGGTGCCGTACCCGAGACCTTCGCGTTCCGCTGCGGGCGGTGCGGCCACGGCTGGGAGGCCACCTTCCAGGCGGTGTTCTTCACCGACCCGGTCGCCGACCCGGAGCTGCAGTCCACCCTGGAGTACGTCGACGAGGCCGGCCGGGCCGTGCCGTCGCCGCTCTCGGACGCGGTGTGCCCGCGCTGCGGCAGCCGGCGGGTGCGGATCACGGCGGCCGGGTCATGACGCTCACCCGAATGGCACGTGCGGGTGGTCGGCGCTCGTGGCCGGTGGTGGCGTGGAGGGACGTACCGGCGCCGTCCGCCCGGTGACGTACCGCGTTCCCGAGGAGGCAGTCGCGATGACCCGTCGTCCGTCCCGACCCGCGCGTGTGCTCGCCACGGCCCTGGCGACGGGGACCCTGCTCGCCACGGCGGTGGCCTGTTCGGACGGCAGCGGCTCCCCCGAGGCCGCGGCCGTCTCCCCCGCCGCCGAGCGCTCCCCGGCCCCGTCGCGCACCCCCGCCCTCACCGGCCCGGGGGCGCAGGCCGCGCTGATCACGCCGGCCGACATCGAGGACGACTGGCAGTTGGCCAACGACGCGGCCACCTGGCGCAACCAGATGCTGGTCGGGAAGGTCGACGTCGCCGAGTTCCTCAACGCCAAGTCCGACGCGGCCGACTGCCAGCGGCTGCTGGACAGCCTCTACTCCGACACCCTGCTGGGCCGGGCCACCGGCGCCTCCGGGCTGCGCGGCTTCACCTCGCAGGACTCCCGGCTGCTCTACCAGGTGGGCGACTACGGCCAGGCCGGCATGGACGCCACCATCAAGTGGCTGAAGAACCTGCCCACGGAGTGCAACCAGTTCTCGGCCACCGGCTCGGACGGCAGCAAGCGGACCGTGCAGGTCGTCGAGTACAAGGACCCGCCCAAGGCGGGCGACGCGCTGGCGGCGCTCACGGTCACCGTGCAGGGCACCTCGAACGGGCAGCCGGCCACGACCACCCTGGACGTCGTGGCGTTCCGCGTCGGCGCCTCCGGGGCCGCGGTCACCAACGGCGGCCTCTCGGGCGTCGACCACGACAGCACCGCCCTGGCCGTGCAGAACGGCGCCAAGCGCCTCAAGGACGTGCTCTCCGGCAAGACCCCGGCACCGCTGCCGAGCCAGTTCGACTAGGTCAGTGGGGTTCCGGCTCCTCGGAGTTGCGCTGGGTGCTGCCCGGTTCCCCGTTGTCGCGGTGCCAGGCGACGACGAGTTCGTCACGGGTGCCGAAGCGGACCAGGTGCCGGCCGACGACACCCTCCAGGACATCGAGGTTGTCGGGGTCCGTCTCCACGGTGAGCAGCAGGGCGCCCTCGGTCGCGGTGAGGGTGCCGGTGCCGTTCTGGAAGACGATGCCGCCGGTACCGCTCTCCTCGTCCCAGCTGGTCTGCGAGCGGCGGCCCAGGTGTGAGGCGAGCTGTTTGGCGTAGCGGGCGGGGCGGTCGGTGGGGACGCGGGCTTCGGAGCGGGCCATCTGGGACTCCCGGTGGTGCGGGGCGGGCGTACGGCGACGGGCTCACGCTACGTCGGGGCAGGGGGTCCGGCGCCGTACCCGGGTCCGCAAGCTTTGCATACCGGTCGCGTCACCTGCTCCGCGGAGTTCGCGCCTGCGATTTCCCCGCGCTGCCACCGTGCGGGCGGCCGCAGGCCCCGCGGGCGGGCGCCTGCGGGGCCTGGACGGCGTCGTCGGTCGGGGTGTCAGCCGTTCACCGGCCCCCGCGCCGTCCGTGCCGCCTTCGCCAGGTCGAGGTCCGTGGTCTCCGGGGCGAGGAACTGGGAGACCAGGCCGCCGAGCGCGAGCACGCCGGCGCCGACGAGGAGGACGAACTCCACGCCGAACCGGTCGAGGCCCATCGGCAGCAGGAAGGTGCCGACGGCCGCGCCGACCCTGCTCATCGCGGTGGCGAAGCCGACGCCCGTGGCGCGCAGCGAGGTGGGGAACACCTCCAGCGGGTAGACCGCGGTGAGCGCGCTGGAGGCCGCGTTGAGGAAGATGAAGAAGAGGAAGCCGCCCACGATGACGGGTGTGGAGTGCGGCCACACCGCGACCAGCGCGAGACAGACCGCGGTGATCCAGAACGGCGGGATCAGCAGCCTGCGGCGGCCGATGCGGTCCACGACCAGGCAGCCCGCCGTGACCCCGGCGACCGCGGTGAACGAGTAGACGAGCAACGCCGCGACCGCGTTGTCCCCCATGTTCAGGGCGTCGAAGACCTGCGTCCAGAACGTGCCGATGGCGAAGTACGGCAGCACCAGGGCCGCCCAGAAGACGCTCGCGAAGACCGTGCTGCGCAGGTGGTCCTTGCTGAACAGCGCCCAGAACCCGGCCTGTCCGGTCGCGGTCCGCTCGTCGAGTTCCGCGTCGACGTCGATCTCGATGCCGTACCGCTCGATCAGCGCCTCGGCCTCTTCCCGGCGCCCCCTGCTCAGCAGCCAGCGCGCCGACTCGGGGATGCCGCCCCGCAGGGACACGCACACCACCGCGATGACCGCGCTGCTGGCCAGCGACCAGCGCCAGCCGCCGTCGACGTCCGCGAACAGGGCGCCGACGACCGTGGCCAGCGCGTAGCCGACGTACCAGCTGATCTCCAGGCTGGCCAGCAGCCGGCCCCGGCCCTGCCTCGGCGCGTACTCGGACAGGAGCGGGGCGCCGATGGCGTACTCGCCGCCGATCGCGACCCCCATCAGCAGCCGGATCAGGAAGAGCTGGAGCCCGTCGGTGACGAAGAACTGGAGGACCGAGCCGACCAGGAAGATCAGCATGTCGGCGAGGAACACCGGGCGGCGGCCGTAACGGTCGGCGAGGCGGCCGAAGAGCGGGCCGCCGACGAAGATGCCGATCAGCGGGGAGGCGCCGACCAGGCCCTCCATGAAGGTGGAGAGGTGCAGGTCGGCGGTGAGTGCGGTCATCGCCATGCCGATGCCGCCGATGATGTAGCCGTCGATGCCCTCGCCGATCTGGGTGGCGAGTTTCAGCTTCGTCTGCAGGCGGCGGCGTTCGCGGGCGCGGTCGGCGGGCACTTCCGGGGTGCCGGGCGGTTGCTGGGTCGCAGGCGTCATTGCCATGAGCGGTCCTCGGGGTGAGCGGGTGAGCGGGCGGGGACGGGCAGGGGTGCGAAGGAGCCGGTCAGCGGGGCCAGTCGAGGGCGATGTACTGCGTCTCCAGGAAGGCCTCGATGCCCTCGCGGCCGCCTTCGCGGCCGAGGCCGGACTGCTTGACGCCGCCGAAGGGCGCGGCCGGGTCGGAGAGCAGGCCGCGGTTGACGCCGACCATGCCGGCCTCCAGGCGTTCGGCGAGGCGCAGGGCCCGGCCGACGTCACGGGAGTACACGTACGAGGCGAGGCCGTGGACGGTGGCGTTGGCGCGGGCGAGCATCTCGTCCTCGTCGGTGAAGGTGGTGAGCGGGGCGACGGGGCCGAAGACCTCCTCGTGCAGGATGCGGGCGTCGTCGGGGACGTCGACGAGCACGGTCGCGGGGTGGAAGTGGCCGGGTCCGTCAGGGACTTCGCCCTGCGCGGTGATCCGGGCGCCGCGCGCCACCGCGTCGTCGACCAGGGAGCGGATCCTGTCCACGGCCGCCCGGTTGATCATCGGGCCGAGGGCGACGCCCTCCGCCGTCCCCGGCCCGGTGCGTACGGCGGCCATGGCGGCACCGAACTTCTCGGTGAACTCCGCTGCCACGGACGTGTGGACGTAGAACCGGTTGGCGGCGATGCAGACCTCGCCGCCGCCGCGCATCTTGGCGTCCATCGCGCCGCGCACGGCGGCGTCGATGTCGGCGTCCGCGCAGACCACGAAGGGGGCGTTGCCGCCCAGTTCCATGGTCACGTTGACGACGTTCGCCGCGGCCTGTGCCAGGAGGAGTCTGCCGGTGGCGGTGGAGCCGGTGAAGGAGAACTTGCGGACCCGTTCGTCGCCGAGCCAGGCGGCGGCGACCTCGGGGGCGCGGTCGGTCGGCAGGACGTTCACCAGGCCTGCGGGCAGACCGGCTTCGGTGAGCAGCGCGGCGACCGCGAGTGCGGTGAGCGGGGTCTCCGGGGCGGGCTTGAGCAGCACCGGGCAGCCGGCCGCGAGCGCGGGGGCGATCTTGCGGGTGGCCATGGCGGCCGGGAAGTTCCAGGGGGTGACGAACGCCGAGACACCGACGGGGTGTCTGCGGACGACGTGCCGGTAGCCGCCGGCCGGGGCGTCCCCGAAGGCGGAGCCGATCCGGACCGCCTCCTCGGCGAACCAGCGGAAGAACTCGGCCGCGTAGCCCACCTCGGCCGCCGCGTCCCGGTAGGCCTTGCCGTTCTCCAGCACGATGAGCCGGGCGAGGGTGTCGGTGTGCTCGCGCATCAGCTCGAAGGTGTCGTGCAGGATCTCCGAGCGGCGCCGGGGCGGTGTCGCCCGCCAGCCGGCCGCGGCCTGCTCCGCCGCCCCGACCGCCGCGCGGGCGTCCTCCGCTCCGGCCGCGGAGACCTCCCGGACCAGGTCGCCGGTGGCCGGGTCGGACACGGGGTAGGTGCGTCCGTCGGCGGCCGGGAGCCAGCGGCCACCGAGGAACACATCGCCTTCCGCGAGCGGCGCCTTGGCCAGGAGGTCGATGCCGGCGAGGTTCATGAGCTGCTCTTTCTCTCCGTTCCGGACGGGGCTCGTCCGATGCGCGGTGAATTTACGAGCGCGTCATGGGGCCGACAAGGCAAGCCCGGCGGATCGCAACGGGGGTTGCTGTGAGGGCAACTCGCCGATCATGCGCGGGGCCCTGCCGGGGTACGGCCGTCAGGTGAGCCGGGCCCGTGGCTGCGGGGCACGCCGGGGCTCCCAGCCCAGCAGCGACGACACCCGCGCCGCCGCCCGCGCCGTCGTACGCCCCGCCTCGTCGAGCCGGTCGCCGAGCCGGGCCTTGGGGGCGGAGATGTTGATGGCGGCGACGACCCGGCCGCGGAAGTCCCGGATCGGCGCCGACACCCCGACCAGGTCCTCCTCGAACTCCTCGCTGACCCGGGCGTAGCCCTGCCGACGGGCGTCCTGGATGAGCGCCCACAGGTCCTGCACCGGCATCTCGCCGGTGGTCCCGAAGCGGACGTACAGCTCGTCCGGGGTCGCGTCGGCGAGCAGCACGCGCCCCGCCGACAGCCGCCAGGCGGGCACCCCGCGCCCCTCCCAGCCGTGCACGCGGAAGGAGTGCCCGGAGACGGAGAGCAGGGTGAGGACGTCACGGTCGCTGAGCACGCACAGGTGGCTGGTCTCCTCCAGGTCGGCGGAGAGGGCGTGCATGACCGGCTCGGCCACCCGCACCAGCCGGCTCTCGGAGGTGCGGGCGACCAGGGAGAAGAGCCGCCAGCCGAGGCGGTACTCCAGGGTGTCGGGGTCGCGCTCGACGATGCCCTCGGCGGCCAGCGCCTTCAGCGCCCGGGAGATCTGGGTCTTCTCTCGGCCCACCAGCTGGGCGAGGCGTACGACGCCGAGGCCGCCGGCGTCCTGGGCCTCGTCGGAGGCGAGGGCTTCCAGGAGGTCGATGTCGCGGCGCAGGCCGTGGCCGCGGGAGGCCGCGGAGGAGTCGGTCACGGGGTCATCGTATGCACGTGTACCGGCCGAGGATCCCCTGGTCAGCGGGGAAGTTGTCAGCAGAGCAACCGGCGTTTCGATTCCCGCCGGTGCCTTGCGAGGGGGTGGTGGCCGACCTAGATTCGCCGCATCGGGCCGGAGGAACCGCACCGAATGCGAGGTACGTCCCTGCGGCGGGTTCCGCCGACGAGCCGCACGAGGTTCGTCCTTCCGCGCCCGGTGCGTCACGCTTCCCAGGCTCAGGAGATCCGATGCCCACGCCGGTTTCCCCCACCCGTCCGCCCGGCCTCGCGGCGACCGCGCTGATCGGCGAGTCGTTCGTCGGCGACGGCGCCAACGCCGCCCACACGAACATCGTGCTCGGGCGCAGGGGCGGCCCCGTCGAGACCGCCTGGGCGACGGCGCTGGCCACGCCGAGCGCCGGGCACGTGCCGTTCGTGACGGTCCTGCGGCCGTCGGTGCCGGTGAAGCCGCTGACCCTGTTCGTGACCAAGGCCGCCGCCGCGGGCGAGCTGCACGAGCGGGCGACCTGGGGCTCCGCCCAGGCCGGTCTCGCGCAGGGGGTCGCGGACGCGGTCGGGGAGGGGCTGATCCCGGCCGCGGACGCCGACGACCTGCTGATCATCGCCGCGGTCTGGGTCAACCCGGCGGTGGACGACCTGGACGCCTCCTTCCGGAACCAGCGCGCCGCCGCGTACGGCGCGGTCCGGGCCGCCGTGACCGGCACGCCGACCGTCGCCGACGTGCTGACGGCCGCCGAGGAGGGCGCCACGAACCCGTTCTACACGCCGACCGCCGAGGTGCTCGCCCGATGAAGATCACCGACATCGTCCTGGACCGGCTGCGGCTGGAGCTGGACCCGCCGTTCCGTGCCGCCTGGGACCCGGAGCCGCGCCGCGTCTTCGACGCGACGATCGTGCGCGTCCACACCGACGAGGGCATCACCGGCATCGGCTCCGGCGACCTGATGGACGGCTTCGAGACGTACAAGCACCTGTTCGTCGGCGAGGACCCGCTCGACATCACCCGGCATGTGCGGGCGATCGAGACCGCCAACTTCCACGGCGCCCACTACTGGCCGCTGGAGGCCGCGCTCTGGGACGTCATCGGCAAGGTGCACGGCCGCCCGGTGTCGGAGCTCTTCGGCAACGCGGCGAAGAAGCTGCCCGCCTACGCCTCCTCCGGCGAACTGAAGTCCCCCGAGGAGCGGGTCGAGACCGCGCTGAAGGTGCGCGAGGCCGGTTTCCGCGCCCTGAAGATCCGGATCGACCGCAACCGCGTCGACGAGGGCATCGCGGCGGTCCGGGCGGTGCGCGAGGAACTCGGGCCCGGCTTCGAGATCATGGTCGACCTCAACCAGTCCTGGCGGATGGCGGGTGACACGGCGAACGCCTCCGACCTCGCCAGGACCCGCAAGACCGTCGCCCGTCTCGCCGAACTCGACGTGTTCTGGGTGGAGGAGCCGCTGCCGTACGCCGACCTGAACGGCTTCCGGCAGCTGCGCGCGGAGAACCCGGGGGTGCGGATCGCCGCCGGCGAGATGCACCACTCCCCCACCGAGCTGCTGCGCTACCTGGAGGAGGACGCCCTCGACATCTACCAGATGGACGTGGTGCTGGCGATCGGCATGCACCGCGCCCGCACCCTGGCCGAGCTGGCCCAGCTGAAGCACCGTCAGTTCACCCCGCACAGCTGGACCAACGGCATCGGGGTGCTCGCCAACCTCCATGTGGCCGCGGGTGTCGGCGGCGGCCCGTTCTTCGAGTTCCCCTACGACCCGCCCGGCTGGACCCCCGAGCGCCGCGACTTCATGCTCGCCGAACCGGTGCGGGTGAACGCCGACGGCGATCTGGAGGTCCCGGACCTGCCCGGTCTCGGTGTCGAGCTCGACGAGGACGCGATCGACCGCTGGAGGATCAAGTGACGTACACCATCGATGAGTTGCTGGCCCGCTCGTACGACGACTGGCTGGCCGCGGCGGACAAACTCGCCTTCGAGACGCGCCCGTTCATCGACGGCTCCTTCACCGACGCCACCTCCGGCGACTCCTTCCCGAGCACCTCGCCCCGCGACGGCGCGGTGCTGGCCCGGGTGCAGGCCGCGGGGGCCGAGGACGTGGACCGTGCGGTGCGGTCCGCGCGGGCCGCCTTCGAGGACGGCCGCTGGCGGGAGCTCGCGCCGAAGGAACGCAAGCGGATCCTGCTGCGCTGGGCCGGGCTGATCCTCGCGAACGCCGAGGAACTGGCCCTCCTTGACACCCTGGAGATGGGCAAGCCCGTCACCGAGTCGGTGCGGATCGACGTGGCCAAGACGGCGGAGACCATCGCCTGGTACGCCGAGACGATCGACAAGACGTACGACGAGGTGGCCCCGACCCCCGGTGACGCGCTGGCGCTGATCACCCGCGAGCCGCTGGGCGTGATCGGCGCGGTCGTGCCCTGGAACTACGCGCTGCTGATCGCGGGCTGGAAACTGGGCCCGGCGCTCGCCACCGGCAACAGCGTCGTCCTCAAGCCCGCCGAGCAGACCTCGCTCGCCGCGCTCCGGCTGGCGGCGCTGGCCACCGAGGCGGGGCTGCCCGACGGTGTGCTCAACGTGGTCCCGGGGCGCGGGGAGGTGGCCGGCCAGGCCCTCGGCCGCCACCCGGACGTCGACAAGATCGCGTTCACCGGGTCGGCGGAGGTCGCCCGCCTCTTCCAGGTGTACGCGGGCGAGTCCAACGGCAAGCAGGTCGCCGTGGAGGCGGGCGGCAAGTCGCCCCAACTGGTCCTGGCCGACGCCGACATCGAGGCCGCCGCGTCCGCCGTGGCGTGGGGGATCTTCTACAACGCCGGGCAGACCTGCAACGCGGGCTCCCGGGTCGTCGTGCACGCCTCGGTCAAGGACCAACTACTGGACGCGGTGGGGCGGATCACCGCCGAGACCTTCCGCGTCGGCGACCCGCTCGACCCGGCCACCGTCATGGGACCCGTCGTGGACGAGACCCAACTCGCCAGGATCCTCGGTTACATCGAGCGCGGGAAGGCGGACGGGGCCCGGGTGCTGCTGGGCGGCGGGCGCACGCTGACCGGCACCGGCGGCAGCTTCGTCGAGCCGACCGTGCTCGACGGCGTGGCGAACACGTCCGTCGTCGGCCAGGAGGAGATCTTCGGCCCGGTGCTCGCCGTCGTGTCGTACGACGGCGACGTCGACGAGGGCGTACGGCTCGCGAACGAGAGCGACTTCGGGCTGGTCGCGTCCGTCTGGACCCGGGACGTGACGGTCGCCCACCGCACCGCGAAGCGGCTGCGGGCCGGCACGGTCTGGATCAACACCTTCGACGCCAGTGACGTGATCACCCCGTTCGGCGGCTTCAAGGCCACCGGCGCGGGACGCGACAGGTCGCTGCACGCGCTGGACGCGTACACGGCGCTGAAGACCACCTGGATCAACCTGGCCTGAGCGGCCCCCCTTCCCCTCCCTCCCCCACTTCACCTGCACACAGCGAGGACAGCGATGAGGATCGGTTTCATCGGCCTGGGCAACATGGGACGCCACATGGCCCGCCACCTGATCCGGGCGGGACACCGGGTCACCGTGCACGACACCCGGCCCGAGGCCGCCGCCGACCATCTGGCGCTCGGCGCGAGCTGGGCCGACACCCCTGCCGCATGCGCGGCCGGCGCCGAACTGCTGGTCACGATGTTGCCCAACCCGCGGATCGTCGAGGAGGTGCTGCTGCGCGGCGGGGCCGCCGAGGCGCTGCCCGAGGGCGCCCTGTGGATCGACATGTCGACCTCCACCCCGGCCGTCGCGGACCGGATCGCCGCCGACGTCCTGGACCGGCGCGGGGTGCGCCGCCTGGACGCCCCCGTCAGCGGCATGGCGCGCGGAGCCGAGGCCGGGCGGCTGCAGATCTTCGTGGGCGGCGCGGCGGACGACTTCCGGTCCTGCCTGCCGGTCTTCGAGGCCATGGGCGACCCCGACAAGGTGCTGCACGTGGGTCCGCCGGGAGCCGGCTACACGGTCAAGCTGATGATCAACCTGCTCTGGTTCACCCATCTCGTCGCCACCTCCGAGGTGCTGGCCATGGGTACGAAGGCGGGCGTCGACCTGGGCGTGCTGCGCAGCTCGCTGCTCGCCAGCCCGGCCGCCTCGCACCTCCTGGAGCGGGACCTGCTGTCCGTGCTGGTCGACGGCGACTACGACGACTCGTTCGCCATGGTCCTCGCCTGCAAGGACCTGGGCCTCGCCGTGGACCTGGGCCGCGACCTGGGCGTCGCCACCGAGCTGTCCGCGCTCGTGGAGCAGATCTACCGCCGCTCCAAGGCCGAACACGGCGACCTGGCCGGGGAGATGAGCCCGGTCCGGCTCTACGAGGCCCTCGCCGGACGGGAGTTCCGGCTGCCGCGCCCGGAGGAGGCCCTGCCGAGCCCCGTCTGAGCCGATCCGCGTCCCCCCTTCCCCTCGCGTCCCCAGGAGCCGTACGCCATGGGCGAGTCCCTCACCAGCCAGCTGACCGTCGACCCCACCTGCCGGATCGAGTTCGGCCCCGGCCGCCTCTCGCACCTCCCCGACCTGGTCGCCTCCCTCGGCATGAGCCGCGCGTTCGTGGTCACCGACCGCGGGCTGCGGGCCGCCGGGATCGTCGGCCAGGTGCTCAAGGTGCTGGACGCGGCGGGCGTCGAGCACGGGGTGTACGACGGGGTCGGCGCCAACCCCTCCACCGGCAACGTCGACGAAGGCGCCGCCCGGGCGCGGGAGTTCGGCCCGGCCGTGGTGGTCGCCCTCGGCGGCGGCTCGGTCCTCGACGCGGCCAAGGGCATCGCGCTCCTGGTCGGCAACCCGGACGCGGCGGCGGCCGACGCCGACACGCTGTGGGAGGCGCTCGACGGGCTGCCGCTGATCGCCGTTCCGACCACCTCGGGCACGGGCGCGGAGACCAACGGCTTCGGCGTCATCGAGGACACCGGGGCCCGTCGCAAGGTCTACCTCGGCCATGCTTCGGTGAAGCCGCGGATCGCGCTGCTCGACCCGGAGCTGACGCTCGGCCTGCCCGCCCGGATCACGGCGGCCACCGGCATCGACGCCCTCGTGCACGGCATCGAGTCGCTGGCCTCGCGGGGCGCGAACCCGGTCTCGGTCGCGTACGCGACGCAGGCGGTGGCGATGGTCGGCCGCTGGCTGCCCGTCGCCCACGCCGACGGCTCGGACCTGGAGGCACGGGCGGGGCTGATGCTCGGCGCCCACCTGGCGGGACAGGCCCTGACCGTCTCCGGGCTCGGCCTGGTCCACGGCATCGGGCACGCCCTGACCGCCCATACCGGCACCCCGCACGGCGTCGCGCTCGCCGCCGTTCTGGAGGAGGTGCTGGAGTTCAGCGCTCCGGCCGCGCAGGAGGCGTACGAGCAGACCGCCCGCGCCCTGCGGCTCGCCCCGCCCGCCGACGGCGACTGGGCCCGTGCCGCGATCGGCGCCGTCCGCGAGATCTCCGGCACCCTGGGCATCAAGCGGCCCCTGCGCGAACTGGGCGCCCGCCCGGACCTGCTGCGCCCCGTCGCCGCGGGCGCCCTCGCGGACGCGGTCACCCGCAACGCGCCCCGGCAGCCGACCGAGGAGCAGATCCTGGGGATCCTCGAAGCGGTGTACTAGCTCCGAAGCACTCCCCGGACAGCCGAAGGCCGTCTCCTGACCACCGAGGGGGCGGCCTTCCCACGCCCTCTACCGGCTCGCCGAGACGCTGCGCGGGACGGGGCGGTACGAGGAGACGGTGCAGCAGGCCACCGAGGCCGCGGCCCGGTGCGAGGAGGTCGGCGCCGTACGGGACCAGGCGTACGCCCGGATGGTGCCCGGCGAGGCCCAGGCGGATCTCGGCCCGACCGACACGGCGGACGTGACCGTCTCCTTCCCGCACCACTACGTCCAGACGGCGCGTTCATCGAGCGCATCGAGGGCCCGGACACAGGCCGGCATCACGGCCTACGGCCAGGAACCCGACGAGCACTGCGAACACCCTGCTCCCACCGGACTCGTCGCCCTCACCTGCAACGAGACAAGAAGATCTGCACCTGCGGGTGGAGTAGGCCCCCTCAGACCGCCATCAGTGCCGCCAGGGCGCGGTCCATCGCGGCGTTGAACTCTTCCGGCGTCAGCGGCAGCCGGGACTTGACGTCCCGACTCCACTGGTCGGCGAGGACCTCGGCGGAGCCCGCCTCGACACCGTCGAGCGCCGCGTCGGCCAGATCCGACGGCGCGATCTTGTCCACGGGCCAGCCCGCGGCCATGTCGGTGTCGGCCAGGCCGAGGTGCACCGCTGTCACGAGCGTGCCCTGCTCGGCGAGTTCCAGGCGGACGCCGTTGGTCATGGCCCAGGCGGCGGCCTTGGTCAGGTGGTAGGCATTGGCGCCCTTGCCCCCGAACCACGACATGGCGGAGAGGACGTTGACGATCGCACCCCCGCCGTTCCCGGCGAGCACCGGCGCGAACTCACGGATCATTTCCAGGTGGCCGAACACGTTGGTCTCCAGCTCGTGCCGTACCGAGTCCGGCGAACCGGTCACCAGGTCGGTCCCCGTCTGGATCCCCGCGTTGTTGACGAGCAGTGAGACGTCCGGGGCGGCCTCGGCGGCGGCCTTCACGGATGCGGGATCGGTGATGTCGAGGGGCAGCACCTCGACCCCGGGCAGGTCCACGGTCTCCGGCCGGCGGGCCGTCGCGTAGACCTTGCGGGCGCCCCGTTCGAGCAGGCGCTGGGCGAAGGCGCGGCCCAGGCCGCGGTTGGCTCCGGTGACAAGGGCAACCGAGTTGTTGATGTCCATGCCCGGTACGCTAGAACCTGACGCTGACGTCAGAGGCAAGTGCCGGTCGTCAGGCCCTGGGGAAGGAATCACCATGACCGTCGCGCAGGCCGCGGGCGAGCGGCTGATCCGCATCGGCGAGGTGGCGCGGGGTGCCGGCGTCTCGGTACGCGCCGTGCGCTACTACGAGCAGCAGGGGCTGCTCATCGCGGAGCGCAGCCCATCGGGCCAGCGCCTCTACCGGCAGGACGCCATCTCCCGGGTCCGTTTCTTCCAGCAGATGTTCGCCGCCGGTCTGACCAGCCGAAGGATCACGGAACTTCTTCCGTGCTGGGACTCCGGGCACACCGACGCCGAGCAACGAGCCATGCTGCGCGCCGAGCGCGATCGCATCCAGGCCAAGCTCGACGACCTGCAGGGCGCCCTGGACCGCCTCGACGAGGTCATCGCGATCACCGACACGCACCCCTAGACGCGGTCGGCCGGACGTCACGCCAGCGATCTGCGGCTGGAGTACCGGATCAGCCATGAAGCGCTCTCGCACAAGGCGCGCCATGACGGCTCCGTGCCGCTTCCGGTCGGGCTCGCACAGGCCCGGCAGCTTCGCGCCTCCACCGGTGCCCGCTGTGCTTGTCTGCTCGCCGACAGCACCTATGGGACCGGGACCTTCGCCGTCGACCTGGACGGGGACGCGTTCGGCACAGCAGTTGTCCGTCAGCGGATGGCGCCGGAAGTTTCATGATCTGTACACGCGATGCACCAACCCTCGTGGCTGGTGGTGATCAGCTGGATCCAGGAGCACGTGTGTCTGTTTCAGGTGTACCAGCAGCTCTCCGTGACTCGGATGAAGCCGCGTACCAGCGGGTTGCGCGCTGTCGTCCTTGGCCAGGCCACGACGAGGTCAGTGGGCGGGCGGTCACTTAGCGGGACTACGACCAGGCCTGCGGGCAACGGCTGATCCATGGGAGCCAGAGCCGATGTGCCGTTCCACAAGACCGCTTGCAGGCACTCCTGGATCGTTCGCAGGACCGGCGACGCGTCGTTGTCTCCGCTGCCGGTCCAGTACGCCGTCCACACCGGATCGGTGCCATCCGGCAGCCGGACCCATCGGCGGTCGGCGAGGTCGGTCGACGAGACCGAGGCGTGACCGGCGACTGGATCGTCATCCCGTATCACTACGCCGACGGGTACCGAGCGCAGGACGTGGGTGTTGATGCCGGTTTCGTCGAAGGGCGTTCGGGTGATTGCCACGTCGACCAGCCCGGCGCGGAGTCCGGCCGTCGGGTCGCCGAGGTCGGATTCGTGGATGGTGACGTGGACGTGCGGATAGCGGGCCCGGAAGAGTGAGACCAGTCGGCCGCTGACCTGTTCGGCCGCGTCTGCCAGAGTTCCGACGGTGAGGGGTGCGGTAGCCGCCGCGGCGGTCACCCGCCTGCGGATCCGGTCGGCTCGCCCCAACAACGGCCCCGTTTCGTCGTACAGGACCTTTCCAGCAGGCGTGAGGGTGACACCCTTGGGAGTGCGTTCGAACAGGAGGACGCCGAGTTCGTTCTCGAGCTGCCGGATCGCGCGGCTCAGCGGTGGCTGTGTCATGTGAAGGCGGTTCGCCGCCCGGCCGATGTGACACTCGTCGGCGACGGCGATGAAATACCGGAGCGAGCGAAGGTCCACCGCAAGCACGATACCCGTGCGGTATCGGATGTTCCCGACGGGTCTTGGACAGCGGACAGCGCGACGGCCAACGATGAAAGCAGCAGAGCCTACGAGAAGGAGTATTCATGGCCGCCCCTGCCCTCACGGTCGGGTGCTTCCCGTACGACACGACGCGAGCGCTGTTCGATGGGACCGTAAACACCGACGGCATCGACGTCACGATGAAAACCGGAGAGACCCTGCCGGAGATTTTCGACCGGCTGATCCGCGGAAACGAGTTCGACGTCGCCGAGCTCGGTCTCACGTTCTACCTGCGGTTGCTGAAGACCGGACTGCCGTTCATAGCGTTGCCGATCTTCCCGAACCGCGTGTTTCGTCACTCGTGCATCTTCGTCAACATCCACAGCGGGATCACGGAACCCGGCGATCTTGCCGGCAGGACCATCGGTGAGTTCGGCGTCTACGGTCAGGACTCCGGTGTGTGGGCCAAAGGGATCCTGATGGACGAGTACGGATTCAAACCCGAGGAGAGCCGCTGGGTGATCGGCGGCCTCGAACACCCCGCGCCCCCCTTCGACTTCATCCCCCATCCATACCCGGCCGAAGTAGACGTGCGCGTCGCACCCGAGGGAAAGACACTGAGCGCGATGCTCGACGCCGGTGAGATCGACGCACTGTTCTCGGCGAACGTCCCGCAGTGCGTGCTCGACGGATCCCCGAACGTCACCCGGCTGTTCCCCGACTTCGAGTCGCTGGAACGCGACTACTACCGGCGAACCGGCATTTTCCCGATGATGCACGCCATCGTCATCCGGCGGGAACTGCTGCGGGACCATCCTGGGCTCGCGACCGGCGTCTACCGCGCTTTCTCCCGGGCGAAGGACGCCGCTGCCGAACGCTACCGCCAAAACCGCAGGCTCTACCAGGTCCAGACCATGATTCCGTGGATGAACGCCCTGGTGGACCGCAACGGCAAAGAGTTCCCTGAGGACTGGTGGCCCTACGGCATCGCGGCCAACCGCGCCGCCCTCGACGCATGCCTGCGCTATCACTGTCAGCAGGGCCTGACCAGTCGGCAGTGGAGGATCGAAGACGTCTTCGCCGCGGAATTGCTCAACACGTAGCCACCGCCCCCTGGAACCGGGCCCGCCGGGCTAGATCCCGTGAGCTGGAAGAACGCTAGGTCTGCGCCGAGTACGCCACACATCTGGCCTGAGAGATCGACGCGAAGACGGACACCACCGACCCCTGCTCGCGACATCCACGCCCGACACCTCGACGTAGGGCACGGCCTCGTCCGTCTGAGCCAGTACGGCCATACAACAGCCCCGGCGTGCTCACCCCGCATGACCAGGTTCGCTGTCAAAGACGCCGAAACGGCTGGGTTCGCTGTCAAACGACTCGATTGGACGGCAGCGGACACCGGCGAACTATCCACCGACACCGCGCTGTAGGGTCTCGAATTTCATGTCGGAATCTCACGGCCAATGTCGGATCGATGTCGGATGCGACATCGACCGTGAGAAAACAGCAGATTCCTGGATGAAACAACGGGAGAAAACGCCCTCTCAGCCTTTGACGGCGGAGCTCGCGACGCCCTGGACGAACCAGCGCTGGAAGAAGGCGAAGACGAGGAGGACGGGCAGTACGAGGAGGACGCCGAAGGCGAGGACCTGGCCCCAGTCGACGGGCTGCTGGCCCTGGAAGACGCTCATCTCCAGGGGCAGTGGGCGGACCGTGGGGTCGGAGACCATCAGGACCGGCCAGAGGAACGCGCCCCACTGGGTGAGGAAGGTCAGGATGGCGACCGAGGCGAACACCGGCTTCGACATCGGGAGGACGATCGCGAAGAAGGTCCGCCAGGGACCCGCACCGTCGATGCGGGCGGCTTCCTCGATGCTGGGCGGGATGGCGCGGAAGAAGGTGGCGAACTGGTAGACGGAGAAGGCGTTGGCGATGAAGGGGATGGCCTGGATGTAGATGGTGTTGCGCTGTTCGTTGAGCATGTAGAAGAGCGGGACGGCGACGGCTTCGAACGGGACCAGCATCAGTAGCAGGACCACGGTGAAGACGGCGTTCTGGCCGCGCCAGCGCAGCCGGGTCAGCCCGTAGGCGGCCATGGAGTTGACGATCAGCCCGCCGAGGACCGTGACGGTGGCCACCAGCAGCGAGACGCCCATGAACCGCCAGAAGTAGCCGGTCGCGTCGGAATTGAAGTTGTTCAGGACGGCGCGGTAGTTGTCGAAGGACAAGTGGGTGGGGAGGAAGCCGGTGAGGCCGCTCAGGACTTCGTCGGAGGGCTTGAAGCTGCCGATCAGCAGATAGAGCACCGGCAGGACGAAGACGAACGCCAGCACGCTCAGGACGGTGTAGTCGAGGAAACGGCGCAGGGGGGTGCGGGTCATGGTCAGTCCTCGTTGCCGGTGCGGACGACGCGGCGCTGGATGAGCGTCAGGGCGACGACGATCAGGAAGAAGACGACGGTGATCGCGGACGCCTGGCCGATGTTGTTCTGGTCGAAGGCGGTGGTGACGGCCTCGTACATCACGGTGCGGGTGGCGTCCTCGTTCAGTCCGCCGCCGTGCACGAGGACGTAGATCTGGTCGAAGACCCGGAAGGACAGCACCGAGGTGAGCATCGCGACGAAGACGAGCGTGCCGCGGATGCCCGGCAGGGTGACATGGCGGAACTGCTGCCGGCGGGAGGCCCGGTCGAGTTCGGCGGCCTCGTAGAGCTCGCCGGGGATCTGCTGCAGGCCGGCCAGCAGGATGACCATCTGGAAACCGACGCCCTGCCACACGGACAGCACGATGATCGAGGCCATCGCGGTGAGCCCGTTGCCGAGCCAGTCGAAGGCGCCCCAGTTGCCGAGACTCACCGTGTGCAGCGCGGAGTTGAGCAGGCCGTCGCCGCTGCGGGCGAGGATCAGCCGCCAGATGACGGCGACCAGCGCCATCGGGAAGACCACCGGCAGGAAGAACAGGGACCGGAAGACACCGATGGCCTTGAGCTTGCGGTTCAGCAGGATGGCCAGGCCCAGCGCGAGACCGGTCTGCAGCGGTACGACGACCACGGCGAACGTCAGGTTGTTCAGCAGCGCCCGCAGGAACGGCCCGGACATGTCGGGGTCGGTGAAGAGCCGGCGGTACTGCTCGATGCCGAAGAACCGCGGCGGCAGCGGTGAGCCGAGCCGCACGTTGTAGAAGGACAGGACGACGGCGTACCCGAACGGCACGCCGACGAAGGCGATCAGTCCGGTGAGCGCGGGCGCGGACATCAGCAGCCCGTGCAGCCGGTCGCGGTTGGGGCGCCGCGGGCGTCCGGGCACGACGGCCGCCGGTGCGGGGCCCGGTTTCCGCCGGTCGGGCGTGGCGGGTGCGGGGTTCACGGTGGTCACGGTAGGAGTCCTCTTCCCGGCCGGGCGGGACGGACGCTGTCAGAGCGCGTCCGTACCGCCCGGCTGCTGGATGCCGGTCCGGCTACGACAGCGGGTAGCCGTCGTTGTCCGAGAAGTCCTGGTCGATGGCGCGGGCGGCCTTGGCCAGGGCGGTCTTCGGGTCGGCGCCGCCGTAGACGTCGCTCAGCGCCTGGCTGAACTTGGCGGTGACGGTCGGGTATCCGGCGGTGATCGGGCGGGTCACCGCGACGCAGGACTTGGTGATGTCGCTGTCACCGCAGGGCTTGGCGAGCTGGTCGGCGAAGAGCTGGAGCGGGCCGCCCTTCTTGTACAGCGCGCTCGCGGCCAGCGCGGACTTGGTGCCGGCGGGGGCGCCGTTGGCCGTGGTCATCGCGGTGACGTTGGTGTCGTTCAGCAGGGAGTCGAGGAAGGCGCCGGCGGCCTTGCCGTTCTTGGTGTCGGCGCCGATGCCCCACTCCCAGGAGCCCTGGCCGGTCTTGGCGCCGTTGCCGAAGTCGGGCAGCGGCAGCACGACCAGGTCCTTGCCGAGCGCCTTGCTGTACGCCGGGTAGTTCCAGTGACCGCCCCAGCTCAGCGCGACCCGGCCCTTGGTGAAGGCGTTCCCGTCGGTGTTGGGGTCGGTGTACGTCTTCCAGGACTGGAAGGTCTTCAGCGCCGAGGCCACGGCGGAGGTGTCGAGGGCGCCCGCCGCCTTGCCGTCCTTCAGCAGCGAGCCGCCGGCCGACCAGACGACGGGCGCGAACGCGTAGGTGCCCCACTCGCTCGCGAAGCCGTTGTTCTCCTGGAGGTCCAGGCTCTTGCCGTCCGAGTCCTTGGCGGCGAGCTTCTTCACGGCGGCGGTGAACTCGGCCGCCGTCCAGTCGTCGGAGAGACCGGTGGGGTACTTGACGCCGGCCGCGTCCAGCAGCTTCTTGTTGCCGTAGATGCCCAGCCCCGAGTCGTACATGCCCAGGCCGTACTGCTTGCCGTTGATGTCGCCCTCGGCCTTGATGGAGTCGGTGGCGTTCGCCAGGGTCTTGGCGGAGACGTAGCTGTCGATCGCGGCGAGCTTCTTGTTGTAGACGAAGTTCGCCATCGTCGGACCGTCGAACTCCATCACGTCCGGCAGCTTGGAGGCGTCGGTCGCGGTGATCGTCTTGGTGTAGTCGGCGTCGGGGATCAGCGTCAGCTTGGCCTTGACCTCCTGCTGCGAGGAGTTGAAGGTCTTCACCGCGCTCTGCAGCACGGCGGCCTCGCTGGCCTGACCCTGGTGGGCCCAGACGGTGATGGTGCCCTTACCGCTGCCGGCCGAGGCGGCGGTGCCGCCACCGCTGCCGCCGCAGGCGGCGAGTGCGGCGAGGGGAAGGGCGAGAGCCAGGCTCGTACCGACCGTGCGGCGGTACCTTCTGCTGGTCGGGATCATGGTGTCGTGCCTCCGTGCGGTGCGAGGGTGCGAAGGTGCGTGGTGCGCTGGTGCTTCCGGCGTGGGGGGGGCTCTGGGGAGGAAGGAGGATTACTGAGGTCCGCGCGGGCGCGGGGGTGCGGTGGTTTCGCGCAGGACGAGACGGATCGGCATCTGCACATGCCCGGAAGGCTCGGCGCCGGGCTCGTCGAGCTGGCGCAGCAGCAGCCGGGCGGCCTCGGCGCCCTGGCCTGCGACCGGCTGGGCAACGGTGGTCAGCCCGATCACGTCGGAGAGCTCGTGGTCGTCGAAGCCGACGACCGACACGTCTTCCGGCACCTTCAGCCGGTGCCGGCGCAGTGCGCGCAGCACGCCCATCGCCATCTCGTCGGACTGGGCGAACACCGCGGTAGGCGGCCGGGAGGCGGCCAGCAGTTCGGTCATGGCCCGCTCGCCGCCGTCGACGGTGTAGTCGCCGTCCGCCTCCAGGGCCGGATCGTGGGCGATCCCGGCTTCGGCCAGTACGTCCAGATACGCCTGGCGGCGTGCGAGGGGTGTGGTCCAGTGCTGTGGCCCGCTCGAACCGCTGATCATGCCGATCCGGCGGTGGCCGAGGTTCACCAGATGCCGTACGGCGCTCTCCGCGCCGGCCCGGTCGTCGATACCGACAACGGTGAAGCCGGGACGGGCACCGCCGACCGTGCTGGCCAGCGGCACGCCTAGCGAACGCAGCGCGGCCGCCTCCTCCTCGTCGGGGATGAGCAGCGACAGTACGGCGTCGACCCGCTTGCGGACCGGCATCTTGGTGAAGAAGCGCTTGCGTGTCTCGGGTGAGCCGAGGTTGTACAGCAGGACGTCGTAGCCGGCGGCGCTGAACACGTGCTCGGCGGCGTCCAGGACGGTTCCGAAGAACCAGCGGCCCACATACGGAACGACGACCCCGATGGTGAAGGTGCGCCCGCTGGCCAGGCTGGACGCCGAACGGGAGGCCGTGTAGCCGAGCCGCCCGGCGACGGCCGTGATCTGTGCTCGCACTTCGTCGGAGACGCCCGGCTGGCCGCGCAGGGCGCGGGACACGGTGGACGCCGAGACTCCGGCGGCGCGGGCGACATCGGTGATGCTGACGGTCACCGCGATTTCTCCCGTCTGTTTCACATCGGTGTGATCTGGAGGTGACGAGACCGTAAGCCGGGCGTCGCTGTTGCGCAAGCGTTTGCGTTCAGTTTTACTTGGGCCGATTCCCGAGTGAGACCTTCAGGGTTATTGATCAGCGCATGCGTTTGGGCGCTGCGAGCCGACAGGAACTGTGCATGCGATACGCCCCGCCCGGCCTCTGCGTGAACGACTTCGCCCTGCTCCGTGACGGCGACGGCACCTACGCGGTGCTGCACCTGCAGGGCCCGTGGACGAGCGAGTTCGACCATCTGAGGATGGAGACCTCGTACGGCCGGGCCACCTCCACCGACCTGGTCGCCTGGCGGCCCGAGGGCACCGCCTTCGGCAACGGCCTGCCCGGCCGCTTCGACCAGCAGGCGGTGTGGACCATGCATCCCATCCCCTACCGGGACGGGATGGCGATGTTCTACACGGGCATGAGCGGACTGACGCCGGGCGGCTGGCCGCTGCAGTCCGTCGGACTGGCGTACTCCGACCGCACCGACGGCACCGGCTGGCGGCGCCACGGCACCGGCCCCGTCGTCGAGGCGGACCCCCGCTGGTACCGCACTGGTGAACGCATGGGCTGGCGCGACCCGTTCGTCGTCCGCGACGACGAGGGCGACGGCTGGGTGATGGTCGTCTGCGCCGCCGACGCCTCCCACCCGGTGGAGGCCAGTGGCTGCGTCGCCTGGGCGACCTCGGACGATCTGGAGCACTGGACGGTCCAGCCGCCGCTCATCTCGCCCGGCGACGTCGACGAGCTGGAATGCCCCGTCCTCGAACACCTCGACGACGGCAGCTGGCTGCTGATCGGCTCGATCGGCGCGACCCGCGGATTCGAATCATGGACCGCACCCCGGCTGCGCGGACCATGGACCCGGCGCGGTCCGCTGGGCCCGACCGGCTCCTACGCCCCACGCGTCATCGCCGCTCCCGACGGCTCCCGCGTCGTCCTGCACACCACACCCCGCAAGACCGGCCTGACCGACTCCGGAGACCGCTGCCGCGGCATGCTGGCCCAGCCCAAGTCCCTGGTCGTAGAGGAGGGTTCGGCACCCCGCCTGGAGTGGTGGCCTGGCCTGGACGCCTGGCTGCTGGAGCAGACGACACAGCCGACGCTCCACGCGGTCGGTGACATCGATGTCTCGGGACGCACCGAGATCACCCTGCGCGACGGCGACGAGGGCCCCGCCCTCACTGTCGGGTGCGACGGCAAGAACCTCTGGATCACCGGCCCCGCCGGCACCCCCCTGGGCGAGACCGTCCTGACCGAGCCCGCGACCACGCTGCGCATCCTCACCGTCGGCGAGTACGTCGAGGTCTACGCCGACGGCGTCTTCGTCCTGACCACCCTGTGCTACGCGGGCCACCCCGCCTCCTGGACAGCGGAGGCGGAAGGCCGGACCCGCACCATCCCCGTCCGCCCCGTCCGCCTCCCCGCCCCGGACCGCGACGACGCCTCCGCTGTGTGGCCCGGCCCCACCGCACGCTGAGAGGCCCCACCATGACACCGACCTCCGACGGCCTGCCCATCCCCGACGGCTTCCTGTGGGGCACCGCCACTGCCGCCCACCAGATCGAGGGCAACAACGTCAACAGCGACTGGTGGCACCGGGAACACACGCCGGACACCACGCTCCCCGAACCCAGCGGCGATGCCTGCGACAGCTACCACCGCTGGCCCGAGGACATGGACCTGCTCGCCGGACTCGGCTTCACCGACTACCGGTTCAGCATCGAATGGGCCCGCATCGAACCCGCCCCCGGCCACTTCTCCAAGGCGGAGATCGCCCACTACCGCCGCATGGTCGACGGCGCCCTGGAACGCGGCCTGCGCCCCATGGTCACCCTGCACCACTTCACCCTGCCGCACTGGTTCGCCGAGCAGGGCGGCTGGACCGCAGACGACGCAATCGACCTGTTCGAACGCTACGTTCGGGCGACCGCACCGATCATCGCCACCGGCGTCCGCCACGTCTGCACCATCAACGAGCCCAACATGATCGCCCTGGCCGTCGCCTTCCGCGAACTGGGCACCGAAGTGGCGCCCATCGCCGGCATCCCGCTCCTCGACAAGCCGACCACCGACGCGCTGATCCAGGCCCACCACAGGGCACGCGCCACAGTGAAGTCCATATCCCCCGACATCCAGGTCGGCTGGTCCGTCGCCAACCAGGTCTACCAGGCCCTGCCCGGAGCCGAAGAGACGACCGCCGCCTACAGCCACCCCCGCGAGGACGTCTTCATCGAGGCCGCGCGCCACGACGACTTGCGCGACGCGACCCACGGGGACGAGGTGGTCACCCGGCTCGGCTACGAACACCTGCGCCGCCACGATCTGCGCCACACCGGACTCACCTGGCTCGCCGACGCCGGAGTCCCCATTCACGTCCTGCGCAGAATCGCCGGCCACGGATCGCTGACGACCACTCAGCGCTACCTGCACCCGGACACTCACAAGATCACAGCCGCCGGTACGGCACTCTCCGCGCACCTCAGCGTGCTGCGCGCCCCGCGCACCCTTCCCGCAACGGCGGTCCTGACCCGCTGACACCGGTCAAGGCCAACTGGTCCCCAACTGGTCCCCAGAAAAGATCAAGGGGCGGTTTCGGATTTCTCCGAAACCGCCCCTGACCTGCGACTCCATAGAGTCGGGACGACAGGATTTGAACCTGCGACCCCTTGACCCCCAGTCAAGTGCGCTACCAAGCTGCGCCACGTCCCGCTGCGGAGTCACGCGGTGAGTTTCCGCGTGATCACGCAGGTCAACACTACCGCACGCGTACGGGTGCTGCCGCCGACCGCTCCGTGACCGGGTCGGCGACGCGGCTCGCGCGGCGGACCGGGACGAGGAGGGCGGCGCCGGCCGCGGTCAGGCAGAACAGGGCGAGCAGGGCCCAGGCGTGGGTGTAGCCGGAGGCGTACGGCAGTCCGGAGGGCTGGAGCCGCCCGGTGACCAGGACGCTGGTGAGCGCGGCGCCGATGGAGCCGCCGATGGTGCGGATGTTGGCGTTCATGCCGGTCGCGGCGCCGGTCTGCTCGGGCGGCACGCTGCCGACGATGAGGTTGGCCATCGAGGCGAAGGCCAGGCCGATGCCGAGACCGAACAGGCCCGCGACGACGCCGATCTGCCACTGCGCGTCGTGCCAGAGGGAGAGGAAGCCGCAGGCCAGCGCGCCGAGCGCGGCTCCCGTGGTGAGCTGCGCCTTGGCGCCGACGCGGGGTTCGAGGCGGCCGCCGACGACACCCGAGAGGAACATGGCGATGAGCATCGGCAGCATGAGCAGGCCGGACTCGGTGACGGTGGCGCCGAAGCCGTAGCCGGCCGCGGCGGGCGTCTGGACGAAGCCGGGGAGGAAGGACCAGATCGCGTACATGCCGGCGCCGAAGAGGAGGGCGGCCGCGTTGGTGGTCCAGACGGCGGGCAGCCGCATCACGCGCAGGTCGATGAGCGGGGTGGCGGATCGGGACTCGGTGAGCAGCCAGACGGCGAACAGCACGACGCCCGTGGCGAACAGACCGAGCACCCTGGCCGAGCCCCAGCCCCACTGACCGGCCTGGCTCAGCGGCAGCAGCAGCGCCACCAGCCAGGCGGAGAGCAGCCCGGCACCGAGCCAGCTGACGCTGCCCTCGGCCCGCTTCGGCGACTCGGGCACGTAGCGGGCGGCGATCAGGACGGTGGCCGCGACCACGCCCACCGGGATCCAGAACAGCCAGCGGTAGTCGAGCGCCGAGACGATCGGTCCCGCGGCCACGATGCCGACGCCGCCGCCGGCCGCGATCACCGCGGAGAGGTTGCTGATGCTGCCGCTGACCTCGGCCGGGGTGAACTCGTCGCGGATGATGCCGAAGGAGAGCGGGAACAGGGCGCCGCCGATGCCCTGGACGACCCGGGCGATGATCAGGACGCCGATGTTCGGCGCGAGGGCGGCGACCAGACAGCCGGCCAGGACGGCCACCAGGACGGCGACGAGGGTGCGCTTCTTGCCGACCAGGTCGCCGACCCGGCCGAGTATCGGGGTGAAGACCGAGGCGGACAGCAGATAGGCCGTCATCACCCAGGTCGCGGTGGACTGGGAGGTGTGCAGGGCGTGCTGGACGGTCGGCAGGGCCGGTGCGACCAGCGACTGGAGCATGGAGAACACGCCGGCACCGGTCGCGAGGACCGCGAAGGTGAGGCGGGTGGACTTCCGGGGCATGAAAGGCCTCTCCGAAATCGGAACGGAGGGAAGGGTGGAAGGAAGAGACAAGGGTGTGGGAGACGCCGGGCCGCGTCCGGCCATGGCGGTACCGCTCCGCACTGCTAAAGTGGAGGTACCCCTCCACTCTACTGGAGGCAACCCTCCGCTTCAACCGAAGTCGAGGAAACCCTCCGCTTCACCCTCGTCGCACGGGAGGCAGCAGTGACGGACAGCCCGTTCCCCGTCAGTGAGATCGTCGCGTCCCGCAGACCGCACCGTAAGGACGCGGCCCGCAACTACGACGCGCTGGTCACGGCCGCCCGCGAGGCGTTCGCCGAGCGGGGCGCGGACGTCTCCCTGGAGGACGTCGCCCGCCGCGCGGGGGTCGGGATCGGCACCCTGTACCGGAACTTCCCGACCCGCCGCGACCTCTTCGAGAGCGTCTACGCGGACGAGGTCAACGCGCTGTGCCGGGCCGCCCTGGAACTGGCCGGGCACGAGCCGTGGGCGGCCCTGACCTCGTGGCTGGACCGCTTCACCGGCTACATGGTCACCAAGCGGGCGGTGCGCGAGGCCCTCAACGACGAGTCGGAGATCTTCCAGGCCTGCCGTGACTCGATGTACGCGGCCGGCGGCCCGCTGCTCGAACGGGCCCAGAAGGCGGGCGTGGTCCGCACCGACATGGAGATCGGCGACCTGCTCCGCATGGTCTCCGGCATCACGGCCACGGCCTTCGAGGACGACGCCCAGCGCGACCGCGTCCTCGGCATCGCCCTGGACGGGGTACGCGCCGGCCGCTGACGGGCGCCGCTCCGCCGCCGGAGTCCGGCGGCTCAGAGCCGTACGACGATGAGCGCGATGTCGTCCCGGCCGCCGCTGGCGACGCCCAGGCGGGCCAGCACGGTGTCGGCGAGCTCCTCGGTGCCCAGGTGGATGAACTCGCCGAGTACATCGGCCAGTTGTTGCAGACCGACGTCGATGTCCTGGTGCCGCCGCTCGATCAGCCCGTCGGTGTACAGGACGAGGGTGTCGCCCGGCTTGTACGGCAGGCTCGACTGCGGGCGCGGGACGTGCTGCGGGCGGGCGCCGAGCGGCGGGTCGGTGGCCTGGTCCAGCAGTTCGCAGCTGCCGTCGGGATGGATGAGCATAGGCGGCGGGTGGCCCGCGCTGCTGTAGGTGATCAGCCGGCTGCGCATGTCGACGACCGCCTTCACGGCGGTGGTGCCCAGCGCCCCCTCGACGGACCTGGCGTACAGACCGAGTACCTCCAGCGCCTGGGCGGGACGCTCCAGGGCCCGGATGGCGGCGGACAGCGCGCTGCGGAGCATGCCCATGACAGCCGCCGCCTCCAGGCCGTGGCCGATGACGTCGCCGACCGCGACGGCCAGCCGGTCGGGCGCGATGTCGACGACGTCGTACCAGTCGCCGCAGACGTTGAGGGAGCCGGTGGCGGGCAGGTAGCGCACCGCGATGTCACGGTGGTGGGCCAGGTCGGGGACGTGGAGCATGGCCTCCTGGAGGATGACGGCGACCTCGCGTTCGCGGGTGTGGGCCTGCCGCAGTTCCTCGTTCAGCCGCTGCAGCTCCCGCGCCCGGGCGTACAGTTCCGCCTCCAGGGCCTGTGTCTCCTGCGGACGCTCCGTCGCCCGGATGCCGTCGGGATGGGTGGCCCGGTACTCCTTGACGAACGAGGTGACGTCCTCCACCCGGTGGATGATGTAGTCCACCTGGCCTGCCGCGCCGAGCACGGGGGTGTTCACCGGGGACCACCAGCGCTCCTCGAAGACCCCGGGCCGGCCCATGACCGGGATGTCGTACTTCTGCAGCGCCATGGTGTCGGACCGGCCGGTGGCGAGGACCCGGTGCAGGGAGGCGCCGAGGTTCTTGACCCCGTCGGCGTCCGGGTCGGCGGGGTTGTCCGGGAACGCGATGAAGATGTGCCGCCCGAGCAGGTCCTCCCGGGTGCGTCCGGTGGCCGCCAGATAGGCCCGGTTCACATCGACGATGACCAGATCCGGACCGAGCACCAGATACGGGCTCGGCGTCGCGGCGAACAGCGCCGTGTGATCAACCCGGGATGCCACCGCTGACGCTCCTTCCCGCCTCGACGGCTCCGTCCTCAATCTACGGTCCGTCCTGCGCCTCTGCCCGCCGTGCGCCTCCCGGCCCGGCCCGGTCGCCCTGCGGGGGCCTGCCCCGGCGTGCCGGGTGCACCCGGCACGCCGGGGCAGGTGGTGCCAGGCTGGGAATCCGGCGCGACGGGCGCGCGGAGGGTCGTCAGGCCTGCGCGGCGGTTCACCGAGTCCGTAAGGAGGGTCGCCGGATCCGCGCGGCTGGCCGCCGGGTACGCGCGGCGGCGCACGGCCGCCGGAGCATGGCCCCCGCCCGGCCATCGGGGCCGTGCGCCGACACGGAGGGCGGGGCGGTGCGTGCGGAAAGCGGCGGGCCGCGCGCGAGGAAGGCGGTGACCGGTGCGTACGGAATGCGGAGACCGGTGCGTACGAAAGGCCGTGGGCGGTACGCGGAAGGCAGTGAGCGTGTGTGCGGAAGGCGGTGAGCGCGGATGAGCGCGGACCCCTTGGACGGCCCGGACCTCGCGGACGGCCCGGACCACGGTCCCGGCGGTGACCGGAACGGGCCCGCCGTCTCCCGCCGGGACTTCGACGCGCTCTTCGAGGCGGTCCGCACCTGGGGCCGCTGGACCCCGGCCGACCGCGGCGCCTGGAACCGGGTCACCGCCGAGCAGGTACGACGGGCCACGGCGACGGTGCGGTCCGGCCGGGTCGTACCGCTGGCGCTGCCCTGGAACACCGTGCCCGGACCCGACAACCCCAGGCCCGCCCTGCACCACATGACCGACCTCGGCGACGTGGAGATGCCGGAGCCCGCCACCCACAAGGACTTCATCGGCGCCGACTACCACGGCAAGGCCGTCACCCATCTGGACGCCCTGTGCCACGTCTCCTACCGGGGGCGGCTGTACGACGGCCGGACGGCGAAGGACGTCGTCGGCGCGGCGGGCGCCCGTTTCGGGGCGGTGTCGGCGCTCGGCCCCCTCGTCACCCGGGGCGTGCTCCTCGATCTCCCGGCCGTCCTCGGGGTGCGCTGGCTGGAGCCGGGGCTGGCGGTGCACGCGCGGGACGTCGCCGCCGCGGAGCGGGCACTCGACGTGCGGATCGGTGAGGGCGACGCGGTGCTCCTGCGTTCCGGGCAGGCCCGCCGTCGCGCGGAGCTCGGCGCATGGGACCCGGGCACGGCCAGCGCGGGCTTCCACGTGGACGCCGTACCGCTGCTGGCCGAGCGCGGCATCGCGCTGCTCGGGGGTGACGGCGACAGCGACGTACGGCCCTCCCCCGTGGCGGGTGTGCACTCGCCCGTCCACGCCCTCGCCGTGGCCGCGATGGGGGTGCCGCTGCTGGACAACCTCGACCTGGAGGCCCTGTCGGCCGCGACGGGCCGGGCAGGGCGGTACGAGTTCCTGCTCGTGGTGGCACCGCTGAACATCCCGGGCGGGACGGGCTCCCCGGTCAACCCGGTCGCCGTCCTGTGACACCAGGCGCGCCATGTCCGTAATCCAACGTATATCCTATTGTTGTAGTAAAACTTCTCGGAGCATTGTCGGAACGAAACGAACACTGCGGGCGCGAGTGAGGCGAAGCGTGGTTCGGGGCGGTGGGAAAGCGGCAGCGATGGGGCGTGCGACAGACGGCAAGGGGCCCACTCGTTCGCGTGAGCGATTTCTGCAGGGCGAGGCGGTCGAGGCCGGCGTACGTACTCCCATCTCGCACTCGTGGCAGCGCTGCCGGGCCCTGGGGCTCTCCCCCGACCAGCCCGGGCTCCCCTTCCGGGACGACTTCGAGCGTGATGCCCGGATCATCCGTGCGGCCATGCCGGTGCTCGACCGGCTGCAGTCCTGGTTCGCCGACACCAGGATGAACATCTCCGTCGCGGACGCCAACGGCACCGTCCTGCTGCGCCGCTTCGGAGCGGCGTCGCTGGCCAGAAGCCTCCCGGCGTTCCAGCGCGACCCCGGGTTCGTGTTCGCCGAGCGGTACGCCGGCACCAACGGGATCGGGCTCGCACTGGCGGAGCGGCAGCTCGTCCAGGTCTACGGCGCCGAGCACTTCGCCGAACGCGCGCAGGGCAACGCCTGTCGGGCGCTGCCGGTCCGCGACCCGATCAGCGGCCGCATCGAGGGCGTCCTGTGCCTCGGCTACCCGCGCGGCGCAGAGGACCCGGCGCTGGCCACCCTGATCCGCCGGGCGGCCCACGCCATCGAGAGGCGGCTGCTCGGACAGAGTTCCGAACGCGAGCGGGCCCTGCTGCGGGCGTACCTGGACACCGGCGCCGAGACCGCCGCCGGACCCCACCACCGCCTCGGGGTCGGCGAGCCGGCCCTCGGGATGCGCCCCTGCGACCGGGCGGTCCTCATGGAGAAGGCCGTCGAGCTGATCTCCTGGGCGCAGCGAGCCGCCGTCCACGTGGTCCTGTCCGACGGCCGGCGGGTCACGCTGGTCAGCCGCCCGATGACGACCGCGACCGGCGTGCAGGGCTTCGTCACCGAGGTCGTCATGCCCGGCCCCGCCCCGCGCGAGCCCCTCCTCGTCCCGTGGCCGACCGAGGAGCCGCGGCACCCCGCCCTCGTCCACGCCGGCGCCTCCGTCGCGACCACCGATCCCGCGGTGGCCACCGCGTTCACCGATCCTGCGGCGTCCTCCGTGCCCGGCGCCGTCGTCCGGGAGACGTCCGCCGTCTTCACCGTCCCGCCGACCGCCGCCGTCCCCGTCCCCCTCGCCGTGGCGCCCGGCTCCTTGCCCGGCCCCGCTGCGCCCGGCTTCGTACCCCTCCGAGCCGAATCGCGCGACGTCCAGACGCCGGCGGACGGTTCGAGCGGTTCGAGCGGCCCGACGGCCGGTTCCCAGGCCGGAACCGGAGCCGAGGCCGGAACCAGAGGCGGAATCGGTCCCTCCGTCGCGGCGGACGGTAGCGGCTCGCCGCCCACTGCTGAGCCCTCCGCACCACCCGCCGCAGAACCAGCCTCAGAACCAGCCTCAGAGCCCCCGGCAGAGCCCCCGGCCAGAGGGCTCGTGCTGGTGGGAGAGCCGCATGTGGGGCGGTACGCCCTCGCCGCCCGGCGTCGCCTGGAGCTGCTGACCGACGCCAGTACGCGCATCGGGACCACCCTGGACGTGCGGCGCACCGCCGAGGAACTCGCCGAGACGGCGGTGCCACGGCTGGCCGACTACGTCACGATCGACCTGCCCGAGGCCGTACTGCGCGGCGAAGAGGCCGCCGATCCCTTCTCCGACCTGTACCGCACGGTGGTCCACGGCGTCGCCGACGACTGTCCGTTCCACCCGGTCGGCAAGCGCGTCGACTACGGCCCGGCCACTCCGCACGTGCGTTGCCTGAGCGGCGGGCAGGCCGTGCTGGAACCGGACCTGAGGACCGCCATGGGCTGGCTCGCCCACGACCCGCCGCGCACCGAGGCGATGCTGGCCCACGTCCACTCGCTCATCGCCGTCCCCCTGGTGGCCCGCGGCGTCATCCTCGGCGTGGCCGCGTTCTACCGTGGACGGCACCCCGCGCCCTTCGACGACGACGACCGCTCGCTGGTCCAGGAGCTCGCCGCCCGTGCCGCCCTGTCCATCGACAACGCCCGGCGCTACACGCGGGAACGCACCATGGTCCTGACCCTGCAGCGCAGCCTGCTCCCGCAGGGCCTGCCCGACCAGGACGCCGTGGACGTGGCGCACCGCTACCTGCCCGCGGAGTCGGACGTGGGCGGGGACTGGTACGACGTCATCCCCCTCTCCGGCACCCGGGTCGGCCTCCTGGTCGGTGACGTCGTGGGCCACGGCATGCTCTCGGCCGCAACCATGGGACGGCTGCGCACCGCGGCCCGCAGCTTCGCCGAACTCGACTTCTCCCCGGACGAGGTCCTCACCCACCTCGACAACCTGGTGGGACGCCTCGACCGGGAGGCCCCCGCCGCGGGCGAGACGGGCATCTTCGGCGCGACCTGCCTGTACGCCGTCTACGACCCGACCACGCAGCAGTGCACCATGGCCCGTGCCGGGCATCCGCCTCCCGCGCTCGTCCTCCCCGACGGCACGGTCTCCTTCCCGGACCTGCCCGCCGGTCCCCCGCTGGGCCTCGGCGGCCTGCCCTTCGAAGCCGTCGACATCGACCTCCCCGAGGACAGCCGGCTGGTCCTCTACACCGACGGGCTCATCGACAGCCGCAACCGCGACGTCGACCTGGTCCTCGACCAGATGCGCGGCATCCTCGCCCACCCGGGCCGCACACCCGAGGAGATCTGCGAGACGCTGCTGGACACGGTCGCGCCGGACCACCCCCACGACGACATCGCGCTGCTCGTCGCCCGTACCCACGCGCTGGCCCCGCACCTGATCGCCACCTGGGACCTGCCCGCCGACCCCTCCCTCGTCAGCCAGGTCCGCTCCTCGGCGCTGCGCCGGCTGGCCGACTGGGGACTGGAGGAGGCCGGGTTCGCCGCGGAGCTGGTGCTGAGCGAACTGGTCACCAACGCCATCCGGCACGGCTCCGGCCCCGTCCAGGTACGTCTGCTGCACGGCCGGACCCTGATCTGCGAGGTCTCCGACGGCAGCAACACCGCCCCGCACCTGCGCCGGGCGGCGATCACCGACGAGGGCGGCCGCGGCCTGTTCCTGGTGGCCCAGCTGTCGCGGAGCTGGGGCACCCGCTACATCCGGCAGGGCAAGGTCATCTGGGCCGAGTGCGGGCTCGACGCCGCCTGAGGCCGTGCGCCGGCCGTGCGCGGCGGAGGCCGGCGCCGCGGCTGACCCGTTGGTGTCATCACGGGTATCGAATCGGGCATCGGATCCGCCGCCCGGGCGTCGCATCCGGAATGCGACGATTCATCCAACTACGATCACCGGCAAGAGTCGGGAAGTGAAGAAGGCAGGAAGAAGCAGGCAGGAAGAAGACCTCAGGCCGACCCCCGGAGCTGTCCGTGCACGAGCCTTGCGACCCCCTCGTACGGATCCGCGGGCTCGCCAAGCGGTTCGGCGGGACCCGCGCGCTCGACGGGGTCGATCTCGACGTGCGGGCCGGCAGCGTCCTCGCCCTGCTCGGCCCCAACGGCGCCGGCAAGTCCACGCTCATCAAGGTGCTCGCCGGGGTCCATCAGGCCGACGCCGGGTCGGTCACCGTGGCCGGGCACCCGCTCGGAAGTCAGGCCGCCGCCCGCAGCATGTCCTTCATCCACCAGGACCTGGGGCTCGTGGAGTGGATGACCGTCGCCGAGAACATCGCCCTGACCACCGGATATCAGCGCCGGGCCGGGCTGATCTCCTGGCGGCGGACCCGGGAGCGCTGCGCCGAGGCCCTGGAGACGGTCGCCGGGCACCTCGATCCGGACACGCCGGTCGCGCGGCTCGGTCCCGCCGAGCGTTCGCTGGTCGCCGTCGGCCGGGCGCTGGCGGCCCACGCCCGGCTCGTCGTGCTGGACGAGCCGACCGCCCGCCTGCCCGCCGCGGACTGCGCCCGGCTCTTCCGCGTGCTGCACGCCCTGCGGGACCGGGGCCACGGCATCCTCTACGTCACCCACCGCATGGACGAGGTCTACCAGGTCGCCGACGCCTTCGCCGTCCTGCGCGACGGCCGGCTGGTCAGCCATGGCCCACTGGCGGGCCACAGCCCTGCCCGGCTGGTCCGCGACATCGTCGGCGCAGCACCGGGCCACGGCGTCACCGGCCAAGAGCCGGGCCGCGACACCACCACCGAGGGACCGGCCCGCCCCCTCCCCTCCGCCGCCCCCGCCAACGGCCCCCCGGGCGCCCCCACGGGCGGTCCCGCCGTCCCGGTGCCCGCTCCCGCCCCCTCCCCCGTCCTCGTCCTCGACGGCGCGAGGACCGCCGGCACGGCGGCGGTCACGCTGGAGCTGAGGGCAGGGGAGGCGGTGGGCCTGGTCGGTCTCTCGGGTGCCGGGCACCTGGAGCTGGGCCGTGCGGTGGCCGGCGCCCGGCCCTTTGCCGACGGCCGGGTCTTCCTGGGCGGGCGGCCCTACCGGCCCCGTACGGTCGCGGACGCCGTCACGGTCGGGGTCGGCCTCGTGCCCGGTGACAGACAGCGTGAGGGCTGTGCCATGGGGCTGAGCGTGCGCGAGAACCTGCTGGCCAATCCCCGGGCGGGCGGGCTGCCCGTACTGCGCTGGACCGGTCCCCGCCGCGAACGGGCCCGGGCCGCGGAGCTGATCGAACGGTTCGCGGTGCGGCCCCGCGACGGCGAGGCCCCCCTCGCCGCCCTGTCCGGCGGCAACCAGCAGAAGGTCCTGATCGGCCGCTGGCTCGGCACGGATCTGCGGCTGCTGGTCCTGGAGGAGCCGACCGCCAGCGTGGACGTCGGGGCCAAGGCCGCGGTCCACCGGCTGCTCGACGAGGCGCTGACCGGCGGGCTCGCGGTGCTGCTCGTCTCGACCGACTTCGAGGAGGTGGCGGGCGTGTGCCGACGCGCCCTGGTGTTCGTCCGCGGCCGGGTGACCGCCGAGCTGAGCGGTGCGGACCTCACGGCCACCGGGCTCGCCCGGGCGGCCTCGGCCCTGCCCGCCCCCGGAACCCGCTCGGACTCATGACGGCCGCGCCCCCGCCCTCCGCCCAGCGCTCCCGGCCGCTCCGGCGGATCCCGGCCCGGCACCTCGCGAGCGCCTACGGCCTGCTGGTCCTCACCGCGCTGCTCGTCGTGGTCTTCTCGCTCGCACTGCCACGCACGTTCCCCACCCGGGACACCCTCGACTCGATCCTGTCCAACCAGTCGATCCCGGCCGTCCTCGCCCTCGCCGCCATGGTCCCCGTCGTGACCGGCTCCTTCGATCTCTCCCTCGGCTACGGCCTCGGCCTGGCCCATGTCATGGTGCTGCGGCTCGTCGTCGACGCGGGCTGGCCCTGGCCCTGGGCCTGCCTCGCGGTGATCGCCGGCGGCGGGGTGGTCGGCGTCCTCAACGGTGTGGCCGTCGAGTTCGGCCGGATCGACTCGTTCATCGCCACCCTCGGGACCGGCAGCATGCTGTACGCCGTGACCGGGTGGGTCACCGGCGGCGGCAGGATCGTCCCGGGCCCGGCCGGGCTGCCGGCCGCCTTCACCGATCTCTACGACTCGACGCTCCTCGGCCTGCCACTGCCCGCGTTCTACGTCCTCGCCCTCGGCGTCGTCCTCTGGGTGCTGCTGGAGCGGCTGCCGCTCGGCCGGTGCCTGTATGTCATCGGCGCCAACCCGCGCGCCGCCGAACTGGTCGGCATCCCGACCCGCAGGTACACGGTCTACGCGTTCACCGCCTCGGGGCTGATCGTCGGCTTCGCCGGGGTGCTGCTCGCGGCCCAGCAGCAGATCGGCAATCCCAGCGTCGGCCTCGACTACCTGCTGCCCGCGTTCGTCGGCGCGCTCCTCGGCTCCACCGCGATCAGGCCCGGCCGTCCCAACGCCCTCGGCACGCTCGTCGCCGTCGCCGTGCTCGCCGTCGGCCTCACCGGCATCGGCCAGCTGGGCGGCGCGTTCTGGACAGTCCCCCTGTTCTACGGCGGCACGCTGCTGCTCGCCGTCGGCCTGGCCGGCTACTCCGCCCGCCGGCTGCGCACCGGGGCCGACGCGGCCCGCGACGCTCCGGACGCCCGCGACGCACCGGCCGACCGGCCGCGCCCGCCGACGGCGGCGTCCGGAGGCGGCCCCGCCGGCACCGCGCCATGACCCGCACCGGCCGCCCCGGCCGCGTCCCCGGCCGCAGCCCGAGCCCAGGCCCTGACCCAGGCCCTGACCCAGGCCCAGGCCCAGGCCCAGGCCCAGACCCAGACTCCGGCCCAGACCCCAGCCCCAGCCCCAGCCCCAGCCCCAGCCCCACGCTCGTCCACCCGCGAGGCACTCACGTGCACCGCAGCCGCAAGGCCGACGCTCCCCGGGCCGACCGGGTCGGCCGGGCCGGGTCCGGTGCCCTCGCGCTGCTCGCCATCGCAGCCACCCTGGCCGGCTGCCAGCGCGGTTCCTCGGAAACCCCCACGGTCCCCACCACCGGCCCGGGCGGCTGCCCCGCCGTCCGGGCCGCGGCCCAGGCCGCCGTCGCACAGGCGGAGCGGACCGACACCGCCTGGGACGGGCCGACCACCGGCCCCGCGGCGGTGTCCGGCAGAACGGTCGTCTTCGTCGCGGAGACCATGACCAATCCCGGCGTCGCGGGCGTCGCGAACGGCCTGCGCGAGGCCGCGCGCGTCGTCGGCTGGGACCTCCGGGTGATCGACGGAGCCGGCAGTCCCGCCGGCATCCAGGCGGCGATGAGCGAGGCCGTGACCCTGCGGCCCTCGGGCATCGTCATCGGCGGCTTCGACCCCGGCTCGACCGCGCAGCAGGTCGCCGACGCCGCCGCGGCCGGCATCCCGCTCGTCGGCTGGCACGCGGTCGTCGCCCCGGGCCCCAGCAGCCGGCCCCCGCTCTTCACCAACGTCACCACCCGGGTGGAGGACGTGGCCGGCATCAGCGCCCAGTGGATCATCGCGCACTCCGGCGGCCGGGCCGGTGTCGTCGTGTTCACCGACGCCTCGGTCCCGTTCGCGCGGACGAAGTCCGACCTGATCACGGCGAAGCTCGCCACCTGCGCCGGGGTGCGGCTGCTCGCGTACGAGAACATCCCGATCCCGGACGCGAGCAGCCGCACCCCGCGCGAGATCGCCTCGCTGCTCGCCCGTTTCCCGGACACGTGGACGCACTCCGTCGCCATCAACGACCTGTACTTCGCCGACGCCGCCCCCGCCTTCCGCGCGGCCGGCCGCAAGGGGACCGGGCCGCCGTTCAACATCGGGGCCGGGGACGGCGACCCGTCCGCCTTCCAGCGCATCAACAGCGGGCAGTACCAGGCCGCCACCGTTCCCGAGCCGCTGACGCAGCAGGGCTGGCAGATCGTGGACGAGTTCAACCGCGCCTTCTCCCACCGTCCGGCCAGCGGCTACGTCGCCCCCACCCACGTCTCGACGGCCGCCAACAGCGCCGGGGCCACGACCTGGGACCCACCGGGCTACCGGGAGGCCTACCGGAGGATCTGGGGCAGATGAGCCGCCGGGGCCGCGGCGGGCGGCGCCCCGGTGCGCGGTGTTGCGGGTGGGTCCCCGGCGGCCGTCACGGGACACTTGAGGGAGACGGCCGGCGAGCGGGGCGGGGAGGCTAGCGTGGTGATCGCCGTCAATCCGACGGACAGCGGCTCGCTGCTCGCTGCCTTCGGCGCGCTGGGCGTACTGGCGGTGATCTTCGCGGAGTCGGGGCTGCTGGTCGTCGGCTTCTTCCTGCCGGGCGACACGCTGCTCTTCCCGGCCGGTGTGCTGTGCGCGGCCACCGCGGACCGGGGGCCCCGGCTGGAGCTGTGGCAGGTGCTGGTGTGCGCGGCCGTCGGTGCGGTGGCGGGCGGGCAGGTCGGCTATCTGATCGGCCGGCACGGCGGGCGGCCGTTGCTGGCCCGTACGTCGAGACCGAGGGTACGGGAGGGCGCCGCCCGGGCGGAGGAGCTGCTCGCCCGGTACGGGTACGGCAAGGCGCTGGTGATCGGCCGTTTCGTGCCGATGCTCAGATCGGTGCTGCACCCGGCGGCGGGGGCGCTCGGGGTGCCGGTACGGCCGTTCACCGTCTGGCAGGCCGTCGGCGGGGTCCTCTGGTCCCAGAGCTTCGTCCTCGCCGGGTACGCGCTGGGCTCGTCGGTCTCCCACATCGACCGCTATCTGCTGCCGCTGGTCGGCGCGATCGTCGTACTGTCCCTGCTGCCGCTGCTGCTGGAGGCCCGCCGGGCGCGCCGCGACCGCTGACCCCGGTCAGGGCTCCCAGTGGGCGAGGCGGTGCAGGGCCGCGGCCGTGTCCGTGAAGCCGTCGGCGCCGAGCAGGGCGCGCAGTTCGGCGTTGAAGCCGTCGATCTCCGGCCGGGCCAGGTCGAGCGCGCCGGCACCGTGTTCGGTCAGTTCGAGTACGACCGCGCGGTGTTCGCTCGGGTGCCGCTGCCGGGTGAGGAGGCCGGCGTCCGTGAGCCGCCGGACCAGCGCGGTGATGCCGGACTCGCGCTGCTGGAGGACCTGGGCCAGCCGCTGCTGGGTGATCCCGGGTTCGTCGCTCACCGCGAGCAGCGCGCCGAGCTGGGCGGTGGTGATCCCGGCGGCGGAGAGCAGCCGCCGGTCCGCGGTGGTGCGTAGCTGGTGGGCGGCGCGTTGCAGGAGGAAGAAGAGGCGCTGGTCGGGCTCGGGCATGGGCGGAATCTTGACAGAGGCGGCGGTCCGGCGCCATTCTCACTTCACTAGTGAATCGAGCCCGGTGAACCGCGACCGGTGTGGGGTGGCGACTGTGACCGACACGCCTGATCTGGCCTTCGCCCGGAAGGTCCTGGCGGCCCAGCCCTTCAGCGCCCTGGTCGGTACCCGGCTGGTGGCCTTCGGCGACGGCGGGGCGACGCTGGAACTGGACAACCGCGCGGACCTGCGCCAGCAGTACGGCTACGTCCACGGCGGGGTGCTCGCCTACGTGGCGGAGAACGCGATGGCCTTCGCGGCCGGTACCGGACCGGGGAACCGGCCCCTGACGGCCGGGTTCACCATCGACTACGTCCGCCCGGCGGACGGCGAACTGCTGCGCGCCCGGGCCCGGGTGGTGCGGGCCGGCCGCTCGCTCGCCGTCTGCCGCTGCGAGGTGGCGAGCGTCGGCGCCGACGGCACCGAGAGCGTCTGCGCCGTCGCCCAGGGCACGATCTCGTTCGCCTCGGCAGGCGGTTCCGGCGGTCCTTGACCGGACGCCCGCGGTCGGTCCGCCACCGGCGGGACCAGTCGGAACGTGCAGCCGCGACCGGGTGCCGCGTCGAGTTCGAGGCGACCGCCGTGGCCCTCGGCGACGGCCGCCGCGACGGCGAGGCCGCTACCGCCGTGGGCGCGGGACCGGGACGGGTCGGCGCGGTGGAAGCGCTCGAAGGCGTGCTCGGCGTCGGACGCGGCGAGGCCGGGCCCTCGTCGGCGACGCCCTGCGCGGCGCGCCGAAGGCGATGCCCGCCGCGGGGCCGCCCGACCGGGCGCCCGGCGGTACGGGCGGACAGCCACCGGACGGACAGCCATCGGACGGACAGCCATCGGACCCGCGGTAGCCGGGCAGCGAACATGCTCGTACCGAACATGTTTCGCTCTACACTGCTGTATGCCCACTCCGCAAAGCCGCCGCGAGCGCCCTGCCAAGCCCGCCCTCACCCGGGAGGGCATCGTCGACACCGCCGTGGCGCTCATGGAGGAGGAGGGGCTCCAGCGGGTCACCATGCGCCGTCTGGCCCAGGCCCTGGACACCGGTCCGGCGTCCCTGTACGTGTACCTCGCCAACACCGCCGAGCTGCACGGCGCGATCCTCGACCGCCTGCTGGGCCGGGTCGACCTGGACGCCGCGCCCGCGGGAGCCGACTGGCGCACCCGGCTGGACGCCGTGCTCGCCGGCTACGAAGGGCTGCTGCTCGCCCACCCGGCGCTCGCCCAGTCGGCTCTGGCCGCCCGTCCCTCCGGCGAGAACTACCTCGCCCTGCTGGAAGTTCTGCTCGCCCTGCTCGCCGAGGGCGGCGTGCCCGGCCTCCAGGCCGCCTGGGGCGTCGACATCCTGCTGCAGACCGCCACCGCCACTGCGGCCGAGCATTCCGCCCACCCCGAGGACACCCGCGCCGAGCAGGAGTGGGCGCAACTGCGGCAGGCTCTCGCCGACGCCTCGGCCGACGAGCACCCGCATGTGCGCGCCCTGGCCGGGAGCCTTCTGTCCGGCACCCCGTCCACGCGCCGCCAGTGGCGGATCGACACCCTCCTCAACGGCATCCTGATCACCCGCCCGGAGGGCTGACAGCCACCTCGGCACTCAGGAGCGGTGCCCGGACGAGCAGTAGGCGAATGCGTCGAATGACGGATCACGCGAGGGCGTCGCGGCGCCGGCCTTCGTCGCCGTCATCGCGGTTCCCCCCGCCGGGGTGGAAGTCGGCGCCACGGCAGCCTCGTTCGCGGAGGTCACCTTGCCCAGTTCGCCCAACGCCCTGCTCTGGCGCGGCCTGCTGGCCGTCGTCATCGGCATCGTCTCCGTCTCCTGGCCGGGCATCACCGTCGGCGCCTTCGCCGTCCTGTTCGCCGTCTACGCGTTCGTGTACGCGGTGACGGACGGGGTCCGCGCCTTCAGCAGCGACCGGGTGGGACCGGTCCTCGGCTGGCTGCTGCCGGCCGTGCTGTCCGTCGTGGCCGGCGTCAGCTCACTGGCCTGGCCGGGCATCACGGCCCTGGTGCTCACCCTCTGGGTCGCCGCGTGGGCCCTGACGACGGGTGCCATGGAGGTCGCCCTTGCCTTCCTGCGCGGTGAGACGGCGGGTGAGCGGGCCTGTTCCTGCTGACCGGCCTCGTGTCGGTCGCGCTCGGGTTCGTGCTCTTCGTGCGGCCGGACATCGGTGCGGTCTCGCTCGCCACCGTCCTCGGTCTCTTCAGCATCGTCCACGGCATCTCGGCGGTCTTCGCCTCCTCGGAGGTGCGCCGCCGGCGCCGCTCCGAGCCGCTCGGCGGCTGACCGACCACCCGATTTCCTTGCCTACCAAAGCACATACTGGCCCCGGCGTACTCGATGACGACAGGCTCGGACCGCGGAAGGCCGGCCTGGACCTCGGCATCGCCATCGCGGATTTCACCCGGCCCGGCCACGGCGAGCCCCCACGGGATGCGGGGGTCAGTCGAGTTTCTCGACCACCGCTTCGAACTGCCGGACCATGGCCGGCACCGACCGCCCGTCGAGCAGGTCCACGACCCGCTTGCGGGCGCTCGCCAGGTGTACGGGGTACGCGGCCTGGAGGCGCTTCAGGCCTTCCGGGGTGAGCGTCGCCACGTTGCCGCGGGCGTCGCCCTCGTAGCGGCGCTTGACGACCTGGCCGCGGCTCTGCAGCGCGTCCACGACCCGGGTGATGCGGCTCGCGGACAGGGCGGTGGCCGAGGCGAGGTCCGTCATGCGGAGTTCCTGGTTCTCGGCCTCGGAGAGGTTCATGAGGACGACGTACTCGGTGAGCGTCAGCCCCGTGGACCGCAGCAGATCGTCGTCCAGCGAGCGCGGCAGCGCCACGATCACGCGCATCAGGGCACGCCAGAGACGCTCCTCCTGGGCGGTCAACGGTTCTTCGACGCTCATCGAATCAGAATAGCGTGCTCAAGCAACGAACCTCAACCGTGCGCACGAGTGCCGCCGGGCCCGTCAGGAGAGGCGCAACGCGACATTCGTGCGAGCCTGTTCGAGGAGTTCGTCGCCACGTTCCGACAGCACGGTGCGGGCGGCGCACAGGGGGGTTGTGTCACGGGCGCCATGGTGACGGTCGGCGGCGGAGCGCGGGCCGGTTTCTGGCGCGCTCCTCGTCCGGATTCGTCCGGGTCCTCCGGGACCGCGGCTAGAGGGACGTCACGGGCACCAGCCGTCCCCGGGAGATGATGGACACCGCCTTCTTGAGGGGGCGCACCCGCATGCTGACGCTGTAGGCGTCGATGCCCGGGGTGGCGGCGACGCGGGTGGTCAGATAGCGGTAGAAGTCGTCGGGGTCACGGCTGATGACGCTGACCATCAGGTTGTACTCACCGCTGACGGCCCCCGCGAACGGCACCTCCTCATGGCCGGCGAACTCCTCGCCGACCTGCTCCAGCCGGGCGGGGGCCACCCGCAGCCAGAGCGTGGCGTTCAGGGGGTAGCCCAGGTTCTCGGGCAGCAGCTCGACCTCGTATTCGAGGGTGCCGGAGCTCTCCAGCGACTCCAGCCTGCGCGCCACCCGGGACAGCGACCAGCCGGTGCGTTCGGCGAGCCGGGTGTGGGTGGTACGGCCGTCCTCGGCGAGGGCGTCCAGCAGCGGGGCGTCCTCGGCGGTGGGGGCCGGCGGGGGCGAGGGGGCCGGCGGGGGCCGTTCCGCCGTGAGCCGTCGTACCTGCTCGGCGTCGAGGCTGTCACCGTATCCGGTCCAGTGGATGGTGCCCGGGGTGCCGTACTCGTGGAGCAGCAGATCGATGCTGACGTCCAGGACCGAGCCCGACCTCGGCAGTTGCCGGAACAGGAAGTCGTCGCGCTCCGTGTCCAGGGGCGCGCGGATCACACAGAAGATCTCGGAACCGGCCGAGGCCAGGTGGGCGTAGGCGATGTCGGGATGGCGGGCCAGGGCGTCGGCGAGCGGGCCGACCCGGTCGGGACGGCAGCGGATGCGGGCCACCCACTGCGCGGAGCCGTACACCCGCGGGTTGACCAGCCCGAGCACGCGCAGTGTGCCGCTGCGGCGCAGCGCCTGGTAGCGGCGTGCCGCGGTCTGCTCGGAGACGCCGGCCACCTCGCCGATCCTCCGGAAGGGCAGCCGAGGGGCGCACTGCAGGGCACGGAGGATCTTTCTGTCCACGTCGTCGAGCATGGCGGAAGTCTGTCACGGATGGGCGGTCTCTATGGAGGCTTTTGCAGCCGGGAGGGCACTTGGTTGGCGGTTGCGGGTGGGCAGACCGGATGCTGTGGCGGCGGGTTTCCCCTCGGAAGCCCGCACCCCACAGGCCACCGGATCCGCCGGTGGCCTTCTAGCGCGGTGCGGTGCGCCGCGAAGGAGTATCTCCGTGAACGTCACGACACCGGCGAGCGCGCCGGTCGAGCGACGGGCGGCCACGATCGTCATGGCCTGCCTGGGCGTCTTCGTCGCCTATCTTCCGGTCACCACCGTCGCCGTGAGCCTGCCCGCCCTGCAGGCCGCGCTGAACGCCTCGACCGCACAACTGTCGTGGGTGCAGGACGCGTTCGTGCTGCCGATGGCCGCGTTCATCCTGACCGCGGGCGTCTTCGGTGACGTCCACGGGCGCAAGAAGGTCTTCCAGGCCGGTCTGCTGTTCTCGGCCGCGGGCGCGGTCACCGCCCTGTGCGCGCAGTCGATCGAGGTCGTCTGGGCCGGACAGGCCCTGGCCGGTGTCGGGGCGGCCGCGCTGCTGCCGACCACGCTGGCGCTGATCAGCCACGTGGTGCCCGACCACCGGGAGCGCGGCAAGTACATCGGCATATGGGCGACCTGTCTGATGGCCGCCCTCGCGGTCGGCCCGGTGATCGCCGGTGTGGTCGTCGCGCACTTCTCGTGGCGCTGGATCTACCTGCCGGGCATCCCGGTGGCGCTGCTCGCCGTCGCGGTCGCGGCCCGGCAGCTGACCGACTCCCGGGCCCCGCACGGGCGCCGGCTGGACTGGCCCGGCCAGCTCACCGCCACGCTCGCGATCACCGCCCTGGTCTACGGCGTGATCGAGGGCGGCGCCGGCTCGTTCACCGACGCCAAGGTGATGGTGGCGCTGTTCACGGCAGCAGCCGCCGGTGTCGCCTTCGTCCTGGCGGAACGGCGCAGCGACAGCCCGATGCTGGACCTGAGCCTGTTCCGCAGCCCCGCCTTCACCGCCACCACGCTGGTGGCGATGATCAGCTTCCTGGCGCTGATCGGGTTCTTCTTCGTGCTGAGCCTGTACTTCGGCATGGTGCAGCGGCTGGACACCCTTCAGGCCTGCTGGCGGCTGCTGATGGTCACCGGGGCGGCCCTGCTGGTCGGCGGTCCGGCCGGGCGGCTGATGCACCGGATCTCCGCACGCTGGATGATCACCGGCGGTCTGCTGCTCGTCGCCTTCGCCCAGTTCGCGCTGACCGGGCTGGCCGCCGACACCTCCTTCGGCTCGGCCGCCTGGCGGCTGGCCCTGCTGGGCCTTGGCATGGGCCTGGTCATGACCCCCATGACCGCGACCGCGGTGGCCTCCGTGCCCTACCACCTGGCCGGCATGGCCGCCGCGGGCAACAACGCCTTCCGGCAGGTCGGCGGCGCCCTGGGCCCGGCCGTGCTGGGCGCGCTGCTCACCACCCGGGCGCTGCACGCGCTGCCCGGCCGTCTCACCGACGCGGGCGTCACCGGCGCGGCGCAGGACCGCATCGTCACGACCGCGCAGACGGACGGCCTCGGCGCGGTCGCCGGGCTCGACCTCGGCGCCCGCACCGGGCAGGCGATGGGCGCGCTCGGCGACTCGTTCCTGGACGGGATGCGCCTGTGCCTGATCACGGCGGGGAGCCTGACGCTGCTGGCCGCCCTGGTCTCGGCGGTCCTGCTGCGCGCACCCCGGCAGCAGCCGACCCTCAGGGCGGCCGGGCACACCACGGCCGAGAAGTCGGCCGCGGCGCAGGGCGCCTGACGGCTCAGCGCACCAGGCAGGGCCGCTTGGCGTCGAAGGCCCAGTCCGCCACCAGGTACTGCATCCCGGCCGCGTCGTCCCGACCCGCGCCGAGGTCCAGCTCCTCGTGGCGGGCGTGGGCCGCGAGCAGCCGGTCCATGTCGAGCCGGACGCCGAGTCCGGGGGCGTCGGTGACGGCGACCTCGCCGCCGGAGATCCTCGGCGGCTCGACGGTGAGCCGCTCCTGTCCCTCCTGCCAGATCCAGTGCGTGTCCAGGGCGTTGTACTCGCCGGGGGCCGCGGCACCGCAGTGCGCCATCATCGCGAGCGAGATGTCGAAGTGGTTGTTGGAGTGGCAGCCCCAGGTGAGCCCCGTCTCGTGGCAGAGCTGGGCCACCCGGACCGACCCCTGCATGGTCCAGAAGTGCGGGTCCGCCAGCGGGATCGACACCGACTGCAGGGCGAGGGCGTGGGTGAGCTGCCGCCAGTCGGTGGCGATCATGTTGGTCGCGGTGGGCAGCCCGGTGGCCCGGCGGAACTCGGCGAGGATCTCCCGGCCGGAGTAGCCCGCCTCGGCCCCGCACGGGTCCTCGGCGTAGGCGAGGGTGCCGAGCAGCGGGCGGCACAGCTCGACGGCCTCGCGCAGGGACCAGGCGCCGTTGGGGTCGAGGGTGATCCGGGCCTCGGGGAAGCGGTCCTTCAGCGCCCGGACGGCCTCGACCTCCTCGGCGCCCGGCAGCACACCGCCCTTGAGCTTGAAGTCCCGGAAGCCGTAGCGGTCGTAGGCCGCCTCCGCCTGCCGGACGATCGCCTCCGGGGTGAGGGCCTCCTCGCGGCGGATCCGGTACCAGGGCACGTCGGAGCCGGGTTCGCGGAGGTAGTCGAGGTCGGTGCGGCCGGGGTCGCCGACGTAGAAGAGGTAGCCGAGGACGCGTACCGAGTCGCGCTGCTTGCCGTCGCCGAGCAGGGCGGCGACGGGTACCTCCAGGTGCTGGCCGAGCAGGTCGAGGAGCGCGGACTCCACGGCGGTGACGGCGTGCACGGTGGTGCGCAGGTCGAAGGTCTGCGCCCCGCGTCCGCCCGCGTCCCGCCCCGCGAACTCCTCCCCCACGGCCCGCAGCACCCGCTTGTAGTCGCCCGGCCGGGCCCCGACGACCAGGGACGCGGCATCCCGCAGGGTCCGGGTGATCGCCTCCCCGCCGGGCACCTCGCCGAGCCCGGTCCGGCCCTCGGAGTCCTCGACGACCACGACGTTGCGGGTGAAGTACGGGGCGTGCGCACCGGACAGGTTGAGCAGCATCGAGTCCCGGCCTGCCACCGGATACACGGAGAAGCGGGTGACGACGGGCTGGCTCATGGGTGACATGTCCTTCGGATACCGGGCGCCATGCCCATGGTCGTGAATGACGCCTGCATACAGAGACTACATCTACGTACGGAGACAGAGGCTATGGATGTGGACGTGCTCGGGTCAATGGGTGTGGACGGATCCGGATCGTCGGCGAGGTCTTCGACACCGGCCGGCAGGGCATGCGGGAGTTCACGGACCTGGCGACGCTCCGGACCACCGCCCCGGACCTGCACCCGGCCGACCACGCCGCACGACTCGCACCGGGCACCGACGTACACGCGTACGTCGCCCACCTCGGCAAGGCGCTGAGTAGTCCAACGACGGGTGCTGGACGCGTCGGTGACCGGGCGTGAGACTGGGGAGGATCCGACGACCCGGCCCGGGAGGGTGACCATGGACGACCGGACAGCGGCTCCTGCACGCGTGGAGCTCACCCCCGAAGCCGCCGAACTGGTGCGCCGGCTGCACGCCGAGCACGGCCCGCTGATGTTCCACCAGTCCGGCGGCTGCTGCGACGGCAGCGCACCCATGTGCTACCCCGACGGCGAGTTCCGCACCGGCGGCTCGGACGTGCTGCTGGCCGAGCTGGCGGTGGACGGGGTCGAGGAGCCGGTCACCTTCTGGATGTCCCGCAGCCAGTACGAGGTGTGGAGCCACACCCGGCTGATCGTGGACGTGGTACCCGGACGGGGGAGCGGTTTCTCCCTGGAGGCACCCGAGGGGGTGCGTTTCCTCACCCGTTCTCGCGTAGTCGACGGCTAGCCGCCCCGCCGGTCACTCCGGTCTGCTGCACTTCCCTGTGTCCTGAGAACTTGACGAGACATCAGGGGGTGCGGTGACGCATCGTCGGAGACGGCTTGCAGCGACGACCCGAAACCTGTGCACGATTCTCACCACGTCCGGCGTGCTGGCCGGTGCGGCCCTCGCGGGGGCTGCACCGGCCGGCGCCGCGTCGGAGGCCGGCCGGATCGCGTCCGGCGTCGCCTACCGGCAGTTCGACGTCCCGGCGGCCAAGGGCACGGTCCACGTCCATCTGCTGACCGTCGAGCTGACCGACCCGCACGTGCACGTGGACCTGCTCTCGCCGGGCGCGGTGGCCGCACGGTCGCCGGTGTCCACGATGGCGGACGCGGCGGGAGCGGTCGCGGGCGTGAACGGCGACTTCTTCAACATCTCCGAGACCCAGCACCCGGGCGTCGCGGTGACCGGCGCGAGCGTCGGCCCGGCGATCGCGCACGGCAGGGTGCTCAAGGCGGCGGTGCCGACGGCCCAGCGGTTCGGGCCCTCGCTGCCGCCCGGCACCGACACCACCGACGTCTTCGGCGTCGGCGTGGACCGCCGGGCCCGGCTCGACCGGCTGACACTCGTCGGCACGGTCCGCACCCCCGACGCCACCCTGGCGCTGCGGGGGCTCAACCAGTACGCCCTGGCACAGGGGGCGGTGGGCGCCTACACCGCCGCCTGGGGCTCGGCCTCCCGCAAGCGCGCCACCTGCGGCTCGGACACCGACCGGGCCGCCGGATGCAGCACGGACACCTACGAGGTGCGGGTCCGCGCCGGCAAGGTCGTCGCCACGTCCGACACCCCGGGCAGCGGTGCGATCGCCACCGGGACGACCGTCCTGCTGGGCCGGGAGGCGGGCGCGGACAGACTGCGCGCCCTCACCAAGGGCGAACGGGTCACCGTCCGCGAGCACATGGTGGCGTCCGCCGCCAGGATCCCGTACCGCTTCGCGGTCGGCGGCTACCCGGTGCTGCGCGACGGCGAGCCGCTGGCCGGCCTGAACGACACCACCGCGGCCGTGCGCACGGCCGTCGGGTACGCGAACGGCGGGCGCAGGCTGCTGCTGCTCGCGCTGGACGGCGCGGCGGCCTACCGCAGCGGGCTGACCATCGCCGAAGTCGCCGACGAGATGCGGCAGTTGGGCGCGGTCGACGCATTCAGCCTGGACGGCGGCGGCTCCTCGACGATGGTGGCCCGCACCGCGGGGGCGAAGACGGTGAGCGTGCTCAACCACCCGACCGAGAGCCCGGAACGCGCCGTGGCCAACGGGATCGGGGTCTTCTGGAAACCCTGACGGAACCCTGAGCCGGCCGACCCCGGCGGCCGGCTCAGGGCCGCAGACTGCTGACCAGGTCGGCCGTGGCGGTGAGCCCGCTGGTGATGGTCGGCGCCATGCTGGTACTGGCCAGGAAGAACCCGAACAGCATGCAGACCAGGGCGTGTGAGATCTTCAGCGCGCCCTGGCGCATGAAGATCACGGCCAGCAACAGGAGCAGCAGCACCACAGAGATGGAAACGGCCATCGCGAACCTCCTCCGCCACGCCCGTTCCGGGGCGTTCGGCCGCAAGTGTGGCGTAGCGGAGGGTTGGCCCGTGCGGTTGACACGGCCCCCGTTCGAGTGGTCTTACGACGCCGCGCGGGCGTCCAGGAAGGCCTCCAGGCCAGCCAGGTCGTCGGTGTTGAAGTAGTCGATGCCGGCGGCGAACAACTCGCTCCACAGCGCGTCGCGGGCGGGGCCGGCCACGTCGGGGGTGTTCCAGAAGCGCACCGTCTGACCGTGCGCGTGCGCCTGGCCGATGATGTCGAGCAGCTTCCGGCGCTCGGCGTCGGGGAACGCGCCCTCGCCGAGCCAGGTGAAGTTGAGCTGCCAGTTGTCGCTGATCAACGGGACGAAGGAGGCGGGCGCCGCGGTGCCGAGGTCGGTGAGCCGGCCGTCGTAGAAGGCCCGGCGCACGGTCTGCGCCTCCATCGGCGTGCGGGCGGCTCGGTCACCGGAGATGACGTTGGTGACGGCACCGGGGATCACCCGGCCGTGGGCGTAGGTGGTGAACAGGTGCGGGTAGCGCCGCAGGTGCCGGTCGAGCTCCAGGTAGGTCGAGGAGCCCTCGGTCTTGATGTCGATGAGCAGTTGCAGCGGCCTTCGCCAACCCCGGTACACGGAACCGTGGTTGGCCTTGACGATGGCGGACAGCGGGTCGAGGTACAGGGATTCGAGGGTACGGCTCGGGTCGAGGTCGTCCGCCGTGTGGCCGATCAGGAGCTGGTCGCCGACGAGGAAGATGTCGGCCTCGACGCTCCCGAACCGGTGGCCGAGGGCGTCGTACAGGGGGTGGGTGTGCTCGTAGTCGTTGTGGGCGTGGGCACGCCACAGCGGTCGCCGACCACGCCGACCGCCGCCCGCCCAGGCCTGCGCGCCGGGCAGTACGACGGCGCCGGCGAGGGCGGCACCGAGGGTGGTGAGGGCTCTGCGACGGGTGGTGAGGGCCATGCTCTGCCTCCCTTGTAGGGCCATGAGTGACCCAAGGGAGTATGCGTGCGAACAGAGCCCAATCGGCGCACCTGCGCAGGAGGTTGGCTGGACTGCCACCCCCGGTTCACTTCATGCCGACCCCGGCACGGGCGCCCCGCAAGGGGCGCGGGGCTGCATTTGATATGCGGCTCCGCCGCGTGGGCGCGACCGGCCCCCACACACCCGCAGCCGAAAACCGTCACCTCACGGCGCTTGAAGGTCGACGAGCCCGGCAAGAGCCGACCGGTGCGCCCCCGCGGTACCGAAGGCGATCGAGTCGGCCTTCGCCCGCTTCAGATACAGGTGAATGGGATGTTCCCAGGTCATCCCAATGCCCGCGTGCAACTGCAGCGCCTCCTCCGCCGCGTGCACGGCGACCGGCGCCGCATACGCCTGCGCGACGGCCACCAGCACATCGGCGTCCCCGCCGGAGGCCAGCGCGTCGGCCGCACCGCGCGCCGCCGCGCGAAGGTTCACCACCTCCAGCCACAGCTGCGCCAGCCGGTGCTTGATCGCCTGGAACCCGCCCACCGGCCGGTTGAACTGCTTGCGCTCCTTGAGGTACCGCACGGTCTCGGTCAGCGCCCATTCGGCGACGCCGAACTGCTCGGAGGCCAGCAGCCCGGCCCCGGCCCGCAGCGCCCGTCGTACCGCGGGCTCGGCGTCGCCCACGCGCCGCCCGGCCGCCCCGTCCAGGGTCACCGTGGCGAGCGGCCTGGTCAGGTCGAACGCGACCTGCGGGGTGACGGTCACCGCGCCCGCCTCGACCGCGTACAGCCCACCGTCGGCGCCGGGCACCAGCAGCACGTCGGCCGCGACCGCGTCCGCGATCCCGGTCAACTCACCGTGCAGACGGCCGTCTTCGACGCGTACGGTGCTGAACTCGCCGCCCGGGGCGACATGCAGCCCCACCGCCAGCGCCCCGACGGTCCGCCCGGACGCCAGCTTCCCGAGCAACTGCCCGTCGCCGCAGGCCAGCAGCGCCTCGGTCGCCACCACGGCACTGGTCAGATACGGCACCGGCGCGACCGCCCGCCCCAGCTCCTCCAGGACGACGGCGACCTCGCGGTGCGACGCACCCTGGCCGCCCAGCTCCTCGGGGACCAGCAGGCCGGCGAGGCCCATGCCCTCGGTGAGGGCCTTCCAGGCCGCCGCGTCGTGCGGGGTGTCCGACTCGGTACGGGCGATGACGCCCGGCGCGTCGCAGTGGTCGGCGAGCAGGTCCCGCACCGCGGCCCGCAGCGCCTCTTCCTCCTCCGAGTACAACAGATCGCTCATCGGGCGAGGTCCTTCCAGGCGACGTCCTTGTCGGTGCGCGGCTCCGAGGGCAGGCCCAGGACGCGCTCGGCGACGATGTTCAGCAGGACCTCGCTGGTCCCGCCCTCGATGCTGTTGCCCTTGGCGCGGAGGTAGCGGTAGCCCGCGTCCCGGCCGGTGAAGTCGACGAGTTCGGGCCGGCGCATGGTCCAGTCGTCGTACAACAGGCCTTCCTCGCCCCGGAGTTCGACCTCAAGGCCACTGATCTCCTGGTTGAGGCGGGCGAAGGCGAGCTTCATGCCGGCGCCCTCGGGCCCGGGCTGTCCGGCGACCAGCTGCTGGCGCAGGCGCTCGGCGGTGAGGCGGGCGACCTCGGACTCCACCCACAGCTTCAGCAGCCGCTGGTGCAGGTCGTGGGTGCGCAGTGCGGGGCGTTCGCGCCAGGTCTTCACGACCGGGCCGATCATGCCGCCCTCGCGGGGCAGCCGCATGCCGCCGATGGCGACGCGCTCGTTGTTCAGCGTGGTCTGCGCGACCCGCCAGCCGTCGCCGACCGCGCCGAGGCGCCGGGAGTCGGGGATCCGGACGTCGGTGAGGAAGACCTCGTTGAACTCGGCCTCGCCGGTGATCTGCCGCAGCGGGCGGACGTCGACGCCGGGGTCGGTCATGTCGCAGACGAAGTAGGTGATGCCCGCGTGCTTGGGCACGTCCGGGTCGGTGCGGGCGATGAGGATGGCCCAGCGGGCGTTGTGCGCGCCGGAGGTCCACACCTTCTGCCCGTTCACCACCCACTCGTCGCCCTCCCGCACGGCCCGGGTGCCCAGCGCGGCCAGGTCGGAGCCGGCGCCCGGCTCGCTGAACAGCTGGCACCAGACCTCCTCGCCGATCCACAACGGCCGCAGATAGCACTGCTTCTGCTCCTCCGTGCCGTACTTGAGGATGGTCGGCGCGGCCATGCCGAGCCCGATGCCGTTGCGGCGCGAGTCGTTGTCGGGGGCGCCGGCGGCCTCCAGCTCGGCGTCCACGACGACCTGGAGGGAGCGGGGGGCACCGAGTCCGCCGAGGCCCTCCGGATAGTGCACCCAGGCGAGTCCGGCGTCGAAGCGGGCCTTGAGGAAGTCGAGCCGATCGGTGGTCTCCACCGGATACGCGGCCAGCAACTCGGCGGTGCGGCGCTGGAGTTCGGCGGCGTCGGTCATGCTGCGGCTCCGTTCGGTACGACGGTGACCCGGCCGGTGGTGACGCCGTCGCCGACCCGCTGCACGGCCGCGGCGGCCCCGGACAGCGGGACCCGCTCGCTCACCAGGGGCTTGATGGCGCCCTTGGCGGCCAGCTCGCTGAGCTGCCGGTGGCACTCCAGGATCAGCCCGGGGTTCTTGGTGGCGTACAGGCCCCAGTGCAGGCCCTGGATGGAGTAGTTCTTCACCAGGGCGTGGTTGAGCGCCGGGCTGGGGATGCTGCCGCTGGCGAAGCCGACGACCACGATCCGGCCCTCGAAGGCGACCACCTTGGTGGACTGGGTGTAGGCGTCGCCGCCGACCGGGTCGTAGATCACGTCGGCGCCCCGGCCGCCGGTGGCCTCCTTGACGGCGGCGACGACGTCCTCGGCGCGCCGGTCCACGACGACGTCGCAGCCCTGCTGGCGGGCGACGGCGGCCTTGTCGGCGCCGCCGACGACACCGATCACCGTCGCCCCGGCGGCCTTGCCGAGTTGCACGGCCGCACTGCCGACCCCGCCGGCGGCGGCGTGCACGAGCAGCGTCTCGCCGGCCTGCAGGGCCGCCCTGCGGTGCAGGCCGAACCAGCCCGTCTGGTAGCCGATGTGCAGCGCGGCGGCCTCGGCGTCGTCCAGCGCGTCCGGCGCGGGCAGCAGCGCGGCGGCGTCCGCGACCGCGTACTCGGCGAAACCGCCGTGCGGCAGCGCCGGGTTGGCGATCACCCGGCGCCCGTCCTCGGTCTCGCCGCAGATCTCCACCCCCGGCGTGAACGGCAGCGGCGGGCGCACCTGGTAGTGGCCCCGGCACATCAGGACGTCCGGGAAGTTGATGTTGGCGGCACGCACCCTGAGCAGCACCTGGCCGTCGCCGGGCGTGGGCCGCTCCACCTCCTGGAGCCGCATCACCTCGCTCGGCTCGCCGTTCTCGTGCACTTGCCATGCCTGCATGCGGTGCCTCCACGGGACTGCGTCGACTGCGTCGTCTGACCGGGGTCCACCGCATACTAAGCGGTCGCTTGCCATGGAGGGAACAGCCGCCCGGGGAACGCCGCAATCGCCGGGCCGGATTGGTCACGCCGGATGCGTCGGGCCGGATGCGTCGGGCCGGATGCCTCACGGCCGCTTCGGGCGGGCCCGCACGTGCATCCGCTCCCCCTGCGGCCCGAACAGGCTGAGGAACTCCACCGGCCCCTCCCCCGTCGACCCGAACCAGTGCGGCACCCGGGTGTCGAACTCGGCCGCCTCCCCCGGCCCCAGCACGACGTCGTGGTCGCCGAGCACCAGCCGCAACTTCCCGGACAGCACGTAGAGCCACTCGTAGCCCTCGTGGGTCCGCGGCTCGGGTTCGAGTTTCCGCCTGGGTTCGAGCACCTTGAAGGCCTGCAGACCGCCGGGCTGCCGGGTGAGCGGCAGGAACGTCCTGCCGTACCGCTCCATCGGCTTGGCCCGCACCCGCGGGTCGCCGGCCGGCGGGGCGCCGACCAGTTCGTCCAGGGGCACCTGGTGGGCCTGCGCGATCGGCAGCAGCAGCTCCAGGCTGGGCTTGCGCAGCCCGGACTCCAGCCGGGAGAGGGTGCTGACCGAGATGCCGGTGGTCTCGGAGAGGGCGGCGAGGGTGACCTCCCGCTCCTTGCGGATCCGGCGCAGCCGGGGTCCCACGCCTGCCAGGACGTCGTCCGTAGTCATGACTGCATTGCAGTTTCGGCAAAGCCGTTTGTCAATCCGGCAGCGGCCGGGCCACCCTCGGCCGCGGAGGTGGTCACCATGACCGATACGTACGAAGTGGTCGTCGTCGGAGGCGGCGCGGCCGGCCTGTCCGCCGCGCTGGTCCTGGGCCGGGCCCGGCGCCGCACGCTGGTCGTCGACGCCGGCGAGCCGCGCAACGCCCCGGCGGCCCACATGCAGGGCTTTCTGTCCCGGGACGGCATGGCGCCCGCGGAGTTCCTGGCGGTGGGCCGGGAGGAGATCGCCCGGTACGGCGTGGAGCTGGTCCGGGACCTGGCGGTGGGCGCGACGAGGGACGACGCGGGCGGCTTCACGGTGACGCTGGCGGGCGGCCGGACGGTCCGGGCCCGGCAGCTGGTCGTCGCCACCGGCCTGAAGGACGAGCTCCCGCCGGTCCCCGGCGTGGCCGAGCGCTTCGGCCGGGACGTGCTGCACTGCCCGTACTGCCACGGCTGGGAGGTCCGCGACCAGGCCTTCGGCGTGCTGGCCACGACGCCGATGAGCGTGCACCAGGCGCTGATGGTCACCCAGTGGTCCAAGGACGTGACCCTCTTCCTGCACCAGGTCGAGGAGACGGAGCTGACCGACGACGACCTGCGGCGGCTGGCCGCGGCCGGGGTGCGGGTGGTGCCGGGCGAGGTCGTCGGGCTGCGGATCGAGGACGACCGGCTGACGGGCGTACGGCTCGCCGAAGGGACCGTGCACGAACGGGAGGCACTGTTCGTCGCGCCCCGCCCGGTCCCGCGGAACGACCTGTTCCTCGGGCTCGGCGCGGAGCTGACGGAGACCCCCTTCGGCGCCTACCCGGTGATCGACGAACGGGGCCTGACGACCGTGCCCGGGCTGTGGGCGGCCGGCAACGCGAGCGGTTTCGCCGAACAGGTGGTCAACGCGGCGAGCCGCGGCTACCGGGCCGGCGCGGCGATCAACGGCGAGCTGCTCTTCGCCGACCTGGACGCGGCGGTACGGGCGTAGCCCGGACACGCCCGACGGCGTCTGGTCCGGGCACGTCCGACGGCGTCTGGTCCGAGCATGCCCGAGGGCGTCCGGCCCGAGCACACCCGAGGGCGTCCGGCCCGAGCACACCCGAGGGCGTCCGGCCCGAGCACACCCGACGGCGTCCGGCCCGAGCACACCCGACGGCGTCCGGCCCGAGCACACCCGACGGCGTCCGGCCCGAGCACACCCGACGGGGTGTGGTCCGGCGGCGCCCGTTGCACCATGGCTGCATGCTGCTGACCCGGCTCGCCGAAGTGTCCCGGGAGGTCGCCGCCACCGCGGCCAGGTCCCGCAAGAGCGCGCTGCTCGCCGAGCTCTTCCGGGAGACGGCGCCCGACGACGTGCCGGTCGTCATCCCGTACCTGGCCGGGCGGCTCCCGCAGGGCCGTCTCGGCGTCGGCTGGAAGGTGCTGAGCCGGCCCGTCCCGCCGGCCGCCGAACCGTCCCTCACGGTCCGCGCGGTCGACGCCCTGCTCGGCGAGCTCGGCAAGGTCTCCGGGACCGGATCGCAGGCCGAACGGGCCCGGATCGTGGGCGAGTTGATGGGAGCGGCGACGGCGGACGAGCAGCACTTCCTGCTGGGGCTGATCACCGGGGAGGTCCGGCAGGGCGCCCTGGACGCGATCGCCGTCGAAGGGCTCGCGCAGGCGACCGGCGCGGACCCGGCCGACGTGCGCCGGGCGGTGATGCTCGCCGGGTCCCTCCAGGCGGTTGCGGCGGCGCTGCTGGCGGACGGCCCGTCGGCCCTGGAGCGCTTCCGGCTCACCGTCGGCCGCCCGGTGCTGCCCATGCTGGCCCACACCGCAGCCTCGGTCGCCGAGGCGGTGGCGAAGCTGGGCGGCTCGGCGGTCGAGGAGAAGCTGGACGGCATCCGGGTCCAGGTCCACCGGGACGGCGACACGGTACGGGTCTTCACCCGCACCCTGGACGACATCACCGACCGCCTGCCCGAGGTGACCGCCGCCGCACGGGAGCTGGGCGGCGACCGGTTCGTCCTGGACGGCGAGGTGATCTCCTTCGACGCGGACGGGCGGCCCCGCTCCTTCCAGGAGACGGCGGGCCGGGTCGGCTCCCGGACGGACGTGGCGAAGGCGGCCCGGGAGGTTCCGGTCTCCCCCGTCTTCTTCGACGCGCTCGCGGTCGACGGCCGCGACCTGCTCGACCTGCCCTTCGCCGGACGGCACGCGGAACTGGCCCGGCTGGTCCCGGAGCCGATGCGGGTGCGCCGGGCGCTGGTGTCCGGGCCGGACGACACGCCGGCCGCCGAGGAGTTCCTCGCCGCCGCCCTGGACCGCGGCCACGAGGGCGTGGTCGTCAAGGGCCTCGACGCGCCCTACAGCGCCGGCCGCCGGGGCGCCTCCTGGCTGAAGGTGAAACCCGTCCACACCCTCGACCTGGTCGTCCTGGCCGCCGAGTGGGGCCACGGCCGCCGCACCGGCAGGCTCTCCAACCTCCACCTCGGCGCCCGCAACCCGGACGGCACCTTCGCCATGCTCGGCAAGACCTTCAAGGGCCTGACCGACGCGTTGCTGGAGTGGCAGACCGCCCGGCTCAGGGAACTGGAGGTCTCGGACGACGGCTGGGTGGTGACCGTACGCCCCGAACTCGTCGTCGAGATCGCCTACGACGGTCTGCAGCGGTCCACCCGCTATCCGGCCGGGGTGACGCTGCGCTTCGCGCGGGTCGTCCGCTACCGCGAGGACAAACGGCCCGAGGAGGCCGATACGGTGGAGACCCTGCTGGCCGCCCACCCGGAGGTACGGCGTTGACGGAGCCGAAGCGCAGCGCCGGACTGTTGTTGTTCCGGCATACCGACGAAGGCGTCGAGGTGTTGCTCGGCCATATGGGCGGGCCGTTCTTCGCCAAGAAGGACGCGGGCGCCTGGACCGTCCCCAAGGGCGAGTACGGGCCGGACGAGCCCGCCTGGGAGGCGGCCCGCCGCGAGTTCCGGGAGGAGCTGGGCCTGGCGCCGCCGGACGGCGAGGCGATCGAGCTGGGCGAGGTCCGGCAGACCAACGGCAAGATCGTCACGGCGTGGGCGATCGAGGCCGACCTGGACCCGGCCACCGTCGAACCGGGCACCTTCGTGATGGAGTGGCCGCCGCGGTCGGGCCGGATCCAGGAGTTCCCCGAGCTGGACCGGGTGGCCTGGCTGACCCCGGACCGGGCCCGCGAGGTGATCGTCAAGGCGCAGGCCGCGTTTCTCGACCGGCTGGCGGAGCACACGCGCTGAACAGCGCCCCCTACGTTGCGGTCGCCCCGGCCGCGCGGGAAGGTCATAGCAAGCCCGCTCCAAGGGAGGTCAGCCATGCCCATCGCGACGGTCAACCCGGCGACCGGCGAGACGCTCGAATCGTTCGAGGCCATGGACGAGGACGAGCTCGAACGCCGGCTCGAACTCGCCGAGGCGACGTTCCGCACGTACCGCACGAGCACCTTCGCCGAGCGCGCCCGGCTGCTGCACCGGGCCGCCGACCTGCTCGACGGCGACCTGGACGGCATCGCGCGCATCATGACCACCGAGATGGGCAAGCCGCTGAAGCAGGCCCGTGCGGAGGCCGCCAAGTGCGCGAAGGCGATGCGCTGGTACGCCGACCACGCGGAGGAACTGCTGGCCGACGAGGAGCCGGCGGATTCGGACGTGAAGGACTCGGGCGCGTCCCGGGTACGGGTGCGGTACCGCCCCATCGGGCCGGTGCTCGCCGTGATGCCGTGGAACTTCCCGCTCTGGCAGGTGGTCAGGTTCGCCGCGCCGGCGCTGATGGCGGGCAACGTGGGCCTGCTCAAGCACGCGTCCAACGTCCCGCAGACCGCCCTGTACCTGGAGGACCTGTTCCACCGGGCCGGCTTCACCGAGGGCTGCTTCCAGACCCTGCTGATCGGCTCGGGCGCGGTCGACGACGTCCTGCGCGACGAGCGGGTGCGGGCGGCGACGCTCACCGGCAGCGAGCCCGCGGGCCGTGCGGTCGCCGCCACCGCCGGCGAGATGATCAAGAAGACGGTGCTGGAGCTGGGCGGCAGCGACCCGTACGTGGTGATGTCCTCGGCGGACATCGACCGCGCCGCGAGGATCGCGGTGACGGCGCGCGTGCAGAACAACGGGCAGTCGTGCATCGCCGCGAAGCGGTTCATCGTGCACACGGCCGTCTACGACGCGTTCGCGGAGCGGTTCGTGGCGGGCATGGCCGCGCTGCGCACGGGCGACCCGATGGACGAGGCGACGGACGTCGGTCCGCTGGCGAGCGAGCAGGGGCGCAGGGACCTGGAGGAGCTGGTCGAGGACGCGAAGCGGTCGGGTGCGGAGGTGCTGTGCGGCGGGCGGCGGCCGGAGGGGCCCGGCTGGTACTACCCGCCGACCGTCCTGGCCGGGATCCACCGCGACATGCGCATCCACCGCGAGGAGGCGTTCGGTCCGGTGGCCACGCTGTACCGGGCCGGGGACCTGGACGAGGCGGTCCTCATCGCCAACGACTCGCCCTTCGGGCTGAGTTCGAACGTGTGGACGCGGGACGACGCCGAGGTGGACCGGTTCGTGCGGGATCTGGAGGCCGGTGGCGTGTTCGTCAACGGCATGACCGCCTCCCACCCGGCGTTTCCGTTCGGCGGGGTGAAGCGGTCCGGCTACGGCCGTGAGCTGTCCGGGCACGGAATCCGGGAGTTCTGCAACATCACCACTGTTTGGCAGGGTGCGTGAGCGTTGCGCGACTACGATCCCGAGTGTGAACCGCGAAGTGACCCTGCCTCTGATCGTCGACGACCGCGGGACCTTGCAGGTGGCCGCGGCCGACGTGAGTAAGTTGTTGCGGACGTTGGGGGCACGGTGGCTGCGTCTGGTGGAGGCCGACGAGGGTGGGCTGGACGAGGACACGGTGGCTGCGCTGACCATCGAGCTGGCGAAACTCGCCGATCGGATCGACGTGGCTTGTATCGCCCATAGCAGTGGGGAGTGACGGTCGTTCAGCGGGTGCGGGTGGGGTTGTGGCTGGTCGCGCAGTTCCCCGCGCCCCTAGGTGAGTGCGCTGAGCGACGTCCAGAACATCTGCTCGTATGCCTGGAGCAGGCGGCCGTAGGTGTACACGCGCTTCTCGTCCAGGCGTCCTGAGTCCAGTCCCGCCTGCACCGCTGCCGTCGCCTGTTGGTCCAGGGCCGGGGCCGGTTCTGCGAAGAAGTCGAAGAAGGCGCAGGACTCGTCGGTGAAGCCGTAGTGCTCGCGCAGGCCCTGCGCGATGGTCGCGCAATACGTGCCCCACGTCGCGAAGTTGGCCGTGACGGCGAGGACGGCGTCCGTCGGGGTGGCGTTGAGGGCGAGCCAGGAGATGTACGCCGGGTACGCCTGGCAGCCCGGTAGGGGCTCGTACGCCCGCATGCGCTCTTCATCCACTCCGCACGCCTCGGCGAACGCGCCCAGCCGCTCTGCGGCCAGCTCCTCGCCCTCGGCCAGCGTGGTGAAGAACCCGGCGGCCGCCGGCTCCTCGGAGGCGCGCTGCGCCAGATGCAGGAACGCGTGCCGGTCGGCGGGGATCACCCGGTGTTGTTCCAGGGCGAGTGCGGCGAGTGTCTCCAGGCTCGCCCGGCCGCCGGCCACGAGGGGGACCAACGGGTTGGCTTTCGGGTCCGGGGAAAGCTCTGACCTGGTCGTTTCCAGCATCTCGACGGCCGTGCCGGGCATCGCGTCCTCCTCGTCTGGATACCTCTGTGCTGATCCGACCCTGACACGGGGTCACCGGTTCGGAGTAGTCCGGCGAGAGATCGTCGCCCTCACGGGTGATCGTGAGGGAACCACCTCCTGAGGTGAACCACCTCTCTGACCGGTCGGACCCAAACCCGCCGGAAGGCTGAAAGCAGGCACGGTTCATGGCGACTTTGTGCAAACCCTCAGTGTCGGTCCCGGAGTACGTGATCACGATGGAGGAGACGCTGGAACTGGCGCGCTCCCACCACGAGAACCACCCGCAGCTGCCGTTGGCGCTGAGACTGATCGAGAACACGGGCGTTCGCACCCGGCACATCGTGCAGCCGATCGAGGAGACCCTGAAGCACCCCGGCTTCGAGGAGCGCAACAAGCTCTACGAGGTCGAGGCCAAGGCCAGGGTCCCCGCAGTCATCCAGCGAGCGCTCGACGACGCCGAGCTGCTCACCAGCGACATCGACGTGATCATCTACGTCTCGTGCACGGGCTTCATGATGCCCTCGCTCACCGCGTGGCTGATCAACGAGATGGACTTCGACTCCACCACCCGCCAGATCCCCATCGCGCAGCTCGGCTGCGCGGCCGGCGGAGCGGCGATCAACCGGGCGCACGACTTCTGCTCGGCGTACCCGAACTCCAACGCCCTCATCGTGGCCTGCGAGTTCTGCTCGCTGTGCTACCAGCCGACCGACCTCGGCGTCGGCTCGCTGCTCTCCAACGGCCTCTTCGGCGACGGCATCGCCGCCGCCGTGGTCCGCGGCCAGGGCGGCACGGGCGTCGAGCTCGAACGCAACGGCTCGTACCTGATCCCGAAGACCGAAGAGTGGATCATGTACGACGTGCGGGCCACCGGGTTCCACTTCCTGCTGGACAAGCGGGTCCCGGCGACCATGGAGCCGCTGGCGCCGGCTCTCCAGGACCTGGCGGGGCTGCACGGCTGGGACGCGTCCGACCTGGACTTCTACATAGTCCACGCGGGCGGGCCGCGCATCCTGGACGACCTGAGCAAGTTCCTCCAGGTCGACCCGCACGCCTTCCGGTTCAGCCGGGCCACGCTCACCGAGTACGGCAACATCGCGAGCGCCGTCGTCCTGGACGCCCTGCGCCGGATGTTCGACGAGGGCGGTGCCGAGCACCAGGCGCGCGGCCTGCTGGCCGGGTTCGGTCCCGGCATCACCGCGGAGATGTCGCTGGGTCGCTGGCGGCGTCCGGACGAAGAGGCGGCTCGATAGAGATGGCACTCACCGAACCGCTCGACCCCGCCGACGAGGCGGCCACCGCCGAGGTCGTCGCCGAGGCAGCCGGTGAGGCCACCTGTCCGGTCCGGCACTGGGAAGTGCCGGACCTGGCGGGGGTGGACTTCGACCCCACCCTGGCCGAGCTGATGCGGGCGGGTCCGATCAACCGGATCCGGCTCCCCAACGGCGACGGCTGGGCGTGGCTGGTCACCCGGTACGACGACGTACGCATGGTGGCCAACGACCCCCGGTTCAGCCGTGAGGCGGTGATGGCGCAGCCGGTCACCCGGCTCGCCCCGCACTTCATCCCGGACCGCGGCGCGGTCGGCTTCCTGGACCCGCCCGACCACACGCGGCTGCGCCGTACGGTGGCCCCCGCGCTCACCTCCAAGGGCGTGGAGCGGGTCCGGGAGAAGGCCCGCCTGGTCCTGGAAGAGATCGTCGACGAGCTCGTCCAGGACGGGCCGCCCGCCGATCTCACGGCGACGGTGCTCAGCCCGTTCCCCATCGCGGTGATCTGCGAGGTGATGGGCGTACCGGCCGCCGACCGGCACAGCATGCACCTCTGGACCCAGCTGATCCTGTCCTCCAGCCACGGCAAGGAGGTCAGCGAGAAGGCCAAGCGCGAGATGGGCGTCTACTTCGCCGACCTGATCGGGCTGCGGGAGCACAGCACGGGCGAGGACGTCTGCTCGCTGCTGGGCGCCGCGGTGGGCCGCGGCGAGGTCGCTCTGGAGGAGGCCGTCGGTCTGGCCGTCCTCCTCCAGATCGGCGGCGAGGCGGTCACCAACAACAGCGGGCAGATGTTCTACCTGCTGCTGACCCGCCCCGACCTCCTCGACCGGCTGCGCACCGAGCCGGCGATCCGCCCCCGGGCGATCGACGAGCTCCTGCGCTACATCCCGCACCGCAGCGCGGTCGGCCTGTCCCGGATCGCCACGCAGGACCTGGAGATCAAGGGCGTCCGGATCCGCGCGGGCGACGCGATCTACGTCTCGTACCTGGCCGCGAACCGCGACCCGGCCGTCTTCCGGGACCCCGAGACGATCGACCTCGCCCGCAGCCCCAACCCGCATGTGTCCTTCGGGTTCGGCCCGCACTACTGTCCCGGCGGCCAGCTCGGCAGGCTCGAGGAGGAACTCCTCGTCGACGTCCTGCTCGACCGGCTGCCCGGGCTGCGGCTCGCCGTACCCCCGGAGCAGGTGCCCTTCAGGAAGGGCGCGTTGATCCGGGGGCCCGAGGCTCTTCCGGTGGCCTGGTGAGCGGCCCATGACCACAAGTGAGGGACTCCTCGTACCACCGGGCCACGGGCGCGTGGTCCACACGCCGGCCCAGCGTGTCACCTTCAAGGTGACGGGAACGCACTCGCGGATGGCCTCCACCTTCGAGGTGGACGTCCCGCCGGGCTTCGACGTGGGCGCCCATGTGCACACCCGCAGCGAGGAACTGTTCTACGTCCTCGAAGGCGAGCTGGACGTCCTCGCCTTCGAGCCCCGCATCCGCACCCCCGACAACTGGCAGAAGTGGGAGTCCAGTTCGGGCACGCGGGTGGTAAGGGCAACCCCGGGCACGTTGATCGCCGTACCCCCCGGCTGCCCCCACGCCTTCGCCAACCCGACGGACGCCCCGACGAGGATGTTCTTCCAGTCCTCGCCGCCGCCCGATCACGAGAACTACTTCGAGGAACTGCTGGAGATCCTGGGCAACGGCGGCCCACCGGACCACGAGGCGATCGAGGCGCTCCGCAAGCGCTACGACATCGAACAACTCACACCTTTGAAGCACCGGTGAGACGGAGCGCCCCGTCAGGGGCGCGGGGAACTGCGCGAGCAACCACAACGCACGGTCCGCCCGCAACGCACCCGCACCCCCCGCGGCGCTACCGGATCGGCATCCCCGACAACGTACGGGCGATCACCAGCCGCTGGATCTCGCTCGTCCCCTCGAAGATCGTGTAGATCGCCGCGTCCCGGTGCATCCGCTCCACCGGATACTCCCGCGTGTACCCGTTGCCGCCCAGGATCTGGATCGCCTGGGCGGTCACCTTCTTCGCCGTCTCGCTCGCGAACAGCTTCGACATCGACCCCTCGGCTGCGGTGAACGGCTTCCCGTTCACCGCCATCCAGGACGCCCGCCACACCAGCAGCCGGGCCGCGTCGACGGCCGTGCGCATGTCCGCGAGCTGGAAGGCCACGCCCTGGTTGTCGATGATCGGCCGCCCGAACTGCTCGCGGGTCACGGCGTAGTCGAGGGCGACCTCGTAGGCGGCGCGCGCCGTACCGACGGCCATCGCCCCGACGGCGGGCCGCGAGGCCTCGAACGTGGCCATCGCCGCGTTCTTGACCCTCCCCCAGCCTCCGGCCGGGGGGACCCCCATCTCGCTTCGCCCGCCGCCCGACTTGGCCCGCTCCCGGGCCCGGGCGAGGCGCTCGTCCAGCTTCTCCTTGCCGCCGAGCAGGCAGGACCCGGGCACCCGGGCGTCGTCCAGGACGACCTCGGCGGTGTGCGAGGCGCGGATCCCGTGCTTCTTGAACTTCTGGCCCTGGGACAGCCCGGGCGTCCCCGGCGGGACGATGAAGGAGGCGTGGCCCTTGGAGCCGAGCTCCGGGTCGACGACCGCGACGACGACGTGGACGTTGGCGATGCCGCCGTTGGTCGCCCAGGTCTTCGTGCCGTTGAGCACCCACTCGTCCTTGGCCTCGTCGTAGACGGCCCGGGTGCGCATGGAGCCGACGTCGGAGCCGGCGTCGGGCTCGGAGGAGCAGAACGCGGCGACCTTGACGTCGTTGGGGTCGCCGTACATCTGGGGGATCCAGGTGCCGATCTGCTCCTCGGTGCCGTTGGCGAGGACGCCGACGGCGGCGAGGCCCGTGCCCACGATGGACAGGGCGATGCCCGCGTCGCCCCAGAACAGCTCCTCCATGGCCATCGGGATGCCGAGGCCGGTGGGGTCGAAGTACTGCTGGGCGTAGAAGTCGAGGGAGTAGATGCCTACCTTCGCGGCCTCCTGGATGACCGGCCAGGGGGTTTCCTCACGCTCGTCCCATTCGGCGGCCGCGGGACGGATGACGTCGGCGGCGAAACCGTGCAGCCAGTCCCGGACCTCCTTCTGTTCGTCGTTGAGTTCCATGGTGAACTCGGCCATGACCCCTCCAGCGGCGGCGCATAATGTGTTACTAGCGGTAACCCGAGTCTGTTACTCGTCGGTAGGAAAAGTCAACTCCCAAGGTCACCTCGGCAGCCAGTTCGAGAGCAGATGGCCGTCAGGTGTTAGTTTGCGCAGGCGTCACCGATAAGAGCACGGGGTGGGGAGAGCACATGGACACCACGCAGCGAACCGAACAGCAGCGGTCGGCCGACCGCCGACGGCGCGAGCTGCTGGAGGCCGCCGACCGAGTGGTGCTGCGCGACGGCCCACAGGCTTCCATGAACGCCATCGCGGCCGAGGCGGGCATCACCAAACCCATCCTCTACCGTCACTTCGGCGACAAGAGCGGGCTGTACGCGGCGCTGGCCACCCGGCACACGGACGCGCTGCTGAACTCGCTGCGGGCCGCGCTGGACGCGCCCGCGGAGCGCCGTGAGCGGGTCGAGGCGACCTTGGACACGTACCTCGCGGCGATCGAGGCACGGCCTCAGGTGTACCGGTTCCTGATGCACCCCGCGGACGGCAGCACGGGCGCCGACCAGGGGTTCGACGTGGGCAAGCACTCGGCTCCGCTGTTGCGGCGGATGGGTGAGGAGCTGGCGCAGGTCATCGAGGACCGGCTGGATCTGGGACCGAACAGTCAGCAGCTGGCGCGGGTGTGGGGGCACGGGATCGTCGGGATGATGCATGCGGCGGGGGACTGGTGGCTGGGAGAACGGCCCTGTTCTCGTGCGGAACTGGTGAAGAGTTTGGCGGATCTTCTGTGGGGGCGGCTTGCGGCTGCGGGGGACAGAATTGGAGGTCCGGGGTTCTGAGGGTTCGGTTTCGGCCGAGCGCCCGGTGGGGGCTTGTCGCGCCCACGCGGCGGCAGCCGCGAATCAGCCACAGCCCCGCGCCCCCAAAAGACGGGGGGATGTCCTCACCGGTGCCAGGAGGACTTCGCCACCTGTCGCATCAGCTTGCGCTTGCGCCAGCCTGTGACGTGGTCGGCGTAGACGTGGCCCTCCAGGTGGTCGGTCTCGTGCTGGAGGCAGCGGGCGAAGAAGCCGGTTCCGTGGATCGTGACCGGGTCGCCCGTCGCCGTGAAACCCTCCACCACCGCGTGGTCGTGGCGTTCCGTGCCCGCTTCCAGGCCCGGCAGGGACAGGCAGCCCTCCGGGCCGCGGAGGGTCACGCCGTCCGCCGCCACCAGGCGCGGGTTGACCACGTGGCCGAGGTGGCGGACCTCGTCGTCGTCGGGACAGTCGAAGACGAACACCCGCAGCGACTCCCCCACCTGGTTCGCCGCCAGGCCCACCCCCTCCGCCGCGTACATCGTCGCGAACAAGTCCTCCACCAGCCGGGCGAGTTCGGGGCCGAAGTCGGTGACCTCCGCGCAGCGGGCGTGCAGAACGGGGTCGCCGAGCAGGGTGAGAGGCCGGACCCGCCCGTGGGCGCCCGGAATGGAACCTTGTCGCATGGCCGCAAGGGTACGGTTCGGATGGGCCCCTGCTCGCCGCGCAGGCATGGGCCGGAATTCGGGTGTGCGAATGGATCTCGATAGGCTGAGGTGCACACCACGTTGCCGGATGGCTCAGGCGCGGCGCGTAGTCAAGGAGGATCGAGAACTGATGGCAGGCAACTCGGACCCGCTCACGCCGCGGGCCAAGATCGCCGTGACCGCGGGCAAGGCGGTCGCGGCGGCGTCCCGTGCCGCGGGACGCGGCAGCGGATCCGTGATCGGCGGCCGGGTCGCGCTCAAACTCGACCCCGACCTTCTCGCCCGGCTCGCCCAGAACCTGGACGTGACCCTCGTCTCGGCGACGAACGGCAAGACGACGACCACCAGGCTGATCGCCGAGGCGCTGAAGGCCGCCGGACCGGTCGTGTCCAACGCGCTCGGGGCCAACATGCCGGCCGGCATCACGTCGGCGCTGGCGGGTGGCTCGGAGTCCAAGTTCGGCGTGATCGAGGTCGACGAGAAGTACCTGGCCGGGGTGGCCCGGGACACCGACCCGAAGTGCATCGCGCTGCTCAACCTCTCCCGCGACCAGCTCGACCGCGCCGCCGAGACCCGGATGCTCGCCGAGAACTGGCGGGAGGGGCTGGCCGGGTCCAAGGCCGTCATCGTGGCGAACTGCGACGACCCGCTGGTGGTCTGGGCCGCGTCCTCCTCCCCCAACGTGATCTGGGTCGCCGCCGGGCAGATGTGGAAGGACGACGCCTGGTCCTGCCCGTCCTGCGGTGGCGTGATGCAGCGCCCGGGCGACGACTGGTTCTGCGGCGAGTGCGGGTTCCGGCGGCCGACGCCGAGCTGGGTGCTCTCCGGGGACCACGTCCTCGACCCGCACGGGTCCGCCTGGCCGATCCACCTGCAGCTGCCGGGCCGCGCCAACAAGGCGAACGCCGCCTCCTCGGCCGCCGTCGCCGCCGTCTTCGGGGTGCCGCCGCAGGTCGCCCTGGAGCGGATGTACCAGGTGCAGGCCGTCGCGGGACGGTACGACGTCGTGCAGTTCCAGGGGCGCGACCTGCGGCTGCTCCTCGCCAAGAACCCGGCCGGCTGGCTGGAGACGTTCTCGCTGATCGACCCGCCGCCGGCCCCGGTCATCCTCTCGGTGAACGCGCGCGGCGCCGACGGCACCGACACCTCCTGGCTGTGGGACGTGGACTACACGCGCCTGACCGGCCACCCGATCTTCGTGCTCGGCGACCGCAAGCTGGACCTCGCGGTGCGGCTGGAGGTCGCGAACCAGCACTTCCAGGTCTGCGACTCCCTCGACCAGGCCGTCCAGATGTGCCCGCCCGGCCGGATCGAGGTCATCGCGAACTACACCGCGTTCCAGGACCTGCGCCGCCGCGTCGGCAACTGACCACGAAGGACGAACAGTTCATGAGCGACAACCAACTGCGGCTGGTGTGGATCTACCCGGACCTGCTCAGCACCTACGGCGACCAGGGCAACGCGCTCGTCGTGGAGCGGCGGGCCCGGCAGCGCGGTCTGGACGTGGCCCGGCTCGACGTGCGCAGCGACCAGCCGATCCCGACCTCCGGCGACATCTACCTGATCGGCGGCGGTGAGGACCGTCCGCAGCGGCTCGCCGCCGAGCGGCTGCGCCGCGACGGGCACCTGTACCGGGCGGTGGAGAACGGCGCGATCGTGTTCTCCGTCTGCGCGGGCTACCAGATCCTCGGCCACGAGTTCATCAACGACCTCGGGCAGCGCGAGCCCGGCCTCGGCCTGCTCGACGTGACGACCGTGCGCGGGACCGGCGAGCGGTGCGTCGGCGACGTCCTCGGCGACATCGACCCGCGGCTCGGCCTGCCCCCGCTGACCGGCTTCGAGAACCACCAGGGCGTCACGCAGCTCGGCCCCACCGCGCGCCCCTTCGCCCGGGTCAAGCTGGGCCGGGGCAACGGCACCGGAGACGGCACGGAGGGCGCGTACAACGAGACCGTCTTCGGTACCTACATGCACGGGCCGGTCCTCGCCCGCAACCCGCTCATCGCCGACCTGCTGCTGAAGCTGGCGCTGGACGTCAACGCGCTGCCGCCGATCGACGACCGCTGGTACGAGGCGCTCCGCAACGAGCGCATCGCGGCCGCCCAGCAGCCCGCCTGAGCTGCGTCGCAACGGCCGGTTCCGGGCCCGCCTGACAGGGTGTCCGCTCACATGTGCGGGCGCGTCCAGCAGGCGGACGCCGGGTACGGAATGACCCCCTTGCGCCGGTAGGGTGGCCGCGATGTCAGCCGGACAGCGTGGTCCGGTCTCCGGCCCACGTGGAGAAGGTTGTTTCGGGCTATGCGCATTGGTGTCCTCACGTCCGGCGGCGACTGCCCCGGCCTGAACGCCGTCATCCGGTCCGTCGTGCACCGCGCCGTCGCCGACCACGGCGACGAGGTCATCGGCTTCCGGGACGGCTGGAAGGGCCTCCTGGAGTGCGACTACCTCAAGCTCGACCTCGACGCCGTGGCCGGCATCCTGGCCCGCGGCGGCACCATCCTCGGATCGTCCCGGGTCCAGCCCTCGCACCTGCGGGACGGCGTGGAGCGGGCCAGGGGCCATGTCGCCGAGCTCGGGCTCGACGCGATCATCCCGATCGGCGGCGAGGGCACGCTGAAGGCGGCCCGGCTGATGTCCGACGCGGGTCTGCCGATCGTGGGCGTCCCGAAGACCATCGACAACGACATCGCCGTCACCGACGTGACCTTCGGCTTCGACACGGCCGTGGGGGTCGCCACCGAGGCCCTCGACCGGCTGAAGACCACCGCCGAGTCCCACCAGCGGGTGCTGGTCGTGGAGGTCATGGGCCGGCACACCGGCTGGATCGCCCTGCACTCCGGCATGGCCGCCGGCGCCCACGCCATCGTCGTACCGGAACGGCCCTTCGACATCGAGGAGTTGGCCCGCCGGGTCGGCGAGCGGTTCGAGGCGGGCAAGCGGTTCGCGATCGTCGTCGCGGCGGAGGGCGCCAAGCCGAAGGCGGGCACGATGGCCTTCGACGAGGGCGGCAAGGACATCTACGGCCACGAGCGGTTCGCCGGGATCGCCCGGCAGCTCTCCATCGAGCTGGAGCAGCGGCTCGGCAAGGAGGCGCGGCCGGTCATCCTCGGGCACGTGCAGCGGGGTGGCACGCCGACGGCGTACGACCGCGTGCTGGCGACGCGGTTCGGGTGGCACGCGGTGGAGGCCGTGCACGGGGGGAGGTTCGGCCACATGACGGCGCTGCAGGGGACGGAGATCGTCATGGTGCCGTTGGCCGAAGCGGTGGAGACGTTGAAGACGGTTCCCTCCGGGCGGTACGACGAGGCGGAGACCGTGCTTTAAGGGGTGCGGTCGTGTGTCGTCTGCGGGTGCGTGGGGGCTGGTCGCGCAGTTCCCCGCGCCCCTTCAGGTGGGTGTCCTTGCCCCCCGCTCACAGGTGCGGTCGGAGGCGGTTCTAGTCTGGGGTCGGCAGTAAACGTACAACCCCCCACGAATCAGGAGCCGCCGGATGGATCACAGCGGGCACGGCATGATGATGGATCTGCCGCCGTTCACGCTGGGGCGGGGGCTGGAGTGGTCGGCGGATCCCTTCTTCCTCGTCGCGTGTCTCGCGGGGCTCGCGCTGTACGGGTGGGGTGTGGTGCGGCTGTGGCGGCGCGGGGACGCGTGGTCCGTGGGGCGCACGGTGTCGTTCGTCGTCGGGGTGCTGACCATCATGCTCGTGATGTGCACCAGGCTGAACGACTACGGGATGGTCATGTTCAGCGTGCACATGGTGCAGCACATGGTCATCAGCATGCTGTCGCCGATCTTCATCCTGCTGGGCGCGCCGATGACGCTCGCGCTGCGTGCGCTGCCCGTCGCCGGGAAGGGGCGGAAGGGGCCCCGTGAGCTGCTGCTGGCCCTGCTGCACAGCCGGTACATGCGGATCATCACCCATCCCGCCTTCACCATCCCGCTGTTCATCGCGAGCCTGTACGCGCTCTACTTCACCCCGCTGTTCGACTTCCTGATGGGCTCGAAGGCCGGGCACATCGCGATGATGGTGCACTTCCTCGCCGTCGGTGTCGTCTTCTTCTGGCCGATCATCGGCGTCGACCCGGGCCCGCACCGGCCGGGGTATCTCATGCGGATGCTGGAGCTGTTCGCGGGCATGCCGTTCCACGCGTTCTTCGGCATCGCGTTGATGATGGCTTCGGAGCCGATGGTCGAGACCTTCAAGCATCCGCCCGCCTCGCTCGGCATCGACGCGCTCTCCGACCAGAACGCGGCCGGCGGAATCGCCTGGGCGTTCAGCGAGGTCCCGTCGGTACTGGTGCTGATCGCCCTGCTCTTCCAGTGGTACGGCTCCGAGCAGCGCCAGGCCCGGCGCATGGACCGGGCCGCCGACCGGGACGGCGACAAGGAGCTCGAGGCGTACAACGCCTATCTGGCCTCGCTGAACGCACGCAAGGGCTGACGGGGTCCCCCGAAAGAAGCAGAACCGGGGCACCATGGAGGGAGTCGGACCCTGAGGAGGGTGTCGCGATGCCCGGTTCTGTGAACGGCTCGAACGGTGCCACCAAGGCGATGGGGGTGCTCACCGTAGGCGGACTCGTCGTGGTGACCGCCTACACGGTGGCCCTCGGCAGCAACGGCTGGCTCTGGTTCGGCTGGGTGGTCCTGGGCCTACTGACCCTGGCCATGGTCGTCACCCAGAGCAACTGACCCAGCGCAACCGTCCCAGCGCCCTCGCCTGGAGCGCCCCGTAAGGGGCGCGGGGAACTGCGCGACCAGCCCCCACGGCGCGGCACACGACAACGGCGCACCGCGGAGCGCTAGTGCACCCCGGCCTGGTACTTCGGCAACCGCGCGGTGATCTTCATCCCCGCCCCGGGAGCCGTCTCGATGACCAGCCCGTGGTCGTCGCCGTACACCTGGCGGAGCCGATCGTCGACGTTGGACAGTCCGATCCCCCCGGAGGGGCTGGTCTCGCCCGCGAGGATGCTGCGCAGCAGGACCGGGTCCATGCCCACCCCGTCGTCCTCGATGACGACCAGTGCCTCGGCGCCCTCGTCCTGCGCGGTGATCTGGATGTGGCAGGTGCCGGTCTTGCCCTCCAGACCGTGTTTGACGGCGTTCTCGACCAGCGGCTGGAGGCAGAGGAAGGGCAGGGTGACCGGCAGTACCTCGGGGGCGATCTGCAGCGTGACCGTGAGGCGGTCGCCGAAGCGGGCCCGGACCAGCGCCAGGTAGTGGTCGATGGCGTGGAGTTCGTCGGCGAGGGTGGTGAAGTCGCCGTGCCTGCGGAACGAGTAGCGGGTGAAGTCGGCGAACTCCAGCAGCAGCTCGCGGGCGCGCTCGGGATCGGTGCGGACGAACGAGGCGATCACCGCGAGCGAGTTGAAGATGAAGTGCGGGGAGATCTGGGCGCGCAGGGCGCGGATCTCGGCCTCGATGAGCCGGGTGCGGGAGCGGTCCAGGTCGGCCAGTTCCAGCTGGACGCTGACCCAGCGGGCGACCTCGCCTGCCGCCCGGACCAGGACGGCTGACTCGCGCGGGGCACAGGCGACCAGGGCGCCGTGGACGCGGTCGTCGACGGTGAGGGGCGTGACCACCGCCCAGCGGACCGGACAGTCGGGGTGCTCGCAGTGCAGGCGGAAGGCCTCGCCGCGGCCGGACTCCAGCGGCCCGGCGAGCCGCTCCATGATCTCGGTGCGGTGGTGGTCGCCGACGCCGTCCCAGACCAGCAGGTTCTCGTGGTCGGTGAGGCAGAGCGCGTCGGTGCCGAGCAGGGTGCGCAGCCGGCGGGCCGAGCGGCGGGCGGTCTCCTCGGTGAGGCCCGCGCGCAGCGGGGGCGCGGCGAGGGAGGCGGTGTGCAGGGTCTCGAAGGTGGCGTGCTCGACGGGGGTGCCGAGGCCGCCGAGGTTCTCGGGGCGTGCGGTGCGGCGGCCGAGCCAGAAGCCGGCGGCGAGGAGCGGGAGTACGGCCACGAGGAGGCCGGCCAGGAACCCGGTCACGCCTTGACCTCCGCGCGCAGCTCTTCGGGCAGGTGGAAGCGGGCCAGGATCGCGGCCGTCCCTGGCGGCACCCGGCCGGGGGTCGCCAGGGAGACCAGGATCATGGTGAGGAAGCCCAGCGGGACGGACCAGAGGGCGGGCCAGGCGAGCAGGGCGTGCAGGCTCCCGGTGCCGGGCAGGTCCGCCATCGTCGCGGCCACCGCGCAGAACGCCGAGCCGCCTCCGGTCAGCATCCCGGCCGCCGCGCCGGGCGGGGTCAGCCGGCGCCACCAGATGCCGAGGACCAGTAACGGGCAGAAGGAGGAGGCGGACACGGCGAAGGCCAGTCCGACGGCGTCGGCGACCGGCAGGCCGCCCACCAGCACGCTGGCGGCGAGCGGTACGGCCATGGCGAGGACGGTCCCGAGTCTGAAGTGCCGTACGCCGCGGGACGGGAGGACGTCCTGGGTGAGGACGCCGGCGACGGCCATGGTGAGGCCGGAGGCGGTGGAGAGGAACGCGGCGAAGGCGCCGCCCGCCACCAGCGCGCCGAGCAGCTCGCCGCCGAGGCCGCCGACGACCCGGTCGGGCAGCAGCAGGACGGCGGCGTCCGTCTCGCCGGTGAGGGTGAGCTCGGGGGTGTAGAGGCGGCCGAGGGCGCCGTAGACGGGCGGCAGCAGGTAGAAGAGGCCGATCAGGGCGAGCACGGCGACCGTGGTGCGGCGGGCAGCGACGCCGTGCGGGCTGGTGTAGAAGCGGACGACGACGTGCGGCAGGCCCATGGTGCCGAGGAAGGTGGCGAGGATCAGTCCGTACGTGGCGTACAGCGGGCGTTCCTCGCGGCTCTCGGCGAGCGAGGTGGACATGCCGCCGTTGGTGCCCCGGTCGGTGGCGGGGACGCGGGTGCCCTCGGCGAAGGTCAGGCGGGTGCCGGCGGTGATGCGGTGGGTGCCCTCGGGGAGGGTGACCCTGGCGTCCTCGTGTCGCCGGCCGTCGACGGTGCCGGTGACGGTGACCGTGAGCGGGCGGTCGAGCTTGAGGGAGAGGGTGTCCTGGACGGCGACGGCACGCTGGGTGCGGAAGGTCGCCGGTTCATCGAAGGCGTGGACGGGGGCGCCGGCGCTCTGCCAGGCCAGGACGAGGAAGAGGGCGGGGACGAGCAGGGCGGTGAGTTTGAGCCAGTACTGGAAGGCTTGCACGAAGGTGATGCTGCGCATGCCGCCGGCCGCCACGGTGGCGACGACGACCACGGCGACGATGAGCCCGCCTAGCGCGTCGGGGGCGCCGGTGAGGACCGCCAGCGTGAGTCCGGCGCCCTGGAGTTGGGGCAGCAGGTAGAGCCAGCCGACGCCGACGACGAACGCCCCGGCCAGCCGCCGTACGCTCTGCGAGGCGAGCCGGGCCTCGGCGAAGTCGGGGAGGGTGTAGGCGCCGGAGCGGCGCAGCGGGGCGGCGACGAAGAGGAGCAGGACGAGGTAGCCGGCGGTGTAGCCGACCGGGTACCAGAGCATGTCGGGGCCCTGGACGAGGACCAGTCCCGCGATGCCCAGGAAGGAGGCGGCGGAGAGGTACTCGCCGCTGATCGCGGCCGCGTTGAGGCGGGGGCCGACGGTGCGCGAGGCGACGTAGAAGTCGGAGGTGGTCCGGGAGATGCGCAGGCCGAAGGCGCCGACGAGGACGGTCGCGACGACGACGAGGGCGACCGCCGGGACGGCATAGCTGGAGTTCATCGGTCCTCGACGAGGCGGACGAAGTCCTCCTCGTTGCGTTCGGCGCGGCGCACGTACCAGCGGGCGAGCAGGATCAGCGGGGCGTACAGGCAGAAGCCGAGTACCAGCCACTCCAGGCGGCGGGCTTCGGGGGCGGCGGCGAAGACCAGCGGGAGCGGGCCGACGAGCAGCACCAGGACGGCGAACACGACGAGGGCGACGCGCAGTTGGCTGCGCATGAGGGAGCGGACGTAGGTGTGGCCGAGGGTGGTCTGCTCGTCGATCTCGGTGCGCGGCCGGTAGTAGCCGGAGGTACGGCCGCTGCGGCGGGGCGGGCCGGTGACGGTGACCCGGCGCTCGGCGGGGTCCGCGGCCACGTCAGGCCCTCCTCATCAGGAGGTCGCGCAGCTCGCGGGCGTGGCGGCGGCTGACCTGGAGCTCCTCGGCGCCGACCAGGACGCTCACCGTGCCCGCGTCCAGGCGGAGTTCGCCGATGTGGCGGAGGGCGACGAGGTGGCGGCGGTGGATGCGGACGAAGCCCCGGGAGCGCCAGCGGTCCTCCAGGGTGGAGAGCGGGATGCGGACCAGGTGGCTGCCGCGGTCGGTGTGCAGGCGGGCGTAGTCGCCCTGGGCCTCGACGTGGGTGATGTCGTCGACCGCCACGAACCGGGTCACGCCGCCGAGTTCGACGGGTATGTGGTCGGGGTCGGGTTCGTGGACGGGTATCAGTGGTGCGGCGCCGCGCAGTTCGGCGGCCCGGCGTACCGCCTCCGCGAGGCGTTCCTTGCGTACCGGCTTCAGGACGTAGTCGACCGCCTTCAGATCGAAGGCCCTTACCGCGAAGTCCTCGTGGGCGGTGACGAAGACGACCAGCGGGGGCCGGGCGAAGCCGGTGAGCAACCGGGCCAGGTCGAGGCCGTCCAGGCCGGGCATCTGGACGTCGAGGAAGACGACGTCGACAGCCTCGGGGCCGTGCGGGCCGGACTCCAGTGCGCGGGTGATGCGGCGCAGTGCCTCGGTGGCGTCCCCGGCGCCCTCGACGCTGCCGATGCGCGGATCGGCGTGCAGCAGATACAGCAGCTCCTCCAGCGAGGGGCGTTCGTCGTCGACGGCGAGGGCGCGCAGCATGAACGGAGTGTAGGCGGCGGAACGCGGCGCTGGACATGTACCGGACGTGGACGTCGGCGCCGGATGACGTGGCGTTCCCGAAGTGTCTTCGCCCGTGGTTACAGTGCGGGCATGAACAGCGGCACCGCCCCCTTCGACGAACTCGACCGGAAGATCACCATCGCGTTGATGGCGAACGCGCGGACCAGCTTCGCCGAGATCGGCGCGGCCGTCGGGCTCTCCGCGACGGCCGTGAAGCGGCGGGTCGACCGGCTGCGCGAGACCGGTGTGATCACCGGGTTCACGGCCACCGTCACCCCGGCGGCCCTCGGCTGGCGCACGGAGGCGTACGTCGAGGTCTACTGCGAGGGCGCGGCCCCGCCCCGGCGGCTCGCGGAGGTGGTGCGCAACCATCCGGAGATCACCGCGGCGATGACGGTGACGGGCGGCGCGGACGCGCTGCTGCATGTGCGGGCCCGGGACGTGGACCACTTCGAGGAGGTGCTGGAGCGGATCCGCGTCGAGCCGTTCATCCGGAAGACGATCAGCGTGATGGTGCTGTCGCATCTGCTGCCGGAGAGCCCGGAGGCCGGGGCCACGCAGCCCGTGCCGGAGTAAACGCACCGATGCTGCGTTTGTAGGACCGGAGACGCAGCGTTCCTGCGCGAACGCGCAACATTTGTTTCTTGTCGTCCGTATCCGACGCTTTCTACCTTGGTGTCAACCCTCAGTCGACACCGCGGGAAAGCGGAGGAACACCTCTGTGTCCGAAAGCCGTGCGCCGCGCCTCAGGCGCTTTCTCGTCTGCGAGCCCAGACATTTCGCCGTGCAGTACGCGATCAATCCCTGGATGAACCCCGACACCAGGGTCGACGTCGACCTGGCCCAGGAGCAGTGGACCGCGCTGATCGGCGCCTACCGCACCCATGGCCACAGCGTCGACCGGCTGGAGCCGGTCCCCGGCCTGCCCGACATGGTGTTCGCCGCGAACTCGGCGGTGGTCGTCGGCGGCCGTGTCTTCGGCTCGCTCTTCCACGCGCCCGAGCGGCGCCCCGAGTCCTCCCACTACGACCTCTGGTTCAAGACCGCGGGCTACGACGTGTACCGCCCGGGCTCGGTGGTCGAGGGCGAGGGCGACCTGGTCTGGACGGGTCGGTACCTGCTCGCCGGCACCGGGTTCCGCACCAGCCGCGAGGCGCACCGCGAGGCGCAGGAGTTCTTCGGCCACCCGGTGATCAGCCTGACCCTGGTGGACCCGTACTTCTACCACCTGGACACCGCGCTGTTCGTCCTCGACGAGGACAACGTCGTCTACTACCCCGAGGCCTTCTCCCCCGGCAGCCGCGACGTGCTGAGCCGGCTGTTCCCGGAGGCGGTCCTCGCCACCCGCGACGACGCGCTGGCGTGGGGGCTGAACTCGGTCTCCGACGGCCGCCACGTCTTCATCGCGCCGCAGGCCGAGGCGCTCGCCGCCCGGCTCGCCGACCAGGGCTACGAGCCCGTCCCCGTCGACCTGTCGGAGTTCCACAAGGCAGGCGGCGGCATCAAGTGCTGCACCCAGGAAATCCGCTGACAGCCGCCGAGGACCAGGAGATCCCCCTGATGACCGCACCCGCACGCGCACGCACCTCCGCCGAGCTGATCGAGGCGGAGGGACCGGTGCTCGCGCACAACTACCACCCGCTGCCCGTCGTCGTGGCCCGCGCCGAGGGCGCCTGGGTGGAGGACGTCGAGGGCCGCCGCTACCTCGACATGCTGGCCGGCTACTCGGCCCTCAACTTCGGCCACCGCCACCCGGCGCTGATCGAGGCCGCGCACCGCCAGCTGGACCGCCTCACCCTCACCTCACGCGCCTTCCACAACGACCGGCTCGCCGAATTCGCCGAACGGCTGGCGGAGTTGACCGGCCTGGACATGGTCCTGCCGATGAACACCGGCGCCGAGGCGGTCGAGTCCGGCATCAAGGTGGCCCGCAAATGGGCCTACGACGTGAAGGGCGTCCCGGCCGACCGGGCGACCATCGTCGTCGCCGCGGACAACTTCCACGGCCGGACGACCACGATCGTCAGCTTCTCCACGGACGAGACGGCCCGGGCGGGCTTCGGCCCGTTCACGCCGGGCTTCCGGATCGTGCCGTACAACGACCTGGCCGCGCTGGAGGCGGCCGTCGACGAGACCACGGCGGCGGTGCTGATCGAGCCGATCCAGGGCGAGGCCGGGGTGCTGATCCCCGACGACGGCTATCTGACCGGGGTCCGCGAGCTGACCCGGCGCAAGGGCTGCCTGTTCATCGCCGACGAGATCCAGTCCGGGCTCGGCCGCACCGGCCGCACCCTCGCCGTGGACCACGAGGACGTGGTGCCGGACGTGCTGCTGCTCGGCAAGGCGCTGGGCGGCGGGATCGTGCCGGTGTCGGCGGTGGTGGCCCGCCGGGAGGTGCTGGGGGTGCTGCACCCCGGCGAGCACGGCTCGACGTTCGGCGGCAACCCGCTGGCGGCGGCGGTCGGCACGGCGGTGGTCGAGCTGCTTGAGACCGGCGATTTCCAGCGCCGGGCCACCGAGCTGGGCGTGATCCTCCGGGACGGCCTGACGGAGCTGGTCGGCAACGGCGTGGTCGGCTTCCGCTCGCGCGGGCTGTGGGCGGGCGTCGACGTGGACCCGACGATCGGCACCGGCCGGGAGATCGGCGAGCGCCTGATGCGCGAGGGCGTCCTGGTCAAGGACACCCACGGCTCCACGATCCGGCTGGCCCCGCCGCTGACCGTCACGGCGGAGGAACTACGGTCGGCGCTGGGCGCGTTGGAGAAGGTGCTGACGGCCTGAGCCCGGGGTGGCCGCGCCCGTGGCCGCGCCCGTGTGCGCGGCCACCCCGACCCCGGTCAGCCCTTGCCGAGGAGCTTCTTCATCTCCTTGATCTCGGCGTTCTGGGCGGTGACGATGGAGCCGGCCATGCTCGTCGCCGGGCCGTACTCGCCCTTGGCCCGCTCGGTGCCGGCCATCTCCACCGCGCCCTGGTGGTGCTGGACCATCATGGTCAGGAACATCGTGTCGAAGTCCGTCCCCTTGGCCTGCTTCAGCATGGTCATGTCCTTGTCGGACATCATGCCGGTCATGCCGGCGTGGTTGCTGTGGTCCATGCCCGCCATGGGCACGTCCTCGCCCCAGGCCCCGAGCCAGCCGGTCATGGTCCTGATCTCCGGGTCCTGGGCCTTCTCGATCCGGGCCGCGAGGTCCCTGACCTGGGTGGAGGAGGCACGGTCGACCGCGAGGCCGGCCATCTCCAGGGCCTGCTGGTGGTGCGGGATCATGCCCTGTGCGAAGGACACGTCCTGCGCGTTGTGCGCACCGGCACTGGCGGTCGCGGTGGTGCCGGCCGCCGCCGAGTGCGACGCGTGCGCGGTGTCGGGGCTGTCGTCGCCGCTGCCGCACCCGGTGAGGGCGAGGGCGGCGGTCGCGGTGAGCGCGACGAGGACGGAACGGGTACGCGTGATGGTCATGCTGGATCTCCTGCGAGAGGTCTGTACGGGCACGCGGGAGCACGACCGCCGCGCTGTGCGCGCACGGCTGGCTCGGGTGCCTCTAGATCCGCAGGAGCTGGAGTTCGGCCAGGTCGGGGGGTGCCCGTGCGCCGTCCGGCGCCACGGCCGGGCGGGAGGGGGCCAGGCAGTCGCCCGCGAGCGCGGGGACCGGGTCCGGGACCGGCGCGGGCAGCGCGGGTCCGCCGCTGACCGCACCGGAGGCGCAGGTCGGGTCGGCGTGGTGCGCGTGGTCGCCGCCGCAGTGGCCGTCGTCGCCGGAGCAGCCCTCGTACGCGGTGACCACGACCGCCGCACGGGTGACGGTCCGCTCGTGCCCGCCGTGCATCGCCGTTCCCATGACACCGCCGGGTGCCAGCGCGTGCATGCCGAACAGCCCGGCCAGCAGCCCCAGTACGAGCAGGCCGCGCAGACGCCGGTGCGGCGGTCGGGGGGCGGGCGGCTCGGTGCGGCGCATCGGGGCCATCCTATGCACACCCTGAGAGCCGACCGGGCCCGGCACACCCCGGCAGGTTCACCCACGACCGCGTCGGCGGCACCCACGCGACGATCGCCAAGCCCGTCGACAGCGTCTGCCACGACTTCCCCCGCGTATCCCCACAAGGCCCCCGGGCTACAGTCGCCCGGGGGTCCTGGTGTGCCCGTCGGCAGGTCCGGACGCGGGATCCGGCCCTCGGACGACCGGATACAGTGCGCGAGACGGCAGACAGGTCAGAGAGGGCAAGCGTGACCGACACCAGCGACACCCGACCCGCCGACAGCGCGGCGCAGGCTCCGCGGCAGAGCCGACTGCACCGCCTGATGCGCTACATCCCCCTGATCGCCCCCGTCCTGCTGTGGACGGTGCCCTGCTGGGTGCTCCTGTACACCGGCCAGCACTGGCCGCTGCCCGTCTCGCTGGTCGGCACCGCGCTGTTCGTCCTCGGTCTCGTCGGTATGCCGCTCGCGATGATGCGCGGTCACGGCCGGCGTCAGCAGGACCGGGCGGCGATAGCCGGGGACACCCTGCTGGGCGCCAGTTGGGTGCTGTTCACCTGGTCCGTTCTGCTCGGCGTCCTCCTGCGGCTCGCCCTGACCGTGGCCGGAGTCGGCGCGAGCCAGGACCGGGCCCGTATCGTCACGTGGGCCGTCCTCGGCACGACCGCCGTACTGCTCGCCTGGGGGTACGCCGAGGCCCGCCGGGTGCCCCGGGTGCGCCGCCTCGACGTGCAACTCCCCCGGCTGGGTGCCGGGTTGGACGGCCTCCGCGTCGCCCTGATCACCGACACCCACTACGGCCCGCTCGACCGCGCCCGCTGGTCGGCACGGGTGTGCGAGACGGTGAACACCCTCGAAGCGGACGTGGTCTGCCACACCGGCGACATCGCGGACGGCACGGCCGAACGCCGCCGCGCCCAGGCCGTCCCCCTCGGTACCGTGCGGGCCACCCGGGCGCGGGTCTACGTCACCGGCAACCACGAGTACTACAGCGAGGCCCAGGGCTGGGTCGACCTGATGGACGAACTGGGCTGGGAGCCGCTGCGCAACCGCCACCTGCTGGTCGAACGCGGCGGCGACACCCTCGTGGTGGCCGGCGTGGACGACGTCACCGCCGAGTCCTCCGGCCTGGCGGGCCACCGCGCCCACCTGGCCGGAGCCCTGGACGGCGCCGACCCCGACCTGCCCGTCCTGCTCCTGGCCCACCAGCCGAAGTTCGTCGACCGGGCGGCGGCCCACGGCATCGACCTCCAGCTCTCCGGCCACACCCACGGCGGCCAGATCTGGCCCTTCCACCACCTGGTCCGCATCGACCAGCCCGCCCTCGCCGGCCTCAGCCGCCACGGCACCCGCACCCTGCTCTACACCAGCCGCGGCACCGGCTTCTGGGGCCCGCCGTTCCGCGTCTTCGCCCCCAGCGAGATCACCCTCCTCGTACTCCGCTCCCCGCAGCCGCCCACCTCGCCGCGGTAGGGAAGGCACGCTCCGGTCTCCGCTCGTAGTGACTCACCCTCATATCGCTGAGACACTGAGCCGAAGATCCAGACGGCCGCCGCCAGAGTCCGACCGCCGCCCGGCCAACCTGGGGGAATGAACAAGTGAGGGGCGAGCCGTGTTCTACTACCTGCTCAAGTACGTACTGCTGGGGCCGCTGCTGAGAGTGGTGTTCCGGCCGCGGATCGAGGGCCTGGAACACGTGCCGCCGACGGGACCGGCGATCATCGCGGGCAACCATCTCTCCTTCTCCGACCACTTCCTGATGCCGGCCGTCCTCAAGCGGCGCATCACCTTTCTCGCCAAGGCCGAGTACTTCACGGGCCCCGGTGTACGGGGACGGCTGACCGCGTTCTTCTTCCGCAGCGCGGGGCAGATCCCGGTGGACCGCTCCGGCAAGGAGGCGGGCCAGGCCGCGATCCGGGAGGGGCTCGGGGTGCTGAGCAAGGGCGAGCTGCTCGGGATCTACCCGGAGGGCACCCGCTCGCACGACGGCCGTCTCTACAAGGGCAAGGTCGGGGTCGCCGTGATGGCGCTGCGGGCCGGTGTCCCGGTGATCCCCTGCGCGATGATCGGCACCTTCGAGGCACAGCCGCCCGGCGCGGTGATCCCGAGGATCCACCCCGTGGTGATCCGCTTCGGCAAGCCCCTGGAGTTCTCCCGCTACGCCGGGATGGAGAGCGAGAAGGCGATCCTGCGCGCGATCACCGACGAGATCATGTACGCCATCCTGAGCCTCTCCGAGCAGGAGTACGTCGACGAGTACGCGGCCGTCGTCAAGGCCGGGCAGACGGCGGCGAAGGGCGAGAGGGAGCGCAAGTTCCCCCGGGCGCCGCTGAGTTGAGGCCGTGGGGTCACGCGGGAGGGGCGGCGGGAGTGGATCCCGCCGCCCCTCGTCGTCGTACCGGATGGGTTACGGCTGCGGTGTCGCGTGCGGGGTGCAGGTGACGTCCGCGCCGTCCAGCTTGCCGGTGAGCAGGTAGGCGTCGACGCGGCTGTTGATGCACGGGTTGACCAGGCCGGTCACACCGTGCGAACCGGCGCCCTGCTCGGTGATGAGGCGGGAGCCCTGGAAGCGCTTGTGCAGTTCGACGGCGCCGGGGTACGGGGTGGCGGCGTCACGCGTGGACTGCACGATCAGCACCGGCGGCAGACCCTTGTGGGTCCTGACCTCCACCGGGGTCTGCTGCTTGACCGGCCAGGTGGCACACGGCAGGTTGAGCCAGGCGTTGGCCCAGGTCATGAAGGGGTACTGCTTGTTGAGCTCGGTGTTGTCGCGGTCCCACTTGTGCCAGCCGGTCGGCCACTTGGCGTCGGTGCACTCGACCGCGGTGTAGACGGCGTTGCCGTTCTCCGAGGTGATGTTGCCCGCGGTGTCGGTCAGGTCCGGGGCGGCCGCGTCGACCAGGGCCTGGGTGTCACCGGCGAAGTACTTGCTGAACACCGTGGCGACCGGGATCCACGAGGAGTCGTAGTACGGGGCGCTCTGGAAGAAGCCGATCAGCTCGGCCGGTCCGACGACCCCGCCGATCGGGTTCGCCTTGGCCGTGGCACGCAGTTGGAGCCACTTGGCCTGGACGGCGTCCCGCGTGGTCCCCAGGTGGAAGGCGGAGTCGTGTGCGGCGACCCAGTCCTCCCAGTCCTTCCAGCGGCCCTCGAAGGCGACGTCCTGGTCCAGGTTGGCCTGGTACCAGATGTTCTTCCGGGACGGGTTGACGACGCTGTCGACGATCATCCGGCGCACGTGCCCCGGGAACAGCGTGCCGTACACCGCGCCGAGGTAGGTGCCGTAGGAGACACCGAGGTAGTTGAGCTTCTGCTCGCCGAGCGCGGCCCGGATGACGTCCAGGTCGCGGGCGGTGTTCGCGGTGGTCATCTGCTGGAGCATCGCGCGGCCGGTGCGCTCGGCGCAGCCGTCCGCGTACTGCTTGGCCAGCTTGCGCTGAGCGGTCTTGTCGGCCTCGCTGTCCGGCACCGGGTCGGCCTTGGGGGCCTTCACGAACTCCTGCGGGTCCTGGCAGGAGATGGGCGCGGAGTGGCCGACGCCGCGCGGGTCGAAGCCCACGAAGTCGTACGCCTTCGAGGTGTTGACCCACAGGGGGTTCTTGGTGGTGACCCGGAGCGGGAAGCGCATCCCCGAGCCGCCGGGGCCGCCGGGGTTGTAGACGAGCGCGCCCTGGCGCTCCGCCGGCGTCCCCGTGCTGCCTATTCGGTCGACGGCGAGCCTGATCTGCTTGCCGTAGGGCTTGGTGTAGTCGAGCGGCACGCTGACCCAGCCGCACTGGACGGGCTTGGTCAGGGCCCAGTCGGCCGGGCAGTCGGCCCAGTCGATCCCGGCCTTGGCGGCCCGGGCGGCCGCGACCGCCGCGCCCTGCTGCGCGCGGTCCTGGCCGCCGTGCCGGGCCTCGGCGCCGGCGGCGGGAACCGCGAGCGCACCGGTGAGCAGGCTGGCCGTGACGAGCGTCCCGGCCGAACCGAGCGCCAGTACCCGACTCCTCGATCTGAAGTAGTCCCTCAAGTGGGCTCCTCCCCCTCCATCATGACGAATGGTCAGGGGAGATCCTTACGGCTGTGAGGTGCCTGAGAACAGGCCCCAACAGCCGTCTTTACCAATCCGATAACCGGACTGACACGTCCCGCTGAGCGGATCAACCGTCCAGCTGGGCCAATGCCTCCAGTGCCTCGTCCAGGACCCGGCGCAGCCGCAGCGCGTCCCCGGCCACCGCACTCACCAACACGGCGGGCCCGGCGAGCGGAGTGAGCGCGGCCGCCTCCCCCAGCATCCGTGCCTCCGCGGGATGCACCGCGAACTCCGGCCGTACGACGACGAGTTGACCGACAGCGCGGTGTCCCGCCAGCACGGCGGGCCCGTCCCAGCCGCCGGGCGCCCCGGGCCCGCAGGCCAGCTCCTGGTCCAGCACCGCTCTTCCGGCCACCCGCACGGTGAGCCGACTGCCGAGCCGCCCCGGCTCCTCCCCCACCCGCCCGAGCACCTGCTCCTCCCGCAGCACGAGCCGCCCCCGCGCGCCGACCTCGACGCGTGTGGAGACGCACAGTTCGCTGCCCTTGGCTGAGATCAACTGCTCGGGCAGCCACCGCAGTTCGGCTCCGTCGGCGACGTCGAGCCGTACGTCGTACCGGGCCTCCTCCTTCCCCTGCCCGGGCAGGGCGATGGTCGCGGCGGCCGACCCGACGCACAGCCGGGCCCCTTCCTCGACCCGGGCCTCGATCCCGAACCGGTCCCCGCCGAGCGGCCCGCTCATCGCCCCGACGACCATCACCCGGGCCTCGGCCCCGTTCCCCCGGGTACGCCGCAGCGCGAGCGGTCCCTCGCCCTCCAGCACCGGAAGCGCGGTACCGCCACGCCCGTCGTCCCGGGCCACGATGCGGGCGACGGCGCGTACGCCCGTCCCCGTCATCCGGCCCACGCGGCGAGCCGCTCCCGCACCCACGCGGCCACGTCCGCGACACCGGCCTCGCCGCGCAGCGACTGGAAGACGACGGGCAGTTCGGCCCGCTGTGCCTTGGCGTCGGCGGCCATCCGCGCCAGATCCGAGCCGACGTAGGGAGCGAGGTCCGTCTTGTTCACGACGAGCAGGTCGGCCGTGGTCACCCCCGGTCCGCCCTTGCGCGGGATGTCGTCGCCTCCCGCCACGTCGATCACGAAGACCTGCGCGTCCACGAGCCCCTTGGAGAAGGTGGCGGTCAGATTGTCCCCACCGGACTCGACGAGGATCAGGTCCAGCGGCCCGACCTCGTCCTCCAGGTCCTCGACGGCTTCGAGGTTGGCCGAGATGTCGTCCCGGATCGCGGTGTGCGGACAGGCCCCCGTCTCGACGGCACTGATCCGCTCCGGCGGCAGCACGGCCTCCCGGAGCAGGAACTCGGCGTCCTCGCGGGTGTAGATGTCATTGGTGACGACGGCCAGGGACAACTCGTCCCGCAGCAGCCGGCACAGGGCCGCGACAGTCGCGGTCTTACCGGACCCGACGGGCCCCCCGAGCCCGATCCGCAGGGCCCGACGGGACCCGTCGGGCCGATGGGCGTCGGCGCTGAGCGCAGCCGGGCCGTGGTGGTGGTCGTGGTCGAGATGCATGTACGGCTCCTCTTCAACAAGCTCTGTCTTTCAACTCGTCCGACGTCTGCGGACGAAGGCCGGCCGACACCCCCTCCAGCCCGTCCGACGTCTGCGGACGAAGGCCGGCCGACACCCCCTCCAGCCCGTCCGGCGTCCGCAGACGAAGGCCGGCCCGCACTTCATCTCAGCCCGTCCGGCGTTTGAGGACGAGGCCGGAGGCCGATGCGGGGGTCCGGGGGCGGCAGCCCCCGAACCGGGCGGTCGCAGGGGCCCACCCCCTGGAGGGACGGGACGGGTAGGGGCGGCGGGGGCGAACCCCCCTACGACGCGAACAACCGCACCGCCCACCCCGCATGCCACTCCGCCCCGATCTCCATCACCGGCGCCGACCCCGCGGGCAACGCCTCGACCCCCGCCCCGCCGACCACCCCCCGCGCCGCCTCCACCGCCCGGTCCGCCACCCGGTCCACCTCCCCCGCCAACCGCGCCAGCACCCCCGTCGCCTCGAACGGATCCAGACTCAGCAACCGCACCACCGCCGTGGCCGGCCCGCTCACACACTCGTACGCCGCGCAGTACGCCGCGTCCACCGCCGAGAGCCCCGCCGTCCTGGCCACCACCCCCAACACCACCGGCTGATGCGCCCCCTTGGGGAACTCCCGCGCCAGGGCGTCCAGTTCGGCCCCCGGCCAGGCCACCCGCGCGGCCCGCAGCAACTGCCGCCCGAGCCTGCGCGCCGCACCCCGCAGCGCGACCGACGGCGTCCGCGCGTCGAGGGCCGCGTCCAACTCCCGTACGTCCGCACCGAGTACCGCAGCCGCGGCGACCGCACCCGCCATCAGCCCCGCCGTGTGCAGCCGCCCCCGGCAGTACTCCTCCAGGTCCGCGGCCCCGGTGATCCGGCCGGCCTTGACGGCCGCCTCCGCCCCGCCGGAGTGCGCGTGCCCTCCGGCGGGGAAGCGGCCGTCGGCCAGTACCAGCAACGCTGCCCGAGACACCACACCCACCAGCTCTCAGAAGAGGAAGTAACGCTGGGCCATGGGCAGTTCGGCGGCCGGCGTGGCCTCAACCAGCTCCCCGTCGATGTGCACGGCGAAACTGTCGGGATCCACCCGGACGTGCGGGCGCGCGTCGTTCTCCCGCATGTCCGCCTTGGTCACGCCACGGGTCGACTCGATGGCGACGAACCGCTTCCCGAGCTGCAGCCGCTCCGGCAACCCGTCCTCGATCGCCAACGGGGCGACGAAGTTGAAGGAGTTGGCGGCCGGTGCCCGTCCGATCGCGCCGTACATCGGGCGCGGCAGGATCGGCTGGGGCGTCGGGATCGACGCGTTGGCGTCGCCCATCTGCGCGTAGGCGATCTGCCCGCCCTTGAGGACGAGGTGCGGCTTGACCCCGAAGAACGCGGGCTCCCAGAGCACCAGGTCGGCGAGCTTGCCGGTCTCGACCGAGCCGATCTCGCGGGCCAGGCCCTGCGCGAGGGCCGGGTTGATCGTGTACTTGGCGACGTACCGCCGTACCCGGTGGTTGTCGGCCCGTCCGTCACCCGGGAGCGCGCCCCGACGCCGCTTCATCACGTGCGCGGTCTGCCAGGTCCGCAGGATCACCTCGCCGACGCGCCCCATGGCCTGCGCGTCGGAGGAGATGATCGAGATCGCGCCGAGGTCGTGGAGTATGTCCTCCGCGCCGATGGTCGACGGCCGGATCCGCGACTCGGCGAAGGCCAGGTCCTCGGGCACCGCCGGGTTGAGGTGGTGGCACACCATCAGCATGTCGAGGTGTTCCTCGGCGGTGTTCACCGTGTACGGCCGGGTCGGGTTGGTCGAACTCGGCAGCACGTGCGGTTCGGAGACCACGGTCATGATGTCCGGGGCGTGCCCGCCGCCCGCGCCCTCGGTGTGGTACGCGTGGATCCCGCGCCCGCCGATCGCGGCGAGCGTGTCCGCCACGAAGCCCGCCTCGTTCAGGGTGTCCGTGTGGATGGCGACCTGGACGCCCGTCCGGTCGGCGACGGTCAGGGACGCGTCGATGACGGCCGGGGTCGATCCCCAGTCCTCGTGCAGCTTCAGACCGAGCGCCCCGCCCCGGATCTGGGAGAGCATCGCCTCGTGCGAGACGGTGTTGCCCTTGCCGAGGAAGCCGATGTTGAGCGGGTACTGCTCCATCGCCTCCAGCATTCGGGCGAGGTGCCACGGACCGGGGGTGACGGTGGTCGCCTTCGAGCCCTCGGCGGGACCGGTGCCGCCGCCCACCAGGGTGGTGACCCCTGCCGACAGTGCCTCGTCGGCGATCTGCGGGCAGATGAAGTGGACGTGCGCGTCGACGCCGCCCGCGGTGAGGATGCGGCCGTTCCCGGCGATGACCTCGGTCTCGGGGCCAATCACCAGGTCGGGGTGGACGCCGTCCATGGTGTCGGGGTTGCCGGCCTTGCCGATGCCGGTGATCCGTCCGTCGCGGATGCCGATGTCGGCCTTGACGATGCCCCAGTGGTCGATGATCACGGCACCCGTGACGACCGTGTCGGGGGTGCCGTCTGCGCGCGTAGCACGCGACTGGCCCATGGATTCGCGGATGACCTTGCCGCCGCCGAAGACCGCCTCGTCCCCGGCGAGTCCGGGGCCGCCGGAGCGGTCCTCCTCGATCTCGACGAGCAGGTCGGTGTCGGCGAGCCGGATACGGTCGCCGGTGGTCGGCCCGAACAGGTCGGCGTAGGCGGCACGGGAGATCTCAGGCATCGAGGGCACCTCCGGTCTCGCCGCGCAGTCCGGGCACCACGCGGGCACCGGCGAGCGGGACGAGTTCGACGTCGACGGGGATGCCGGGCTCGAAGCGGACGGCGGTGCCGGCCGCGACGTTCAGGCGCTTGCCGCGGGCCGCGTCCCGGTCGAACTCCAGTCCGGGGTTGGCCTCGGCGAAGTGGTAGTGGGAGCCGACCTGGACGGGCCGGTCGGCGGCGTTGAGGACGGTCATCCGGGTGACCTCGCGGCCCGCATTGAATACGACAGGCCCGTCGGCGAAGAGCACTTCTCCGGGAATCATCGGCGGCCCCCTCAGACGATCGGGTCGTGGACGGTGACGAGCTTGGTGCCGTCCGGGAAGGTCGCCTCGACCTGGACGTCGTGGATCATCTCGGGGATGCCCTCCATGACGTCGTCCCTGGTGAGCAGCTTGCGCCCGGAGGCCATGAGTTCGGCGACGGTACGGCCGTCACGCGCGCCTTCGAGGATGTGCGACGTGATGAGGGCGACCGCCTCGGGGTGGTTCAGCCTGAGGCCGCGGGCCCGGCGCTTCTCGGCCACGTCGGCCGCCACATGGATCAGCAGCCTCTCTTGCTCGTGCGGGGTCAGTTGCACGTCCCACCTCACAGTCCTCGCTCCGGACCGTGCGGGGTCCGGTTGCCGCGGCCACCGCGACGGATTGGGCTCACGGACCCAATCCGGCTAGGAAAACCCCAGGTGGCGTGGATCGGCAGGCTAGTTTGCCGGAGTTTCGGCGACGTTAACCGGACCTTGATCACTTCATGACCGGCGCGTGGGCCTCACGGTGGGGGGCGCGGGGGGCGCATCTCGCCGGGGCGGAGGCCGACCGTGGGCCCATGACACCTGAACGGCCCTCACCCGGATGCTCGGGGGGGGCCGCGGGGCAGCTCGGCGACACGCGTTCTGAGACGTGCAGGGTGCTCGGCGGGAAGCGCCACGAGGCGCAGTCGTTCGTCCGCGGCGCCGTCGCGGCTGGTCGCGCAGTTCCCCGCGCCCCTTCGGGGGCGCTTGTCGTCGCGCAGTTCCTCATGCCCCTTCGGGGGCGCTTGTTCAGGAGCCTTGGGCTCCCCTGTGTTCCGCCGCGATGCCGAAGCGGCCGCGTTCGGGGCGTACGGCGGCGGTCTCGCGGACCGTGGAGACCGAGCTGACCATGTGGTCCACATGGTCATCGGCGGGGTCCGCGAGCTCTTCGAGGCGTTCGAGGTCGGCGGCGGAGACAAGGGCGACCAGGGGCTTGCCATGGCGCGTGACGACGACGCGCTCACCGCCGTACACCACCCGGTTGATCAGTTCGGCGAGCTCAGCCCTGGCTTGGGTCACCGGAATCTCGTAGGCCATGAACCCAGCTTACGGGGCACCCCGGACATCACATCTTGTTCGGCCACAGCGGAATCCCCTCCCAAGGATCTGTACGTCCTGTACATTTTCAACAGAGAGAGCCCGAGGAGGGGTACGCCATGACCCGACCGTCCGCCCGCTATGTCCTGCCCGAGTTCACGGAACGCACGAGCACGGGCCAGCGCACCATGGATCCGTACTCGAAGCTGCTGGAGGAGCGGATCGTCTTCCTCGGCACGCCCGTCGACGAGACCTCGGCCAACGACGTGATGGCGCAGTTCATGTACCTGGAGCACGCGGCTCCGGAGCGGGACATCTCGCTGTACATCAACTCACCGGGCGGGTCGTACAGCGCGATGGCCGCGATCTACGACACGGTCCAGTACGTGACCTGCGACGTGGAGACGGTCTGCCTCGGGCAGGCCGGGGCCTCCGCGGCGGTCCTGCTCGCGGCCGGCACCCCGGGCAAGCGGTCCGTGCTGCCCGGGGCGCGGATCGTGCTCCAACAGCCGTCGCTGCCGCAACCGGTGCAGGGCCAGCCGAGTGATCTGGCCATCCAGGCGGCGGAGTTGGACCGGGTCAGGACCATGATCGAACAGATGCTCGTCCGGCACACCGGGCGCACGGCGGAGCAGGTGCACCAGGACCTGGAGCGGGACCTGGTCCTGGACGCGCCGGAGGCGCTGGCGTACGGGCTGGTGGACCGGGTCATGCCCACCCGCCGGACCTCGCCCGGTCTGCCGGACGCGGGGTGAGCCGCCGATGCCTCCGCCGGAGCTGCCGCCGCTGCCCGCGCTGACCCGCGCCGAGGGCGAGCTGATCGACCGTTACCTGGACGTGGTGGATCTGCTGGGCCGGATCAATCCGGCGCAGAACGAGGACACCTACCGTGGGCTGCGCGCCGCGCAGGCGCTGGTGCGCGCGGCGGCCGAGCTGCGCGACGCGCTCGCCCTGATGCATCTGCGGGGCGAGACGGAGCTCCACGGGGACACGCTGACACGGGCGTTGCGGGTGCTCGACGGCGAGCGCCGGACCGCTCGCGTCGTACTCCCGCCCGACTGCGTACGGTGACACCCTCCGGACACCGGTGCACCGCGTCGACGGAACGACCGGGCCCGAGTCGAAACGATCCAAAGGGGTTACCGCCGAACGGCGGAGTGTGGCGTGGTTTTACCTGCCCGCGGGGGCCGCTCAGGTTGCCCGTACGGGGGTGTCCGCGAACGGCTTTCGCGCAGGTCCGGGGCTACGCAGGGCAGTTGACGAAGAATCGAACACAGGGCTGTCCACCCGAACGGGTGGGTGGTGAGTAACCCCACAAATCCCCGATTCCGTTGGGATTTTCGGACACGAGTGCGTGAAGATCCCTGTCTGACGACAAGCCCCCGCCACAGCGGCGGGGCGGTCCGGGCGGACGCCGAGTCCTGCCGCCGCCCGGATTGACCCGTCGACAGAAGTGCATCGGCAGGAGTGGAGGACCCAAGCAAGCCGGGTCGCCGGCACGGTCGCGCCATGACCGGGTCGAGCAGCCCTTGGGGTGAAGCCGTGGTGACACGGCCGGGCAACTTCGCCAGCCCGAATCCGACAGGTCATCCTTCACAGGCGGCTGACGAAGGGTTGCGCATGACTGCGCTCAATCGTGTTCCGTCGCTGATGGCCCGGGCCGGTACGGCCTCGGCGCTGACCATCGCCGCCGTTGGCGGTTCGATCGTGATACCGGGTGTCGCCTCCGACGCCTCGGCCGCCACGATGGCGACGAAGGCGCTGCAGATCGCCGCCTCGAAGAAGGGCTCGCCCTACAGGTGGGGCGCCACCGGACCGAACAGGTTCGACTGCTCCGGGCTGACGCTGTACTCGTTCAAGAAGGCGGGCAAGAAGCTGCCGCGTACGGCGGCCCAGCAGTACAACAAGACCCGTCACATCTCGGCCGGCAACCGCAAGGCCGGGGACCTGGTCTTCTTCCACTCGGGTTCCAGCGTGTACCACGTCGGCATCTACGCCGGGAAGGGAAAGATCTGGCACGCCCCGAAGACCGGGGACGTGGTGAAGCTCCAGAAGATCTGGACGCGCAGCGTCTGGTACGGCCGGGTCAGCTGACCCGCACCGACGGCCGGCCTGCAGGGGCTCAGGGCTACGGCTCCTGCTGGCCGGCCGCGGTGACGGTGTCCGCGGTGACGGCGTCCGCGGGGACCGTCCAGGGCAGTTCGATGGAGACGGTCTTGCCGCCCTCCCGGGTGGGACGTACCCGGAGCTTGCCGCCGCACTCCGCGGTGAGCCAGCGGATGATGACCATGCCGCGCCCGTTGTCCTGCTGCACCGCGGCGGGGAGTCTCTTGGGGAAGCGCGGATGACTGTCCGTGACGCCGATGCGCAGCTGCTCGTCACGGTCGAGCACGAGGTCCACCGTGAAGGTGGGTGACTGCCCGAAGGTGTGCTGCACGGCGTTGGTGGCGAGTTCGGAGACGATGAGGCGGATGGTGTCCGCGGTCTCCGTCTCCGGTGGCAGGCCCCACTCCGCGAGGGTGTCCAGCGCGTAGGAACGGGCGGCGGAGACCGAGGCGGGATCGCTCGGCAGGGTGACGGATGCTTCCAGGTGGTCTGCCATGGCGACGTCGTCCCTTTCCTCGGGACCGGAGTCCGACACAGTGCGGATGGTTCGAGTACGGTCCCGGACTGGTGCTTCTTCGCCAGACTGCCATTACCGGGCCGGTCACGGGGAGCGATCCACCAAGATATGCATATATCTGTCGCTCGAAGCGGTGAACTCTGCAACCTCAGACCGTATTTGGGCGGCTCGGAAGGAGTAAGGAGTAGCCCATGCAGAACGGTCCCGCGGTACGCCGCCGGAAACTGGGCGCCGAACTGCGCACACTGCGCACCGGCGCCGGCCTCACGAGCGGTGAGGCCGCCCGTCTGGTGGGCTGGCATCAGTCGAAAGTGAGCCGCATCGAGACCGGCGCCAGCGGTGTGAAACCGGCCGATGTGCGGTTACTCCTGGACGCCTACGGCGTGGTCGAGGGGCAACTGCGCGAGTTGCTGCTGGTGTTGGCGGGGTCGGAGGACACGGCGGGGCGGCACCACTGGTGGCACGCCTACCGTGGGGTGCTGCCGCCCGCCTACCGCGATTTCATCAGCCTGGAGTCACAGGCCAGTGCGATGCGCACGCTGGAGACCCTGGTCGTGCCGGGGCTGCTGCAGACCCCCGAGTACGCACGGGCGGTGACCCGGGCGGCCATGGACGGGCGCGCCGACGACTCCCTCGACACCCTGGTGGAGGTACGGCTGGCCAGGCAGGACGTGCTGCGCCACGATCCGCCGCTGGAGCTGAGCGCGGTCCTGGACGAGGCGGTGCTGCGCCGCGAGGTGGGCGGTCCCGGAGTGATGGCGCGGCAGCTGGAGCGGCTGATGGAGGCGGCCCGGCTGCCCCAAGTACGGCTCCAGGTACTGCCGTTCGCGGCCGGAGCGCATATCGGCATCACCGGACCTTTCGTAATCTTCTCATTTCCGAGCACTTCTGATCTGGACGTGGTTGTTATCGACCAGTTGACGAGTAGCCTCTACCTGGAGCGGAAAGAAGACCTCCAGGCCTACACGGAGGCCTTCGACACGCTCCGGATCCACGCCCTTTCGCCCGAGGACTCGTTGGATTACATCGCCGCAATAGCTGACGGCGCGTAAGGAGGCACCATGACTGCACTGCCTCGGAACGTACCTCCAAGTGCTGATCTGCACGGACTGCGGTGGCTGCGCAGCAGCTACAGCACCGGAGCGAACAACTGCGTGGAGACGGCACGGCCGCGCTCCGGCCCGTCGGCCGGACTGCTCGCCGTGCGCGACTCCAAGGCTCCGGCCGGACCCGCGCTGCTCTTCTCCCCCGAGAGCTGGACGGGATTCACGGCCGCGTTCGCCGGCTGATCAGCCCCAGAAGAGTCTGATCAGAGATGAACGAAACCGATCAGGCTCGCACCCATCCATCCCCGACTCCGTATCCGCCCGCGGGCCAGGCCCGGCCGTGTCACGCCGACTCATGGTCGTGTCTTGCCGATCACACGTACAGCGCGTTCGATCTCGGCCCCGGAGAGGTCCGCACGGGCGGTCAGCCTGAGCCGTGAGATGCCGTCCGGCACCGACGGCGGACGGAAACAGCCCACGGCCAGGCCTGCCGTACGGCAGTCGGCCGCCCACCGCACGGCCTGCTCCGGGGACGGGGCCCGCACGGAGACCACCGCGGCGTCCGGACGTACCGCTTCCAGACCCGCGGCGGTCAGCCGTGCGTGCAGTTCCGCGGCCACCTCGCGGGCCCGCGCCGCACGGCCCGGTTCGCGGCGCAGCAGCCGCAGGGCCGCCAGCGCCGCGCCCGCCGCCGCGGGGGCCAGGCCGGTGTCGAAGATGAACGTCCGGGCCGCGTTGACCAGATGGTCGATCACCCGGGCCGGACCCAGCACCGCCCCGCCCTGGCTGCCCAGCGACTTCGACAGGGTCGCCGTGACCACCACGTCGTCGGCGGCGGCGAGCCCGGCCGCGTACGGCGCGCCCCGCCCGCCGTCCCCGAGCACGCCGAGCCCGTGGGCGTCGTCGACGAGCAGCCCGGCACCGCGCTCCCGGCACGCCTCGGCCAGTGCGGCCAGCGGTGCCGCGTCCCCGTCGACGGAGAACACCGTGTCGGAGACGACCACGGCGGGCCCCTCGTGCGTCCCGAGGGCCTTGCGTACGCCGTCCGGGTCGGCGTGCCCGACGACCTGGGTGGCGCCCCGGGCCAGCCGGCAGCCGTCGATCAGGGAGGCGTGGTTCAGGGCGTCGGAGACGATCAGGGAGCCGTGCGGACCGAGCGTGGTGACGGCGGCGAGGTTCGCGGCATAGCCGGAGGAGAAGACCAGGGCGGCCTCGAACCCGCAGAATTCGGCCAGCTCCCGCTCCAGCTCGGTGTGGAGTTCCGTCGTACCGGTCACCAGCCGGGAGCCGGTGGAGCCGCCGCCCCAGGTCCGGGCCGCCCCCGCGGCGCCCTCGGCGACCTCCGGATGGTGGGCGAGGCCCAGGTAGTCGTTGCTCGCGAGGTCCAGCAGCGGCGAGTCGGCGGGGCGGGGACGCAGGGTCCGTACGAGTCCGGCGCGGCGGCGGAGTTCCGCCTGTTCGTCGATCCAGCCGAACGCCATGGCCCCTCCGGTGAATTTGTAGGCAGTGAACAGACCCTAGCGGGATCATCAGGCGCCCACTGTGTGGCAATACCCACACGTTGAACTGACAGGGTTGTGCAAACTCTCCTTGGCCCGGAGCAGCCTCGTAGTACAGGATCGGCTCTCATGGACCTGCTGAACACGCTGGTGGACAAGGGGCTTCGGCGCGAGCTGCCGACCCGCGAGGAAGCGCTCGCCGTATTGGCGACCTCCGACGACGACGTGCTCGATGTGGTGGCCGCGGCCGGCAAGGTGCGCCGCCACTGGTTCGGCCGGCGCGTGAAACTCAACTACCTGGTCAACCTCAAGTCGGGCCTGTGCCCCGAGGACTGCTCCTACTGCTCGCAGCGGCTGGGCTCGTCCACCGGGATCCTGAAGTACAGCTGGCTGAAACCCGACGAGGCCTCGAAGGCGGCCGCCGCGGGCCTGGCCGGGGGCGCCAAGCGGGTCTGCCTGGTGGCGAGCGGGCGTGGTCCGACCGACCGGGACGTGGACCGGGTGGCGGGCACCATCAAGGCGATCAAGGAGCAGAACGAGAGCGTCGAGGTGTGCGCCTGTCTCGGCCTGCTCTCCGACGGCCAGGCGGAGCGGCTGCGCGAGGCGGGCGCGGACGCCTACAACCACAACCTGAACACGTCCGAGGGGACGTACGGGGAGATCACGACCACGCACACGTACGCCGACCGGGTGGACACGGTCAACAAGGCGCACGCGGCGGGGCTGTCGGCCTGCTCCGGTCTGATCGCCGGCATGGGCGAGAGTGACGAGGACCTGGTCGACGTGGTCTTCTCGCTGCGCGAGCTGGACCCTGACTCCGTTCCGGTGAACTTCCTGATCCCGGTCGAGGGCACCCCGCTGGCCAAGGAGTGGAACCTCACCCCGCAGCGCTGTCTGCGGATCCTGGCGATGGTGCGGTTCGTCTGCCCCGACGTGGAGGTCCGGATCGCGGGCGGCCGTGAGGTCCATCTGCGCACCATGCAGCCGCTCGCGCTGCACCTGGCCAACTCGATCTTCCTCGGCGACTACCTGACCACCGAGGGCCAGGCCGGCCAGGCCGACCTGGAGATGATCGCGGACGCCGGGTTCACCGTGGAGGGCGCGGACGAGGTGACGCTGCCGCGGCACCGGGCCGAGGTCCAGGGCGGCGGCTGCGGGTCGCACGGGGCCGAGGGCGGCGGGTGCGGGTCGCACGCGGCGGAAGGCGCGGGCTGCGCGTCCCACGCGGGCGAGGGTGCCGGGTGCGGGTCGGTGTGCGGCTCCCACGAAGGCGCGCCCGAGGCTGTCGCCGTCGCCGCCGGCGAGCCGCGCACCGACCTGGTCGCCGTCCGCCGCCGGGGTGCCGGAACGGATCTCGCGCCCAATGCCTGACCCCGCTCTGAGCGTCCCCGAGCTGCTGGAGCTGGACCGCCGGCACGTCTGGCATCCGTACGGCCCGATGCCCGGCCGGGCCGAACCGCTCGTCGTGGAATCGGCGAGCGGGGTCCGGCTGCGGCTCGCGGACGGCTCGGGCGAGCTGGTCGACGGCATGTCGTCGTGGTGGTCGGCGATCCACGGCTACAACCACCCGGTGCTCAACGAGGCCGCGCACGACCAGCTGGGCCGGATGAGCCATGTGATGTTCGGCGGGCTCACCCACGAGCCCGCCGTCCGCCTGGCGAAGCTCCTGGTCGACATCACGCCCGTCGGCCTGGAGCACGTCTTCCTCGCCGACTCGGGGTCGGTGTCGGTCGAGGTCGCGGTGAAGATGTGCCTGCAGTACTGGCGTTCCCTCGGCCGCCCCGCCAAGCAGCGCCTGCTGACCTGGCGCGGCGGCTACCACGGCGACACCTGGCAGCCGATGTCGGTCTGCGACCCCGAGGGCGGCATGCACGAGCTCTGGTCCGGGGTGCTGCCCCGCCAGGTGTTCGCCGACGCGCCGCCGGCGGAGTACGACGACTCGTACGCCGGGCATCTGCGTTCGGTGATCGAGCGGCACGCGCACGAGCTGGCCGCGGTGATCGTGGAGCCGGTGGTGCAGGGCGCCGGCGGGATGCGCTTCCACTCCCCCGCCTACCTGCGGGTGCTGCGGGAGGCGTGCGACGCGCACGACGTGCTGCTGGTGTTCGACGAGATCGCGACCGGCTTCGGCCGCACCGGCGCGCTGTTCGCGGCGGACCACGCGGCCGTCACGCCGGACGTGATGTGCGTCGGCAAGGCGCTGACCGGCGGTTACCTGACGATGGCGGCGACCCTGTGCACGCCCGAGGTGGCCGCGGGGATCTCACGGGGCGAGGTGCCGGTGCTGGCGCACGGGCCGACGTTCATGGGCAACCCGCTCGCGGCCTCGGTCGCCTGCGCCTCGCTCGGGCTGCTGCTCGGCCAGGACTGGCTCGCGGAGGTGAAGCGGATCGAGGCGGGGCTGCGGGAGGGCCTGTCGCCGGCCCGGGAACTCCCCGGCGTACGGGACGTCCGGGTCCTCGGGGCCATCGGGGTCGTACAGCTCGACCACGAGGTCGACATGAGGGTCGCCACGGCCGCCGCGGTGCGCGAGGGCGTGTGGCTGCGGCCGTTCCGCGACCTCGTGTACACGATGCCGCCGTACGTCACGGGTGACGCGGACGTGGCACGGATCGCGCGCGCGGTGTGCGCCGCGGCGCGGGAGGGATGAGCATGCCGATCCTGGTCATCACGGGGACGGGCACGGAGGTCGGCAAGACGGTCACCACGGCCGCGGTCGCCGCCGCCGCGGTCGCCGCCGGCCGCTCGGTGGCGGTCCTGAAGGCCGCGCAGACGGGGGTACGACCCGACGAGCGCGGGGACGCCGACGAGGTCGCGCGGCTCGCGGGGGCCGTGACGGCGGTCGAAGTCGCCCGTTTCCCCGAGCCGTTGGCGCCGGGCACGGCGGCCCGCAGGGCGGGGATGCCGCCTGTTCGGCCGCAGGACGTGGCCGAGGCCGCCGCCAAGCTGGCCACCGAGCACGAGCTGGTGCTGGTCGAGGGCGCGGGCGGCCTGCTCGTCCGGTTCGACGCGGCGGGCGGCACACTGGCGGACGCGGCCCGGCTGCTGAACGCGCCGGTGCTGGTGGTGGCGTCGGCGGGGCTCGGCACACTGAACACCACCGAGCTGACGGCGCGTGAACTGCGCTTTCGTGAGCTGGAGTTGCTCGGGGTGGTGATCGGGAGCTGGCCGGACTCCCCCGATCTTGCGTCGCGGTGCAACGTCGCCGACCTGCCGGAGGTGGCGGGGGCGCCGCTGCTCGGCGCGCTGCCCGCGGGGGCGGGGGCGCTGGAGCCCGCCGACTTCCGCGCGGTGGCGCCGGGTTGGCTGTCGGCACGGCTGGACGGGAGCTGGGACGCGGAGGCGTTCCGGATTCGGGAGGCGCCCTAGAGCCCCGGACAGAACGGGAGTCCGGCTCGCGACACCTGGCACGCGTACTCGCCGCGTCGTCGGGTTCGCATGCTCACCTCTGTGCTGCCCGGGAGCACTGACATCGGCGCCCGGATCCGAGACGGCAGTGTCCGCCACCGGCCCGGGGCCGGCCCGCGGACCACGTCCTCGGGCCGGCCGGGGCGGACCTGGTCAGCAGTGCGGAACGGACCCGTTGGCCGCGGCGCTGTCGTCCACGTACGGCGCGTACGTCCATCCGGTGACGCACCACGAGTACCCTCCGGCCGGCCAGCAGACTCCGGTAGAGGCCCGTCTGCGCCTCCAGTCCCCGCGGGATGCGGGCCGGGGGCACCCCCAGGGCGTCCAGGAACCCCCGGACCGCGTCGGCCGGGCTCAGCACGGAGCCGCCCGGGTCGAATCCGTGCAGGTCCACGTACAACTGCCCGTCGGGGAAGGAGTCGCGCACCCGGTGCGCCCAGTGCACGGCCAGCGCGGTCTTGCCCACTCCTGCGGTGCCCGACATCGCCGGGACGACCACCGCGGCGGGCCGCGCCGGACCTGTCCCGGACGCGTCGGTGCCGGGGAGCAGGGCGTCAAGGCTGGCGAGTTCGTCCGCACGGCCGGTGAAGGCCGCGACGGACAGGGGCAGTTGGGCGGGAGGCGTGATCGGCCGCGCCGGTTCTCGCTCCCGCGGGGTGGTTGTGCCGGCGGTGCCCTGGCCCAGGACCGCGCTCTGGGCGTCCCGCAGCGCCTGCCCCGGGTCGATGCCCAGTTCCCGGGCCAGTCGGCCGCGGGTCCGGTGGAAGTGGTCCAGAGCCTCGGCGGAGCGGCCGCTGCGGTGCAGGGCGAGCATCAGCTGGGCGGCCAGGCGTTCGTCCAGCGGACGCGCCGCCGCGCCGGCCGACAGGCCGGGCAGCATCGCCGCATGCTGTCCGAGGCGTAATCGCAGGTCGTCCAGGTCGAGTTGGGCTGCCTGCCGTTCCTGGACCAGGGTGTCGCGCAGGGCGTTCAACCAAGGGGTGTCCAAGGTCGCGAAGGGTTCCGAGCGCCATAGCCGCAGGGCCTGTTCGAAAAGGGCCGCGGCACGGGTGTCGTCGGCGGTGGCACGGGCCCTGGTCAGGAACAGCCGAAAGGTGTGCATGTCCACGGTCACGGTGTCGGCGGCGTTCAGGACGTAACCGCCCGGCTGCCGCGCGATGGCCGCCTCGCGCGTGGCGGCCAGGGCCTGTCTCAGCCGGGAGAGGTAACCGCGCAGGGTGGTGACGGCCTGCCGCGGCGGACGGTCTCCCCAGACGCGGTCCACCAGCTGATCGGTCGTCACCGGGCGGTTGACGTCCACCAGCAGCACGGCCAGCACGACCCGTTGGCGGGCATGCCCCAGCGACGCGGACCGGCCGTCGATATCGGCCTCGACACTGCCCAGCACGCCGAACTCCACCGTCATCCCGACCCCACTCCGCACTCCTCCACGCCGGCAGCCGCACGCCCGTTCCTGCCCGTTCGCTCAGGGTGCTCACGGGGCTCAGCAAGCTCGGCATCAGTCTGACGGGCCCGAACGGCTTCTCGAAGGAGCCCACTTGGAAAGGCGACCCGTGACAGCGTTCCGCCTTCGGTAGCGCGACTCGATGGTCGGGTGCGGCTGTGTGGGGGCTGGTCGCGCAGTTCCCCGCGCCCCTGGAAGGGGCGCTCCACCGGCGCCCCCGAAGGGGCGCGGGGAACTGCGCGACCGGCCATGACGGCGCCGCACTCAACCACGGGGAGCCGCTCCTCAGTGCGACTCGCCGAGCAACCGGACCAGTTCGATCCGCGAGCGGATGCCCAACCGGCTGAAGACCCCCCGCAGATGGTGGTCGATGGTGCGCGGGCTGAGGTTGAGCCGGTCGGCGATCTCGCGGTTGGTGGCGCCGTCGGCTGCCATCCGGGCGACCATCAGCTGCTGGGCGGTGAGCACGGCGGCCGGGTCGGTTCCGGAGTGCGGGGTCAACGGCGTCCCGAGGGCGCGGAGTTCGGCGCGGGCCTGGGCGGCGCAGTGCGGGGCGCCGAAGGACTCGAAGGCCTCCCGGGCACTGTGCAGCCGGTCGCGCGCCTCGGTGCGCTGCCGCAGCCGGCGCAGCGCACCGCCGAACAGCAGCTCGGTGCGGGCGCGTTCGAAGTCCCGGGTGCCCCGGGCGTGCAGGTCCAGTGCGGCCCGGTAGTGCTGGACGGCCTCGGCGCCGGGGGCGAGCAGGGCCCGGCAGCGGGCGCTGAGCGCGAGGTCGTCGGGGCTGCGGACGGCGGTGGCCCAGCGGTGGTAGTCGGCGTGCGCGGCGCGGGCGACCCGGGTGTCGCCGGTGCGGACGGCGGCCTCGACGTAGTGCGGGGTGGCCAGGTGCCGGATGGCCCGGTGGCCGTGTCCGGGGCCGAACCCGGCGAGGGCGCGCAGCCGGGCGGCCGCCGCCGGGAAGCGGCCGTTGGTCAGGTCGAGGAAGGCCAGCGCCCACTGGGCGAGGGCGGCGGGCAGCCCCAGTCCGTGGGCCAGGGCGTGCGAACGGGCCGCCGCCGCGCGCTCCCGGCAGGCCTCTTCGTCGCCGGTGACGGCGGCGAACATGGCGAGCGCGGCCTGGAGATGGCAGGCCCCGTTGTCCTGCCCGGTGGCGTGGGCCTGGCGCAGGGCCTCCCGGGCGGCGGCCTCGGCGGCCCGGGGGCGGCCGGTCCAGAAGTCGGCGTAGGCGCGGAACTCCATGGCCTGGGCGACCGTCCCCGGGATGCCGCGCGACCGGGCGGAGGCGGCGGCCCGGAGGGTGGCGGTGACGGTCCGGGTGTGGTCGCCGAGCATCAGCGCGGCGATGCCGGAGTGGATCAGCGGACCGGGGTCGCCGCCGGGCCCGCAGCGGCCCGCGGTGCCCTTGAGGAGGACGCGGGCCTCTGCGTAGCGGCCCTCGACGGCGCAGGCGAGGGCGGCGAGGATGCCGGACGGCGGGAGGTCCAGCCACTGGGCCAGGACGTGGGCCTCGCGGCAGCGTCTCAGGTCACCGGTGTAGACGGCGGCCTCGGTGGCGAGGGCGAGGAGTTCCACGGCATCGGCGGAACGTTCCTGCCGGACGGCGGCGGTGAGCAGGGCGTCGAAGGCCTCGGCGGCGTTGCCGGCTCTGAGCGCGAGCACGCCGTCGAGGGCGGAGTTGTCGGTGCGGGCGGCGAGCCGTCTCGCCCGGTCGGGCTCTCCGGAGCGCCAGGCGTCGGCGGCGGCCAGGGCGAGCAGCCGGCCCGCCTCGGGCGGGTCGGGGCAGAGGTCGGCGGCGCGCTCGGCGAGGGCGCGGGCCAGGGCGGGGCGCCCCTCGCAGCGGGCCCGGTCGGCGGCGGTGCGCAGTTCCGCCGCGAGCCGGGCGCTGGGGCCCAGTGCCGCGGCGCCCCGGTGCCAGGAGCGGCGGGCCGTCTCGGCCTTGCCGCCCAGCACCCGGGCGAGCAGCAGATGGGCTTCGCGGCGGTCGGCCGCCGAGCCGGTCTCGTAGGCGGCGATCCGGGTCCAGGGATCCCGGAAGAACACCCCGCCGGCACTGGCGTGGGCGACCCCGGCCGCCTCGGCCGCCTCCAGCGGGCGGGTGTCGAGCCGGCCGGCGGTGACCGCGCGCAGGAAGGCGTGGGTGGCGACCGGGTACTGGTCGGCGGCGGCGAGCAGCAACAGCAGCCGGGTCTCGTCGGGCAGGGCGCGGATCTCCCGGCGCAGGGTACGGAGCAACCCCGGTGCGAGTTCCGCCGGTTCGACCGGCAGCGGGTCGGCGCCGGCCGCCTGCCGTTCGGTGAGACGCGGCACGAGTTCGGCCACGGCGCGCTGGTCTTCGTATACGACGTGGAGCACCCGGGCGCGGACGCCCTCGGGGAGCGCCGAAGCCGGGCACGGCCCCGCGTCGGTCGGCTGCGGTGGCGAAGTGCGGTCCAGAGGTGGGGGGTTCACCGGAATCACCACACCAAAGACGTTACTGGCGAGTTAGTTGACTCGTAAAGACTGGCGACTTCGCCGATGCGCCGCGCGTAGACCTGTCCCGACACTCCTGAACAACCCCACCCGTTTCAGGAGGCATCATGCAACGCGCCAAGCGTCGCATCGCAACCGCTCTGTCGGCGATAGCCGGTTCGCTCCTTCTGTCCCTCCCCCTGAGTGCCGGCACCGCGCACGCGGCGAGCCACGACCCGATCGTGTTCGTACACGGTCTGAGCAGCGACTCCAGCAGCTGGGACGACTGGATCGCGGACTTCGAGGCGGACGGCTACTCGTCCTCGGAGCTGTACGCGATCTCGTACGACTGGACGAAGTCGAACGTCACCACCGCCTCGACGCTGTCCACCTACATCCAGTCCGTCCTCTCCAAGACCGGCGCCTCCAAGGTGGACCTGGTGGTGCACTCCATGGGTGCGCTCAACAGCCGCTACTACCTGAAGAACCTCGGCGGGACCTCGTACGTGGACCACTTCGTGTCGGTCGCCGGGGTGAACCACGGGACCAGCGTCGCCTCGCTGTGCGGGTGGCTGTACACGTCCTGCAAGGAGATGACGACCGGCAGCTCCTTCCTGACCGCCCTGAACTCCGGCGACGAGACGCCCGGCAGCGTCTCGTACGCGGCGTACTGGTCGGACTGCGACGCGGCGATCGACCCGGACACCTCGGCGGAGCTGAGCGGGGCGACCAACGTCGACGTCGGCTGCATCTCGCACACCGACATGAACAACGACTACGGCGTCTACGAGCAGGTGCGCGACTTCATCGGCTGAGCCGTCCGCGGCAGCGGGGGTGCGACGGGCCGCAACGGGGGACAATCACCGTAGACCCGCTTCCGTCGGGAGGTCCGTCATGCGGCTGATGTCCGCCGGCGCCGGGACACCGGTGCGGGATCCCGTCCACCACCCGCTGTTCGCGCGTTTCTACGCCCGCTGCAGCGTCTCCGCCGAGACCGGTCTCGGGATGGCCGCGATCCGGGAGCGGCTGCTCTCCGGGCTGTCCGGGCGGGTGATCGAGATCGGCGCGGGCAACGGGCTCAACTTCGCCCGCTACCCACGTTCGGTCGCGGAGGTCGTGGCGATCGAACCGGAACGCACCCTGCGGCAGTTGGCGGCGGAGGCCGCCGTGCGCGCCGACGTCCCGGTGGACGTGGTGCCGGGTGCGGCGGAGGCGCTGCCGGTGAAGAGCGAGGCCTTCGACGCGGCGGTGTGCTCGCTGGTGCTGTGCAGCGTCCGGGATGTGCGGCGGGCGCTCGCGGAGGTGCGGCGGGTCCTGCGGCCGGGCGGTGAGCTGCGGTTCTTCGAGCACGGCGCGGGCGGTGGCCCGGCCATGCGGTTCACCCAGCGGACCCTGGACCGGACGGTGTGGCCGCTGCTGGCCGGCGGCTGCCATCTGTCCCGGGAACCGCTCGCCGAACTGCGCGCGGCCGGGTTCGAACTCGGCCCGTACCGCCGGGTGTTCCTGCCGGAGAACGGCCCCCGGCTGCCCTCCTCGTACTGCGCGCTGGGCGTCGCACGCAAGCCTTCGGAGGCCTGATCCAGGCTCCGCGGGCCGGTCACAGGCTCCAGCGGCGCAGTTCCTCGGCGATGTCGGCGACGCTCGCCTCGCCGTTCTTGACCAGCCGGGCCAGGTCGCGGACCTGCTCGGGCGAGGTGACGACCTTGAGGCCGCTGGCCACCAGGTAGGCGTAGGCGACCGAGGACGCGAACAGGGCGTTCGAGCGCTCCAGGGCCGGGACGTGGATCAGCAGCTGGAGCAGGGCGGCGGCGCGGGCCTGCGGGGAGTCGTAGACGGGGACGTCGAATATCTCGGCCCGGTGCCTGGCCACGGCGGCGATCAGCGCACCCCAGTCGGTGACCTGGGGGTCACCGGGGGTCTTCTGTTCGGCGAGCATGAGGAGCCAGGCGAGGTCGATCGTCAGGTCGCTCAAGGGATCAGTGACGGCCTTCGGTCTTGTCAGACGTGTCCGTACCGTGCGTCTCGCCGAACTCCTCGGCGAAGACGGACTCGTACTGCTTCATGAAATCGGCAGCGGCCTCGACGAACGTGCGGCCGGCCTCACCCGTGTCCTGCATGACCAGTTCCTCTATGTAGCGGTTGACGCTCATACCGCGCGCGAGAGCGCGTTCGCGGGCCGCCCTGGCGGTGTCCTCGTCCACGCGCACGTTCAGCTGGGTCTTCGCCATGACTCGAAGCTAGCGCGGATCCGCTAGCAACGGCAAGCGCGCATCGGAATCGAAAAGTGATACCGGCTGTGGGACGGGTCACACTACGCTCGACCCGGACAAAGAGGCGGGGCGAAGAGGCCGGACGACCGTCGTGCGACACGGGGAGGCAGTCTTGTCCACAGCAGCTGCGGAGGCGCCCGCCGCGGACGGGGTCGCGGCCCGTGCGCGCGGGCTGACCAAGGCGTACGGAGCGGGCGAGACGGCGGTGCTCGCGCTGGACTCGGTGGACGTGGACATCGCGCGGGGCCGCTTCACCGCGGTCATGGGGCCGTCGGGCTCCGGAAAGTCCACGTTGATGCACTGCCTGGCGGGGCTGGACACCGTGTCGGCCGGTCAGGTCTGGCTCGGCGGCACCGAGATCACCGGGCTGCGCGAGCGCGACCTGACGCGGCTGCGCCGGGACCGGATCGGGTTCATGTTCCAGTCGTTCAACCTGATCCCGACGCTGAACGCCGCCGAGAACATCACCCTGCCCATGGACATCGCGGGCAAGAAGCCCGACGAGAAGTGGCTGGACCAGGTCATCGACACGCTCGGGCTGCGGGACCGGCTCAAGCACCGGCCCGCCCAGCTCTCCGGCGGCCAGCAGCAGCGCGTGGCCTGCGCGCGGGCGCTGGCCTCCCGCCCTGAGCTGATCTTCGCCGACGAGCCGACCGGGAACCTGGACTCACGGGCGGGTCTCGAGGTGCTGGGATTCCTGCGGGACGCGGTGGACCAGCTCGGCCAGACGGTCGTCATGGTGACCCACGACCCGGGCGCCGCCGCCCACTCCGACCTGGTGCTCTTCCTCGCGGACGGCCGGATCGTGGACCGGATGGAGGGGCCGACGGCGGAGGCCGTGCTGGAACGGATGAAGCGGTTCGACGTAGGTCGCGGGTCCGACGCAGGTCGCGGGTCCACGGGGACCGACGTGGGCGACGGGTCCACGGGACCCGGGGAGGACTGACCCGGTGCTCAGGGCAACCCTGCGGAGCTTCCTGGCCCACAAGGGACGGCTGATGCTGTCCGCGCTGGCCATCGTCCTGTCCGTGGCGTTCGTCGCGGGCAGCCTGATCTTCTCCGACACCGTCACCCGCACCTTCGACCGGCTGTTCGCCTCCACCTCCGCCGACGTGACGGTGGAGCCGAAGCAGGACCTCAAGTCGTCGGTGCCGACCGGGGCCGTCCAGACCGTGCCGGCCGCGCTGGCGGGCAAGGTGGCGAAGGTCGACGGGGTCGCGGACACCCACGCCGACGTCTCGGTGCAGAACATCGTGGTGGTCGACAGCCACAACAAGTCGGTCGGCCCGACCACCGGCGCCCCGACCATCGCCACCGACTGGTACCTCACCCACCGCAGCCCCGTGAAGCTCACCTCGGGACACGTCCCGCGGGGCGCAGGCCAGGCGCTGCTCGACGCGGACACCGCCGACAAGAAGGACGTCCGGATCGGCGACACGCTGACCGTGCAGGCCCAGCCCGGCACCTTCGAGGTGGAGATCGTCGGCATCGCCACCTTCACCACCACCAACCCCGGCGCGGCCCTGGTCTTCCTCGACCCGGCGGTGGCCGCGAAGGAGCTGCTGGGCTCGCCCGGCCGGGCCACCAGCATCTCGGTGGACGCGGCGCAGGGAGTGCCGGACGCCACGCTCAAGGCCCGGATCGGCGCGGCGATCGGGACCGGCACGTACGACCTGAAGACCGCCGACGAGCAGGCGAAGTCGTCGGCCGCGGACCTCGGTGGCTTCCTCGACGTCATCAAGTACGTGATGCTCGGATTCGCCGGGATCGCCACCCTGGTGGGCGTCTTCCTCATCGTCAACACCTTCTCCATGCTGATCGCCCAGCGCACCAGGGAACTGGGGCTGCTGCGCGCCCTCGGCGCCGACCGGCGGCAGGTGCGGCGGTCCGTGCTCACCGAGGCGGTGCTGCTGGGTCTCGTCGGTTCGACGCTGGGCCTGGGCGCCGGGGTCGGGCTGGCGTTCGGGCTGATCAAGCTGATGAGCGCGTTCGGGATGAACCTCAAGGCCACCGAGATGGTCGTCGGCTGGGGCACGCCGGTCGCCGCCTACGTCGTGGGCGTCGGCGTCACCTTCGTCGCCGCGTATCTGCCCGCCCGGCGCGCGGCCACGGTGTCGCCGATGGCGGCGCTCGCGGACGCCGAGATCGCCGGGGTGGGCAAGCCGCTCAGGACCCGGGCGATCGTGGGCGGGATCGTCGGGGTGCTCGGGGCCGCGGCCCTCGCCGGTTGCGCCACGGCGACCAAGACCGCTTCCGCCGCCTCGCTGCTGGGCCTCGGGGTCGTCCTGACCCTGGTCGCGACGGTCATCGCGGGCCCGCTGCTGGTCCGGCCCGTCATCCGGGTCCTCGGCGGGGCCTTCCCCGCCCTCTTCGGCTCGGTCGGCCGGATGAGCCAGCGCAACGCCCTGCGCAACCCGCGTCGCACCGGCGCCACCGCCGCCGCGCTCATGGTGGGGCTCGCCCTGGTCGGCGGGATGTCGGTGGCCAGCGCCTCCATGTCCAAGTCCTTCGACCAGCAGATCGACAGGACGCTGGGCGCCGACTTCGTCGTCCAGAACGGCAACTTCCTGCCGTTCACCCGGGAGATCACCGACAAGGTGCGCGGCACCGAGGGCGTGGGGCTCGTCGTACGGCAGCGGTTCGCGCCGGTGGCGGTACGGCTGCCGGACGGCAAGCGGGTCACCACGACCGCCGCCGGGTACGACCCGCAGGTCGACGAGGTCGCCCATGTCGCCTACAAGGGCGGCGACACCGCGGCGGCGCTGGCCCCCGGCAGCCTCGGCATGGACATCACCTTCGCCGAGGACCACAAGGTGCGCCTGGGCAGCGTGCTCCCGGTCGAGTTCCAGGGCGGGAAGCGGGCCGAGATGAAGGTGGGCGCCCTCACCGACCAGGACAGCGGCAGCGGCTTCGGTACCCAGGGCGGGCTGTTCTTCGGCATCGCCACGGTGGAGAAGTACGTCCCCGACGGCCAGGACTCGTCGCTGTACGTGAACCGGGCCCCGGGCACCAGCGCCGACCAGCTGCGCTCGCGGCTGGAGCGGACGCTGGCGCCGTATCCGCAGGTGCAGGTCCGTGACCAGGCCGACTACAAGAAGCTGGTGCACGACCAGATCGCCGTGCTGCTCTACCTCGTCTACGCGCTGCCCGGGCTCGCGATCGTGATCGCGGTGCTCGGGGTGGTCAACACCCTGGCCCTGTCGGTCGTGGAGCGCACCCGGGAGATCGGGCTGCTGCGCGCCATCGGGCTGGCCCGGCGGCAGTTGCGCCGGATGATCCGGCTGGAGTCGGTGGTGATCGCGGTGTTCGGCGCGGTGCTGGGGCTGGCGCTGGGCCTGGTGTGGGGCGTGTGCACGCAGCAGGTGCTGGCGCTCCAGGGCATGAAGGCCCTCGCCGTCCCGTGGGGCACGATCGTGGCGGTCGTGATCGGGTCGGCGGTCGTGGGGATCGTGGCCGCGCTGCTGCCGGCGTTGCGCGCGTCACGGATGAACGTGCTGGCGGCCATCGCGCACGAGTGACCCAAGTCGTCTTCGGCGAAGGAGAGTTCATGCCGCGCCCGTTCCGTTTCGGGGTCAGTCTGCTCACGCCCGCGTCGGCCGGCGAGTGGCGCGCGAAGTGCCGGCGTGCCGAGGAACTCGGGTACGACGTCATCCTCGTCCCCGACCACCTGGGCATGCCGGCGCCCTTCCCGGCGCTGGTCGCGGCGGCCGAGGCGACCGAACGGCCCCGGCTCGGCACGTTCGTGCTCAACGCGGGCTTCTGGAACCCCGTGCTGCTGGCCCGCGAGGTGGCGACGACCGCCGCGCTGACCGGCGGCCGTCTCGAACTCGGCCTCGGCACCGGCTATGTACGGGCGGAGCACGACCGGGCCGGGCTGCCGTTCGGCTCGCCGCGCGAGCGGGTGGACCATCTGCGGCGCACGGTAGAGGAGTTGCTGAAGTCGGACGGGGCCGGGGTGCCGCTGCTGATCGGCGGCAACGGTGACCGGATGCTGCGGCTGACCGCCGAGCACGCGGACATCGCGGCCTTCACCGGGGCCCGCCTGGTGCCGGGGAGCGCGGAGGGCCGCCTGGATCCGGTCACGGCCGAGGAACTCGACGAACGGGTGGACCGCTACGGGGAGTTGGCGGTGACGCGCGCCGAGGCCGCCGAACGGAACCTGCTCATCCAGGTCGCGGCGGTCACCGACTCCCCCTCGTCCGCGCTCGGCCCCGTCCTGGAGCGGCGGCCCGAGCTGACCCTGGAGCAGGTCCTCGCCCTGCCCACGGTCCTGGTCGGCACGCTGGAGGAGGTCGCCGGGCGGGTGCGAGGACTGCGCGACCGGTACGGGTTCTCGTATCTGACCGTCCTGGAGCCGTACATGGAGGCGTTCGCGCCGGTGCTGGCGGAGCTGTCCGCATAATGGAAATCGCTTACGGGCGGGAACGGCCGTGATGTGATCACCGCATGACCGATCTGCGCATACGGGCTGCCACGTCCGGAGACCTCGACGCCGTGCTCGCCTTCTGGAAGACGGCGGCCGAGGGCACCAGCATCAGCGACGACCGCGGTGGCGTGGACCGTCTCCTCGCCACCGACCCCGAGGCCCTGCTCCTCGCCGAGCTGGACGGTGAACTCGTCGGCACGGTGATCGCCGGCTTCGACGGCTGGCGCTGCCATCTGTACCGGCTGGCGGTGCATCCCGAGCGGCGCCGCCGGGGCATCGGCTCGGCCCTGCTGACGGCGGCCGACGAGCGCTTCCTGCGGCTGGGCGGACGGCGCGCGGACGCGATGGTGCTGGTCCGCAACGAGACCGCGCAACATGCCTGGCGGGCGGCCGGGTACCAGCCCCAGGAGCAGTGGCGGCGGTGGGTGAAGCCGCTGACGGACGACGGCCTCTGACACCACTTTGCCGATCCTTTACTATTGGGGGAGTCGTCGTCCTTCCTCGATGAAAGGTGTGTGAGCGTCCAGCCATGGGCGAGCCTCCCAGTCCTGTCCTTCGGCAACGCCGCGCGGTCCCGACCGCCCTGCCCGATCATGGGACGGAGGTGACCCGATGACCGAAGTGCTCCTCCTGCTGGTGGCGATCCTGCTGTCGCTCGCCTGCGGTGCCTTCGTCGCGGCCGAGTTCTCCCTGACCACGGTCGAGCGCGGCGAGCTGGAACGCGCTGTGGAGCGCGGCGAGCGCGGGGCGGCCGGCGCCCTCAAGGCCGTACGGAACCTGACGTTCCAGCTCTCGGGGGCGCAGCTCGGCATCACGGTCACCAACCTGGTGGTCGGCATGCTCGCCGAGCCCTCGATCGCCAAGCTGCTGGCCGGCCCGCTGGAGGCGGTGGGCATCGGGGCGTCGGCGGCGAGCTCGCTCGCGCTGGTGATCGGTACCGCGCTGTCCACGGTGTTCCTGATGGTCGTCGGCGAGCTGGTGCCCAAGAACTGGGCGATCTCCGCACCGCTGGCCGTGGCCAAGCGGGTGGGCAACGCCCAGCGCTGGTTCAGCGCGGCCTTCGGGCCGTTCATCACGCATCTGAACAACACCGCGAACCGGTTGGTACGGCGGTTCGGCGTGGAGCCCGCCGAGGAGCTGGCCTCCGCGCGCGGGCCCCAGGAGCTGGCCGCGCTGGCCCGGCACTCCGCCAAGCAGGGGGCGCTGGAGGCGGACACCGCCGAGCTGTTCGTGCGCACGCTCAACCTCGCCGACCTCACGGCCGAGAACGTGATGACCCCGCGCGTCCAGGTCGTCGCCCTGGAGGTCCGGGCGACCTGCGAGGACGTGGCGAACGCGACCCGGGCGACCGGCCTGTCCCGCTTCCCGGTCTACGAGGACAGCCTGGACTCGGTCGTCGGCACCGCCCACATCAAGGACATCGTGGCCGTGCCCGCCGAGGAGCGGTCCCGGGTCCGGGTCGCCCAGGTGATGCGCGAGCCCCTGCTGGTCCCCGAGTCCCTGACCGTCGACCGTCTCCTGGACCGCCTCGGCGGCCGGCGCACGATGGCCGTCGTGATCGACGAGTACGGCGGTACCGCCGGGGTCGCCACCCTGGAGGACATCGTCGAGGAGGTCGTCGGCGAGGTCCGCGACGAGCACGACCCGCACGAGACGCCCGACCTCGCCCCCGCCGGTGCCGACGCGACGGGCCGCGCGCTCTACTCGGCGGACGGCGCGGCCCGCATGGACCAGCTGGCGCGCGTGGGCCTCCGGCCGCCCGAGGGGCCGTACGAGACGCTGGCCGGGCTGGTCGCGGCCGAGCTGGGCCGGATACCGGAGACCGGGGACGGCGTCGAGGTCGCCGGCTGGCGGCTCGACGTGGTGGACGCGTCGGGACGGCGGGCGGCCCGGGTGCTGCTGCACGCGCCGCTCGCCGGCGGGACGACGGAGCAGGAGGGGCAGCGGTGACCGCCGTACAGCTGTTGATCGGTTTCGCGACGCTGGTCGTGAACGCGTTCTTCGTCGGCGCCGAGTTCGCGCTGATCTCCGTGCGCCGCTCCCAGATCGAGCCGCACGCGGAGGCCGGCGACCGGCGGGCCAGGAGCGTGCTGTGGGGGCTGGAACACGTCTCCGCGCTCCTTGCCGCCGCCCAGCTGGGCATCACGTTGTGCACGCTGGTCCTCGGCGTGGTCGCGGAGCCCGCGATCGCGCATCTCCTGGAGCCGGTGTTCCACGCGGTCGGCGTGCCCACGAGCGCGGGCCATGCCGTGTCCTTCGTGATCGCGCTGTCCGTCGCGACCTACCTGCACATGCTGCTCGGCGAGATGGTGCCGAAGAACGTGGCGCTGGCCGAGCCGGTGCGCAGCGCCCTGCTCCTCGGGCCTCCCCTGGTCGCGCTGTCCCGGGCACTGCGTCCGGTGATCTTCACGATCAACGCGTTCGCCAACACCCTGCTCAGGCTGCTCCGCGTGGAGACCAAGGACGAGGTCGCGGCGACCTTCACGGACGCCCAACTGGCCGAGATCGTCAAGGACGCCAGCGAGGCGGGTCTGATCGACGACCGGGCGCAGGAGCGGCTGCACGACGCCCTGGAGCTGGGCCGCCGGCCGGTGCGGGACGTGGTGGTACCGCTGGAACGCGTCGTCTACGCGCGCGTGGGCGTCACCCCGGAGGAGCTGGAGCGGCTGTCGGCGGAGTCCGGGTTCTCCCGGTTCCCGGTGGTGGACGAGGGGCGGCGGATCGTCGGCTATCTGCACGTCAAGGACGCGCTGGACGCCTCGCCCCGGGACGAGGCGTTCCGGCTGCGGGACATGCGGCCGATCGCCCGGGTACGGGAGGACACCCCGCTGGACGACGTGCTCACCGCGATGCGCGGCAGCCGTACCCACCTGGCGGGCGTGCGCGGCGACGACGGGCGGCTGGCGGGTCTTGTGACGATGGAGGACGTGCTGCGGGAGCTGTTCGGGCAGCACGCGTAGGCCTCCCCGGAGGAGGGGTCGTCGCCGGAGGGGTCGTCGCCGGAGTCGTAGCCGGAGGGAGTGACCGACCAGCGGGTATGCGCCCCGGGATACCATCTCTGTCGCCATGCAGAAGAACCCGGTGCTTCCCGCACACTCCAGCCTGGTCGCGATCGGCGACTCCTTCACCGAGGGCATGTCGGACCTGCGGCCCGACGGCTCCTACCGAGGCTGGGCGGACCTCCTCGCCGCCCGGATGGCCGCCCGCACCCCCGGCTTCCGCTACGCCAACCTCGCGGTGCGCGGCAAGCTGATCGGGCAGATCGTCGAGGAGCAGGTGGACGTGGCGGTCGCGATGCGGCCCGACGTGATCACGCTGGTCGGCGGCCTCAACGACACGCTGCGCCCCAAGTGCGACATGGTCCGGGTCCGGGACCTGCTCACCGAGGCGGTGGAGCGGTTGGCGCCGGCCTGCGAGCAACTGGTGCTGATGCGCAGCCCCGGCCGCCAGGGCCCGGTCCTGGAACGGTTCCGGCCGCGCATGGAGGAGCTCTTCGCCGTCGTCGACGAGCTGGCCGGGCGGCACGGTGCCCTGGTCGTCGACCTGTACGGGGCGCCGTCCCTCGCCGACCCCCGGATGTGGGACGTGGACCGGCTGCACCTGACGGCGGAAGGGCACCGCAGGGTCGCCGAGGCGGTCTGGCAGACCCTCGGCCACGACCCCGAGGACACCGAGTGGCGCACGCCGATCCCGGCCACGGTGCCGCCCGGCTGGGTCGCGCGCCGCGTCGAGGACGCCCGCTTCACCCGGCAGCACCTGCTGCCGTGGATAGGCCGCCGCCTCACCGGCCGCTCCTCGGGCGACGGCCGCGAGCCGAAGCGCCCGGAGCTGCTGCCGTACGAGGCGTGAGGGCGCTCCCGTGTCCACCCGGGTGATCAATGTCAGGGGCCGGATCCACGCGTTCGGCCCCCGGCTGGAACACGCCCCCGCCGACGTCGTCTACGTGGGCCGCCGCTGGACGATGGGCGGCTGGGACCTGCCCCGCCATCCGCTGTACAACCCCTTCGCCTACGACACCCCGAAGAAGAAGCGGGACGGCACCCGGGCCGAGGTGATGGCGATGTACCGGGCCTACCTGCTGGAGCGGCCCGAACTGCTGGAACTGGTGGCCGGGCTGCGCGGAAGGACCCTGGCCTGCTGGTGCGCGCCGGAACTCTGCCACGCGGACGTCCTGGCGGAGCTGGCCGGCGTTCCTGAGCGGTGACGCGGCTCCGCAAGTTCACCGGAGCGGTGACGCAGCTCTCGTACGTTCACACGAGCGGGCCCGCGGCGCTGGCCTGCAGGAATCGCCAGTAGAATCCGTACACGTGACTTCAGCCGCGCCCGCCAAGCCCCGTATCCCGAACGTCCTCGCCGGACGCTACGCCTCCGCCGAGCTCGCCACGCTCTGGTCGCCCGAGCAGAAGGTGAAGCTGGAGCGGCAGCTCTGGCTCGCCGTGCTGCGGGCCCAGAAGGACCTCGGGATCGAGGTGCCGGACGCGGCGATCGCCGACTACGAGCGGGTTCTCGACACCGTCGACCTGGCTTCCATCGCCGAGCGCGAGAAGGTCACCCGGCACGACGTGAAGGCGCGGATCGAGGAGTTCAACGCCCTCGCCGGCCACGAGCACGTGCACAAGGGCATGACCTCCCGGGACCTGACGGAGAACGTCGAGCAGCTCCAGATCCGCCTCTCGCTTGAGCTGATGCGGGACCGTACGACGGCCGTCCTGGCCCGCCTGGGCAGGCTGGCCGGCGAGTACGCCGAGCTGGTCATGGCCGGCCGCTCGCACAACGTGGCCGCGCAGGCCACCACTCTCGGCAAGCGTTTCGCGACCGCCGCGGACGAGCTCCTCGTGGCGTACGGCCGCGTCGAGGAGCTGCTCGCCCGCTACCCGCTGCGCGGCATCAAGGGCCCGGTGGGCACCGCCCAGGACATGCTGGACCTGCTGGGCGGGGACGCGGCGAAGCTGGCCGAGCTGGAGGACCGGATCGCGCGGCACCTCGGCTTCTCGCAGGCGTTCACCTCGGTCGGCCAGGTGTATCCGCGCTCGCTGGACTACGAGGTCGTCACCGCGCTCGTACAGCTGGCCGCCGCCCCCTCCTCCCTCGCCAAGACGATCCGGCTGATGGCCGGGCACGAGCTGGTCACCGAGGGCTTCAAGCCGGGCCAGGTCGGCTCCTCGGCGATGCCGCACAAGATGAACACGCGGTCCTGCGAGCGCGTCAACGGTCTGATGGTGATCCTGCGCGGTTACGCCTCGATGACCGGCGAGCTGGCCGGCGACCAGTGGAACGAGGGCGACGTCTCCTGCTCGGTGGTGCGCCGGGTGGCCCTGCCGGACGCCTTCTTCGCGCTCGACGGCCTCCTGGAGACCTTCCTGACGGTCCTCGACGAGTTCGGCGCCTTCCCGGCCGTCGTCGCCCGGGAGCTGGACCGCTACCTCCCCTTCCTCGCCACCACCAAGGTGCTGATGGGCGCGGTGCGCGCGGGTGTCGGCCGTGAGGTCGCGCACGAGGCGATCAAGGAGAACGCCGTCGCCACCGCGCTCGCGATGCGCGAGCAGGGCGCCGAGCGCAACGACCTGCTCGACAAGCTCGCCGCCGACGAGCGGCTGCCGCTGGACCGCGAGCAGCTGGCGGCGCTGATGGCCGACAAGCTGTCCTTCACGGGCGCGGCCGCCGCCCAGGTCGGTGTCGTCGCCGGCCGGATCGAGGAGATCGTCAAGCAGCACCCGGAGGCCGCCGGTTACACCCCCGGGGCGATCCTCTGACCGGCCGTTCCCCTCGCTTCACCGCGGCGGAGCTGGAGGCCGCCCGCGACCGTCTCGTCCCGGACGTGCTCGCGGACGGCCTGCGCGTCCTGTTCTGCGGCATCAACCCCGGCCTGATGACGGCGGCCACGGGGCACCACTTCGCCCGCCCCGGCAACCGCTTCTGGCCGGTCCTGCACCTGTCCGGCTTCACCCCGCGGCTGCTGAAACCCGCGGAGCAGGGCGAGTTGCTGTCGTACGGGCTCGGCATCACGAACGTGGTGGCCCGGGCGACCGCACGGGCCGACGAACTGTCGGCCGAGGAGTACGCCGAGGGCGGACGCCTGCTGACCGCGAAGGTGACGCGGGTCCGGCCGAGCTGGCTCGCGGTGGTGGGCGTCACCGCCTACCGCGCCGCCTTCGCCGACCGCGGGGCCCAGGTGGGGCCGCAGGAGCGGACGATCGGGGACACCCGGGTGTGGGTGCTGCCGAACCCGAGCGGACTGAACGCGCACTGGACGGCGGCGACGATGGCGGAGGAGTTCGGGCGGCTGCGGGTGACGGCCGAGGGCTAGCCGGCGACGCCGGTGGCGTGTGCGGTGACGGATGGTGAAGAGGTACGTGTCGCACCTCTTCACCATCCGTCACCCGAGTCCGCCTTCGGTCAGGCCGTGTGCGTCTCGCTTCCGTCGAGCAGGCCGTGGCCGCCGGGGGCTGCGCTGAGGGCCGTGCCCTCGTCGATGATCTCGTTGCGCTCGTTGACGAAGACGACGCTTGGCTCGATCTTCGCCGCGTCGGCGTCCGGTACCGCCGCGTAGGCGATGATGATCACGAGGTCGCCGTTCTGGACGAGGCGGGCCGCGGCGCCGTTGACGCCGATGATGCCGCTGCCCCGGGGGCCCTCGATCACGTAGGTCTCGAGCCGGCTGCCGTTGTTGATGTCCACGAGGTGGATCAGCTCGCCGGGGAGCAGGTCGGCGGCGTCCATGAGGTCGGCGTCGAGGGTCAGGGATCCGACGTAGTTCAGATCGCACTGGGTGATCGCGGCCCGGTGGATCTTCGACTTGAGCATGGTTCGGAACATGGCTGTCGCCTTTCGGGGTGGGCGCCTTCTGGTGTCGCGGCTTTCCCGCGGCTGGCCTGGCGAGCACACGAGAAATTCGATACCGGCCGTTGGAATCGGCCCGTGCATGACCGACGTGAGCCCGTTCCAGAGGATCCTGGGCGGCGGTGAACGAGCATTCCAGCAGGAATTGAGTTTCGGTAGAGGCGGATTTCCGTGACAACTCCGGGAAGATCTCCGCCTGGCCGGGCAAGCGCCCTTACGCCCTTTTGTCGCAGGTCAGGGCGGATCCCACCGGTCCCTCGGGTGTCGTATGTCGCCCACTCACTTTCATGCCGTGCAGGTTGATGAGCGGGAGCGGGACTGGAGCCGGCATCCGTGTCGCGGTCACAGTGAGGAAGCGTCGAGGGCATGGAAATGGCCTCGGTCGCAATACCGCGGAAGCACGGAATCACCGCATCGCAGAATCACGGAATCCCGAATGATTCGGCCTTGAAGGGAGCAGAGGGTGACGGTGGAAATCACGACACAGGAGGCCCAGGAGATCGCCGGGAAGATCGTCGTGGTCTTCCAGGAGGTGCTGGGCGCGACGGAGGTGCCCGACACCGCCAGCGGGTTCCTGGACATCGGCGGTGACTCGCTGACGGCCGCCCGCGCGGTGTCCCTCATCAGCTCGCGGCTGGGTGTGCGGATCACGGTCCGCGACCTGTTCCGGGAGCGGAACGCCGACGCACTCGCCCTCGTGGCGGTGCGCCGCCTGGCTGCGTAGCGCCCCGGGCGGTCGGCCGCTCCGGCTCGACCAGCCCGTTCTGCAAGGCGGACCCGCCCGGCCGATCCGGTACGGCGGGCTCCGGGCCGGCCCGTGACGGTGCCGGTCGTCCGATCGCACGTCCGCAATGACTTTTCGAGAGGTGAGGACATGGTGGCTCAGACGTATCGCGTGGTGGTGAACGGCGAGGAGCAGTACTCGATCTGGCCCGAGGGGCGGGACCTGCCCGACGGGTGGTTCGACGAGGGCACCTCCGGCACCAAGGAGGACTGCCTCGACCACGTCGAGCGGGTCTGGACCGACATGCGGCCGCTCAGCCTCCGCCAGGCGCGGTGACCGAACTGCCATGACGACGTGGACCGGAGAAGCCGCCGAAGTGGAAGAGCCGGCGGCGATGAAGAGGGAACTGACCGCCGAGAAGCGTGAGTTGCTCAAGCAGCGGCTGCTCGGGAGGTCTCGAACCGCTGCGGCGCCCGTGGGTGTCCCGAGTGCCGTACCGCGCCGTCCTGGCACCGAGGGCGCCCCGTTGGCGCCCGTCCAGCACAACCTGTGGGTCGCGGACCGCCTGTTGTCCGACAACTCCACCTTCAGCGTCCACCGCGTCCTGCGCCTGACGGGGGCGCTGGACCGGGACGCGGTCCGCCGGGCGCTGGACGCCCTGGTGGAGCGGCACGAGACGCTGCGCATGGTGTTCCGGGACGACAGCCCGCCCCGTCAGGTCCCGCTGCCGCCCGCCCCGGCCGCGCTGCGCACGGTCGACCTGTCGCATCTTCCCCCGGTCGCGCGGTCGGCCGCGGCCGTGCGGGTGGCCGAGGAGGAGATCGCGGACCCCTTCGACCTGGAGCGCGGCCCCGTCTTCCGGGCCGTCCTGGTCACCTGCGACGACAGCACCCACGTCCTGGTGCTGAACCTGCACCACTGCGTCGCCGACGAATGGTCGTGCGGCGTGCTGGGCCGCGAGTTCGGCGCCCTGTACGCGGCGTCCGCGCGGGGGGTCACCGACCTCGCGAAGGTGCTGCCGGAGCTTTTGGTGTCGTACCGGGACTACGCGCACTGGCAGTCGGAGCGGCTCTCCGGTGACCTGCTGGAGCGGCAGCTCGCCTACTGGCGTTCGGCGCTGGACGGAGTGCCGCCGGTCCTGGAACTGCCCACCGACCAGGTGCGTCCCCCCACCCCGTCGTTCTGGGGGCACGGCGCCCGCCGGCTGCTGTCCCCCGAGGTCAGTGCGGCGCTGCGGGACTTCGCCCGGCGGCACAACGTCACCCTCTTCACCGCCCTGCTGTCGGTCTTCGCGGGCTATCTGCACCGCTGGAGCGGTGGACAGGACCGTTTCTCGGTGCTGACGCCGGTCTCGGGCCGGGTCGTCGGCGACACCGAACCGCTCATCGGCATGATGGCGAACACCCTGCCGCTGACCGTGGACGTCAGCGACGACCCCGGTTTCGCCACGCTGGTGCGGCGCATGAACGCGGTGGTTCTCGGGGCTCTGGAACACCAGGACGTCACCTTCGAGCAGTTGGTCGCGGACTCCGGGCATCCCCGGGACGCCTCCCGCAATCCGCTGTCGCAGGTCATGTACCAGTGCATCGAGTCGCGTGAGCACGTGTGGGACCTGCCCGGTGTCACGGTCGAGCGCGAGCGCATCGGCATGGCGTCCGCGAAGGTGGACCTGTCGTTGGTCGCGGCCAACCTCGACGAGGGGGTCCGGCTCGACCTGGTGGGTGAGAGCACGCTGTTCGAGCCGGCGACGGTGGAACGGATGCTGGACTCGCTGGTCGAGGTACTGAGCCGCGCGGTGGCCGCGCCCGACACCACCGTCGGCCAGGTGGGCCTGCTCTCCGACGAAGAGCTCGCCCGTGTGGTCGAGGACTCCCTGGGCTCCGGAGCCGCGACGCCCGACGGCACCGTGCTGGACCTCTTCGCGGCGGTCGCCGCCGCCACGCCCGACGCCACCGCGGTCACCGCGGGCGGAACCTGCCTCACCTACCGGGATCTGGACGAGCTGTCGGACCGTATCGCCGCACAGCTCCGCGCGGCCGTGCCGGGACCCGGCGCGCTGGTGGGGATCCATCTGCCCCGCTCCGAGCGGCTGGTGGCCACGCTGCTCGGGGTGTGGAAGGCCGGCTGCGCCTTCCTGCCCCTGCCGCTGGATCACCCCGAGGAACGCCTGCGGACCATGGTGGAGGACGCGGGGGCCGCGCTCGTGGTCACCGAACCGGGGCGGGACGCGCTGTTCGGCGCGGTTCCGTCGCTGCACGTCGGCCCCGGCTCCGAGGACCGCGCCGCCGGCATCGTGCCCGCGCCGCGGGACCACGACGCGCCGCGCGCCGACGACCTCGCCTATCTGATGTACACCTCGGGCTCCACCGGCCGCCCCAAGGCCGTGGCGATCGAGCACCGGGGACTCGTCAACTTCCTCAGCGGCACCGCGCGTCGGCTCGATGCCGGCCCGGACGACGTGTGGCTCGGTCTGACCGGCATCGGGTTCGACATCGCGCTGGTCGAGATGTTCCTGCCGCTCACCACCGGTGGCCGGGTGGTCCTGGCTCCGGAGGGGGCCGCGCAGGACGGTGACGCCGCGGTCGCCACGGGCCGGGAGCACGGGGTCACCCATGTGCAGGCGACCCCGTCGGGCTGGCGGGTCCTGCTCGCCTCGACCCTGCGGCTGCCGCGGCTGGCGGTCGCCATGACCGGCGGTGAGTCGCTGCCGCCCGCGCTCGCCGCGGAGCTGCGGCTGACGGCCGGACGCGTCCTCAACTGCTACGGGCCCACCGAGTCCACGGTGTGGGCCACGTACGACGACGTCACCGACCCGGCCGCGGACATCACCGTCGGCACCGGCGTCGACCAGGTCGCCGTCCATGTCCTCGACGCCGCGATGCGCCCGGTGCCCGTCGGCGTCCCGGGTGAGCTGTACGTGGGCGGGCCCGGGGTCGGGCGCGGTTACCACGCGCGGCCGGGGCTGACGGCGGGTGCCTTCGTGCCGGACCCGTTCGGACCGCCCGGGGCGCGCCTGTACCGCTCGGGCGACGTGGGCGCGCGACGCCCCGACGGCCGTATCCGCTTCTTCGGCCGCGACGACCACCAGGTCAAGATCCGCGGCCACCGCATCGAACTCGGCGAGATCGAGGCCCGGTTGACCGCGCACCCGGACGTGGCGCACGCCGTGGTCGTGGTGGACCGCAGTGCCGCCGGGGACCGGCTCGTCGGTTACGTCGTCGGGGACGTCACGGAGGACGCGCTGAAGCGCCACCTCACGGCCGCCCTGCCCGTGGCGATGGTGCCCGCCGTCTTCATGTCGCTGGAGAGCCTGCCGCTGTCGCCGAACGGCAAGGTCGACCGCCGTCGCCTGCCCGCCCCGCGCAACGAGGCTCCCGCGGAGCGCAGGCCGCCCGCCGCCGGGGCCGAGCGGGTCCTGGCCGGCATCTGGAGCCGGCTGCTCGACGTCCCGTCGGTGGCGGCGCAGGACAACTTCTTCACCCTGGGCGGCGACTCGGTGACCGCCGTGTTCCTCGTGTCGCGGGCCCGGGAGGCGGGGTACGTGTTCACCGCGCGCCAGGTCTTCGCCCATCAGACCCTGTCCGAACTGGCGGCCGTCGCCGTCGCGTCGGACGACGGGGCGGCGGCCGGCGGCGTGGACCCGGGCGACTTCCCGCTGGCCGGCCTCGACCGGGAGGGACTGGAGCGGGTCCTGACCGGACTCTCCGCCGAGGACGTCCAGGACATCTATCCCTGCACCCCGCTCCAGGCGGGCATGCTGTTCCACAGCCTCCACGACGACGACGGGGACTCCTACTTCACCCAGTACCGCTGGGAGATCGACGGCGACCTCGACCAGGACGGCCTGATCGCCGCCTGGCAGCACGTCCTGGACCGGCACGACGCGCTGCGCTGCTCCTTCCGCTGGGAGGGACTGGAGCGCCCGCTCCAGATCGTGCACCGCCATGTGCGGGCCGACTTCACCGTCCTGGACTGGTCCCAGGTCCCGGCGGACGAGATCCCGGGGCGCCTGGAGGCGCTGCTCGCCGAGGAACGCGCCGCGGGTTTCGACCTGTTCCGGGTTCCGCCCCAGCGGTTCCATCTCATCCGCACCCGACCCGACCGCCACCACCTCGTGTGGCACAACCATCACATCCTGGCCGACGGCTGGAGCGTCGGTCCGCTGCTCAACGAGGTCTTCGCGACCGCCACCGCGCGCCGTACGCCGGGACGCCCCGCGCGCGAGCTGCCCGCACCGGTGTCCCATCGCGCCTACGTGGAGTGGCTGGCGGAGCAGGACCCGCGTGCCGTCGAGCGGTACTGGCGCGACGCCCTGGCCGGTTTCGTCGAGCCCACCTCGCTCCCGGTGGTGCGACCGGCGTCCCCGGACACACCCGCCGGAGCGGCCCGCACGGTCGAACTCGCCCTGACCCCGGAGCTGACGGAGGCGCTGTCGCGGCTCGCCCGTGAGCGGGGGTGCACCCTCGGGACCGTGTTCCAGGGTGCCTGGGCCCTGCTGCTGGGCCGCTGGAGCCGGAGCCGTGACGTGCTCTTCGGGCTGACCGTCTCCGGGCGTTCGGTCGACCTTCCGCAGGTGGAGCAGATCGTGGGGCTGCTCTCCAACACCCTTCCCGTGCGCGTGCGCTGGGCGGACGACGACCGGCTCGACGACTGGCTGGGCCGCCTGGCCGGGCAGTCGGCCGGGCTGCGCGACGTCGAGCACACCGCGCTGACCGACATCCACGACTGGTCGGACGTGCCGGGCGACAAGAAGCTGTTCGACAGCATCCTGGTCCTGCAGAACCTGGCGGTGGCCGAGCGCGCCGATCTGGGCGGGCTGTCGCTGCGCATGGGTCCGGTGCACCAGAGCAGCGGCTATCCGCTGATGCTGAACATCCGTACCGGCCCGGCGGGGGCCGTCCTCCAGCTCCTCCACGACGACCTCCGGGTCGACTCCGCCGACGCGGAGCGTCTGCTGGCGTCGTTCGGCCGCCTGCTCGACGCCTTCGTGGAGCGACCGGGCTCCCGGGTCGGGGAGCTGGCGATCCTTCCGGAGGCCGCCCACGACACCGTCGTACGCCGCTGGAACGACACCGCGCACACGTTCCCCGCCGCCACGACCGTGCCCGCGATGATCGAGGAGCAACGCACGCGCACGCCGCACGCGGCGGCGGTGGTGTACGACGCGCGGGAGTGGACGTACACCCGCCTGGACGAGGAGGCCACGCGGCTGGCGTGGCGGCTGCGGGCCGCCGGGCTGCGGCCGGGTGACCGGGTGGGCCTGCGCCTCGACCGCTCGGCGACGATGATCGCCGCGGTGCTCGCGGTGTGGCGGGCCGGCTGCGCCTACGTCCCGCTGGACCCCGAGTACCCCGACGCCCGGGCCGCCTTCGTGCTGTCGGACTCCGGGGTACGGGTCCTCCTCGCGAGCGAGGAACCCCCCGCGCGGTCCGTCCCGGACGGGGTGACCGTGGTCCGCGTCGGTACCGCCGACGACCCGACACCTCCGGAGTCGTCGTCCGCGGAAACGGCGGGGAGCACCGGCGACGGTCCCGGCCGGGACGACGTGGCATACGTCCTGTACACCTCCGGCTCCACCGGCCGTCCCAAGGGCGTCGAGGTCACCCATGCGGCGCTGGCCCACCTGACGGCCGCCATGACGCACGTGCTGGAGCCCACCGGCCCGCAGACGTGGCTGGGACTGACCGCCCTGTCCTTCGACATCTCCACCGTGGAGATGTTCGTGCCGCTCACCACGGGCGGCCGGGTCGTGGTGGTCCCGGAGGAGGGACGCTGGGACGCCGCCGCCCAGCGGGCCCTGATCCACACTCACCGGGTCAGCCATGTGCAGGCCACCCCGTCCGGGTGGCGGCTGCTGCTGGCCGCCGGGTTCGGCGCGGCGGACGGCGTCGAGGTCGGCCTCGTCGGCGGCGAGGCGCTGCCGCACGCCCTGGCCGGCGAGCTGCGTACGGGCCTGCCCCGGCTGATCAACGTGTACGGCCCGACCGAGGCCACCGTCTGGTCCACCTGGGACGACGTCGACTGCGCCCAGGACGAGGTGACCATCGGGCTCCCCCTGCCCAACACCTCCGCCCACGTCCTCGACGAGGCCATGCGCCCGGTGCCGATCGGCGTGCCGGGCGAGCTCTACCTCGGGGGCGCGGGCGTGGCCCGCGGATATCTGGGACGCGCCGGGCTGACCGCGCGGCAGTTCGTGCCCGACCCGTTCGGCGCCCCAGGCACCCGGCTGTACCGCACCGGTGACCTGGCCGCGCGGCGGGCGGACGGCCGTATCCGCTTCCTGGGCCGGGACGACCACCAGGTCAAGATCCGCGGTCACCGCATCGAACTGGGCGAGATCGAGGAGGCGTTGGCCCGCCACCCGGACGTGCGGCTGGCCGCCGTCACCGTCCACCGGGACGCGGCGGGCGAGGAGTTCCTCGTCGGCCATGTCGCCGGCGACGCGCTCGACCCCGCCGAGGTGCGGACGTTCCTGCGGGGCGAGGTGTCCCGGGCGATGGTGCCCGACCGGCTCGTCGTCCTGGAGAGGATGCCGCTCAGCCCGGCGGGCAAGATCGACCGTGCCGCGCTTCCCGCCCCGGAGGCGGCCCCGGAGAACCTGTCCGCGCGGACCGCGCCCCGCGGGCCCGTCGAACGGGCCCTCGCCGACATCTGGGCCCGGGTGCTGGGCACCGGCGACATCGGGGTGGACGACGACTTCTTCGCGCTGGGCGGCAACTCCCTCAAGGCGGTCACGGTCTCGGCGCTCGCCCGGGAGGCCGGACTCACCGTCACCACCCGGCAGATCTTCGCCCACCCCACGGTGGCGGCACTCGCGGGCCTCGGCGGCGGGGCGCCGGCCTCGACGCCGCCCGCGGAGACCCGGCCGTTCGCGTTCACCGGGCTCGACGCCGAGACCCTGGACGGGCTCCTGCACGCCGTGGGCAGGGAGGACACCGAGGACGTACTGCCCCTGTCGCCCCTGCAGACCGGGCTGTTCCTCGACACGCTGGCGGAGACCGGCGACTACGTGCGTGTGTTCGCCGTCGACATCGAGGGCGACTTCGACCAGGCCGCCTTCGAGGACGCCTGGGCCCATCTGGTCGACCGCCACGCGATCCTGCGGTCCACCTTCCACTGGGCCCACCTGCCCCGCCCGGTCCAGGTCGTCCGCGCCGCCGCGCCGCCGCGCTTCCGGTACGCCGACCTCACCGCCCTCCCGGAGGACCGGCGTGCCGGGCGGCTCGCCGAGCTGATCGCGGCGGAGGAGAAGACCGTCTTCGACCTCGGCGCCGCTCCGCCCTCCCGCTTCCTGCTGGTCCGGGTCGCCGAGGACCGGCACCGGTTCGTGTGGACCACCCACCATGTCGTCTTCGACGGCTGGAGCCTGCACGCCCTGCTCTCCGAGGCGTTCGCCGTCTACCGCAGCCGTCACGAGACGGGCCGGCTGCCCGTCCTCGCGGACCCGCCGCCGTACCGGGAGTACCTGCGCAGGCTCGCCGAGCACGACACCCCCGAGGAGACCGAGCGCGAGAGCGCCCACTGGCGGTCCCGCCTGGCGGGCTTCGCCCGGCCCACTCCCCTGCCCGGCAGCCGTCCCACCGGGGCCGCCACGGGGCTGTGGCACGCCCGGCGCACCCTGCCGGCCGCGCTCTGCGACGAGCTGGAGCGGGCCGCCCGCCACCACCGCGTCACCGTCGGCACCCTGGTCCACACCGCGTGGTCCCTGCTGCTGAGCCGGACGAGCGGGGAGCGCGACGTCGTCTTCGGCACGACCGTCTCCGGCCGCTTCGGCGACGTCGAGGGGGTCGAGCGGATGGTGGGTCTGCTGATGAACACCCTGCCGCTGCGCGTCGACGTGGACCCCGGGGCACACCTCACCGAGCTGCTGCGCGACGTCCAGCAGCGGGTCACCGAGGTCGCGGGGCGCGCCCATGTCGCGCTGCCGGCCGTGCAGCGGGCGAGCGAGGTGGCGCCGGGACGGCGGCTGTTCGACAGCCTGCTCGTCTACACCGACACCGGTCCCGGCGGTCTGCCGCGGGGCGTCGTCCCGGTCGCCGAGGACGAGGCCCGCGACACCGGCTACCCCCTGGTCCTGGAGGCCACCCGCGCCGACCGGCTGACCCTCAGCCTGAGCTGCGAGAGGTCCCACTACGACCAGGTCACCGCCGACCGGCTGCTCGCCCAGGTCGTGCAGCTGCTGACCGGCCTCACCGGAGGCCGACCCGGCCCGGACGGGCAGGACGGCCCCGGTGCCGCCGAGGGGCCGACGCTGGTCGCCGAGGTCCCGATGCTGTCGGCGGAGGAGCGCGAGCGGATCGTCCACGCCTGGAACGACACCGTCGTCCCCTTCCCGGACGACCGCACCCTGCACTCCCTGGTCGCGGGCCGGACCGCCGACACCCCGGACGCCGTCGCCGTCAGGCTCGGCTCCGACACCTGGACCTACGCCGAACTCGGGGCGCGGGCCGACCGGGTGGCCGCACGGCTGTACCGGGAGGGTGTCCGTCCCGGCGACCTGGTCGCCCTGTGCACCGAACGCTCCTTCGAGCACGTGGTGGGCCTGCTCGGCATCCTCAAGGCGGGTGCCGCCTTCGTGCCCGTCGACCCCGACCACCCCGCCCGGCGCCAGGCGTATCTGCTCGCCGACTCCGGGGCCCGGGTGGTGCTCACCCAGACCCGGCTGCTCCCGGCCCTGCCCGAGGACACGGCCGCCCTACTGCTGGCCCTGGACGACCCCACGGCCTGGCCGGAGGAACCCGGTTCCGGTCCCCGGCCGGACGCGCTGCCCGCCGACCTGTGCTCGCTGTACTACACCTCGGGATCGACCGGCGCGCCCAAGGCGGTGGCCTCGCACCACGCGGGCTGGGTCAACCGCATGACGTGGATGCAGCGCCGGCACGGGCTGCGGCCCGGCGAGGGCGTCCTGCACAAGACCACCCTCGGTTTCGACGACGCGGCGGTGGAGATCCTGTGGCCGCTGATCAACGGGGGCCAGGTCGTGCTGCTGCCGCCCGGGGCGCACCGTGACGCCCACGCGATCGCCGAGTCCGTCGCCCGGCACGACGTGGTGCACGTGCAGTTCGTGCCCAGTGTGCTGGAGGTGTTCCTGGACATCCTCACCCCGGAGCGGGCCCGGTCGATGTCCCGGCTGCGGTCCGTCCTCACCAGTGGTGAGGCGCTGCGCCCCGCCCTGGTGCGCCGGTTCCTGGAGGTGTTCGGGGAGCGGGTGAGCCTCGACAACACCTGGGGGGCCACCGAGGTGTCCATCGACTCGACCTGCCGGGTGTGCACCGCCGAGGACGCCGTCCCCGACACGGGCGCGGTGGCGCTGGGACTGCCCATCGACAACAACACCGTCCACGTCCTCGACGCGGCGATGCAACCCCTGCCGACCGGCGCCACCGGCGAACTCTTCATCGGCGGCCCCGGGCTGGCCCGCGGCTACCACGGCCGGTACCGGCTGACCGCCGAACGGTTCGTGCCGGACCCCTTCGGGCCGCCCGGCTCCCGGCTCTACCGCACCGGCGACCTGGGACGCCGACGGGCCGACGGCGTCCTGGAGTTCGCCGGCCGCGCCGACCACCAGGTCAAGCTGGGCGGAGTGCGCGTCGAACTCGGCGAGATCGAGGACGCGTTGCGCCGGGCGCCGGGCGTCCGGGACGCGGTCGCCGACGTACGGACCGTGGCCGGTTCCAAGACGCTCGTCGGGTACACCGTCGGCGGCGACGACCCGGACCGTACGCTCGCCGCCCTGCGCGCGGAGCTGCCCGACGTGATGGTGCCGAGGTTCCTCGTCGCCGTGGACTCCGTCCCGCTCAACGCCAACGGCAAGGTGGAGCGGGCCGCCCTGCCCGATCCGGACCCCGCCGCCCGCGAGGTGGCACCGGAGTCCCAGGTGGCTCCGCGCACCGCGACCGAGGAGGCCGTCGCCCGGATCTGGTGCCGGGTCCTCGGGGTGCCGCGCGTCGGGGTGCACGACAACTTCCGCGCGCTGGGCGGGGATTCCATCCTGCTGATCCACACCGTCGCCAAGGCGCGTGAGGCGGGCCTGTCCATCACCCCGAAGATGGTCTTCGAGCACCCGACGGTCGCCTCCCTCGCCGCGGCCTCGGACGAGGCGGCGGCCCAGGGCCGCTCCACCAGCGTCCACGCCGAGCAGGGCCCGGTCACCGGCGAGGTGCCCTTCGGACCGATCCAGCACCAGTACGCCGCCGTCGGGCCCTGCGACCGCTTCAACCAGAGCCGGCTCCTGCACGCCGCTCCGGAGATCGGCCCCGACGTCCTGCGGGCCGCGCTGCGGACCCTGATCGACCACCACGACGCGCTCCGGCTGCGCTGGAGCCGCCGGGAGGACCGCTGGCACCAGGACCTGGCGCCGGCGGGCGGCCACGACGACCCGCTCACGGTCGTGGACACCCCGCACGAGGCCGACGCCGCGGTGGAGGCCGCGCACGGCGGACTCGGCCTGGCCGGCGGCCCGTTGCTGCGTGCCGTGCTGCTGCGGCACACCGGGCAGCTGCTGCTGGTGGTCCACCACGTGGCCGTCGACACCGTGTCCTGGCACATCCTGGCCGAGGACCTCGCCACCCTGTGCGCGGGGGGTGAGCTGCCCGCCAAGACGACTTCCGTCCAGCACTGGGCGCGGCGGCTGGGCGAGCACGCGCACAGCGCGGAGTTCGCACCCGAGGCCGCCTACTGGGCGCTGCCGCGTCCGTCCGTCGCGCCGCTGCCCGCGGACCGGGAGGCCGGTGACAACACCGAGGGCCGGGCCCGCTCCACGAGCGTCGTCCTCGCGGCCGGGGCCACGGCGGGCCTGCTGCGCCGGGCCGCCGCGCGGCGCGGCGCCGAGCCGGAGCACCTGATGCTGGCGGCACTGGCCCGCACGCTCACCGAGGCCACCGGCGGTGACACCTGCGCGATCGACGTGGAGCGGCACGGACGTGAGCCGCTGTTCGACGACGTCGACCTCACCCGTACGGTCGGCTGGTTCACCAGTGTGCAGCCGCTGCTGCTCACCCGGCCGGAGTCCGGCGCCATGGACGCCTGGATCGACGTGGTCGCCGAGCACACCCGCACGCCCGCCGGGCGCGGCATCGGCCATGGACTCGCCCGGTACCTGCGCGGGGACGACAGCACCGCACCGGTGGCACAGCTGTCGTTCAACTACCACGGCCGCCGGGACACCGCTCCGACCGGGGACGCGCCGCTGCGGCCCCTTCCCCGGTCGCTCGGCGAGCACGTCGACCCGGAGCAGCGGCGCTCCCACCTCGTGGAGATCGAAGCGGCGGTCCTCGACGGCGAGCTGCACCTCGAATGGCGTTACGCGGCCGACCACTTCGACGCCGACACCGTACGCGAACTGGCCGAACGGCACCTGGAACACCTCGCCGGCCTGACCGCCGCCCCGTCCGAGGGGATACGTGTGCCGGCGGAGCCTTTCGTGCGGCGGCTGTTCGCGGGGGCTCCGGCCCCGAGGCTGCCGATGCTGCGGCACCGGGTACCGGGCGTGGCGATCGCGCTGATCGACGACGGTGACCTGCGCGGCGCCTGGGGCTTCGGGGTCCTCGGGGCCGACGACCCGGTCGAGGTCGACGAGCGCACCGTCTTCCAGGTCGGCTCGATCAGCAAGCACGTCACCGCGCTGGGCGTGATGGCCCTGGTCCAGGACGGGCGGCTCGATCTCGACACCGACGTCAACCGGATGCTCACCTCCTGGCGGCTGCCCGGTGACGGGGTCACCCTGCGCCATCTGCTCACCCACACCGCGGGGCTCGGCGCGCAGTCCTACGACGGCTACCGCGCGGGCCTGCCGATGCCCAGCCCGGCGCAGGTCCTCGCCGGCGGTCCGCCCTCGCTGACCCCGCCGGTCAGGCCCGTGGGCCCGCCCGGATCGCCGTACCTGTACTCGAGCAGCAACTTCACCGTGGTGCAGCAGGTGCTCCAGGACGTCACGGGGCAGGAGTTCGCGCCGCTGATGCGCGCGCTCGTCCTGGACCCGCTGGGCATGCGGGACAGCGACTTCGCGCCGCGCGTGCCGGATCTGCCCGGCACCACGCTGGCTCGCAACCACCAGGCGTCGGGCGCGCCCTACCCGGAGGGCTGGCACCTGTACCCGGAGTCCGCCGCGGGCGGCCTGTGGTCCACACCCGGGGACCTGGCCCGGGTCGCCGTCGAGATCCAGCGGGCGGTCACCGGTGGCCCGGCGGTCCTGCTGGGTGCGGAGGCGGCGGCCGAGATGCTGCGCCCCCACCCCGGCACTCCGGGCGGCCTGGGCACCGCGGGCAAGCCGTACGGCGGCCGCCGGTGGTTCGGACACACCGGGGGCGTCCCCGGCTTCCGTTCGCTGACCTGGGCCGACCCGGACCGCGGTCTGGGCCTCGTCGTCACCGCCAACTCCGACGCCGGTGAGGACTTCCTTCGAGAACTGCTGCACGACCTCGGGGTCGGATTGGAGGACGCACGATGGTGACGATCGACGCCGCGTTCCGCCGGTGGGCGGTACGCGACCCGGACGCCGTGGCGCTGCGCGCGCCCGGCACCCGGATGACCTACGGCGAGCTGGACCGGGCCGCGACCCGTATCGCCCGCGGTCTGCTCCGGCTCGGGGTGCGGCCGGGGGAACTGGTCGGGGTGGCCGCCACCCCGTCACCGGGCTTCGTGGTGTCGGCCCTGGCGGTGCTCCGCGCGGGCTGCGCCTATCTGCCGATGGACCTGACGTACCCCGAGGAGCGGCTGACGCACATGCGCCGGGACAGCGGCATCCGCGTCCTGGTGTCCTCCGGCGACGGCGGCGACCTGCCGCCCGCCCTCGCGGACTGCGTGATCCTCGACCCGGCCGCCGACACCGGTGCCGGCGGCGAGGACCCCTTCGCGCCCGGTGCGGCGGAGCTGTCCGCGCCCACGGACCTGGCGTACGCGATGTACACCTCGGGGTCGACCGGCCTGCCCAAGGCGGTGCTGGTCGAGCAGCGCAACGTCACCGCCTTCGCGCTGCGGCAGGACTTCGCGGCGCTCGGGCCCGGCCGGACCATGCTCCAGAGCAGTTCGTTCTCCTTCGACGCGTCGGTGCTGGAGATCTGGGGGGTGCTGCTGCGCGGCGCCTGCCTGGCCTTCCCGCCGGACGGCCTGCTGACCTCCGCGGAGCTGGGCGAGGTGCTGGCCCGCGAGGAGGTGACCGACCTGTGGCTGTCGTCGGGCCTCTTCCACCGGATCGCCGACGACGTGCCCGAGGCGCTGGCGCCGCTGCGCACCGTGATCACCGGCGGTGACGTGGTGTCCCCGGCCCGGGTGCGGCGGGTGCTGGAGACCAACCCCGGGCTGACGGTGGCGCACATCTACGGGCCGACCGAGACCACCGTGGCCATCTGCCGCCGGCTGCTCACCCACCCGGACCAGGTGGAGTCCCCGCTGCCGCTGGGCACCCCGATCCCCGGCGCGAGCCTGCACGTCATGGACGAGCGCGGACGCCCCCTCCCGGCGGGCACGACCGGCGAGCTGTGGATCGCCGGGGAGACCGTCTCCCGCGGCTACCACGACCGCGCCGAGCTCACCGCGGAGCGTTACGTCACCGACCCCGGGACGGGAAGGCGCGCGTACCGCAGCGGCGACCTCGGCCGCAAACGCCCCGACGGCACGGTGGAGTTCGTCGGCCGTGCCGACAGCCAGGTCAAGATCCGGGGCTTCCGCATCGAGCCCGGCGAGATCGAGGCGACGCTCGGCGAGGCACCCGAGGTGCGCTCCTGCCTGGTCACCGCGCGCGTCGCGCCGCCCGGCGACAAACGTGTCGTCGCCTATGTCGTGCCGCGTGACACGGGGCCGCTGCGCGCCGCCGACGTGCACCGTTTCCTCGCCGGGCGGCTGCCGCGCCACATGCTGCCCTCCGAGTACGTGGCGCTGGACGCGCTGCCCCTGGACGCCAACGGCAAGGAGGACCGGCGCCGACTGCCCGAGCCCGCCTGGGGGCGCGGCAGCCTCGCCGTGCTCGACGTCGTCCCCGTTCCCGCCGCCCCGGCCGCCCTGCCCGAGAGGATCTGATCGCCCATGTCTGCCACCCCCGGACACGCCGGGGTCCAGGTACCGCTCAGCCGCGACCAGGAACGGACCTGGTTCGTCGACCAGATGAGCAGTTCGTCGTCCGACTACCTCATCCCGCTCCGTCTGCACTTCGCCGGCCCGCTCGACCGTGACGCCCTGCGCCGTGCGCTGGAGGCCCTGGTGGCCCGTCACGAGGTGCTGCGCACCGGCGTGCTGGCCGCGGAGGCGGGACCGGTGGGCATGGTCCGCCCGGTCGGCCTGTTCCGGCTGCGGGAGACGGAGGTCGGTGACGCCGGGGCGCTGGAGGCCGCCCTCGCCGCGGAGGCGGCGACCCCGATGGACCTGGCCACCGAGCTCCCCGTGCGCGCCCTGCTGATCCGGCACGGCGCCCGCGAGCACACCCTGGTCCTCACGCTCCACCACGTCGCCGCCGACGACTGGTCGTGCGCCCTCGTCTACGACGAACTGGCCGCCGACTACACGGCCTTCACCACCGGCGCCCCCTCCCCCGTCCCCCCGCCCGCGGAGCCGTACCGCGTCGTGGCGGCCGGCCTCGACGCCCGCGCCGCCGAGGCCGGGCGGCCCGGGAACCCCGGGCTCGAACACTGGCGCGAGACGCTGGCCGACCTCACCGCGTTCGAACTGCCCGCCGACCGTCCGCGGCCCGCCGTACGGGCGGGCCGGGGGGCGACACGGACCGCGTTCGTGCTGCCGCCGAACGTCGCCGAGCCGCTCACCGCGCTGGCCCGCTCCGCGGGAGCCACACCCGCGATGCTGCTGAGCGCCGCCGTCCAGGCCGTCCTGTACCGCAGCACCGGGCGGCAGGACGTCACCACCGGCACCACCTACGCGCGGCGCGACGACCCGGCGACCGAGCGGCTGCTGGGCCTGCTCATCAACATGCTGCCCCTGCGCGGCCGGCCGGGCCCGCGGCTGACGTTCCGCCGGTTCGTCGAGGAGTTCCGGGACGTGGCGCTCGACGCGTTCGAGCACGCGGAGGTGCCCTTCGACCGGCTGGTGGAGGAGAGCGCCCCCGAACGCGACCCGTCCCGCACCCCGCTGTTCCAGATCCTCGTCAACTTCCGTACCGGCCGCCGTCGTTCGCCCCGGATGCCGGACCTGACCGTGACCGACCTCCCGATGCCGTACCACGGCGCCAAGTACGACCTCTGCGTCAGCTTCGAGCAGGGCGCCGCCGGGCTGTGGTGCGGGGTGAACTGGGACGTCGACCTGTACGACGACGCCACCGTGGAGCGGCTCGGCACCTGGCTGGAGCGGCTGTTGCGGCACGTCGCCGAGGCTCCCGACACGCTGCTGGACGACATCCCGCTGCTGTCCGGGCCCGAACAGGACGCCCTGCGCGCGCTGGTGCTGCGTCCGGCCGTCGACACGCCCGCGCAGACCCTGCACGAGCTGGTGGCCCTCAGTGCCGCCGCCCGGCCCGACGCGGTCGCCCTGGTCGACGCCGACGGCGCCACGACGAGCTACGCGGCCCTGGAGGCGGCGGCGAACGCCGTCGCCCGTCGGCTGACCGCCCACGGGGTCGGCCCGGACGTGCCGGTGGGCCTGCTGATCGACCGGTCGGTGGCGATGGTCGTCGGTCTGCTCGGCATCCTCAAGGCGGGCGGCGCCTACCTGCCGATCGAGACGGCCACGCCCGCCGCCCGGATCGTCACCCTGCTCACCGACGCCGGCGCGCCGGTCTGCCTGATCGGCGGCGAGCACGCCGACACGGTCACCGCCGCGGGCGCCGTCCCGCTCCGCGTCGACCCCCGGGAGGCGGCGGCGCCCCCGTCCGTGACCGTCCACCCCGACCACCTGTGCGCGGTCTACTACACCTCCGGCTCGACCGGCCGCCCCAAGGGGGTGGCCTGCACCCATCGCGGCTGGGTCAACCGCATGGCGTGGATGCAGCACAGGCACGGCCTGCGCCCCGGCGAGACGGTCCTGCACAAGACGACCCTGCCGTTCGACGACGCCGCCGTCGAGATCCTCTGGCCGCTGATCACCGGCGGTACGGTCGCGCTGCTGCCGCCCGGGCTGCACCGCGACCCGCGCGCCCTGGTCGACGCGACCGTGCGCCACCGCGCCGTCCACGTGCAGTTCGTCCCCAGCGTCCTGGACCTCTTCCTGGAGGAACTCACCCCCGCCGACACCGCCGCGCTCCGCCGCGACCTGCGCAGCGTCCTCTCCAGCGGCGAGGCCCTGCGCCCGGTCCTCGTGGAACGCTTCCGCGCCGCGTTCGGCGACGCGGTCAGCCTGGACAACACCTGGGGCGCCACCGAGGTGTCCATCGACTCCACCTTCCACGTCTGCGGTCCCCGGGACACCCACGGGAGCGGCGCGGTCAGCCTCGGACGGCCCATGGACAACAACGAGGTCATGGTCCTCGACCACCGTCTCGCCCCGCTGCCGCCCGGCGTCCCCGGCGAGCTGTGCATCGCAGGGACCGGTCTGGCCCGCGGCTACCTGGGCGATCCCGCCAAGACCGCCGGCGCCTTCGTCCCGCACCCCTACCGGCCAGGCGAGCGGGTGTACCGGACCGGGGACCGCGGCCGGATGCACCCGGACGGCTCCTTCACCTATCTGGAGCGGATGGACCGCCAGGTGAAGGTGCGCGGTGTCCGGGTGGAGCTGGGCGAGGTCGAGGCCGCGCTGCGCGAGCACCCCTCGGTGACGGACGCCGCGGTGGTGACCCGCCGCGCCGCCTCCGGCGACCTGCGCCTGGCCGCCTACGCCGTCCTCGACGGCGGGGCGACCTCCGTGCGCGAGTTGCGCGAGCACCTGTCCACGCGGCTGCCCGGGTACGCCGTGCCCACCACGCTCACCGTGCTGCCCGCGCTGCCCCGTTCGGCCAGCGGCAAGCTCAGCCCCTCGCTGCTGCCCGATCCCGACCCCGCGGACCACGAGACGGACGAGTACGTCGCGCCCCGCGACGAGACCGAGAGGACCGTCGCCGACATCTGGGCCGAGGTGCTGTCCGTGCCCCGGATGGGCGTCCTCGACGACTTCTTCTCCTTCGGCGGCCACTCGCTGATCGCCACCCGGGCCGTCAACCGGATGCGGCAGGTGTTCGACGTCCCGCTCCCGCTGAGCGTGATCTTCGAGCGGCCGACCGTCGCCGGAACGGCGGAGTACATCCACGACATGATCCTGGCCGAGATCGAGGCGCTCTCCGACGACGAGGCGCACCGGCTCCTCGCAGACCTCTCCCCGGCCACCAGCCCCTCGGACAACGAACGAGGTACGACGCGATGAAGACTCCTCTGCTGTACGAGGCGTTCCTTGAGCACGCCCTGCGTACCCCCGACGAGCCGGCGCTGCTGTGGGCGGACGGCACCCTGACCTACGGCGAACTGGAGCGCCGCTCGGCCCTGCTGGCCCATCGGCTGGTGGCCGCGGGGAGCGGACACGGCTCGCTCGTCGGGGTCTGCGTCAGCCGTGGCCCCGCACTGCCCACCGCCCTGCTCGCCGTGATGCGGGCCGGAGCCGCCTGGGTGCCGCTGGACCCGTCCTACCCGCAGGACCGGCTGGAGTACATGCTGCGCGACTCCGGTGTCTCCCTGGTGATCGCCGACGAGAGCGCGGCACGCCGGCTGCCGGGGGACGTCCGCGTGCTGGCCCCGGACGCCGCCGGCTCCACCGCCCCGGTCCCCCTGGACGCCGCGGGCCCCGGCGATCTCGCCTACGTCATCTACACCTCCGGCTCCACCGGAAAGCCCAAGGGCGTCCTGGTCGAGCACGGCAGCGTCGCCGCCACGATCGCCGGGATGCGGACCGAGTGGGGGGTGGGGACGGGCGACCGCGTCCTGCAGTTCGCGCCCTCCAGCTTCGACGCGTCCGTGCTGGAGACCGGTGTCGCCCTGACCGGCGGCGCGACGCTGGTCCTGGCCGATTCCGAGAGCGTGGTGCCGGGCCCCGGTCTGGTGGAGCTGATGGACCGTCTCGGAGTGACCTTCACCCTGCTGCCGCCGTCGGTGGTCGCCGCGCTCCCCGACGCCGAACTCCCCGCGCTGCGCACCCTGGTGTGCGGCGGGGAGGCGCTGCCCGCGGAGATCGTGGCCCGCTGGAGTCCGGGCCGGCGCGTCTTCAACGCCTACGGGCCGACCGAGATCTCCATCGTGGCCACCACGGGCGAGGTGACCGGTTCCGCGACACCCGACATCGGACGACCGCTGCCGGGTGTGCGCATCGACCTGCTCGACAAGGCGGGGCTGCCGGTGGCGCCCGGCGAGATCGGTGAACTCGTCGTCTCCGGCGCCGGGGTGACGCGCGGCTACCTCGGCCGGCCCGCCCTGACCGCGGAGCGCTACGTCCCCGTCGCGGACGGCCGCGCCTACCGCACCGGCGACCTCGCCCGCCGTCTGCCCGACGGCCGCTACCTCTACGCCGGGCGCGCCGACCACCAGGTCAAGATCCGGGGCTTCCGCGTCGAGCCGGGCGAGATCGCCGAGGTGCTGCGCGCGCACCCGGCGGTCTCCGACGCCGTCGTCGTCGCGCGGGGCACCGTCCTGGTCGGCTACGTGGCCACCCCGGACGCCGAGGCACACCCCGCCGACCTGCGGGCCTGGTGCGCGCGTACCCTGCCCGCGCACATGGTGCCCTCCACCATGGTCGCGCTGCCCGCGCTGCCCCTGACGCCGAGCGGCAAGGTGGACCGGGAGGCGCTGCCGTCGCCGTACAAGTCCGAGGTGAGTCAGGGCGACGAGCCGGCCACCCCCACCGAGGCCGCGGTCGCCGCCCTGATGTCGGAACTGCTCGGCGGCACCCCGGCCGGCGCCACCGACGACTTCTTCCAACTGGGCGGCCACTCCCTGCTCGTCGGGCGTCTCGCCGCCCGCATCCGCACCGACCTCGGCACCGACATCCCGCTCTCCCACCTCTTCCGCCTCGCCACCCCGCGCGAGATCGCCGCGCTCGTCGACAGCGGCGCTCCCCTCGACGACGCGGCGACCGTGCCCGCACCGCCGCCGATGCGGCACGCGGACCGTTCCCGGCCCATCCCGCTGTCCTTCCCACAGGAGCGGGTCTGGTTCCTCGAACAGCTCTCGCCCAGCAACCAGGCGTACCGGATGCAGGCCACGCTGACCCTGCGCGGCGTCCTGGACATGACCGCGCTGCGGGCCGCCCTCACCGAGCTGGTGCGCCGGCACGAGATCCTGCGCACCGCGTTCCGCGAGGTCGACGGGGTGCCCGTGCAGTGCCCGGTCGAGATGGACGCGATCGACATCGAGGTGCCGCTGGTGGACCTCTCCGGCCTGTCCGAGGAGGAACGGGAGCGCGCGTGGCAGGAGTTGTCGGCGCGGGAGCAGGCCCAGCCGTTCGACATGGAGAAGCCTCCGCTGGCCCGCTGGGTCGTGACCAAGGACGCGCCCGAGGCGTACCGGCTGATCCATGTGGAGCACCATCTGGTGCACGACGGCTGGTCGTTCGCGGTCTTCGTCGGTGAACTGACGCGTCTGTACTCCGTGTTCGCCGAGGGCGCGGCGGCTCCGCCGGAGCCGCGGTTCCAGTTCGCCGACCTCGCCGCCTGGCAGCGGTCCTGGCTGGACGGCCCCGTCATGGACCGCTACCTCGGTCACTGGGCGCGGGTTCTGGACGGGGCCCCGCCCGCCCTCGAACTGCCCACCGACCGGCCCCGCCCGCCGGAGTTCACCTTCCGCGGCGACGTCGTACGGGTGACCCTGGAACCGGACGAGTACAAGCGGCTGCGCGAGGGGGCCAGGAAGTTCGGCGTCACCCTCTACTCGACGATGCTGACCGCGTTCGCCGCCCTGCTGTCGCGGTACGCGGACCAGACCGACTTCGTGCTGGGCGTCGGGGTGGCCAACCGCAGGCTCGCCGAGGCCGAGCGGCTGATCGGGATGATGGTCAACACGGTGCCGCTGAGGGTCCGTCTGGAGGACGACCCGACGTTCCGGCAGCTCCTCGCGCGGGTCCACGACACGGCGGTGGAGGGGTACGCGTGGCAGGACGTGCCGCTGCAGAAGCTCGTCAAGGCCGTCGCCCCGGCGCGTGACCTCTCGCGCAACCCGCTGTTCTCGGCGATGTTCAGCTTCCACGACTCCGCCGTCCCCGACCTGGACTTCGCCGGACTGCGCGGTGAGGTGCGCATGGAGCACAACGGGTCGGCGAAGGCGGACCTGAACATCGTCGCGATCCCGCGCGCCGAGCAGCGGGTGGGCAAGCGCCCCAGCAGCGAGGACGACGCGCTGACGATCATCTGGGAGTACGCCACCGACCTCTTCGACGCGGACACGATGCGCAGCATGGTCCGCGCCTACCTCGACCTGCTGCGCGCCGCGCTCGACGAGCCCGACCTGCCGGTGTCCCGGTTCCCGCTGACCGGGGCGGCCACGGCGAGCACCGCCGAGGCCGGGGCCGCCGAGGCCACGGTCGTGGACCTGGTGGAGCGGTACGTCACGGAGCGCCCGGACGCGCCGGCCGTCAGGACGCACTCCGGCTCCGTGACCTACCGCGAACTGGGCCTGCGCGCCGACCGTCTGGCGGAGGCTCTGTCCCGGCAGGGGGCCGGCCCCGGGCACCCGGTCGCGCTGCGGCTGGACCCCGGCGCGGACCTCGTCGCCGCGCTGCTGGCCGCCGCCCGTACCGGTGCCCCGGCGCGGGTGCTGGCGCCCGGCGCCGAACCGGCGGCCACGGAGACCCTCTTCACCGGGACGCCGGCGACGGACCCGGCGGTCGTGCCGGACGGCCGGGAGACGCGCTTCCGGCCGTCAGGGGACGACGTCCTGGCCCTGGTCGGCGAGACGGGGATCACCCGCGGTGCGCTCACCGGCGCCCTCGGCGCCCTCGACGGCCTCGGCTTCGGTGCGGGGCAGGTCCTCCAGAGCGCCGCGGCCGACAGCGCGCTCTTCCTGCTCCAGGTGTGGACCACGCTGGCCCGCGGCGGCACGCTCGTCGTCCCGGAGACAGCGCCGCACTCCCCCGCCGCGCTGGCCGGGCTGCTGGCCGGCCGTCAGGAACCGTTCTCCGCGCTGCTCCTGCCCGACACCACCGTCACCACGCTGCTGGCCCACCACCGTGACGCCCTGGCCGGGGGCGCCGAGGCGGTCCTCGTCCTCGGTCCCGACCTGGACCCGACCGCGCTGCGGGAGCCCGTCGCTGTCCGCCTCGCGGCCGGGTTCGGGACCGCCGAGGTGCCGCTGGCGCTGTACCGGCCGCTCGGCCCGGCCCCGGAACCCGCCGCGGTCGTCGTACCGGTCGGTCACCCGGTGCCCGGTGTCACGGCCGCCGTGCTCGACTCCCGCGGGGAGCCGCTGCCCGCCGGGGTCCCCGGTGAACTCCACCTCGCCCACGGCGACGCCTCCGGGCTCGTACCCACCGGCCACCGGGCCCGGCACACCGTCCACGACGGCTTCGAGATCCTGGGCACGGCCGGGTCCTGGCCGACCGTCTCGGGCTTCCGCGTCGCGCCCTACGAGACCCGCACCCGCCTCACCGCCCACCGCCAGATCGCCGAGGCGGCCGTCGTCACGGCCGACGGCGAACTCCACGCCTACCTCGTGCCGCGCACCGGCTCCGCCGTCCCCGACGGCGACGAACTGATCGATTTCCTCTCCGAGTCCCTGCCCGACTACCAGATCCCCGCCCGCTTCACGGCGGTGCCCACCCTGCCCGTACGGCCGGACCGCCCTCTCGCGCCACAGCCCACCGGCCGCGCGTGACCCGCACCGGCGCCCCCATCCACCAACCCTGAGGGAAGCCATGCTGCACGACATGTCCACAGGCCCGGCCGGGACGGCGGTCCGTGTCCGCGGAGCCCACCACAGCGTGGGCCACCACGGAGAGATCCTCCAGGGCGTCTTCGAGTCCGACGGACGCCTGCGCCGGGCCCTGATCACCCTGCCCTGCCCCCTCTACGAGTCCCACGCCGTCTTCGAGCCGTCCGACACCGCGACCGGGATCGTCATGCGTGACCCGTGGCGGACCAAGGCGCGCAAGGCCGCCGAGCTGACCCTGCGCTCGCTCGGCGGCGTGCCCGCCGGCGGAACCCTCAGTCTGACCAGCAACATCCCGCCCAGCCGCGGTTTCGGCTCGTCCACGGCGGACGTCGTGGCGACCATCGGCGCCGTCTACGAGGCCGCCGGTCGCCGCCCCAGCCCCGCGCAGTACGCCGCCCTGGCCGTCGCGGCCGAGACCGCGTCCGACGCGCTCATGTACCCGCACCGGACCGTCCTGTTCGCGCACCGCGAGGGCGAGGTCATCGAGGACATGGGCGGGCCGCTGATGCCGCTGGCCGTGCTGGGCTTCGGCACCAGCGCGGACAGCCTGGGCACCGACACCCTCACCCTGCCGCCCGCGCGCTACTCGGTGTGGGAGATCGAGGCGTTCCGCCCCCTGCTGGGCACGGTCCGCCGCGCCATCCGCGTCGGCGACGTCGCCCTGCTCGGCAGGGTGGCCACCGCCAGCGCCAGGATCAACCAGCGCCACCTTCCGGTCCCCGGGCTCACCGACCTCCTGCGGGTCAGCGAGGCGGTGGGCGCGGCCGGGCTCCAGGTCGCGCACAGCGGCGACGTGGCCGGTCTCCTCTTCGACCCCGCCCTGCCCGACCTCGCCGCCCGCACCGACGGCGCCCGCAAGCGCCTGGCCGCCCTGGGCATCGACGACACCTGGCACTTCACGACGACATGATGAGAACGGAGAGCATGCGATCATCCACTCTGCCCGCGGCCAGTGCGTCGGTCGTCGAGGCGACCGTCCTGCCGCGGCTCATACGGATCGGCCCCAACCTCTGCGTGGCCGCGTTCACCCTGATGAAACTGCTCCCGGCCCGCTTCATGATCGACCGGGCCGAGCAGCGCGGCGAACTCGCCCCCGGCACCACGGTCCTGGAGACGTCCTCGGGCACCTTCGCCCTGGGGCTCGCGATGGTGTGCCGGCTGCGCGGCTACCCCCTGATCATCGTCGGCGACCCCGCCATCGAACCGGCGCTTCGCCGCAGGCTGGGCGAACTGGGCGCCCGGGTCGAGATCTGCACCGAGCCCAGCCCCAACGGCGGGTTCCAGCAGGCCCGCCTCGACCGGCTGGAGGAACTGCGGGCCCTGCACCCCGACCACTACGTCCCCGGCCAGTACCACAACCCCGACAACCCCAACGCCTACGCCGCCGTGGCCGAGCAGATCGCGGAGACCGTCGGAGCCGTGGACTGCCTGGTCGGACCGGTCGGTTCCGGCGGGTCGACCGGAGGCACCGCGGCCTTCCTGCGGCTGCTCCAGCCGCAGATGCGCCTGATCGGCGTGGACACCTCGCCCAGCGCCATCTTCGGCCAGGTCGACGGGCCTCGGGTGGTGCGCGGCCTCGGCAACAGCCTGGTCCCGCCCAACGTCAGCCACGACGCCTACGACGAGGTGCACTGGGCGGGCCCCGCGGAGGTCTTCCGGGCCACCCGTGAACTGCACGCCCTGCACGCCCTCTACATGGGCCCCACCAGCGGCGCGTCCTTCCTGGTCGCCCGCTGGTACGCCGAACGCAACCCCGACGCGCAGGTGGTCGCGTTCCTGCCGGACGAGGGGCACCGGTACCAGGAGACGGTCTACCAGGACGAGTGGCTGGCCGAGCGGGGTCTGCTCGACGCGCCGGCCGCCCCCGCTCCCCGCACCGTCACCGACCCGCACGACGCCGTCGGAGGGTGGGCGCGCATGCAGTGGCGCCGCCGCTCCCTGGACGACGCCACACGCGACGGCGCCGGCCGCTCCGGCCCCGCACCCGTGGAGGACCTGTGACCGATCCCTTCCTGGTCCTGGTGGAGTCCAACACCTCCGGCACCGGCCCCCTGTTCGCCCGGCGCGCCCGGGATCTCGGTGTCCGGCCGGTGCTGCTCGCCGAGGACCCGGCCCGCTACGGCTACGCCCGAACCGAGGAGATCGCCGTGGTCGAGGCCGACACGTCGAGCGCCGACTCGGTCCTCGACGCCATCGCCTCGCTCGACGCGGGTCCCCCGGCCGGGGTGACCACCAGTTCCGACTACTTCGTCTCCGTCGCCGCCGAGGCCGCGCGCGCTCTCGGCCTGCCGGGACCCGACCCGCAGGCGGCGATCCGCTGCCGGCACAAGGGCCGTCAGCGGGCCGCGCTCGCCGCGCGGGGCGTGCCGGTGGCCGCCCAGACCCTGGTGACCGACGCCGACGCGGCCCTCTCCGCCGTACGGCACACCGGACTGCCGGCGGTCCTCAAGCCCGCCGACGGGTCCGGCAGCACCGGGGTGCGGCTGTGCGGCAGTCTCGCGGAGGCCGCCGAGCACGCCGCCGTCCTGCTGGCCCGCACCCACAACGAGCGCGGCATCCCGACCGTGCCCGGTCTCCTCGTCGAGGAGTACGTGGTCGGGCCGGAGTTCTCGGTCGAGGTGTTCGGGCGCACCCCCGTCACCGTCGTGGGCAAACACCTCGGCGCCGCCCCCTACTTCGTCGAGACCGGGCACGACGTCCCCGCTCCGGTGCCGGACACCACGGCACGGGCGCTGGCCGACACGGCCGTGGCCGCGGTCGAGGCGCTCGGCCTCGGGCACGGCGCGGCCCACGTCGAACTGCGCCTGGCCGCCCGGGGCCCCGTGGTCATCGAGGTCAACCCGCGGCTCGCGGGCGGCATGATCCCCGAGCTGGTGCGGACCGCCCTCGGCATCGACCTGGTCGGCGCCCAGGTCGGGGCGGCCCTCGGCCACCGCCCCGACCTGGCGGCCCGCTCCGCGCACCACTCCAGTCTCCGCTTCCTCGTGGTCGACGAACCCTCCGTGCTCGGCGAGCCGTCCGCCGCCCTCGACGCCCCGCTTCCCCACGTCACGGCCACGGTCCTCACCGGGGCCAGGGACGTGCCGCTCGCACCGCGGCACGACCACCGCGACCGGGTCGGCCACGCCGTCGCCACCGCCCCCGACGCCCCGACCGCCGCACGGGCCGCCGACGCGGCCCTGACCCTGCTGCGCACCTCCCTGCGCGCCCGAACCGCCCCGGAGGACACCGCATGACCGTCTCCGTCACCGGACGTCTGTCCTCCGCCGTGACACCGGCGGCGGCGGGCATCCTCTTCGACCGGCACCTCCGGGTCCCTCCGGACCCGGTGGCCGCCGAACTGAGGCCCACCAGCGAGGTGGACCGCGCCCACGTGGTCATGCTCACCGAGCGGGGGGTCATCGAGCGCGCGACCGCCGCCCGGCTGCTCTCCGGCATCGAGGAACTCCGCGCCGCCGACTTCGCCCCCCTGCGTCATCTGCCCGCGCCCCGCGGCCGCTACCTCGCCTACGAGGGCTACCTCGTGGACACCCTGGGCGAGGAGACCGGCGGCGTCCTGCACAGCGGCCGGTCCCGCAACGACCTCAACGCCACCGTCCTCAGGCTCCAGTTGCGGCGCCCCTACGACCGGCTGCTGACCGAGACCGACACGCTGGGCCGGGTCCTCGTGGAGCGGGGCCGCCGCTGGAGCACCACCGTCATGCCCGCGTACACCCACCACCAGCCCGCCGTCCCCATCACCTACGGCCACTACCTCGCCGGGGTGGCCGCCGCTCTCGTACGGGACATGGACCACCTGGAGCACGCCGGACGCGAACTGGGCGAGAACCCGCTCGGCGCGGGCGCCATCGGGGGGACCACCCTGCCCGTCGACCCTGCGCGCACCACCGAACTGCTGGGGTTCACCGCGCCCCTCACCAACTCCCTGCACGCGGTGGCCTCGCGGGACGTGGTGCTACGGCTGCTCGCCGCCTGCACCGTCCTCGGTGTGCTCCTGACCCGGACCGCGCACGACCTGCAGTCCTGGACCAGCGCCGAGAACCCCCTGCTCCTGCTGCCCGACGACCTGGTCGGCAGCAGCTCGATGATGCCGCAGAAACGCAACCCGTTCCTGCTGGAGAACGTCCAGGGCAAGGCGACCGCCGCGCTCGGCGCGCTCACCGCGGCGACCGCGGCGATGTCGACGGCGCGCTACACCAACGCCATCGCCGTCGGCACCGAGGCGGTCGGTCATCTGTGGCCGGCCCTGGAGGCCACCACCGACGCCGTGGTGCTGCTGCGGCTCATGTTCGAGGGCGCGGAGCCCGACCCCGGCCTCATGCTGCGGCGCGCGACGGACGGGCACACGGCGGCCACCGCGCTGGCCGAGCGCCTGGTCGTGGCGGGGGTGCCGTTCCGCACGGCGCACCACACGGTGGGCGAGATCAGCACCATGGCCCTCGCGACCGGCCGCACCTTCGAGGACACCGCCGCCGCACACCTCGGCGACCGGCCCCGGGCCCTGCTCGACGCCCTGGACCCGGCGTCGATCGCCGCCACCGCGGGCAACGGAGGCGGCCCCGCCCCGGCGTCCGTGACCGCGGCCCTCGACGACTCCGACGCCGAGTTTGACCGGCTCGCCGCCGCCGCGGAGGCCCGCCGCGCCCACTGGGCGACCGCCGAACGCAGCCTCGGCGACGCCGTGTCCGCCTTGATCCGCCGACCGTGAGGGAGCCCGACCCATGAGCCACGTCGTTGAACTGCGCAGTGACACGTTCACCCTGCCCACCCCCCACATGCTCGACGCCGCCAGGGCGGCCCGCCTCGGCGACGACGTCTACGGCGAGGACCCGACCGTACGGGAACTGGAGGAGCTGTCGGCGAAGCTGCTGGGCAAGGCGGCCGGGGTGCTGATGCCCAGCGGCACGATGGCGAACCTCGCCGCGCTGCTCACCCACAGCCCGCGCGGCGGCAAGGCCGTCGTCGGCGCCGAGTCCGACATCTACGTCTACGAGGCGGGCGGCGCCTCGGTGTTCGGCGGCCTCGTCTACGAACCCGTCCCCGCCGCCGCGGACGGCACCCTGCCACTGGCCGCGGTGGCGGACGCCCTCGAGGTCGACCGGGAGGACCCGCAGTTCGCGCTGCCCGCGGTGCTCTGCCTGGAGACGCCGAACAACCGTCTCGGCGGGATCCCCCTCGACACCGGCTACCTCGCGGCGGCCGGCGCCCTGGCCCGCGCGCACGGCGTCGCCCTGCACCTGGACGGGGCCCGCGTGTTCAACGCGGCCCTCGCCCTCGGTGTGCCGGCCGCCGACATCGCCGCCCCGGCGGACACCGTCCAGTTCTGCCTGTCCAAGGGGCTGTCCGCCCCGATCGGGTCGATGCTCGTCGGGGACGAGGAGTCCATCGCCGACGCCCGCCGGTACCGCAAGATGCTCGGCGGGGGGATGCGTCAGGCCGGCATGATCGCGGCGTGCGGGATCGTCGCCCTGACCGGGATGATCGACCGGCTCGCCGACGACCACGCGCACGCACGCCGGCTCGCCGACGGTCTCGCCGGGATCCCCGGACTGCGCCTGGACGCCGAACCCCCGCGCACCAACATGGTGTTCTTCACCGTGGACACCGACCGCACCGCCCACACCACCGACTCCCTCATCGAGGGGGCGCGCGCCCACGGCGTGCACCTCGCGGAACTGGGGCGGGGCCGCATCCGCGCAGTCACCCACTCGGGGGTCTCCGCCGCCGACGTCGACCGGGCCGTGACGGTGCTCGCGGACGTCATGGCCGCCGCGCCCGGGGCCCGGTGGTGAGCGAGCAGGTCACCGCGCCCCCGCCCCCGTCCGCCGCGCTCCGCGACCACCACGCGTTCCGGTTGTTCTGGGCGGCGGAGACGGTCAGCCAGTTCGGCACGTACGTCGGCAACGCGCTGCTGCCGCTGCTGGCCGCCACCACTCTGGCGGCGACCCCGCTGGAGATGGGCCTGCTCAGCGCCGCGGAGACGACCGGCTACCTGCTGATCGGGCTCCCGGCGGGGGTGTGGGTGGCCCGGGCCCGGCAGCGGCAGCTGATGCGGCGCGCCAACACCGGCCGGGCGCTGCTGCTCTGCACGATCCCGGTGGCCTGGTGGGCCGGCCTGCTGACGGTCGGCCAGTTGATCGCCGTGGCCCTGCTCTGCGGTGTCCTCGCCGTCCTGTTCGACGTCGCCTACCAGTCCCACCTCCCCGCCCTGGTCGGCCGCGACCGTCTCCTCCAGGGCAACGCCCGGCTCCAGTCCAGCCAGTCCCTCGCCCAGATCAGCGGGCCCGGCGTGGGCGGCGCGTTCGCCCAGTTCGCCGGGCCCGCCCTGCCGGTACTGGCCACGGCCCTCGGCTATCTGACGTCGACCCTGCTGCTGCGCCGGGTCCGTGAGCCGGACCCGGCGCACCCCGCCGAGGGCACCGACCGGCGGCTGCCCGCCGAGATACGCGCCGGACTGCGGTTCCTGGTCCGCAGCCGCACGCTGCTGGCCATCACCGCCTGCACGGCCACCGCGAACTTCTTCGCCGGGGTGCTCAGCGCCGTGCAGGTCCTCTTCCTGACGGGGGTGCTCGGCCTCTCCGGGTCCGCCGTCGGGGCCGTCCTGAGCGTGCTGGGCCTGGGCGGGGTGCTCGGGGCGCTCTCGGCGTACCGCGTCGTGCGCCACGTCGGCCAGGCCCGCGCGGTGTGGCTGGTACCGCTGGTCACCTTCCCGGCCCTGCTGCTGGTGCCGCTCGCGGGCCGCGGGGTGCTGCTCGTCCCGGCCCTCGCCGGGTTCCTCGTCACCGGGTACGGCGTCGTCGTGTACAACGTCGCGCAGGTCAGCTACCGGCAGGTGGTGTGTCCCGAGGCGATGCTGGCCCGGGTGAACGCATCGGTGCGCTTCGTCGGTTTCGGCGCGATGACCGTGGGCGCCCTGGCCGGAGGCGTGCTCGGCGGGTCGGCGGCCGGGATCAGGGGCACCCTGTGGATCGCGGCCTGCGGCACCTGCCTGGCCGCGGTGTGGGTGGTGTGCTCACCGCTGCGCGGGATGCGCGACTTCGCCGGCCCGGGGGTGGATGGGGCCGGTGGTGGTGCCGAGCGGGGCGCTTGACCGGCCGCGGGTGCGGGCGAGGATCTCGGCGACGATGGACACCGCCGTCTCCTGCGGGGTCGTGGCGCCGAGGTCGAGCCCGATCGGCGAGTTCAGCCGGGCGAGGGCGTCGGGCCCGACCCCTTCCGCACGCAGGAGTTCGAGGCGGCGGGCGTGGGTGCGGCGCGACCCCATGGCGCCGACGTAGCCGAGCGGGCGCCGGAGCGCGTCGCGCAGCAGCGGGATGTCGAACCGGGGGTCGTGGGTGAGCACGCACACCACGGTGCGTTCGTCGGTGGCGGTGGCGGCGAGGAACCGGTGCGGCCAGTCGGTGACGACGCGGTGCGCGTGGGGGAACCGCTCGGCAGTGGCGAAGACCGGCCGGGCGTCGCACAACGTGACGTGGTAGCCGAGGAAGCGGCCCGCCTGGGTGAGGGCGTCGGCGAACTCCACCGCTCCGAAGACGAGCATCCGCGGGGCGGGTCTGCGGGTGTGCACCAGCGCCTCGGCACCGGAGCAGTCGGCGCCCTCGGGGGTGCGCACGAGCCCGGTGACGCCGGTGCGGTGGACGCCGGCGGCGAGCGCGGCCAGACGCGGCGGCACCGGCCCGGCGGGAGCGGGCGTCCCGTCGTCGGACAACGGCAGGACGCGGCCCGCCAGCGTCGGGTCGGCGCTCCGGGTGATCTGCAGCAGCCCCACGGTCCGCCCCTCGGCCACCGCGGTGAGCGTGGCCGCCAGGTGGTACCGGTCGGCCGGGTGGACGCGCTGGACGTGGACGCGGATGCCGCCGCCGCACATCAGGCCGGCCGCCCAGGCGTCGGTGTCGGAGGAGTCGAAGTGCGCCTCCTCCGGGATTCCGTCCTCGTCCAGTTGCTGACGGCACAGCTCGTGGACGGCCGCGTCCACGCACCCGCCGGAGACACTCCCCGCCACCCGCCCGTCGGCGTCGACGGCCATGGACGTGCCCACCGGCAGCGGTGTGCTGCCGGTGGCATCGATCACCGTCGCCACGGCGAAGGGGCGGTCGGCGCGGCACCAGACGGCAAGGGCGGGGGCGATGTTCAGCACGGGGGGCTCTCCTCGTACGCGGTGCTCGTGGGGCGGGCGGGCCGGATCAGCGGGCCGCGGTCACGGCCGGGGCCCCGCGCCCGGCCGGTACCGGCGGTGGACGCGGAGCCCCGGTGGTCACCCGGCGGACCGCGGGCGCAGCAGACTCAACCGGGGTACGGCGGCGGGGTCCTGGCAGTCGAGGCGGGCCGTGCCGCCGACCGGGAGGGTGACCATCGGGTCGGCGTGGCCCAGCGGGAGGCCCGCGGCCACGGGCAGGCCCTCCGGCAGGATCCGCAGCAGCGTCTCGTCGTGCCCGGCGAATCCGGAGGACGTCGGCCGCGGACCGCTGATCCGGCTCAGGACCACACCGGCCGCCCGGTCGAGGACACCGGCCAGCCGGAACTGCTCCAGGCGCGCCCAGAACTCGTCCGGGGCCATGCCGTCTGCCTCCAGGAACAGGATCGAGCCGGGGGCGGGTTCGGGCCACAGGGGGGTGCCGAGCAGCAGCCCGAGCACCAGGAGGGAGCCTCCCCACAGGGGCCCCTCGGCCGTACCGGTTCGCAGGGCGCGGGGCGGCTGTGCGCCGCTGTTGCCGTGGCGGCGGCGGTCGTCCTCACGGTCCCAGAAGAGGTTCTCGTCCGACCAGTCGCCCGCCGTCGGCACCGTCCGCTCGGTCCAGGGGTGCCGCGCGCCCAGCAACTGGTCGAACTCGGTCTCGGTGGTTTCCCAGGGGCCGTCCGCCTCGCCCCATTCGGAGACGACCATGGGGCCGTGGAAGGCGATCAGTCCGGACCGGTGGGGCACCAGGTTGACCAGGGAGGTCAGGTCGCTGTAGCCGACGAGCGGCTTGCCCGCGCGGCCGATGCGGTCGAAGTCCAGGTGCGGGAGGACGGGGGTGAGCGTCCAGCCTCCGACGGCGGCGATGACGCCGTCGGTCTCCTCCAGGAGCGTGTGCAGCTCCTCGGCGAGCGCGGCGGGCGGCAGGGTGCCCGGGCCCTGTGCGGACCGGCAGGAGTCGCCGACGACGACGGCGTGTCCGCGTCGGCGCAGCGCGGCGAGGCCCCGGGCGAACCGGCGCGGGAAGAGGACCGGGGCCGGGGAACTCGGGGCCCACACGCCCAGTGTGGCGTTCGCGGGCAGTGCGGCGGGCCAGCGCGCCGGCGTGGCGCCGCCGGGCGCGGCCGGGGTCGTGTTCGGTTCGGTGGTCGTGGTCATGCGGTCGCTCCGATCTCCTCGTCGCGGCGGTCGGGGCCGGCGGTCCACTCCTCGTGGCCGCGCAGGGCCAGGTGGTCGAGGAGGCCGTCGACGGTCAGGGTTCGTTCCGGTTCACCCGTGCCGCGCGCACCGCGCAGGCGGACGGTCCCGCTCCCGGCGGCGTCGCGGCCCACGACCACCCGCCAGGGCACGCCCACCGAGTCGGCGAAGCGCATCCGGCTGCCCATGGAGGCGCCGTGCCGGTCGTCGAGGACGACGCTGACGTCGGCGTCGAGGAGGGTCCGGTAGACCCGCTCGGCCGCTTCCGTCGTGCCGGGGTCGCGGCCCTGGACGGTCACCGTGACGTCGAAGGGCCGCACCGCGGCGGGCAGGGCGATGCCCTCGGCGACGCGGTGCTGTTCCAGCAGGGCCAGCACGCAGCGTTGGACGCCGATGCCGTAGGTGCCCATCACCGGGGTCCGCACCTGGTTGTCCTCGTCGCGGAAGCGGACGTCGAAGGCGGGGGTGTGGGTGTAGCCGTAGCCCATGGCGACTCCGCCCTGGGGGATGTCGTCCTCGGCGCTCCTGGGGCGCGCGGCGTCGCGGTGGTAGGGGATGGTGCGGCTGCGGGGACGGTCGCCGCGGGCGTAGGGGAAGATGAACTCGAAGCCGCCGGTGGCCTCGTCGCGGACCAGTTCGGCGCGCAGCCGCAGGCGGTCCAGGACCTTGCGGACGGTGCGCTGGGCGTGCGCCGCGCTGGCGAGGTACGCGGTGTGGTCGGTGTCCAGGCTGGCGAACAGACAGCACTGGAACTGGCGGGAGTTGTAGATGCTCTGCGGCCGGTCGCGGAACCGGAAGATCTCCCGGAACTCGAACAGCCGCATGGGGAGATGCCGGTGGGAGGCGAGGCCCGCCGAGCCGATCCAGCTCAGCAGGGGTTCCTCGCTGGTGGCGGCGAGGGTGTACTGCTCGAACGGGGCGCTGAAGCCGATCAGTTCGCCGCCGAACCGCTCCAGCCATCCGGCCGGCGCGAGGGTATCGACGCGGTGGACGGCGGGTCCGCGGAACTCGGCGTACCCGGCGCGTTCCATCTCTCTGCGGACGACCTGCCGGATGTGGGTGACCAGGCGCTGGCCGATCGGGGCGAACCAGGGGAATCCGGCGTCGGTGAAGCGGGCCAGTCCGAGGTGGTGCGCGAGGTCGGCCTCGGTGTCGTCGGGATCGGGAAGAGGAGCGCCCAGCAGTTCGCTGTGCGGGATCCTGCTCAGTCTCATCGGTACTCCGGTACGGGCGTAGGGATCCGGTGGGCCGCCAGCAGGTCCAGGACGCGCCAGGGCGGCAGATGGCGCTCGGTGAGGCGGACGCCGAGGTGGGCGAGCGCGTCCTCCACGGCGCCCACCACGGCCGAGGGGGCCAGGACCGCGCCGCCCTCCCCGAGGCCGCGGAAGGGCACGTCGCCGGTCCGCCGGGACTCCAGGTGGACGACGTCGATCGCCGGAGCGGTGCGGGTGGTGGGCAGCAGGTACTCGGTGAGGTCGCGGGAGAGCTGGGCGCCGTCGGGTCCGTACCCCGACCGTTCCTGGAGCACGGTGCCGATGCCCTGCACGGCGCCGCCGCGCAGTTGTCCGTCCGCGATCGCCGGGTTGATGATGCGTCCGCTGTCCGCGACGACGAGGTAGCGGTCGACGGCGACCGTGCCCAGTTCGGGGTCCACCTCGACCCAGCAGCAGTGGGTGGCCTCCGCCCAGCCGGTCTCCTCGCTGTCGAAGACCTCGCTCACGTCGAGCCGCGCCCGTTCCCCTTCCGCGGCGACGCACGCGGCGGCCAGGTCGGCGACCGTGCCCACGGTGCGTCCGTCGCGTCGGTCGACGACCTTCCCGGCGACGACGTCCAGGTCCAGAGGGACGTGCCCGGTGCGGCGCCCGACGGCCGTCAGCAGGTTGGCCCGCAGGGTGCGGGAGGCGCGCAGCACTCCCCCGCCCGCGAGGGCCGCCGCCCGGCTCGCGCCGGTCCCGGCCAGGCTGTAGGGCACGCGGTCGGTGTCCCCGTGCACGACGTCGACCTCGTCCAGCGGCAGGCCCAGGGTGGTCGCGGCGATCTGCCCGAGCGTGGTGACATGGCCCTGGCCGTGCGGGATCTGTCCGGTCCTGATCTGCGCGCGGCCGTCGGGGCCGAAGAGGACCCGGACGGGTTCGGGACCCATGTGGGCGCCCATCGCCTCGTGCAGACTCCACGGGCCGGGCGCGGGTTCCAGCAGGGTCGCGACGCCCAGTCCGAGCAGCCGCCCCTCCGTGCGGGCCGCGGCCTGCCGGGCGCGGAACTCCTCCACGGCGGCCTCCTGCCGGGCCCGCCACAGGGTCGAGCCGAGTGCGGGGACGTCGGTGAGCCGGGCGCCGGTGATCATGCGTGGATCGGGGCCGTCCACCGGCGCGAGGTGCCGCAGCCGGTAGTCGGCGGGTTCCTCGCCCACCGCGCGGGCGATCAGGTCCATGGTGCGTTCGGCGGCGAACGTCGCCATCTCCCAGGGGCCGCGGTAGGCGACGTACGGGGTGCGGTTGGTCAGGGTGAGGCGGCCGGTGAACTCGTAGGCGGGCACCCGGTAGGCGTTCGGGATCAGGCAGCCGACGATGGCGACGAAGACGGCGCTGGCGACCGGGGGCACGGGGTAGGCGCCCTGGTCGACGACGAGATCGGCGCGCAGGGCGAGCAGTTCGCCGTCGGCCCCCAGGGCCGCCTCGACGTCGATCTCCTCGCCCCGGGCCTGTCCGGCGGCGATCAGGTGTTCGCGGCGGTCCTCGATCCAGCGGACGGGGCGGCCCAGGTGACGGCTCGCCCAGCACACGGCGATGTCCTCGCGGAACACCCCGCCCTTGATGCCGAAGGAACCGCCCATGTTCGCGGGGACGCGGACCCTGACCAGGTCGAGGTCCAGGCCGAGGACGTCGGACAGGTACTGCCGGTGCGAGGTCGGCGACTGGGACGCCACGTCGTAGGTGAGCCGGCCGCTGCCGGGATCGTAGGAGGCGAGGCCGCCCCGGGGTTCGAGGGGCGCGTTCTGCACCCGCTCCTGGCGCAGCCGGTGGCGCACCACGCGGGCGGCCCGCGCGAAGGCGCCGGTCACGTCGCCGTGGACGCGGTGCTCGGTGTAGAGGACGTTGCCGTCCAGGTCGGGGAAGAGGGGCTGGTGCGCGCCGTCGGCGCCGGCTCGCGCGTCCAGGACGGGCGGCAGGTCGTCGTAGCCGACGACGACGAGCGAGGCGGCCTGCTCCGCCTCCGCCTGGCTTGTGGCCACGACCAGGGCGACGGGGTCGCCCTCGAAGCGGACGCGGTCTTCGGCGAGCGGGGTGAAGTGGGGCGCTGTGTAGCCCTCCAGGGGGCAGGCGATGGTGATCGGGTTGAGGCTGCCGCGCAGGTCGGCGGCGGTGAGGACGGCGACCGTCCCGGGCGCGGCACGGGCCGCCGCGATGTCGAGACCGGTGATGCGGGCGTGCGGACGGGTGCTGCGGACGAAGCGCGCGTGCAGGACGCCCGGACGGTCGAGGTCGGCGATGAAGCGGGCGCGGCCGTCGAGGACGGTGCGGTCCTCGGCGCGCAGGGCGCTGGTGCCGATGGAGGGGTCGGTGGTCGCGGCGGGAACGGGCGGCGTGGGCGCGCCGCCCGGCGGAGCGGGTGTCCGTGTGCGGGCCGCGGTGAGGGTGGCGCGGACGATGCTCTCGTAGCCGGTGCACCGGCACAGGTTGCCCGCGAGCCGGTGCCGGACCTGTTCCTCGGTGGGGTCGGGGTGCTCGGTGAGCAGGGCGTGGATCTCCATGAGGAATCCGGCGGCGCAGAATCCGCACTGGAAGGCGTGTTCGGCCCAGAGCACCTCGCGCAGGTGCCGCATCAGGGGGTCCCCCGGGTCCTCGGCGGTGCGGACGGGCAGCCCCTCGGCCTGCGCGGCGAGGACCGTACAGGCGCGGGCCGTACGGCCGTCGAGGAGCACCGTGCAGGAGCCGCAGACGCCGTCCTCGCAGCCGAGCCGGACGGATTTGCGGCCGAGGCAGTCGCGCAGGTGGTCGGCGAGGGTGCCGCACCGGTGCGGCTCGCCCGGGGGTGGTGCGGGGGCGGTGCCGGGTGTGCAGGTCATGGTGTCTCCCGCGTCGGTACGGGCGGTGCGTCGTGGCCGGAGCCGCTCGGTACGGGTGGTGCGCCCGCGCCGGGGCGGCGTGCCCTGGTGATCGCCTCGGTCAGCACGCGGTCCGCGAGGACCCGTACGACGTGTCGGCAGTACGCGGCGGGAGGTCCGGTGGGAGGTCCCTGCCGGTGCGGCCGTCCCGGACCGGTGGGCACGGTCTCCCCGGCGGCGGTGCCGGCGTCCCGGAGCCGGTGGGTGACGTCCACCGCGGTGGGCGGGGAGACCCGGGTGCCGACGGTGACTTCGGCCCGCAGCACGGTGCCGTCCGGTGCGGTGTCGACGACCGCGGCGACCGAGGCGACCGGCCGGCCGCCGACCGGATGGGCGACCTGGCCGAACGCGTGGCCGCTGCCCGGCCCGCGCAGGGGCAGCTCGACGGCGGTGAGGATCTCGTCGTACCGCAGTCCCGGGCCGGCGAAGAGGGACCGCAGCGCGGTCGTGCGCGCGCCGCCGGGACCGCTGACGAGGAGGCGCGCGTCGAGGGCGTACGCGGCGACGACGAGCTGGGCGGGGTGGGCCGCGTGGGCGAGGGTGCCTCCGAAGGTGCCGCGGTGCCGGACGGACGCGTGGCCCGTGCGGGCCGCGGCCTCGGCGACCAGGGGGGCGGCGGCACCGACGCGGGCGTGGGTGGCGAGGGTGTGCTGGCGGGTCATGGCGCCGATCCGCAGGAAGCCGTCGTGCTCGCCGACCCCGGTCAGCTCCCCCAGGTCGCGGAGGTCCACCAGCAGGCGGGGCGTACGGTCCCGGGACGCCAGCAGCGGGACGAGGCTCTGGCCGCCCGCCAGCGGCAGGGCCTGGCCCGGCGGGGCGTCGGCCAGGCGGGACACCGCCTCACCGAGGCGCCGGGGCGCCACGTGGGCGATCGGGGGGAGCTTCACGGACGACGACGCCTTCTCTCGGGACGGGGCCCGCACCGGAGCCCGGGGGATCCGGTGCGGCGCGGGGGTCAGGGCCTCGGGAGGACCGGGCTGGAGTCGAACAGCTCCGGCTCGCCGAGCTCGTCCGCCTCGCAGCGCACCAGGAGCTCCGTGTAGCCCATCTGGGCGAGGTTGTCGCGGAAGAGCCGCATGTAGACGGCGTACTGCTCGGCCAGGACCTCCCGGGCCTCGGCGCTCAGCTCGTCGAGGTGCGGACGGGCGAGGATGTCCTGGATGAAGGACTCGACGACCTCGTCGGAGATCCAGTCGAAGGTGTACTGCTCGCGGGAGAACGGGATGCGGCCGTCACCGAGGAAGAAGTCCAGCCAGTAGGACTCCTCCAGGGGCTCCACCGTGACCTGGATGGCGGCGGTGACGTCGGCGAGCAGCTGCTCGGAGGGCTGCTTGACGTAGTACATCGGGATGGCGGCGATGAACCCGCCCGGCTTGACCACCCGGGAGTACTCGGCGAGCGCCTTGGCGCGGTCCGGGATGAGGGAGGTGACGTTGCCGCAGAAGACCAGGTCGAAGGTGTCGTCGGGGTAGCCGGTCGCGGTGGCGTCGTTGACCTCGAAGGTGATCAGGTGGTCCACGCCGAGGCTCTCGGCGCGGCGCCTGGCCTCGGCGATGCTGCGCTCGTTGATGTCGATGGCGGTGACCCGGCAGCCCACCAGCCGGGCCAGCTCGATGGCCGTGATGCCGGTGCTGGTGCCGATCTCCAGGACGTGGCTGTCCTTGTCGAGGTGGGCTCCGACGGCCAGGTGGGAGATGGTCTTCACGCCGCCGGGCGGGCGGTTGGTCTCGCGCACGACGGAGATCAGCTCGTTGTAGTTCATCGCGCGGATCTGCTGGGCGGTCAGGTCGCCGAGGTTCATGAGGTGCTCCTTGTGAGAGGGGTGGGAGATGTCCGGGCCGAGAGGTGGAGCCGGAGGGGTCAGGGGGTGGCGGGGAGGCCGTTGGCGCGCTCCAGGAGCTGCAGGTCGCGTACGTCGGAATGGCGCAGGACCCACATGAAGAAGCGCTCCACGCCCATGCCGAAGCCGCTGGTGTGCAGGGGCTTCTCCTGCTTCATCCGCAGGTACCAGTCGTAGTCGTCGGGCGAGACGCCGTGTGCGGCGAGCGCGCCGAGGGCGTGGGCGGCGTCGGTGTGGCGTTCGCCGCAGCCGACGACCTCGCCGGGTCCGATGAGCAGGTCGGCGTTGAGGGCCTTGGCGCCGGTGGCGTCGGTGGCCTGGTAGAAGGGGACGGAGAGGTGGTCGAAGTGGGTGAGCCACACGGCGGGACCGTGCAGTTCCATGAGCCGGCGCTCTCCCGCCCTGGTGATGGTCCGCCACTGGTCGTGGAACTCGAAGTACTCCGGGTCGCCGTCGAGGGCGGTCACGGCCTCGTCGAAGGTGATCCGGGCGGTCGGCTTGGCGAGGAAGTCGGTGAGGTGCTCGACGCCGCCGGCGATCCGGGCGACGGGGCCCTCCAGCTCGCGCAGGACCGCCTCCGTCAGGTGGCGCAGGTAGGCGTCGGCCACCGCGATCACGTCGTCGAGGCCGCCGGGGATCTCGGCCTCGCTGTGGAAGAACTGGCTGAGGTGGGTGGCGTCGGTCTCCTCGCCGCGGAAGCTCGGCATGAGGTAGTAGCAGCCCCGGTCGGCGATGCGGCAGCCGTACTCCAGGAGGAACTGCATGGAGTCGGCGAGGTAGGTGGGGACGCCGAAGAGGTCCACCTGGACCGGCAGCGAGTCGCTGCCCAGGCCCATCGGCGAGGAGATGGAGGAGGTCGTGACGGGGAGGTGGAGCGCCTTGACCTGCCGGGCCCGCCAGAACGCGGCGGTCTCGTAGTTCACCAGGTCCTGGAGGTCGACCAGGGAGGTGTACAGCGGGTCGTCCAGGATCCGCAGGAAGCGCGGCAGTGCCTCGGTGAGCGGCCCCCGCGGCGGGCGTGAATCGACTTTCGACATACCGTGGACCTCCAGTTTTTCGCGCACGCCCGTCGGGGACGGGATCGAGGAAGGGGCCGTCGGCCACGGGGCGGTTGGTCCTCGCTCCGGCGGCCTTTCGACTGATCGCAGCCTGGCACCCGGCGATTCCCGTTCCGTTGCCGTTCGTTCCGTGGCCACCGCCGGGTGCGCGGGACGCAGGGAAAGCGATGGGTACGGCGTGGGGCGCGGCCCTCCCGCGCCGGGCCGCGGGGAGCGCACCGCGTGGGCTCCTGATCCCGGCTCAGCCGAGGGCGGCGAGCCAGGTCTCCACGAGGGAACGTTCCAGGAGGCGCTTGCGGAAAACGCCGCTGCAGCGGAGTTCGTCGCCGGTGTCCGAGATCCACAGGCTGAGGTCGAACATGGCGTCGGACAGCGTCGGTACGCTCAACTGCCCGCGCACGCCTTCCAGTTCGAGGCGCATGACGGGGTTCCCCGAGATGAAGACCGACCGGCGTTCGTAGGCGAACTCCCCGTTCCCGGCGCCGCCGTTGCCCACCGCGTCCCGGATCACGTCGAAGGGGACGCCCTGGTGGCGCAGGGTCCACAGCACGCTCTCGCGTACCGCCTCGGCCATGGCGGTCAGGTCGGCGGACCGCGGTTCCCGCACCGTGACGGGCAGGACGCTGACGAAGTTGCCGAGCACGTCCCGGGCGGCGGGCACGAAGCGTCCGGGCAGCGGGGAGAAGAAGGAGAGGCCGGGACCCAGCACGCTGGGGCGCATCGCGTGCAGCAGCTTGGCGGTGGCCAGCATGAAGCTGGACACCGACAGTTCGGCGGCCTGTCGGACATGTCGTTCGTAGGCGGCGCCGGTGAGGACGGTGGCGGCCTGCTCGCCCTCCGGGGTGCACTCCGTCCAGGACAGGGGCCGGGCCAGCACCATGTCGGGGATGCCGTCGGGCAGTCGCCGGCGCCACGCGTCGCAGAGTTCGTCGCGGGCCGCGCCGGCCAGGGCACGGCGTTCGGCGGCGGCGACCCGGGCCAGGGAGGCACGGGGCCGGACGCGGTCGGTTCCGGTCGTCTCACCGTCGCGGTACGCGGCGGACAGGTCGTCGAGGAAGCGGGCGTAGGAGATCCCGTCGCAGACCGTGTGATCGGCCGTGACGACCAGGACGCAGCCCTCCCCGCCCGGGTGCCGCACCAGGGCGGTCCGCAGCAGGCGCCCGTCGCGCAGGTCGAAGGGCCTGGTCATCTCGGCGTCCGCGAGACGGCGGGCGGTCGCCCGGGTGGACTCCCAGTCGGCGGCGACCGGCTCGACGAGGTCCACCCGCGGACGCCAGGCCGTCTCGCGGTACTGGGGTCCGCGGCCGGGGTCGACCCGGTAGCGGTGCGCGAGCGCGGGATTGAGGACCACGGCACGCGCCAGCGCCCCCTCCAGACGGGGCACGTCGATGTCGACGCCGGGGAACGCGAAGAGGAAGCAGGTCAGGTTCTCCGACGGCAGGGAACCGTCGTCACGGAGCTGGTGGCGCAGGCCGATGCTCATCCGGTGCGGGACGCCGCGCCAGAGATCGGGCGAGGCGTCGGCGGGGGCATCGGCGCGGGCGTCGGCCGGGACTTCGGTAAGCGTTTCGGCCGGGACTTCGGTAAGTGCTCCGGCCGGGACTTCGGCCGGGACTTCGGCCGGGACTTCGGCCGGGACTTCGGCGGGTCGGGCGGTCAACGGAACTCCTCAGGAATCGCGGGGCTGCGCGGGCGGTACGCCGTCAGGGGCCGCGAGCGCCGTCCGGCCCGGCGCCTGCCCGGGAAGCGCTGGCCCGGGGTTCGCGATCGGGTCGGCGTGGTCGGGCGCCGGGCCCGGTGCACGCGTCCGCGGTCCCGCACCGGTGGAACGGCGGTCCGCGGCGAAGCCCGCGAGGTGCAGGAACGCCGCCGTCACCTGGGCCAGGGCCAGCACGACGAAGAGCGTTCGGGTTCCCTCCGCCAGGATCGTCGTGCCGCTGACGAGCAGTCCGCAGGTGCCCCCGGCCAGGGCGACGGCGGTGGCCACGGTGAGCGCCTCGGGCCGGACGGCGGCCGGCAGGCGCAGCGCGCGCACCGCGGCGACCGGCGCGCTGGAGACGCCGTTGAAGAGTCCGGCGAGGACCAGGCAGCCGAACACGGCGGTGATCCCGAGCGGCAGCGGCAGGACCAGGAAGCAGAGAGCGAGGAGCACCCGGCCGCCGACCGCGAGCACCGGTGCGGACAGGCGCCGCAGCAGGGGGCCGACGAGCAGGGTTCCGGTGAGGGCGGCGGCGCCGAAGGCACCGGACAGCGCGCCGGCGACCGCGGGCCCGCGGTCGCCGAACTCCAGGGCGACGACCGGCAGGGCCGCGAACAGGCCCTGCCAGGCGAACTCGGAACAGACGAGGGCGAGCGACCAGGTGGCGGTGAGGGGATCGGCGAGCAGCGCGCGTACGCCCGCCGCGCCCAGCCGCGAGGGAGGGGCCGGCGACGGGACGGCCGGGGGGAGGAAGCGGCGGAGCACCAGCAGCGACAGGGCGAAGCTGGCGGCGTCGGCGAGGATCACGGGGACCGAGCCGAACAGGGCGACGAGGACGCCGGCGAGGGGCGGTCCGAGCATCATGCTGAGCCGCATGGCACCCTGGAGGGCGGCGGTGGCCCGGCTCAGGAGTGTCCCGTCCTCGCCGACGACGTCCGAGAGCGTGGCCTGCTGAGCTGCGGAGTAGGGCGCCATCACGGCGCCGAAGACGAACATCGCCGCGGCGGTCAGGGGCACCGCGAGGGTTCCCGTCGAGGCCAGGAGCGGGACGAGCGCGATCAGTACCCCGCGGCAGGCATCGCCCAGGAGCATCACGCGGCGGGATCCCGCGCGACCGGTCCAGGAGGCGCCCAGGGTGCCGATCAGGGTGGTCCCGGCCATCTGAGCGGCCATCACCACGCCCATGGCACCGGCCGATCCGGTCCGGGTGAGCATCAGCCACGGCACGGCGACGACACTCAGCGAACTCCCGAGCATCGACACGCACTCCGCGGCGAGCACGGCCCGCAGCGCCGGGTGGCGCCACGGGCCGGTGCCGCGGGCCGCGCCGGTGTCGGGGGCGGTGCCGGTATCGCTCACGGGCGCGGTCCGACGACGTGTTCGGTGAACTCCGCCAGGCGCGGCAGGCTGAACAGGACGCTCAGGTCCACCTCGCGGCCGAACCGGCGGGAGACCTCGATGATCAGGCTCTCGGCGAGGAGCGAGTGACCGCCCAGTTCGAAGAAGCTGTCCTGGGGCCGGACGTCGTCGATGCCGAGGACGTCCTGCCACAGTCCGATCATGGTGGCGAGGGCGTCGTCGTCGGTGTGTGCGGGGTCCGCCGGGCCGGTGCCGGACACGGCACCGGAGGCCGGGTTCGAGAGGATCTCGGCCACAGGGGTGTCGGGGTCGTCGGCGACGGTCCAGAGGATGTCCTGGTAGTCGGTGGCCAGGGCCTTGAGCAGGGGCTCTCCCAGGGCTCCGGCAGGGTCCTTCCACAGCACATGGGTGCCGGCGCTGTCCTCGCGGACCATGACGGCCAGGGCGAAACCGGCGGTGCTCTCGATGTCCTGGAGGCTGAGCACCGCGTGGCAGCCGGGCGCGTCCAGCCGCAGGTCCATGACGTCCAGGCCGTCGCGCAGGCCTGCGTGCCAGTACTGGAAGATGCTGCGGTGGGTCAGTTCGCGGGCCTGCGGGCCCACCAGTCCGGCGCTTCGCATGATCGTCGGCAGCGGCAGGTCGCCGTGGGCGAGGGCGCTCTTGACCCGTCCGCGGAGCCGGCGCATCACGTCGGTGTAGGTGTCGGTCGCGCTCACGCGGGCGCGTACCGGAAGCAGGTTGACGAAATAGCCGACCTGCTGCCGGGTCTCCTCCAGGGTACGACCGTGGAAGGGCAGGAAGGACAGGACGTCCGAGGCACCGGTGTGACGGCGCAGCAGGGCGTAGTAGCCCGCCATCAGGGTGGTGACGTAGGAGACGCCGGAGGTCTCGGCGCGGTGGCGCAGTCCGGAGACCAGGTCGTCGGGAAGGACGTCGCTGAGCATGGTGGGGCGGGGCGGGTCGGCGGGGGCGGCCGGGAGGGTGAGAGGGGTGATCCCGGTGCCCAGCTCGGCGGCCCAGTAGGCCCGGTGGCGTTCGCCGTCGGTGCCCTCCGCGAGCCGGACCGAGCGCAGGGCGTGCGCCTGGAGGGCGCGGGGGTCGTCGGGCACGTCGACCGGCTCCCCTGCGTACGCCCGGCGCAGGGCCTCCAGCAGGAGCAGCACGGACGCGCCGTCGGCCACGATGTGGTGGAACGTCAGCAGCAGGACCTTCCAGTCGGGGCCGGTGAGGAGCTGGACCCGGGCCAGCGGTCCGGCGCCCAGGTCGAACGGGGTCTGCCAGGCCAGGCGTACGGCCTCGTCGCGGGCGAGGTGCGAGGTGATCTCGGTGACGGGGATCGGCGGGGCCTCGCCCCAGTCCAGCCGGTGGCTGCCGGGGCTGCCCGTCACACGGCCCCTGAGCTGTGGGAACGCCGTACCCAGACGGTCGACCGCGTGGCGTAGTCGGCCGGGATCGAGGTCGCCGTCGACGGCGAGCGGGACGGGGATGATGTTGGTCCACTGCCGCGGATCGATCTGCCAGGCAACCTTCATGGCCTCCTGCCCCACGGAAAGGGACACGCTGTGCGGGGTCGTGAGTGGGGTCGTGTTCGGGGTGGTGTTCGGGGTGGTGTTCATCGAAAGTCGCCTCCGGGAATCCACGCGTGGTGGTGTCGTGATGAGGGGCGCCGGACGCGTGGGGCGTCCTCGCCGGCGGAGGGGCGGCCGGGTCAGATCCGCAGCCGTACCTGGTGGCGGCGCAGCCAGGCGTCGAGTTGGAGGAGCATCTCCACGTCCGCGCGCCCGAACCACCCGCCCCGGTCGAGGAGTCGGGGATCGTCGGCCACCCGCGCGGCGGCGCCGAGGTCCGTGACGGCGTGCACGGGTGCCGACGGGTCGTCGAGCAGGTCGCGCAGGCGACGGGTGACGAAGGCCTTGTACCGGTCGTCGTAGAGGGCGGGGAAGGTGGACTTCCGGCGTTCCAGGACGGAGGGCGGCACGAGGTCGCGGGCCAGGTCGCGCAGAATGCTCTTGGTGCGTCCGCCGGTGAACTTCATGGCGACCGGGACGTTGTACATGAACGTGTAGAGCGCGTGGTCGGCGAACGGGAACCGCATCTGGACCCCGGCGGCGGCGCCGAGGCGTTCGGTGTGCAGCATCGTCTGCTCCAGCAGCCGGGTGACGGTCAGATGGTCGATCTGCCGTACGGTGCGGCGGCCCGGTGAGTCGTCCGGGAGGACGGGGACGCGATCGAGCGCGGTGCGGAACACACGTTCCAGGTATCCGTCGACGTCGAGGACGCGCAGCAGGTCGGGGTGGAACAGGCCGGTGCCGATGCCGTGCGCGACGCCGAACCGACGGGCCTGTTCCAGCCAGGGGAAGGTGGTCAGTTCGGGCACGCCGTCGAGGTCGCCGTAGAGACCGCCGAACATGGTGTCGGCGGCCTCGCCGGAGAGCCCGACGGCGCAGTGCGCGGCGAGGGACCGGCTGAGCAGGTACGGGGTGACGTTCTTGTCGCCCCAGGGGGTGGGGTAGTCCTTCGCGGCGAGCACCTCTTCGCGGATCGCGGGGTCGAGGACCTGGTCGATGTCGACGACGACGTCCTCGTGGTCGCAGTCCCAGAAGCGGACGACGTCCTCGATGAAGGGGCGGTCGGGGATGCGGGAGGTGGTGCGGGCGAAGGACACGGTGCCCGTGACCGGCCGGCGCCCGGTCCCGGTGGCGACCAGTCCGGCGAGCACGCTGGAGTCCAGCCCGCCGGAGAGGAGCACGGCCGTCTCATCGTCCTCGATGTCCGCGGCGACCGAGGCCCGCAGCAGCCGGTCGGCCTCCTTGGCGGTGGCGTCCGCGTCGAGGACGTGTTCGCGGGCCTCCAGGGACCAGTAGGCGCGGGCGCGGACCGCGCCCTCCGGGGTGAAGCGGAGCACGGTGGCGGGCGGGACCTCCTTGACGCCGCTCAGGGCGCCGCGGCCGTCCTCGCGCATCAGGGTGAGCAGGGCGCACAGGGCGTCGGCATCGGCCTCGGGGGTGACCATGGGGTGCGCGGTCACGACGGCGACATCGGAGGCGAAGACCACGCCGCCGGGTGTGCGGATCCAGCTCAGGGGACGGACACCGAACCGGTCCCGGCCCAGCACGAGGTCACCGGACCGGGTGTCCCAGACGGCGAACGAGCAGAGTCCTTCGAGCCGTTCGGCCAGTCCCGTGCCCCAGCGCAGGTAGGCCCGCGCGATCACCTCCGAGGCGGCGGGCGGGTGCGGACCGGGGTGGCGGCCGGCGCCGAGCGCGTCCCACAGGGCCGCGGCGTTGCGCAGATGGCCGTCGCACACGGCGACGGCGACGGTCCGGCCGTCCTCGCGGACGGTGGCCGGGGCGGCGGGCCCGCGCCGGCCGGGGTCGCCGCGCTGGACGAGCGCGGCACGCGGCTCGCTCCAGGTGCCGCCGTCGTGCGGGGCCCGGACCCGCAGGCCGGTGAGCATCCCGGTCACCTCAGCGTCCGCGCGTGTCAGATCACGCTGTCCGTCGGTCCATCCCGCGATGCCCGCCACCCGGTCCCACCTCGCCCACGGCCGTCTGCTGCGCGCCACGCGATGCCCCCGGACCCGCTGGCCCGGACCGGCTGGTCCGCGTCGCCTTGACGCCGTCACGCTAGGTGGGGGCGGTACCGGGCGACCCTCCGTCGGGATTCCACCGAAGGGCTCCGCCGGGCGGGCCCCGGAACGCGGAGGGCACGGTCCGGGAACGCCGCCGCTCGACGCCGCACCCGGTCCCCCACGCCCGGCGGTCGCCACGGCGCCGACCCGCGGTCCCCGGACGGCCGGAGGCACCCCGGCCCGCAGTCCCTCGACGGCCGAAGCCACCCCGGCCCGCAGCCTCGGGCAGTCCCCATCACTGCGGCCCGCGGCCTCTGGGCAATCACCGCCACTGCTTCCCCCGCAACCCCTGGCCGGCCACTCCCCCGCACTCCCCTTCAGCAGCCCGTTGCCCCGGCACCGTTCGCCTCCCGGCGTCGCCGCCACCCCGCGCAGGCGGGCGTGGCCGGAAACGGCCGGACACCGGGCCGGAACCCGCTCGGCCCGGAACCCGGAACACCGCTCTGGTGCACTGCTGGCGCAGCGGGGGTCCTGGCCCCGCCGGGCTCCGGCAGCGGCCCGAGGTGTCCTGTCCTGGAGGAGACGCAGATGAAATCACGCGTTCTTGAGCTGGTGGAGGAGCGGGCACGGTCCCGTCCCGACTCCCCCGCGGTGGAGTCGGCGGACGGCGTCCTGACCCGCGGCGCGCTGTGGGAGCGGGCCGGACGGCTGGCCGCCCGCATGACGTCGCGGGGGCTGCGGCCCGGCGAGGTCGTGGTCGTCGGCACGGGCCGCACCGCGGAGCTGCTCGTCGCCGTCCTGGCGACGCTGCGGGCGGGCGGCGCGTTCTGTGTCGTGGACCCCGCCTACCCCCCGTCCCGGATCCGGCGGATCCACCGCGACAGCGGGGCCCGGTTCGTGGTGGCCCCGGGTCTTGAACTGCGTCCCGGACGCCCCGGCCCGCCCCTGGAGGGGCTGGCGTACGTGGTGTTCACCTCCGGCTCCACGGGACGGCCGAAGGCGGTGGGGATGCCCCACCGGGCCGTCGACGCGCTGATCGACTGGACCCTGGCGAGCACCTCGCGCAGGCCGCTGCGCACCCTTCAGTTCGCCCCGCTGGGCTTCGACGTGTTCGTGCAGGAGGTGTTCACGGCGCTGTGCAGCGGCGGGGTACTGCGGCTGCCCGCCGAGGAGGAACGCCGGGACCTGGTGCGGCTTGCGGAACTGCTGGAGGCGTGGCGGATCGAGCGGCTGTTCGTGCCGCCGGTCGTGCTGGACCGGCTCGCCGCGCTCGCGCCGTACACCGGTACGGTCCCGCGCTCGCTGCGGCAGGTGGCGGTGGCGGGCGAGGCACTCCGGATCACCCCGGGGCTCAGGCGCTTCTTCGAGGAACTGCCCGGATGCCGGTTGCACCACCACTACGGTCCGTCGGAGACCCATGTGGCCGTCGCACACACCTTGACGGGCCCGCCCGCGTCCTGGCCGGACCTGCCGCCGATCGGCACGCCGCTGCCGGGATTCGGGGCGCGGATCGTCGACGGGGAGCTGTGGCTGACGGGGCCGGGTGTGGGCTACGGCTACCTCAACGACCCTGCGGAGACGGCACGCCGCTTCGTCCCCGCCGACGACTCGTCGCGGACCACGGACGACTCGGCGGGCACCACGGACAGCCCGTCGCGGACCACGGACGACTCGGCGCGGACCGCGGACAGCCCGTCGCGGACCACGGACGACTCGGCACGGACCACGGACAGCCCGTCGCGGACCACGGACGACTCGGCACGGACCACGGACAGCCCGTCGCGGACCACGGACGACTCGGCACGGACCGCGGACAGCGGCCGGACCGCAACCGCCTACCGCACCGGCGACCTCGTCGCACGGGATCCGGACGGACTGCTGCGCTTCCTCGGGCGGGTCGACCACCAGGTCAAGATCCGCGGCCATCTGGTCGACCCGGCGGAGGTGGAGGCGGTCCTCGGCGGCCTGCCCGGAGTGCGCGAGTGCGCGGTGACGGCCGAACAGGTCGCCGGGGAGACGCAGTTGGCGGCTCATGTCGCCGGGGACACGGCGGGACTGCGGACCCGGCTCGCCGCGACGCTTCCCGCCCATCTGGTGCCCGCGCGGATCCAGGCCGTGGAGCGGCTCCCGCTCACCGCGCACGGGAAGGTCGACCGCGCGCGGCTGCCCGCCCCGGCCGGCCCCGGCGCGGCGGGCGGCCCGCCGACCGGGACCGTGGAGCGGGACGTCGCGTCGGTGTGGTCGGCGGTCCTGGGCCACACCGGCATCGGACGGGACCAGCCGTTCCAGTCGCTGGGCGGCACCTCCCTGTCGGCCGCGCTGGTCCTGGCCAGGCTGCGCGCCCGCTACCCGGCCCGGGTCGACCTGCACAGCTTCCTGTCCGCCCCGACCGTGCGCGAGCTGGCCCGACGACTGACCGAGACGCCCGACCCGGTGGGGGACGCATGAGCCCGCGGACGCTGGACCTGTATCTGGAGCTCATGAAGGAGGTGCTGTCCAACACCATCTACGAGGATCCGCCGATCCCCGCAGGCTGGGCGCCCTCCACCGTCTACGAACCGCTCAACCGCAGACTGGGCGTCGACTGGCCCAGCCAGGCCCACACGATGATCGGCCGACGGCGGCTGGACAACCTCCAGTTCTGCGTGGAGCGGGTGCTGGCGGACGGTGTGCCGGGCGACCTGATCGAGACGGGTGTCTGGCGAGGCGGCGCGTGCATCCTCATGCGGGCGGTGCTGCGCGCCCACGGCGTGACGGACCGCCGGGTGTGGGTCGCCGACTCCTTCCAGGGCATGCCGCTGCCCGACGCGGACACCCACCCGGCCGACCGCGAGCTGGCCGCGCACACCCACAACGACGTCATCGCCGTGGACCTGGACACCGTGCGGGGGAACTTCGAACGGTACGGCCTGCTCGACGAGCAGGTCGTCTTCCTGCCGGGCTGGTTCCACGAGACGCTCCCCGCCGCGCCGATCGGGAAGCTGGCGGTGCTCCGGCTCGACAGCGACCTGTACACCTCCACGGTCGCGACCCTCGACCTCCTCCACCCGAAGGTGTCCCCGGGCGGATTCGTGATCGTCGACGACTACCACATCCCGGCCTGCCGTGCCGCCGTGCACGACTGGCGCGAGCGCCACGGGGTGACCGAGGAGATCGAGGACATCGACGGACTGGGTGCCTTCTGGCGCCTGACGCCCCCGGAAGGAACCACCCCGTGAACGCAACGCTCCCCGCCGTGCGCGCCCTCGTCGCCGAGGTGTTCGGGCTGCCGGTGGACTCCGTCGACCCGGACCGGCCACTGATCGCTCTGGGGGCGGACTCGCTGGTGCTGCTCGCCCTGACCCGGAAGGTCCACGACCGGTTCGGGGTGCGGCTGCCGGTCCGCGCGCTCTTCGAGGACGAGCTGTCCGTCCGCTCGGTGACCGCCAGGATCGCCCCGGACACGGACGTCTCCGGCGGCTCGCCGGCGGCCGGGTCCGTCGACTTCAGCCTGTACTTCTTCGGTGACTACCCGCACGGGGACGGACCCGCGCGGTACGAGGCGCTGCTGGCCGCCGCCGAGTTCGGCGACCGCAACGGCTTCCACTCCCTGTGGGTGCCCGAGCGTCACTTCCACTCCTTCGGCGGGCTGTTCCCCAACCCGGCGGTGCTGGCCGCCGCGCTCGCGGTGCGCACCCGTTCCATCCGGCTGCACGCGGGCTCGGTGGTGCTGCCCCTGCACCATCCCGTCCGGGTGGCCGAGGAGTGGGCGATGGTCGACAACCTCTCCGGCGGCCGGGCCGGGCTGTGCGTGGCGTCCGGCTGGCATTCCGGCGACTTCGTCCTGGCGCCCGAGCACTTCGAGGACCGGCGCGAGCTGATGTACGAACGCCTGGACACCGTGCGCCGGCTGTGGTCGGGCACGCCGCACACCGGTGTCTCCGGCGACGGCGACACCGTGGAGGTGACCCTCTTCCCGGCGCCCGTACAGCCACGGCCGCCGCTGTCCGTGGCCGTCCTGTCCAGCCCCGCGAGCTGGGAACGGGCGGCGCGCGAGGACGTGGGCGTGGTGACCAACCTGATGCAGCAGGACGTCGACGACCTGGCACGCAACATCGCGCTGTACCGGAGCACGCGCGCCCGGTGCGGGCTGGACCCGCGGGAAGGGCGGGTCACCGTCCTCGTCCACACCTATCTGCGCGGCGACGCCGAGCGGGCACGGCAGGAGGCATACGGGCCGTTCCGCGCCTATCTGATGTCCTCGCTCTCCCTGTTCGACAACGCGGTGCGCAGCCTCGGGGCCGAGGTGGACCTCGCCCGGACCCCGGCCGACGACGTCGAGTTCCTGCTGGAACGCGCCTACGACCGCTACTGCGCGACCCGCGCCCTCATCGGCTCCCCGCACGGTGTGCGGCCGGTGCTGGACGCGCTGGTGCGGGCGGGCGTGGACGAGATAGGCGCGTTCGTGGACTTCGGCCTTCCGGCCGCGGACATGCTGGCGGGCCTCCCCCACCTGGCCGTCCTCAAGGACGAACCGTGGCCCGCCGTCGCCGCGGACGAACCGTCCCCTGCCGTGGCCGCGCCCGCCTCCCCGCAGCAGCGGCGGATGTGGCTGATGGACCGGATGGACCCGGGACGCGCCGTCCACAACGAGCCCAAGGCCGTGGAGCTGGAGGGTCCGCTGGACCGGGACGCGCTGCTCGGCGCGCTCCGCGCGGTGGTGGACCGCCAGGAGGCGCTGCGCACCGCTTTCCGGGAGGAGGACGGTGTCCTGCGGCAGATCGTCGGGCCGTCGTTCACCCCGGACTGTCCCGTCACCGATCTCACCGGGCGCACGCGCGAGGAGGCGGTGGCCGCGCTGCACGCGGCGTACGGTTCGGCACCCTTCGATCTGACGGCCGGTCCGCTGTGGCGGGTGGCGCTGGGCGTGCTCGGTCCCGACCGACACCTGCTGTATCTGGTGGCGCACCACAGCGTCTTCGACGCGCGGTCGACCATGGTCTTCCTCCGCGATCTCGCGGCGTGCCATCGGGGCGAGGCCGCTCTGCTGCCCCCGCTCTCCCCGGCACCGGTCCCGGACACGCCCCCGGCCGGCGACGGTCTGGAGTTCTGGAAGCGGCTGCTGGACGGTGCCCCGGTGCTGCGGCTGCCCCTCGACCGGCCGCGCGGTGTCCCGCGCCCCGCGCTCGGCGCGACCCTCACGCACGAGTTCGACGGCGCGCTCGCCCGGCGCGTCCGCGCCTTCGGCCGCTCGGTCGGCGCCACGACGTTCACCACGCTGCTGAGCGCGGTCGCCTCCGTGCTCGGCCTGTTCGGCGACACCGACGACGTCGTGCTGGGCACCGCGGTCTCCCACCGTCCGCCGGGCGCCGAGGACCGGATCGGGATGTACGTGGAGACCCTGGCCCTGCGTCTGGACCTGTCGGGCGACCCGTCCTTCGCCGGGCTCGTACGGCGGGTGCGCGGCGCGGTCATGGACGCGCTGGAGCACCGGGACGTGCCCCTCGACGCCGTGGTGGAGGCGGTCAACCCGGAGCGGGTCCCGGGTACCAACCCGCTGTTCGACGTGCTGGTGGAGTACGAGGAGGAGGCCGACGCGGACCTGGGCGGCACGGGTCTGTCCGCCCGGCTTCTGCAAGTGCCGCGCGCGCAGGCGCCGTTCGCCCTGACCTTCTACTTCACGGCGCGCCCGGACGGCCTGGGGTGCACGGTGGAGTACGACGAGCGCCTCTTCGACGCGGAGACCGTCGCCCGGTTGCTGCGCTACACCGAGGATCTGCTCGGACGGGGACTCGCCGACTCGGCGGGCGCCCTGTCCGCGCTGACCGGACTGACCGAGGGGGACGCGCGGTTCGTGGCGTCCCACGACGGGTCCGGGGACGCGGAGCCCGAGCGGACCGAGGACGGTTCCTCGGCCCTGGTCGTCGGGGCCGACGAACCGGTTTGTCTGCACGAACTGTTCGAGCGGGCGGTGTCCGCCACGCCCGACGCGGTCGCGCTGTCCGGCCCGCACGGCACGACCCGGTACGGCGAGCTGGACGCCGCCGCCAACCGCCTCGCCCACCGCCTGATCGGCGAAGGGGTGTCCCCCGGCAGCACGGTGGCCGTCCTCCTGCCCCGGGGAGCCGGACTGATCACCGCCGTGCTGGCGGTCCTCAAGTGCGGGGCGGCGTACGTCCCCATCGATCCGGCGCTGCCCGAGGCGCGGCGCACCGCCATGGCGCGCGACAGCGGGGCCGTGCTCGTCCTGACCGACCCGCGGGCGGATCCCGGCTTCCCGGCGACCTCGCCGGGCCTGCGCACCGACCTCGGCTCGACGGCCTACCTGATCTTCACCTCGGGGACCACGGGCGGTGCCCGTGCGGTCGCGGTGCCGCACCGGGGTCCGGTCGCGCTGGTGCGCTGGCAGTCGCAGGCGCACCCCGCGCTGCGCACGCTCCAGTGGACCTCCCCCGGCTTCGACGTGAGCGTGCAGGAGATCTTCGGGACGCTCGCCGTCGGGGCCGAACTGGTCCTCCTGGACGACGCCGACCGCCTCGACCCGGCGACCGTGGGCGAGATCGTGCGGCGTCACGAGGTGCAACGCCTCTGCCTGCCGGGCACGCCGCTGGCGGCGCTCCTGCGAGGCGCCGGGCCGATGCCCTCGCTGCGGGAGATCTTCTGCGCGGGTGAACCCCTGCGCATGCTGCCCCCGCTCAGCGGGTTCCTGGCAGCCCAGCCGCGGACACGTCTGTTCAACCAGTACGGTCCGACCGAGACCTCGATCATCGTCACCGAGCACCTGGTGACCCCGGACGACGGGCCGAGTCCGCCGATCGGACGCCCCGTCACCGGCGTGCTGCTGCGCGTCGAGGACCGCGACGGCCGTCCGGTCCCACCCGGGGTGCCCGGAGAGCTGCTGGTCGGCGGGGAGCAGGTGACCGACGGCTACCCGGGCGACGAGGCCCTCACCGCGCGCCGCTTCGTGGACGACGGGACCCGGCGCTGGTTCCGTACCGGGGACGTCGTCCGCTGGAACCGCGACGGCACCCTCGACCATCTCGGCCGTACCGACGACCAGGTCAAGATCCGCGGGTTCCGGGTCGAGCCGGGCGAGGCGGAGGCGGCGCTCAACGCGCTGCCCCAGGTGGCCGGGGCGGCGGTGCTCGCGGAGCACGAGCCGGAACCGCGGCTCGTCGCGCACGTGGTGCTGCGGGAGCCGCTGGAGGACTGGGTGTCCGTCCTGCGGGCGGGGCTGGCGGAATCGCTGCCCGGTCATCTCGTCCCGGCGGCCTGGTTCGCCGTGGACCGGCTCCCGGTGGGCGCCAACGGGAAGCTGGACCGGGAGCTGCTGCGGAGTTCGGGCGTCGCCGGGACGCTGCCGGCCGGCCGTCCGCCCGCCACGTCCGAGGAGGAACGGGTGCACCGGCTGTGGTGCCTGGAACTGGGGGCGGAGAGCCTTCCCGCGGAGGTGTCCTTCTTCCAGGTGGGCGGCAACTCCCTGAACGCCGTGCGGATGCTGGAGCGGATCCGCACCGAGACGGGCGACCGGGTGCCGATGGCCGAGTTCCTGAGAGCGCCGACGATCCGCGCCCTCGCCCGGCGTTTCGAGGGTGTGCGATGACCGGCACCGAGGAGCGCATCGCCGCAGTTCTCTCCGGTCTGCTCGGCGGCGACCCGGTCGACCGGAACGTCCCCTTCCGCGGGCTGGGACTGACCTCTCTCCTCGGCACCCGGCTGCGGGTACGCCTGGAGAGGGAGTTCGGCCGGCCCGTACCCGCCGCCGCGCTGACCGAGCACTACACGGTGACCGCCCTGGCCCGGCATCTCGACGGCACCGACCGGACCGGGCCGCGGCCCCCGGCCCGGATCGGCGCGCCGGCGGCCGTGGACCGGCGGGTGGCCGTCATCGGCATGGCCGCCCGCCTCCCCGGCGCGCCGGACATCGACGCGTTCTGGCGGAACCTGCGGGCCGGGGTCTGTTCGGTCGGTGAGCCGCTGTCCGACGTGGACTCCTTCGACGCCGCGTTCTTCGGAATGAGTCCGCGCGAGGCGGAACGGACGGATCCGGCGCACCGGTTGCTCCTGGAGACCTGCTATCACGCGTTGGAGGACGGCGGCTGTCCGGACCCGGACGACGGGACGCGGATCGGCGTCTTCGCGGGGTCCGGCATGAACCTCTACGGTCCGCAGCCTCCGTACTTCCTGCGGGCCGAGGCCACCGGCGACCCCCTGGACGCGGTCGCGGAACTCATCGGCGGCCAGGGGGACTTCCTGGCCACCCGGGTCGCCTACCACCTCGGTCTCACCGGCCCGGCGGTGACCGTGCAGAGCGCCTGCTCCACCTCGCTGGTCGCGGTGCACCTGGCGGTCCAGGCCCTGTTGACGGGCGACGCGGACCTGGCGCTCGCGGGTGCCGCGGCCGTCCGCCGCACGCCCGCGCCCGACGGGCCGCCGGACCCGGAGTACATCCTGTCCCCCAGCGGTGTCGTGCGCGCCTTCGACGCCGCCGCCGACGGCACCGTGGGCGGGGACGGCGTCGCCGCGGTCCTCCTCAAGCCGCTGGAGCGGGCGCTGGCCGACGGCGACACCGTGCACGCGGTGATCCTGGGGTCGGCGGTCACCAACGACGGACGGGCCAAAGCGGGTTTCACGGCCCCGTCCGTCCGCGGGCACGCGGCCGCGGTCCGGCACGCCCTGGAGCGCGCCGGCACCGAGCCGCACACGATCGGCTATCTGGAGGCCCATGGCACCGGTACCGCCGTCGGCGACCCGATCGAGTTCCGGGCCCTCACCGAGGCGCTGACCGCCGGGCCGGGTCCCACCGGACGTACCGGCCTCGGCTCGGTCAAGCCGTCGGTCGGGCACCTCGACACGTGCGCCGGCATGGCCGGTCTGATCAAGACCGTACTGATGCTGCGCCACGGCGAACTGGTGCCCACGGTGAACACGACCGTCCCCGATCCCCGGCTGGCGTGGTCCGACAGCCCGTTCTTCCCCATCACCGGACAGGCACCGTGGCCGGCCGGGCCGGGACCGCGCCGGGCGGGCGTCAGCTCCCTGGGGTTCGGCGGCACCAACGCGCACGTCGTCCTGGAGCAACCGCCCGCCCCCGCCGTCGCTGGCGCCTCGGGGCGGGAGGTGCTCGTGCCGCTCGCCGCACCGGACCAGGCGTCGCTGCGGCGCCGGGCCGAGCAGCTCCGCGACTGGCTGCGCGGGCACGACGACGTCCCGGCGGGCTCCGTGGCCAGGCGGCTGCACGCCGGGCCGCCCCGCTCGGCCGCGCGGCTGGCGGTGTCGGGGCGGACGTCCCGCGAGGTGGCCGACGCCCTGGACGCCGCGCTCGCCGCACCGCGGTGGGACGAGCCGCCGCACGGCGAAGGTCCGGTCGCGGTCGGTGAGGCGGCGTTCGCGTTCCGCGGCCAGGGCGCCGGTGCGGTGGACTTCGAAGCCCTCCGGGACGAGCCGGTCTTCCGGTCCGTCGTGGAACCGTTCGGCGAGGTCCTGGACCGGCCCCAGGCGGCCCAGGTCGTGTTCCAGGTCGCGCTCGCCCGGCTGTGGGAGTCCGCCGGGATACGGCCCGGTTCCGTCGTCGGGCACAGCCTCGGCGAGCTGGCGGCACTGTGCACGGCGGGTGCCCTGCCGCTCGCCGAGGCGGTCCGGTTCGCGCTGGTGCGCGAGGAGTCGACCCGGTCCACCGGAGCCGGGCGGATGCTGGCGATCAGTGCTCCCGTGGACGTGGCGCTCGACGCGGCGGCGGCGACAGGGGCGGACTTCGCGGCCCACAACGCGCCCACCTCGCACACCCTGTCGGGCCCGGAGGCCCTGATGGACCGGGCGGAGTCCTGGCTCGACCGGCACGCGGTGCCCCACCGGCGGCTGCCGATGACGACCGCGTACCACTCCCACCTCATGGAACCGGTCCTGGACCGGCTGGCCGAGCACGCCCGGGACCTCGACTGGCGTCCGCTGCGCATGCCGTGGGCCTCCGCGGCCGACGGAGAGCGCCTGCCCGCGGGGACGGTCCCCGAGGCGGACTGTCTGGTGCGTCAGGTCCGGTACCCGGTGCTCTTCGACCCCGCGCTGCGGACCCTGCGCGCCGCCGGCACCCGGGACTTCGTGGAGATCGCGCCGACGCCCGTGCTGCGGGACTTCGGCCGCCGGGTGCTGCCCGACAGCACCTGGTACCTCTGGGGACCCTCCGGGCTCGCCGCGCTGTACCGGCGCGGCGCACCGCTCGACTGGGCCGCGCTGAACGGCCCCGGCCCACGGGCCCCGCTGCCCGGCCACCCCTTCGCCCGCCGGAGGTTCCCGTGGTGAGCCCGGCGGGCTCCGGGCCGGACGGGCCCCTGCTGGTGCTCGACTACCCGGGGGAGCGTCCGGAGGCCCGCGTGTCCGAGCTGGACCTGCCCGGCCCGCGCGACCTGCTCACCGTACCGCCGCCGCCCCTCCCGCCCGGCCGGTACCTGGCCGCGCTGTCCGCCGGGAGGCCACCGGGACCGGCCGGAGCGGTGCTGGCCTACTGCGCTTCGGCTCCGCTGGCCGCCGTACTCGCCGCCGGAGCCGGGCGCGGAGACCGTGCGGCGCCGTTGGTGCTCTTCGAAGCCGAACCCGTGACCGCCGCGACCGTCCTGACCGCCTACGCCGCCACCCTGGCCCAGCTCGGTGTCCGGCCGGACCCCCGGGAGGTGCGGCACCTGGCCGCGCGGGTCCCGGATCCCGGGGCCTTCCTCACCGCGGCGCGGGCCCGGCTGTCGGACCACGTCGGCGCGGCCCTGCGCGCCGACGGGGCCGCCACCGGGGAGGTCGACGACCTCGCCTCGGCAGTCACGGACTCCGCGCTGCGGTGGCTCGCCCATCTGCTGGCCGCCCACCACGCACCACCGCCCGACCGCACGGGCCCGACCCTGCGGATCCTGTCGGCGCACACGCCAGGCGACGGCCTGCGGGTCATGTGCGACCGCACGGACCTGCTGCGCGATCCGCGCACGGCCGAAGCCGTCGTCTCCTTCCTGACCGCGCACGGCGCTCTCACCGGCCAGGAGCGGACCCCGGCGTAGCCCCGCACCCTCACAGGCACCGCACACGACCTTCTCGCTCGACTTCCCCAGCGGAGACCACCATGGAACTTCCGGCGTCCAGCGCCCAGCAACGGATGTACTACCTGGAGGCGGCGGCCGGTCCCTCGGCCGTCCACCACCTGCCGGTGGCCCGCCTGATCAGCGGTGACCTGCGGCCGGACGAACTGGCCGCCGCCGCGCAGCGCCTGGTGGACCGTCACGAGGCGCTGCGGACCCGGTTCGCCCTCCGGGACGGACGGCTCACCCAGGTCGTGGACGAGGGCGCGGCCGTCGACTGGCGGTACGACGAACCGCCGGGGACCGCGCGGGAGTCCCTCCCGGACGACGCGGTGCGCCGGTGGACGGACACCGAGCGCGACCGCCCCTTCGACCTGGCGGCCGGTCCCCTGTTCCGGGTCCGGCTGCTGCGCACGGGCCCCCGGCGGTGGCGGCTCCTGCTGTGCATGCACCACATCATCAGCGACGGCTGGTCGGTGGGTCTGCTGCTGGAGGAACTGTTCGCCGCGCAGGCGCCGCCCGCGGTGCCGTACCGCGTGTTCACCGCCGACCAGGACATGTTCCTGACAGGAGCCGAGGCCGATCGGGAGCGGACGTACTGGCGGGACAGGCTGGGCGACGGGCCGCCGCCGCTCGCCTTTCCACCGCCCCTGACGCGGGGCGCGCCTAGCGGAAGCCACGTGTTCGCCCCGCCCGCCGAGGTGATCGAGCGGCTGCGCGTGCTCGCCGCCGCGTCGGACACCACCCTGTTCGGGGTACTGCTGACCGCCTACGCGATCCTGCTCGGCCGGTACACCGGGGTCGACGACGTGGTGATCGGCACGGTCGTGGCCGGACGGACCGACGCGCGCTTCGACCGGACGGTGGGGCTGCTGGCCAACACCGTCGCCCTGCGGGCCGACGTCGGCACGGACCGCGATTTCCGCGCCTTGAGCGTCGCGGTGCGCGACGAGCTGTTCGCCGCGCTGGGGCACCAGCGGCTGCCGTTCGACGAGGTCGTGGCGGCCGTCCGCCCGGAGCGGGGCGTGGACGGTGCCCCGCTGGTGCGGGCCGCGTTCACCCTGCGGTACAGCGAGCCGCCCAGCACCCCGCGGCCCGGACTGCGTGTCGAGGAGGTCGACGTACCCGTCACGGAGGCCAAGTTCCCGCTGCTCCTGGACGTCCTGGACGAGGGACGAGGGGTGCGCTGCACCCTGGAGTATCGGGGCGACACCCTGGACGAGGCGACGGCACGGCAGTTCGCCGAGCACTACGCGCGGCTGCTGCGGAAGGTCGCGGAGCACCCCGACGTCCCCCTGTCCCGGGTGGAGGTCGTGCCGGCGCCCGCCGCGCCCGCCCGGGACGAGCCCGTGGTGACGCGGTGCGCCCACGAGGTGTTCGCCGAGCAGGCCGCCCGGCGTCCGGAGGCGGTCGCCGTCGTCGCGGGCGACCGCGCGCTGACGTACGGCGAGTTGGAGAGGCGGGCGAACCGGCTGGCGCACCGGCTGCGCGCGCACGGGGTGGGTCCGGGGACGCCGGTGGGTGTGCACGTGTCGCGGTCCGTCGAACTGGTCGTGGGACTGCTGGGGGTGCTCAAGGCGGGCGGTGCGTACCTGCCGCTGGACCCGGCCCACCCGCCGGCCCGCCTGCGGCACCTGGCGGCCGACACGGGCCTCCGCGTCCTCGTCACCGACAGCGCTCTGCCCGGATTCGCCGGACGGAGCGTCGACGTGACCGACCCCTCGCTCGCCCGGCACCCGGACACCGCGCCGGACACCGGGGTGACCCCGGACGATCTCGCCTACGTCATCCACACGTCCGGGTCGACGGGCACCCCCAAGGGCACCCTGGTGCCCCACCGCAACATCGTGCGGCTGTTCTCCGCGACCGACCGGTGGTTCGGATTCGGCGAGGACGACGTGTGGTCGCTGTTCCACAGCCACGCCTTCGACTACTCGGTGTGGGAGCTGTGGGGTGCGCTGCTGCACGGCGGGCGGCTGGTCGTCGTGGACCCGGACACCACCCGGTCGCCCGAACGCCTCCACGCGCTGCTCCGCCGCGAGCGGGTCACCGTGTTCAGCCAGACGCCGTCCGCTTTCGCGCAGTTCATCCGGTACGACGCGGACGCGCCGCGCGGACTGGCGCTGCGCCGTGTGGTCCTGGGCGGGGAGGCGCTCGACCCGGCCGTGCTGCGCGGCTGGTTCGCCCGGCACGGCGACGACAGCCCCCGGGTGATGAACATGTACGGCATCACGGAGACCACCGTGCACGCCACGTGCCGCCGGATGACCGCGGCCGACCTGCCACGTCCCGGCAGCCCCATCGGGGTCACCCTGCCGGACCTGCGCGCCCATGTCCTGGACCACCGGGGCCGCCCGGTGCCGCGCGGCGTCGTCGGCGAACTGTGGCTGGAGGGCGCCGGACTGGCCGACGGCTACCTCGGTCTGCCGGGGCCGACCGCGGAGCGGTTCGTGGCGGGGCCGGGGGGCCGCAGGTACCGCACCGGCGATCTGGTGCGGACGCTGCCCGACGGGGAGCTGGAGTACCACGGGCGGATCGACGACCAGGTCAAGATCCGCGGGTTCCGGGTCGAACCGGGCGAGGTGCGGGCGGCGCTCGCGGCACTGGACGGGGTACGGGAGGCGTACGTCGCGCACCGCGACGGCCGGCTCGTCGGGTACGTCGTGCCCGGCTCCTCCGCCGACGCCCGCGCCCGGGTCCGCTCCGACGTCCTGCGGCGCCGACTGCGCGAGCGGCTCCCCGACCATCTCGTCCCGGCCCATCTGGTGGTGCTCGACCGGTTGCCGCTGAACGCCAACGGGAAGGTCGACCGGTCCGCGCTGCCCAGTCCCGTGGAGCAGGCCGTGGGCCCCCACGTGGAACCCGCGACCGAGGCCGAGGCGACGCTCGCCGCGATCTGGCGCGACGTGCTGGAGCGGCCCGTGGTCGGCGTGGACGACAACTACTTCGCGCTGGGCGGGGATTCCCTGCGCACCGTCCGGATCGTCTCCCGCGCCCGGGACACGGGGCTGCACATCGACGTGGCCGACCTGCTGCGGCATCAGACGGTCCGCGAGCTGGCGGCCGTCGCCGTCTGCGCGCCACCGACCGCACCGGACCCGCACGAGCCGTTCGCCCTGCTCCCCGCCGAGGACCGGGCCCGGATCGGCGCCGGGATCACGGACGCCTATCCGATGACCCGGCTCCAGGCCGGGATGTTCTTCCACAGCGAGCGCTCGGGGCTCTACCACAACGTCAAGGCGTGCACCCTGCGCGGCGGGTTCGACGCGGACGCCTGGCGGGAGGCCGTCGCGGGCCTGACGGAGAGCCACGAACTGCTGCGCACCTCGTTCGAGCCGACCGGGTTCACCGAGCCCGTCCAACTCGTCCACGCGCGCGTCCCGGTGCCGTTGACCGTGGAGGACCTGCGCGGCCTGCCCGACCGGCAGGAGCGCTCGGCGACGCGGTTCGAGGCCGAACGCACCACCCCGTTCGAGCCATCGAGGCCGCCCCTGATCCGCTTCCACCTCCAGCGGCTCACCGACGACCTGACCCGGCTGTTCGTCACCGAGCACCACGCCGTCATGGACGGCTGGAGCGAACGCTCCCTCCTCGTGGAACTCCTCGCCCGGTACGCCCGGACCGGCGTACGCCCGCCGCCCGCCGCCCGGTTCCGCTCCTACGTCGCCCTGGAGCGGGCCGCGCTCGACGACCCGGCGCCGCGGGACTTCTGGAGCCGGGAGCTGGCGGGCATGACGCTGACGGAACTGCCCGGCCGGCGTTCCGCCCGCGGCGGGACCACGATGCGCTACCTGGAGCGGCCCGTGACCGCGGACCTCTCCCAGGGGGTCACCCGCCTCGCGCGCGGCCTCGGCGTGCCGGTGCGCACCGTGCTCCTCGCGGCCCATCTGCGGGTCATGGCCCTGCTGTCGGGCACGGACGACGTGGTCACCGGCACGGTCTGCCCGGGCCGGGTTCCGGAGCCCGACGGCGACCGGACCATCGGACTGTTCGTCAACACCCTCCCGCTGCGCCTGGCCATGACCGGCGGGAGCTGGACGGATCTCGTCCGGGCCGCCGGCGAGGCCGATCTGCGGATCCAGCGGCACGTCCACTACCCGATGGCGGAGATCATGCGGGTGACCGGACGGCCGGCCCTGTTCACCACGTTCTTCAACTTCACCCACTTCCACGTCGAGCGTGAACTGCCGCCCGGCGCGCCCGAGATCGTGGCGGAGGAGGGGTCAGCCGACGCGGACATACCGTTCGGCGCGGAGTTCTCGCTGGACAGCGCCGACGACGCACTGCGCCTCGGGCTCCGGTGGGACGCGGACCGCTTCACCGAGGACCGGATCGCCCTCGCCCACGGCTACTACACGGCGGCCCTGCGCGCCATGACCGGGCGGCCCGACTCCCCGTACGCCGACGCCGTCCTGCTGTCGCAGCCGGAACGCTCCCCCGGCCGGCGCCAGGTCGAGGCGGACGCTCGGCGGAGCGGACCCACCCTGCTGCACACGCTCTTCACGGAACAGGCCCGGCGCACCCCCGACCTGGCCGCGTTGCGGCATGACGGACACGTCCTGACCTACCGGGAACTCGCGGCCCGTTCGGACCGGCTGGCCGCCGCGCTGGTACGCCGGGGCTGCGGTCCGGGGCGGTTCGTGGGGCTGGTGCTCCAGCGGTCCGCGCTCCAGGCGGTCGCCTTCCTCGCCGTGCTCAAGGCGGGCGCCGCCCATGTCCCGCTGGATCCGCGCGACCCGCCCCTGCGACGGGCCGCGCTCGCCGAACGGGCGGGTCTGCACCTGACGTTGACGGAGGCGGACGTTCGCGCCCTGGAGGCGGAGGCGGACGTTCGGACCCCGGAGGCGGAGGCGGACGTTCGGACCCCGGAGGCGGAGGCCGAGGTGTACGGGGAGGCCGGGCCCAGCGGTACCCCGGTGACGCTGCCGGCGGTGTCCGCGGACGATCCCGCCTACCTCATCCACACCTCCGGCTCGACCGGCGAGCCCAAGGGGGTCGTCGTGCCCCACCGAGCCGTGTGCAACCTGCTGCTGTGGCTGCGGGAGACCTTCGCGCTGTCGCCCGGGGAACGGGTGCTGCACCAGTCGTCGTGCACGTTCGACGTCGCGGTGATGGAGCTGTTCTGGCCGCTGACGTCGGGCGGCACAGTGGTTGTGGCCGGACCGGAGGCGCCCCGCACCCCCGGCGCCCTGTCCCGGCTCGTGCGCGCGGAACGGATCGCCGCCGCGTTCTTCGTGCCGTCCGCGCTCGACGCGTTCCTCGACGACCCCGACGCGGCCGTCGGCACGGGCCTGACCCGCGTGCTGTGCACCGGGGAAGTCCTCCCACGCCCGCTCCAGGACCGTTTCCTGGCCGCCCTGCCGGACACCGCGCTGTTCAACCTCTACGGTCCGACCGAGGCCGCGGTGGAGGTCACCTGGTGGCGCTGCGTCCCCGGAGGCGGGGACGGCGTGCCCATCGGCCACCCGGTCGACGGCGTCGGTCTGCACGTCCTGGACCGGCACGGCCGGGAAGTGCCCTTCGGGGTACCGGGCGAACTCCACATCGCGGGCACCCAGCTCGCGCTCGGCTATCACCGCGACGCAGAGGCGACCGCGCGCTCCTTCCCGCGGATCGAACTGCCCGACGGCACCACGCGCCGGGTCTACCGGACCGGGGACCTGGTACGCCGGCTGCCCGGCGGCGAACTGGAGTTCGTGGGCCGCGCCGACCGGCAGGTCAAGATCCGAGGCTTCCGGGTGGAGCCGGGCGAGACGGAGGTGGCCCTGACCCGGCACCCCGCGGTGCGCCACTGCGCGGTCACGGCCGACGGTGACCGCCTGGTCGCGTACGTGACCTGGTCGTCCGGCGAGGGGCCACGGGCGGCGGACGCCGTGACCGGAGGGGCACCCGTGACCGAGGGGGCGCCGGTCGAGCCCGGCGAGCTGATCCGCTTCGCCCGGACGCTGCTGCCCGAGCACCAGGTTCCCTCGGTGGTCGTACCGCTGGACCGGATGCCCCTGACCCGGCACGGCAAGCTGGACCATGCCGCGCTGCCCCGGCCCGACGCGGACCGCGCCACGTGGACGGCGCCCAGGACTCCCACCGAGGCACGGGTGGCCGCCGTCTGGGAGCGGGCCCTGCGCCGTGGCCCGGTCGGGGCGCACGACGACTTCCTCATGGCGGGCGGGCACTCGCTGGCGGCCCTGCGGCTGATCGGCCTGCTCCAGGAGGAGTTCGGTGAGCGCCTGCCGGTCGGCACGGTTCTGAACCACTCGACCCCGGCGCTCCAGGCCGCGCTGCTGGACGGCCGGACCGGTGAGCGCGATCCCCTGTTCACGGTGCATCCGGTCGGTGGGACCATCCTGTGCTACCGCGAACTGGCCGCCTCGGGAGTCCCGGTCCACGCGCTCGGCATGTCCCGCGCGCTGGGGTCCGTGGAGGAGGTGGCGCAGGTCCACCTGGCGGAGATCCTGCGGGTCCGTCCCAACGGCCCTTACCGGCTGGCCGGCTGGTCCTTCGGGGGTGTGGTCGCCTTCGAACTGGCGGCCCGACTGCGCGCCAGGGGCGAGAAGGTGTCGCTGCTGGCGATCCTCGACAGCGCCTACCCGGGCGCGCGCCCGCCCTCGGAGGACGAGCTGCGCGAACGCCATCTGCGCGAGGCGCCCGACGCCGACTTCGCGGTCTTCCGGGCACACCTGCGGGCGCTGAGCCGGTACCGGCCGCCCCGGTACGACGGCGCGCTGCTCTTCCACCGCAGCCGGGACGTCTCCGACGCGGACGTACGGCGCTGGCGGGACCGTGTGGCGGGCGACTTCGAACTGCGGGAGGTCGACACCGACCACCAGGGCCTGGTGCGGCATCCGCAAGTCCTCGCGGACCTGGGTGAGGAGACGAGCCGCTCATGAACCCGCCCCTGCGCCGTTCCGCCTTCGGACACCTGTGGGCCGCGCAGACCGCCTCTCAGTTCGGCGCGAACGTCACCGTCGTGGCGCTCCCCCTCGTCGGGGCGGTGACCCTGCGCGCCGACGCGCTGGAGCTGGGGCTGCTGAGCGCTGCCGGGACCCTGCCGCACCTGCTGGTCAGTCCGTTCGCGGGGGTCTGGGTGGACCGCCACTCCCGGCGGCGCCTGCTCATCGGCGCCGATCTCGTCCGTGCCGCGCTGCTGCTCGCGGTGCCCGTCGCGGCGGTGTGCCAGATGCTCTCGCTGCCCCTGCTGGCGGTGCTGGCCCTGCTGATCGGCGCTCAGGGGGCGGTGTCCGACGTCGGATACAGCGCCTGCCTGCCCACCCTGGTCGACCCCGAGGACCTGGCCCGCGCCAACGCCCGGTTCGAGCTGACGGCGTCGGGGGCGACCATCGTGGGAAGTTCGGTCGGCGGCGTGGCGGTCCAGCTGCTCACCGGCCCGTGGGCGCTGCTGTGCAACGCGGCGGTATACGTGGTGTCCGCGCTGTTCACCCGCCGGCTTCCCGAGACGGAGCGTGCGCGACGGCCGGAGGCGCCAGGGCAGGAGAACGGTGCGGCGCGGGAAGCGGACGGGGCCCGGACGGCCCTGCGGGAGGAGATGCGGATCGGCGCGGCCTTCGTCCTGCGCAGCCGCCCGCTGCGAGCCGTGACCCTCGCGACCACCGTCTTCAACCTGTTCCTGTTCGTGAGCGAACCGCCGCTGCTCGTGTTCCTCACCCACAGCCTGACTCTCCCGGCGTCCTGGATCGGCACGGTGTACGCGGCCTCCGGTGCCGGTGCCTGCGCGGGCGCGCTGGTGGCGGGCGGCGTGGCGCGACGGCTGGGGACGACGCGGACGCTGTTCGCGACGCTGGCCCTCGCCGGGGCCGCCGGCCTCGCGGTACCGGCCGCGGTCCACGCGCCCGCCCTGGCGGTGCCCGTTCTGGTGGCGGGCTCCCACTTCGTGACGAGCGCCCTCGTCATCGTCTTCAACGTCACGCAGCGCACCCTGCGCACCACGTTGACCCCGGAGGAGCTGTACGGCCGGGTCAACGCCTCGATCCGCACGGTCGTCCTGGGCGTGGCACCGCTGGGCGGACTGGCCGGCGGCTGGCTCGGCCACCGCGCCGGGGCCCCGACGGCACTGCTCGTCGGGGCCGTCGGGATGGCGGGGGCCTGTCTCCTTCTGCTGCCGCTGCGCACCGCGCTGCCAAGGCACACCGCAGTCCGGACGGCCGGGGCCGCCGGACGGTGAACCAGGCGTCGCGCCACGGGCCGGGTCCGGCGGAGTCCGCGGCGATCGCCTCCGTTCCCCGGGCCGTGGCACATCCCCCGCCCTCACCGAGAGCTCAGGCTGCGGACCGCCGGGCGGCGGGGCCGCGGCGCCGGGCGCCGTCGGGCCTGGGCCGGTTGCCGGTCGGGGTCGCGCGGCCCTCCGTCGGCCGGGGCCCGGTCCGGGGCGGGAGCTGCGTCTGCGCGGGGGTCGGGCGGGACGTGGCCGACTCCTGGACCGCGAAGCTGCGGACCAGTTCGGGCAGGGCGTAGCCGCCGGGCTGCGGAAGGGACTGCAACAGGCAGGCGTCGACGAGTCCTTCGAGGGCGTCCTCCGCCTCGGCGGCGCTGACGCCCGCCAGCCGGGCGGCGGTCCGTTCGTCGATGCTGCCGGACGGTGCCGCGCGCAGGGCGAGCAGCATGCGTTGCTGGGCGGGGCTCAGTCCGCGGTAGCACTGGCCGATCCCGGTGGCCACACTGCGGTCGGCGAGGGTGAGTTCGCGCAGCCTCAGGTCGTGGCGGCGCAGCCGCCGGACGGCCTGGGCGAGGCTCCAGGCGCGACGGCTGTTGAGCCGGGCGCCCATGATCCGCAGCGCGAGCGGGAGCCGCCCGCAGACGGCCGCCAGGTCGCGGGCCTCGCCGGCGTCGCCGATCCGGTGCGTGCCGATGATGCTGCCGAGCAGGCCGACGGCTTCCTCCTCGGACAGCGGGCCCAGCTGGATCGGGACGGCACCGTCGAGATTGCCGATGACGGTGCGACTGGTCACCACGACGAGACAGCCGCCGGTGCCGGGCAGCAGCGGGCGCACGGTCGCGGTGTCCACCACTCCGTCGAGGATCATCAGCACCCGCCGTCCGGCCACGGCCCGCCGCCAGGCGATCAACCGTGCGTCGAGGTCGTCGGGAACGTCTCCGGCGGGTGTGCCCAGGGTGAGCAGCAGGTGCCGCAGTGCCTCCGCCAGGGTCGGGGGGCCGCTGTGCGGGGTGAGGCCCTGGAGGTCCAGGTGGAGCCGTCCGTCGGGAAAGGCGGCGGACAGGCGGTGGGCGGCGTGCACGGCGAGGGCGGTCTTGCCGACCCCGGGCATGCCGGTGAGGGTCACGATGGTGGGGGCCCGGTCGGTGACGGCGGCGCCGAGGGCGAGGAGGGCGTCCAGTTCCCGGCGGCGTCCGGTGAAGTCCTTGAGGTCGTAGGGCAGGCTGCCGTGATCCTGTCCCCGGTCGGCGGCCGTCGCCACGGTCGCCTCTGCGGGTGGTGAGACGCTTCCCGTGGTGCCGTCCACGGTCCACGCGGAGGCGGGCAGGAGGGCGGGGGCGGAGGCGGGATCGCAGTCGGGCTCGTCCTCGGACCGGGGCGCAGTTCCGGGTACAGGGCGAGGGCCGGCTTCGGGTCCAGGTCCAGCTTCGGGTTCGGGTTCGGGTTCGGGAAGCATGAGGCCCGGATCGTCCCTGAGGATGCGCTCCTGGAGGCGGCTGAGCCCGGTGCCGGGCTCGATGCCCAGCTCCACCAGTTCCGCCCGGCCCTGGGCCATCACCTGCAGAGCGTCCGCGCGTCGGCCGATCCGGTAGAGCGCCAGCATGAGCCGCTCCCGCAGCCCCTCGTGCAGAGGATGGGCGTTGACCAGGGAATACAGGTCGGGCACCAGCGCCCGCGCCTCCCCGTTCAGCAGCCGCAGGTCAACCAGCCGCTCGGTGGCGATGAGGCGTCGTTCGTCGAGGTCCCGGCCGCCCGACCCGACGACGGCGCCGCTCAGTCCGCTCAGCGCACGGCCGCGCCACAGTTTCAGGGCGCCGGAGAGATGCTCGACGGCCTCTTCGGCGCGGCCCTCGGTGACGGCGGCACCGGCGCGGCCCAGCAGGGTCTCGAAGGTACGGGCGTCGAGCTGGCCCTGGCTCAGCACGAGCCGGTAGCCCGGCGCTTCGGTGAGGATGCGCACCGAGTCGGGCAGCCTGCGGCGCAGGTTCCAGATCATCTTGCGCACCTGGTTGCCCGCCGTGTACGGCGCTTCCTCGTCCCAGACCGCACGGATCAGCCGGTTCACGGGAACGACCCGGTCCGCGTGGATCAGCAGCGTCGCGAGGACGTGACGCTGTCTCACGCCGCCCGGGTTGACCCGTCGGTCCCCGTCCCACACCTCCAGGGGGCCGAGCACCTTGAACACCGGTCCGTGCGCGGCCTCGTGGTCTGGCTTCGGGAGTTCGTGCTGGGGCATGGGCGTCTCCGGCTTCTGGTACGTCCCTGGCGTGCGTTGCCGTGGTGTGTACGGCTGTGCTGGCCCTCCACGATCACCGGGGCGGACGGCGCGGGCCATGCCGCACCCGCCTCACCGACCTGCACGGCAGCAAGGTAGCGGGGGTACGAAAAGCCTCGTCCCGTCACAAGTGCCGCTTCACGGACGGAGTTTCGGCGTGCGGAACCCTCCCCTCGCCTCCTCCGTACGGGGTGCGGTGACAGGGCGTCAGGATGCACCCGAGGTTCTCTTCCGGTTCCGGCGGCTCCCCCGCCCCGGGCTGCCCGCGCGGCCCGCCGCCGATCCCATCACGCCCCTTCCCGGCCGATCCCCCAGTTCCGGGCGCCGTCCCGCCTCCCCCTTGCCACCCATCCGCGCCGGGCACCGATCCGGAACGGTCACGGAACGTATTGACTCGCATCCGTTCAGTGTCTAGCGTCCCGCCGACGGTGCCTGGCGCACCACGAATGGCACACAGCGGAAGGGTGGTTCGGCGTCATGGGCGACCGGGTCGACGTCTGGGTCGAGAAGAGCATCGCCGACCATCCCGAGAGGATCGCCGTCACCGACTCCTCCCGGGATGTCACGTACGGCGAACTGGGCACGGCTGCCGAAACGGTACGGCAGATGCTGGTGGACGCGGGCGTCCGGCCCGGCGAGCTCGTGGGGATGCGCATGCCGCGCGGATGGCGGGTCTACGCCGCGGTGCTGGGCATCTGGCGGCACGGCTGCGGCTACGTGCCGGTGGACCCCTCCTATCCGCGACCGCGCCAGGACTTCGTACTCGCCGACGCCGGGGCCCGCACGGTGGTCGAGCCCGGTCCCGACGAGGGATTCACCCTGAGCACCCCTCCGGCGGCGGACTCGCCGGCATCGCCCGCACCGGACGGTACCGCCTACGTCATCCACACCTCGGGCTCCACGGGCCGCCCGAAGGGTGTGGTGATGTCCCACAGGAGTCTGGCGGCCTTCCTCCGCGGCTTCGTGTCGTCCCTCGGCCTCGGCGCCGACGAGGTCTGGGCCCAGTCCACGTCCCCCTGTTTCGACGTGAGTCTGGCCGAGTCATGGGCTCCGCTGGTCACCGGCGCCCGGCTGCTGGCGGTGCCGGAGCAGGCGCTGCGGGACCCACGTCGCCTCGCCTCCCTGCTGGCCGAGGCGGGCGCGACGGTCCTGAGCCAGGTGCCGACCGTCTTCCGCTATCTGCTCGACGCCGCCGAGCGGACCGGCACCTCCTTCCCCGCACTGCGCCGCGTTCTGCTCGCGGGCGAGCCGGTGGAACCGACGGTGGTCTCCCGCTGGGCCGATCTGGGGCTCTCCCCCGGCGCGACCTACCACAATCTGTACGGCCCGACGGAGGGCACGGTGTACGCGACCTGGCAGGAGCTGACCCCGCGCACGCTGGCGCGGCGGGACGCCCCGGGCACCCCGATCGGCAGCGCCCTCCCGCACGTCGACGTCGAACTGAGGGCCGACGGGCGCCCGGTGGCCGACGGGGAGACCGGGGAGATCCTTCTCGCCGGGGGGATCGCGGACGGCTATCTGGGGCGCCCCGAGCTGACCGAGCGGGCGTTCGTCCGCGATGCCGACGGCCGGACCTGGTACCGGACCGGTGATCTCGCCGTCCGGGACGACGACGGCACCCTGCGCTGCCTCGGCCGGGCCGACGGTCAGGTCAAGGTGCGCGGTATGCGGGTCGAGCTGGGAGAGATCGAGAGCCGTCTCCTCGCATGCCCCGGGGTGGCCTCCGGCGCCGTGGTCGTGGTGCCCAGTCCGCGCGGGGAACCCATGCTGGTCGCGTGCTTCGTCCCCCGCGACGAAGCCGACGACACGCTCGCGGAGCGGTTGCCCGCCGAGCTGGCGGCGTTCCTGCCGACCCACATGGTGCCCGCCAGGTTCCTGCCGCTGCCCACGCTGCCTCTCACCCTCAGCGGCAAGCTGGACCGCGGCGAGCTGGAGAAGACCGCCGGCGCACGCCGCCCCCGCACCCGGTGACGTCGGGGCCTGACCCGGACCCGCTCGACCCCCTCGCCGGTCGCCGGTCGCCGGTCGCCGGTCGCCGGTCGCCGGTCGCCGGTCGCCGATCAAGACTGCCGCGACCCTCTGGGTCCACGTCTCCCGGCTCGAATCCTTTCGAACTACGCCTCTCCGCACAGGCTGTTCACACCCGTTTCCTCCACTTCGCTCTTTTCGCTACCCGTTCGTCTTTGCTGCCGGACAGTTTGGTGAGCACCTTCCCCCATGGTCAGCGAGTCGCGCACTGGAGAACCTTGAAGCAGCGGGGATCACAACCGGAAAACTCCGCACTTATCGCTACCAAACAGGAGCAACCGTGATAGTCAGCCGTCCCGTCACCACAGTGATCGCAGTCGCGCTGCTCGCCCTCGGCGCCATATCCGGCGCGCAGAGCTCAACCGTTCAGTCCGTGGTCGGCGTAGTAGTCGCCGGCGACAGCGGCTGGGGCAGTGTGGAACCTCCTGTCGCGCTGGACCACCTGCCCACGGCCAACCCGACGGACGACAGCGGCTGGGGCTGAGCCGGCCACGTGGAGCGCTCCACGTGGCCGGCAGGACCTTCCGCGCGGAGGTTCCCCGCACCACCCGAGAAAGGACCAATCCGCCCTTCCGCCGGGGGCGGACCGGCCCACGTCAGGGTTCTCCTGCGACGAGGAAAACGGAATGGACACACGTCGACCGCCGACGGCTGCCGAAGCTCTGACCTCACTGAGCGTGCGCGAGCGTGAGGTCCTGCGGCATCTCGCCGACGGCCTCACCTACACGTCCATCGCACGCCGAATGGACCTGAGCCCGCACACCGTCGACACCTATCTGCGCAGGATCCGGGAGAAGTCGGGGGCCCGGAGCCGGGTCGGTCTGCTGCGTCTCGCCATCGCCGTGGCCGAGGACCAGGACAGGGACCGGGGCCAGGAACCGGACTAGACGACAACCCCTCAGGCGTGGGGCGCAACCGCCCGGTGGGGCCGACGGTCACGTACAGAGACCGGCCGTCGGCCCCACCGGGCGGTCGTGTGACGCCGTCCCCTTCCCCCGTTCAGCCCCCTGTGTGGCGGAAACACGTGACTACATGTTTCGCGGCACGAACGCCACGATGCCTCTCACACCGCCGTCGGACGGCAGCGGGACATCTGGGTCCCGGAGGAAGCGAACAGACGAAGCCGACTCGACGGTGCCCACAAGCCCCTCACCAGGGATCGGGCCGACGCGAGATCGGAGAGTCAGAGCTGTGCCTGAGCCCAGACGGCTGGTGAAGCCGCTCGAGTCCTTTGTCCAGGAGTTGGCGCTGTGCGTCGCGACGAACGGGGACAGGGGACCGGCACTGCTGTGGCCCGAGGACTCCGAGACGTTACCGGAGCTGCTGCGCATCGCGCGGCTCGCCTATCACCAGGAGCGCTGGCCCTACGCCTCCGACGCGGCGCCGCCTCGGACCGACGAATGTCCGCAGGAGCCCGGGACCCCGGGAGAGGAGGCGGAGCCGCTGCTGCTGGCGTCGGCGCTCGGCGCGCTGCTGGAGCTCCGGGTCCGCCCGTCCTTCCGGTTCATGCACTCCATGTCGGTCGGCGAACAACAGGCGTCGAGCACGGTCGAGTACATCGTCACCGTGCTCGAAGGCGCGTGCCGATGCAGGCTCACCCGCACGGACGGCATCCCGGGCAGCACCGTGGATCTGCGCCTTCGCGCGGGCGGGACACTCTTCGTGCCCCGCGACCACGCCTACGCTCTGCTGGACGTCCACACGCCGACGGTCCTGCTGGAACTCCTCCTGGGCGAGACGGACTGAAGGGCTGACGGGCTGACGGGCTGACGGGCCATCAAGCTAGCCCCGCCGTCGGCCTGTTCGCGGGGCCGGACTACTCGTCCTGCGGGACGTCGGCGCTCTCGTCGTCCGGGTCGTCGCCCAGCAGCCCCCTGGTGGCCACCGCGAAACCGGCCTGGAATCGGCTCTCCGCCCCGAGGGTCTGCATGATGTCCGCGATGTGTTTCCGTGTGGTGCGCAGCGACATGCCGAGGCGCCGGGCGATCGTCTCGTCCTTCCGCCCGGTTGCGAGAAGCCTCAGGATGGTGCGGTCAAGGTCCTTGGCAACGGCTTCAAGTCCGTCGGTGGCCGCGTCGGAGAACGGCTGGGCCTCCGTCCACGCGTGCTCGAACAGCTCGCACAGGAAGTGCACGACCGACGGTTCACGGATGACGACCGCGCCCCACGTCCCCTTGTGGTCGGGCAGGAAGGCCAGTTCACGGTCGAACACGATCATCCGGCCGAAGAGCTGGTGGGCGGTGCGGTACTCGGCTCCGAGGGCGGTGGCCATGGCGACGTACGCCTGGCTGGGGCTGTTGAACCGCGCGGTGTGGTGGTAGAGGGTCCGGATCCGCACCCCGCGGGCGAGCATCTCGCCGTCCCTGGCCAGCGCGTCCTTGAGGACTTCGGGTGCCCGCGTGCCGCCCGGCTGGACGGTGATCATCTCCTCGCGGCACAGCTCGGCCGCCCGGTCCAGGGCGACCCGTACCTCGGTCAGAGCCGGGATGGTGTCGAGGGGCGCGGGGGTGGCACGCTGCGCCTCCTCGTAGTGCGAGGAGAGCTGGGTGAACTGGTCGCGGAAGGCGCGCAGCGAGATCTGCTGCTCGCGTATGACCCTCTCCAGCGGGGCGGTGGCCACGGCGGCGGCAAGATGCGGGTCGACCGCCCGCATCACCTGGTCGTCCTCCGCGTGGCGCTGGAGCAGGCCCACTTGGAGGAGAGCGTCGACGGCGCGCGTCACCGTGGCTTCGTCGAGCGCGAGTTCCGCGGCCATCCGGGAGAGGTCGAACTGCCGGCGCAGGGCGAGCCACCGGTAGACGGCCACCTCCTCGGCGCCGAGTCGGTCGCCCACACCGAAAGGCTGGCTCTTGGCCTCCTGCCTCAACGTCATCCCCTCTCCGTGACAAGTAACGCGGGAACGCGGGACACGCCGCCGAACGTCCCCCGGGCCGGTACGCGGCGCGGCGATGACGTGGTGAAGGGGAGATGACTCGGACAGCCCTCGGGGAATCGATTCGCCCGGCCCTGACCGGCGCGTTCCGGTACCGCGTGACCTCCGCGGCCTCTGTGTGGGCAGGAGGCATCTCGCGCCGAGCCGAACCGGCCGGCGACGGTCGTGGGTGGCAAGGCGTCTCCTCCGCCGGGGTCGAGAAGGTGTCGTGTGTTCATCGCATCCGTTCCCCAGGTCGGCCCGCGTGCACCAGACGGGCCGATAATCCGACGAGTGTTCACCGCGACGTCGGCGAGGACCCTCAGGCCCGGCACCGCACGATACGGCCGACCGCATGGGAGACATACGGGACGCTCCTCCAGCGCAGCCCGACCGGCCTCACAAGTCGCCAAACCCACCCCCGGACGACACACCGCCACCGGTCCTCACCGGCGGTCCTCGTGCCGCAACCAGTCCCTCGCTGGGCAGAGACAACCATAGCGTCCTGGTAGGCAAGGTGACATGACAATCGGAGCCGCTCGGCGCGCCGCGGCACGTGCGGGCCACCGCGCCCCGCCCTGCCGGGTCGACGTGGCGACCGACCGAAGTCAGCCGATCCGGGCGAGGCGGACGTGGCACGTCGGGGGATTCCACGAGCCGTGCACGGGGGGTGCGTCCGGAGCCGGGCCGGCCGGTCGCGGTCGGTCGCGGTCCCGCCCCGCCGATCGTGGATCTCCGGCAGATCGGAGGCGTCCGGCACTCGCCGGGGTCGTCGGGGGCGAAGTACGATCCGGCCAACGTGCGGGGCAAGCTGGGAGGACGGACCTTGGCGGGATTGACCGGCGGTGATCCGTCTCTGCTGCGAAGGATCAATTCCGCAGTGGTACTGCATGCGTTGCGGGCCACCGACTGCGCGACGCTCACCGAGGTCACCCGGGTGACCGGGCTGTCCCGGCCGACCGTCGAGGGAGTCGTCGAGGGGCTCATCGAGGCCGGACTGGTCGTCGAGACGGCGGCCGAGGAGGGCGCCGCCCGGCGACAGGGGCGGCCGGCCCGGCGGTTCCGGTTCCGGGCCGAGGCCGGGCATCTGCTGGGCCTCGAGATCGGCCCGCACCGCGTCGCCGCGCTCCTGGCCGACCTGGACGGCCGGATACTGGGGGCGCAGGCCAAGGAGGTCGACGAGACGGCCGACGCGGACGAGCGGCTGGAGCGGCTGCGCACCGCCGTCGCCGAGCTTCTGCGCCGGGCCGGGGTGGCGCGCAGTTCGCTGCGGGCCGTCGGGGTCGGCACCCCCGGCATCGTCGAGGCGGACGGCCGGGTGCGGCTGGGCACCGCGCTGCCCGAGTGGACGGGGCTGCGGCTCGGCGAACGGCTGAGCCGGTCCTTCAAGTGTCCGGTCCTGGTGGAGAACGACGCCAACGCGGCGGCCGTGGCCGAGCACTGGAAGGGCGCCGCCACCGAGTCCGACGACGTGGTGATGGTGATGGCCGGGCTGAGTCCGGGCGCCGGATCGCTGATCGGCGGGCGGCTGCACCGGGGGTACGGCGGGGCTGCCGGGGAGATCGGCGCGCTGCATCTGCTGGGCCGGGAGGTGACCCCGGAGACGCTGCTGTCCACCACCGACGAGCCGCTGCATCCGCTGGACGAGCAGGCCGTCGCCGAGGTGTTCGCGCTGGCCCGCAAGGGTGACGCGCGGGCGCGGGCGGCCGTCGACCGGTTCATCCAGCGGCTGGTGCACGACGTGGCCGCGCTGGTGCTGGCGCTGGACCCGGAACTGGTGGTGATCGGCGGCTGGGCGGCCGGGCTTGACGGCGTCCTGGAGCCACTGCGCCGGGAGCTCGCCCGTTACTGTCTGCGGCCGCCCCGGGTGGCTCTCTCGCTGCTCGGCGAGGCGGCGGTGGCGACGGGCGCGCTGCGGCTCGCCCTCGATCATGTGGAGGAACAGCTGTTCGCGGTGGACGGGACGGTCACCGCGCGCCGCTGAGCGGCCGAACAGACCGAGCGGCCGAGTCGGTGAACGCGTCGCGCCCCGGAGGAGATCCCCGGGGCGCGATCCGGCTCGGCGCGGCGGCTAGGAGGCCTGCTGCTCGGGGCCGTGGTGGATCTCCACGCCGCCGGTGTCGCCGAAGGTCAGCCGGCAGGTGTCCGCCCGGTAGGTGGCGACGGAGAGCGCGGCGGTGCGGCCGGCGGCGAGGAACCGGGTGGTGACGACCAGCACCGGGGCGCCGGGGAGACGGTCGAGTTCCTTGGCGTCGTCCGCGCGGGCCGAGCCGAGCTCCACGGCGCGGTCCTGGCCCTCCAGCTCCAGGTGCTGCAGCTCGCGCAGCACCGCACGCGCGCGGGGCGCTCCGGACGGCGCGTCGATCGCCGTCAGCTCCGGGACCGAGGCCGCCGGGATGTAGAGCAGCTCGGCGGCGACGGGCTGGCCGTGCGAGACACGGGAGCGGCGCACGATGTGCACGGGCTCCTCCGCACCGGTCTCCAGGGCGGCCGCGACGGCGGCGGGCGGCACCGCGAGGGTGCAGTCGGCGGGCTGCCAGGCGTCCCCGGTGGCGCCCGGCCAGGCGTGCTGGTCGGTGCCGACCGCCACGCCCATGCGCGGGGGCGCGACCGTCGTACCGACACCGCGGCGACGCTGCAGCCGGCCCTCCAGTTCGAGCTGTTCGAGAGCCTGGCGGAGGGTGGCGCGGGCCACGCCGAAGCGGGCGGCGAGGTCGCGCTCGTTGGGCAGGATCTCGCCGACCGAGAACTCCGAGTCCAGTGCCTCACTGAGCACGGTCTTGAGATGCCAGTACTTCGGTTCCGGCACCGATTCCAGCTGCGTGGTCCCCACCCTGTCCTCCGCAATCGCCGTGGTCCGGCGGCGTTTTAACGCCCTTGTTTATTAAAGGTTGTTTTACTTATCTGCGACCATAGGGCGGCGCAGACCCTTGGTCAAGACCAATCCTCGATCCCTTGGCCAACGCATAGAAAGCGGTGCCACAGAGCGTTCACGAGGCGTTCGCGCGGGTGCGTTTTCGTGACATGGCGGCACAGCTCCCGCCACCCCTCGGCAAGCGACCCGACCAGGGTGGCGTCCGACACGTTCCCGCACGTCAGAGCGGAATCGCGGTGTACCGGACACCGTCGGCCCAGAATGATCCGGGACCGCCGGGGTCCGGTGGCCCGCCCGCGGAGGTGGCCGCCGCGGTGCCTCCGGGAGGCGGGCGCGGTATCCCGATTTCAATCCGGAGCCATCCGGGGTGCGTTGACGGGGCGGACCGGCGCACGACACGCCCCACCGGGGACTACCCGCGAGTAGCAATTGCTGACAAGCTGTCTACGGCGTCCGCCGAAGTCGCCAGACGAGGAGCCCCCATGTCCGCCACCGTCTCCTTCAAAGCCCCGGCCGCGCTCGGCCGTCAGGATGTGACCGTCTCGTACGCGCGCGTGGGCCGCGGCGAACCGCTGGTCCTCATCCACGGCATAGGGCATCACCGGCAGGCCTGGGACCCCGTGGTGGACATCCTCGCGACCGAGCGGGACGTGATCGCCGTGGACCTGCCCGGCTTCGGCGCCTCCCCTGCCCTTCCGGCCGGCCTCGCCTACGACCTGCCGACCACCAACGCCGTGCTCGGTGCCCTGTTCGAGACCCTGGAGCTGGACCGGCCGCACGTGGCGGGCAACTCGCTCGGCGGGCTGCTGGCGCTGGAGCTGGGCCGCGAGAAGCTCGTACGGTCCGTGACCGCGCTCTCCCCCGCCGGGTTCTGGACCCAGGCCGAGCGGCGCTATGCCTTCGGTGTGCTCATCGCCATGCGGCGGATCGCGGAGCGGCTGCCGCTCCCGCTGATCGAGCGGCTGTCCCGGTCGGCCGCCGGGCGGGCCGCCCTGACCAGCACCATCTACGCCCGTCCGGCGCGCCGTTCACCCGAGGCCGTGGTCGCCGAGACGCTGGCCCTCGCCCGGGCCGGCGGATTCGCCGAGACCCTGCGGGCGGGTTCCGCCGTCCAGTTCACCGACGACGTCCCCGGCATCCCGGTCACCGTGGGCTGGGGCACCAGGGACATGCTGCTGGTGCGCCGCCAGGGGGTGCGGGCCAAGCAGATCATCCCCAAGGCCCGGCTGGTCCGGCTGCCCGGCTGCGGACACTGCCCGATGAACGACGACCCGGCGCTGGTCGCCCGCGTCGTCCTCGACGGCAGCCGCTGACGCACGGCCGGGCGCCGGTGCCGTGTTCGTGTCCACATCCGCGTCCATGTCCGCGTCCACGTCCACGTTCACGTCCGGGTTCACGTCCGCGTCCGCGGGCCCGCGCCGCCCCGCCGACGGCACCGTGCGGTGCGGGGCCGGGGCGGCCGAGGTACGACCGCCGTAGAGGCGGGTCGGAGCGCCGGCCACCGGCGACGGGCCCGCGGCTCGGCAGGCAGGGGCACCGCCCACCTGAGTCCGGCCGGCCTCAGTACCGTCGGCCTCAGTACCGTCGGCCTCAGTACCGTCGGCCTCAGTACGGTCAGCTTGAGTACGGTCAGCTTGAGTACGGTCAGCTTGAGTACGGTCGGCCCCCGACCGGAAGCCGGTGCCGGAGGGCCCCCCGCGGGGCCGCACGGCGGTCGTCGCCGACCGGTGGCCGGGCCGTCGCAGGGCGCCCGCGCCCAGGGCGACCCCGGCACCCACCAGGGCACCGCCGACGGCCTGCGCGGGACCGTAGGAACCCGTTCCGACGAGCGGGGCGGTGCAGACGGCGGTGAGCGGGACGAGGCCGGTGAAGAGCGTCGCGCGCTCCGTGCCGATCCGCTGCACGCCCATGTACCAGCACACGAAACCGACGACGGTGACGACGGCCGCCTGCCACAGCAGCGCGGCCGTCTCCGTGGCGCCGGGCCGGCGCAGCCACGCCCCACCGTCGAGCACGGCCCCGGTCACCGCCGCCTCGGCCGCGGCGAGTCCGCACACGGTGGCGGTCAGCAGCCGTGGTCCGAGCACCCGCAGCACCGGTCCCGCGAGGACCGCGAACCCGACCTCACCGGCCAGCGCGCACACCGAGAAGGCGAGACCGCGCACGTCCGTCCGCCCCCAGCCCTGGACCGCGAAGGCGCCGACCGCGACCAGCGACGCCCCGTACAGCACCCGGCGCCGGGGCCGACGGCCGGCGAGGAGCGGGACCAGGACCGCGACCACCACCGGTGCGCAGCCGACGAGGACGCCCGGGACCGCCGGTTCCGCGGTGCGCTCGGCGGCGAGGATCACGAGGTTGAAGCCGACCATCCCGACGGCGGCGAGCAGGGCCGCCCGCAGCCACCCGCGCGCCCCGAGCCCGCGCAGCCGCCCGGCCGCGCCCCGCCCGACGAACGGCACCAGCAGCAGGCAGGCCAGTCCGTAGCGGAGGAACTGGCCGCCCGCGTAGGGGTAGTGGCCCAGCACGCTGTTGGCGGTGAAGGAGGCGCCGACGAGCACGTAGGCGAGCGCGGTCAGCAGGGAGCCGCGCGTGGTGGTCGCGTTCATGAGGACGACGCTAGGAACCCGGGCGGCCCGGATTAAGGTCCACTTCCATGACGTCATCGGGGACCAATCCGGGCGGCCTGCCGGGCTCCGCCGCGTGGGAGCTGTTGCTGCCGGCCGCCTCGGCACCGGCACGCGCGCGTGGGCGTTTCCTCCAGGGCGCGCTGCGGGAGGCGATCCGAGCGGGGCGGCTCGCGCCCGGCACCCGGCTGCCGTCGAGCAGGGAGCTGGCCAAGGACCTCGGAGTGTCGCGGGGGCTGGTCACGGAGGCGTACGAGCAGCTGGCCGCGGAGGGCTACCTGCGCAGCGGACGGGGGGCCGGGACCTGGGTGGGCGGTGCCGTGCGGGCGGCGGCGCCACGCGCGCGTGACCTCGCGCCGCGCCCGCGCGGCGTGCGGGTGGACTTCGTGCCGGGGTCGCCGGACCTGTCCCTGTTCCCGCGCGCCGCCTGGGCCGGCGCCCAGCGCGAGGTGCTGGCGGAGCTGCCGCACCACGACCTCGGCTATCCGGACCCGCGCGGACTGCCCCGGCTGCGCTCGGCCCTCGCCGAGCTGCTGGCCCGGCGGCGGGGCGTGGTCGCCGACCCGGAGCGGATCGTGGTCGTCGCCGGAGTGGCGCAGGCGGCGGCCCTGCTCGGTTCCGTGCTGCACGCGCGCGGGCTGCGCGAGATCGGCGTGGAGGACCCCGGCAGCCCGCAGCACGACGGCCTGTACGCGGCGGCCGGGCTGCGCCCGGTACCGCTGCCCCTGGACGGCGAGGGCCTGGCACCCGGCCCGCTGCACGCGTCCGGCGTCCGCGCGGCGGTGACGACGCCCGCCCACCAGTACCCGACCGGGATCGCCTGCTCCCCCGGGCGCCGAGCCCAACTGCTGGAGTGGGCCCGCTCGGTGGACGGGCTGCTCCTGGAGGACGACTACGACGGCGACTTCCGCTACGACCGGGCCCCGGTCGGCGCCCTCCAGGGCCTCGATCCGGAACGGGTGGCGTACGCGGGGTCGGTCAGCAAGTCCCTCGCCCCCGGGCTGCGGCTGGGCTGGCTGCTGGTACCGGAGTTCCTTGCGGACGCCGTCGTCGACCGCAAGCGGACCATGGACCTGGGGCATCCTTCCGTCGACCAGGCGGTGTTCGCCCGGTTCCTGGAGCGGGGCGACTACGACCGGCAGCTGCGCCGCTGCCAGCGCGCCTACCGGGAGCGGCGGGACGTCCTGGTCGCCGCCCTGGCCGAGCACTTCCCGCACGCACGTGTGTCGGGGATCGCGGCCGGGCTGCACGCCATCGCCGAACTGCCCGAGCGGTACGGGCCGGAGAGCCGTTTCGTGCGGCAGGCGGCGGCAGCCGGAGTCGCCGTGCGTCCGCTGAGCGCGTGCGCACACGCGCGGGGCGACGAGTCCGCCGTACGGCTGGTGCTGGGGTACGCGCATCTGCCGGCGGCGCGGATCCGGGAGGGCGTGCGGCTGATGGCGGCGGCACTCGACGGGTGACCGCGGCACGACCGGCTCCGGGGCGACGACGCGCCGGTCGGGCCGGGACGGCCACGGGACGGCCGCCGGGCGGACGACGGCCGCCCCACGGAGGGACAGCGCTTGCGGCGCCGGTCAGTTGTTCACTCGCGGTTTGCGTGTGCGCTGCGGCGCCCCAGTAGTTGTGGCTGTGCACCACTGGCCGGTTCCCGTTCTGGAGGCCCTTCCATGTCCTTTTCGCTCCCTGGCCGCCGCAGCGTGCTGCGCGGCTCGCTCGCCGCGTCGGCGGCCCTGACCCTGCCCACGGCGCTCGGTTCCGCGCCGGCGTTCGCACTGTCCGGGCGTCCCCGGGCGGACTGGGGCGTCCAGGCGGGCGACGTGACCGCCGACTCCGGCCTGGTGTGGGTCCGTTCGGACCGGCCGGCCCGGATGATCGTGGAGACCTCGGCCACCGAGTCGTTCCGCAACGCCCGCAGCTGGCACGGCCCGCTGCTCGGCGCGGACAGCGACTTCACCGGCACCACGCGGCTGCGCGGGCTGCCCTCCGGCGAGCAGATCCACTACCGGGTGCGGCTCGCCGACCCCGACGACCCGCGCCGCACCGGCGAGCCGGTCACCGGCACCTTCCGCACCGCGTCCGCGCGCCGCCGCCAGGGCGTCAAGTTCCTGTGGTCCGGCGACCTGGCCGGACAGGGCTGGGGCATCAACGAGTCCATCGGCGGCTACCGCATCTTCGACGCGATGGCCAAGCTGGACCCGGACTTCTTCCTGTGCAGCGGTGACAACATCTACGCCGACGGCGTGATCTCGGCGGCCCAGGCGCTGCCCGACGGCAGCCTGTACCGCAACGTCACCTCCGAGGCGAAGTCGCACGTCGCGGTCACCCTCGACGACTTCCGCGGCAACTTCCGCTACAACCTGCTGGACCAGGCGCTGCGCCGGTTCAACGCCCAGGTGCCGAACGTCATCCAGTGGGACGACCACGAGGTCCGCAACAACTGGTACCCGGGCGAGGTCATCGGCACCGGCACCGCCTACCCGGCCGGCACCAGGCTGGACGACATGGCGGTGCGCTCGCGGCAGGCGTTCTCCGAGTACTTCCCGATCTCCACGATCAGCGGCCGTCCCGACGGCCGGATCTACCGCGTCCACCACCACGGCCCGCTCCTCGACGTGTTCGTGCTGGACATGCGGACCTACCGCAACGCCAACTCGCCCGATGACCAGACCACCGACCCGCAGGGCATCCTGGGCGCCGAGCAGCTGGCGTGGCTCAAGCGCGAGCTGTCCCGGTCGCGGGCGGTGTGGAAGGTGATCGCCGCGGACATGCCGATCGGTCTTGTCGTGCCCGACCCGGTCGAGGGCAAGGCGAACTTCGAGGCCGTCGCCCAGGGCGACCCGGGCGCGCCGCTCGGCCGTGAGCTGCAGATCGCAGAGCTGCTGCGGTACATCAAGCACCGGAAGATCACCGGCACGGTGTGGCTGACCGCCGACGTCCACCACACCTCGGCCCAGCACTACGACCCGTCGCGGGCCGCGTTCAAGGACTTCGCGCCGTTCTGGGAGTTCGTCTCCGGCCCGCTGAACGCCGGTGCCTTCCCGGCCAGCGCGCTGGACGGCACCTTCGGACCCGACCGGGTGTTCGTCAAGGCGCCGACCGCCTCGAACGTGTCACCCGCCGAGGGCTACCAGTTCTTCGGCGAGGTCGACATCGACGGTGACAGCGGCGAGTTGACGGTGCGTCTGCGCGAGTACGACGGCACCGTGCTGTTCACGCGGACCCTGAAGCCGGGCCGGGTCGGCCAGTAACTCCCGTACGCTTTCGGCAGGGCCGCGCACCGGCGTCATCCCCCGGTGCGCGGCCCTGCCGTATCGTTCGGCACGTCGTTCCCCGCCGCCGGGAACTCGCCCTCCCGTAGCAGGTTTTCGCAGTTCAGAGCGATTGTCAGTGGTCGCCTCTACGGTTTTTCCCATGACGCGATCTTCACAGGCCGTGGCCTATCGCCAACCCTCCGTGCTGCGCTCCGGCGCCGACGGCCGCCACCTCGGCCTCGAGACCTCCCGGGGTGCGACACCCACCGGGGTCGAGGACCATCCGCGGTTCTTCGCGGGCTTCCTGACCTCCCCTCAGGTGGCCGCGGCCGGGCTGCTCGCGGTGGCCGACGTGGCGGCGGCGCGGTACTACCAGCCGCAGCTGCGCGCCTCGCTGGACCCGGTGGTGACGGGCAACGGCGACCGGCTGCGCTTCGAGTCCTTCTCCGGCTGCGGCGGGGTGTACGCCCGGCTGGACGTCCTCGGCCCGGGACTGGACGGCGGCGAGGTGGGCCAGGGCACGACGAACGTCGACGTCAACAACCCGCTGCGCGAGGCGCTCTCCCGGCTCGGCTCGGACGATCCGCTCCATCTGCGGGTCGGCCCCGAGGAGTTGGCGGTCACCACGCTGGACGGCCCGGTGGTGGAGAAGAAGGTCCCGCTGCCGGACCGCTGGCTGCGCGGCTTCGCGGAGGCGCAGGTCGTGGCCGCCGGGTTCGATCTGCGGGCCGAGCTGCCGGCGGACGAGGCGGTGCGGTTCCTGCGCTCGCTCCCCCGGGGCGGCACCGGGCGCCGGGGTGCGGCGGGTCCCGGCTGGGTGGTACCGGTGGGCCGGGGGCTGCGGCCGACGACCCGGCCGGTGCCGGGCGCGGTGTGCCTGCCGGGACCGGAGCGGCTGGCCGCGCTGCAGCGGGTGCTGCGCCATGCGACGGCCCTGCGCGTCTACGGCCCGCAGGGTGCCCCGGCCGCCTCCGGTACGGCCGCCGCCTGGGAGGTGGTGCTGCGGGGCATGCGGCTCACGCTGACCCTGTCGCCGGACGCGGCCCGGGGGTTCTCGGGCGAGGGCGGTGTGCTGGACGCGCTCGCCACCGGCGAGGCCGCCGAGGACGCGGAGCTGATCGCGGTCCTGCTGGCCTGGGAGCCCCGTGTCGACGTCGCCGACCTGGCCGCCTCCTCCGGGCTCACCGCGGACCGCGTCCGGGCGGCCCTGGTCCGTCTCGGCACCTCGGGTCGGGTCGGCTACGACACGGCGGAGGCCGCCTACTTCCACCGCGAACTGCCCTACGACGCGGGGCGCGTGGAGCGGCACAACCCCCGGCTGCGGTCGGCCCGGGCGCTGGTGGCCGCGGGTGCGGTGGCCCTGGCCGGCGAGCTGTCCACGGTGACGGCCGAGGACGGTCATGTGCACCGGGTGCGGGACACGGCGGGGGTGCTGAGCTGCAGTTGCCTGTGGTGGGCGAAGTACCGGGGCGGGCGCGGTCCGTGCAAGCACGCGCTGGCGGTGCGGATGGTGCGACGGGGAGCCGCGCCGGGGCAGGACACGGCAGGGCAGAACACGGCGGGACAGGACATGGCGGGACAGGACATGGCGGAGATCGGCGGGGGTGCGTGATGAACGCGGTGCTTGAGGCGGTACGGGCGGGGCGCACCGGGGAGACGGCTCTCCTGGTGCGGAAGCTGTCGGATGCCGAACGACGGGTGCTGCTGCCCGAGTTGCAGGCCCTGCGCAAGGAGCTGCGGGCCGCTCCCTGGGAGACCCGGCCCGAGCGCGGTTATCCGGCGCTCCAGGTGGCCGGGGCCATGTGCCACTCGGGGGCCGCGGCGGCCGCGGCCTGGATCGCCGGGGCCGACATGCGGTGGCGGCAGGCCCCGGCCGACATGCTGCTGAAGGTGCTGGCGGACCGGGACACCGGCTGGCAGGCCGACGTGGCACGGCGGCTGGCCGCGCGGCCGGTCTCCGCGGACGTGCCGTTCCTGCTGATGGCGGGACTGGTCCGGCGTTCCGGGTGCGAGGTCCCGGTGACGGACGCCTATGTGGTCGGCTGGGTCCGCCACATCGGCCACAGCTGGGGACGGGTCTCCCTCGTCGACCGGCTGCGCGCCGAGCCCGACCTCGCGCCGCTCGTGACGGGCCTGTTCGAGCTCTCCGATCTCGGTGAGATCCGCTGGCTGTTCGGCGAGGGTCCCGGTTCCTGGCAGAGCGCCCTCGCGGAGCTGACCGGCGCCGGCGTGCTGGAGCGCAAGACCGTGGTCGACGCCTGCGTGGCCCGCCTGTTGCGCGGCGGCGGCCCCACCGACCACCGGGTCTTCCTGCCGCTGCTGGGCCTGCTCGCCCTCACCAGGGACGAGGTGCGCGAGCGCGTCGCCGACTGGACGGCCCTGGCGAGGGACGCCGTCTCCCCGGTCGCCGCCCACGCCCAGTCGGTCCTGGCCGGCCTCGCGCTGGACGGCGGTCTCACCCCTCGGCAACTGGCCGAGGCCTCCGAAGGGCTGCTGTTCCGCGCCGAGAAGAAGCTGGTGCGCGCTCAGTTGGTGCTGCTCGGCAAGGTGCTCGCCCGCGACGCGTCCGCGGCGGCGGAGCTGCTGCCGGCCGTGGCCCAGGCGTTCGGGCACGAGGACACCCAGATGCAGGAGCGGGCGCTGAAGCTGGTGGAGCGGCACGCGAAGCGGCTCGACGACGAGCCCGCGGCCCGGTCCGGGGCGGTCCGGTCCGAGATCGCCGTCGCGGCCGAGCGGTTGAGCCCCGCCCTGCGGATGCGGGCGGCCGCCGTTCCGGGCATCGCGCCCGCGGCGGCGCCCGAGGCGTACGAGGAGATGCTGCCGCCGCCTCCGGAGCCGCTCCGGCTCCCGGCCGCGCCGGATTCCGCCGCGGCACTCGCCGAGGAGGTGTCGGCCCTGCTGGCCGCGGACGCGGACGAGGACGTGGCCGCGTTCGAGCGGGCGCTGGACGGTCTGGCCCGGCACGCGCACCGCGACCAGGACGCGCTGCGGGAGGCCCTCGAACCGGTGGCGGCCACCCGCTGGTGGTGGGAGCCCGAGCCGCATCGCCGGCAGCAGTGCGAGGAGCGCTTCGGCCATACCCGGCGCGGTCTCCTCACCGCCGAGGGCGGCCTCGAACTGGTCCTGGCCACGCTGTACGGGGCCGTGAGCACGGCCACCCTGCTCGCCGGGCTGCGGAGCGGCCCGGCCGACCACGATTGCGCGCGCCACGGGTTCTCCCGCGTCCTGGACGTCCGGCTGCGTGAACTGGCCCACCGGATACGCACGGACCCGCAGCCGCTGCTGCTGGCCACTCCGTCGTGGAGCACCGGGCTCCTGGAGCCGGCCGAACTCGTCGACCGGCTCGACGCCTACCGTCGCCTCGGCGCCCGGGTGGGCGAGGCCGACTTCGCCCAGGCCCTGTTGCGGGTCCGGCGCGAGGACCGTACGGCCGCCCTGGCCGCCGCCGGACGCGCGAGCGCGCTCGGCACGCCGGAGGGCGAGCGACTCGCCCGCCGGCTCTCCGCCGGGGCGCCCGCCCCGTCCGGCAACGGCCGCCGGACATCGGGTCCGCGCGTCCTGGTCGAGTCCGGCGAGGTCCGGGAACTCCTGGCGGACTTCCCCGAGGCGTTCCGGCGGCTGGGCCGGCCGTTCACGGTGTCCGACGCGGTCCGGTACTGCTACCACTGGGGCCAGGAGAACCACCGGCACTGGCTGGCCACACTCCCGGAGCTGCGGGAACTCGTCGCCGTACGGCTGGTGCACGACGTCTCCGAGGCCGCCCTGGACGACGGGAGGGGCATGGCCGCCGCCCTGCCGCTGCTCGCCGAGTCCGGCGGACCGGCCGGCGAGAGCACGCACCTGTGCGTGGCGTACGGGCTGGGCGCGCGGCATCCGGAGGACCGGCTGGCCGCGGTGGACGCGCTGCTGGTGCTCGCCGCGCGCGGTCAGCTCGACGCCGAGCGGCTGGGCGCCGATCTCGGCCAGTTGGTGCGGCGCGGTGCGGTGAAGCCGCTGCGGCTGGCCGAATCGGCCCGGACGGCGGTGGCCACGGGGGCGAACGCCACGATATGGGAGATGCTCCGGCACACCCTGCCCGTGCTGCTCGCCGACCTCGCGACCGCGGGAAGCGCGGGAAGCACGGGAAGCACGGGAAGCGCCGAGACCGCAGGGACCGCGGGCGCCTCGGGCGCGGTCCGTGGGCTCGGGGAGCTGCTCTCGATCGCCGCCGACTGCGCCGAGCGGTCCGGGGCCCGGGGTGAGCTGCCGCATCTGTCCGGGGCGGCGGCCCGGCGCGGCTCGTCCCGGCTGGCGGTCCAGGCGCGTCGGCTGCGGGACGCCCTGGCCGTGGCGGAAGCCGCCTGACAGGGTCAGGATTCGGTCATTTCACGAACCTCGACACCACGAGAAACATCACAAAAGGAACGTAAGCATGCTTTACCCGTCGGTCACAGAGCGTTCGTGATCACGCAACACCGTTGCTTCACAGTGGCTGCATGAATCGAGACATGTCTGATGTGACACGCGCGCGGAACGGACGCCCCGTGCACCACTGGCGACGGGACGTCGTCGAGCTCGCCGCCCTGTTCACCGCGGTCGCGGTGGCCGACGGGGTGGCGAACCTGGTCGGGCACGGGCCCGACGGACCGGCACTGCTGGTGATCTCGGCGCTGGTGCTGGCGGCGACGGCCGGCTTCCACGTCTGGTGGGCCAGGCGCCCAGGTCACGCACCTCCGGTGACCGATACCGATACCGGCGCCCGGCCGGCCGTCACCGAGACACGGCGGGCCGGGGCCGGCGCGGACGCCTCGGGAACCGGCGACCGGGCGAGCACGCTGTGGCGGCTGCGGACGACGGTGCGCGACGAGCCGGGTTCGCTGGCGGCGCTGTGCGCCGCGCTCGCCGGGCACCGCGTGGACATCCTGAGCCTGCAGACGCATCCGCTGGGCGACGGCACGGTGGACGAGTTCCTGCTGCGGGCCCCGGGCGAGCTGATCGCCGGTGAGATCACCCGGGCGGTCGCGCTGGCCGGGGGCACGGACACCTGGATCGAGCGGGCCGACGCACACGATCTGGTGGACGCGCCGACCCGGGTGCTGGGACTGGCCACCCGCACCGCTCTGGACGCGGCGGAACTTCCGCTGGCCCTCCGGCAGTTGTTGGGGAGGTGCACGATCCGCTCGCTCCCCGCCCACCCGGTCGGCGGGGCCCGGAGCCCCGAGTCGGTTCCCGTCGAGGGGGCGCTGGAGGACACCGTGATGCGGCTGCGTGCGCCGGAGGGGGGAGTGATCACCGTGGAACGGCCGTATCTCCCGTTCACACCGACCGAGTTCGCGCGGGCGCGGGCGCTGGTGGAGCTGGACGCCCGGCTCGGGCCGCGCATCCCGCGCAGCCAGGACGTGATCTCGCTGCCCGCGGGCAGCGAGATCACGGTCCGCCGGGCCGACACCGGCGACCTGGAGGCGGCGAGGGCGATGCACGAGCGCTGCTCCACGCGGACCCTCGCGCTCCGCTACCACGGGCCGGTCGGGGACGCGGATCGGTACCTGAACCACCTGCTCAGCCCCCGCTTCGGCAGGACGCTGGCCGTGCAGACCGCGTCGGGCCGGATCGTCGGCCTCGGGCACCTGCTGTGGGACGGGGACGAGACCGAGGTGGCGCTGCTCGTCGAGGACGACTGGCAGCGGCGCGGCATCGGCGGCGAACTGCTGGGGCGGCTGGTGCGGATGGCCGTCGAGGCGGGCTGCGAGAGCGTGTACGCGGTGACGCAGGCGTCCAACACGGGGATGGTGGCGGCGATGCGGGCGCTGGGGTTGCCATTGGACTACCAGATCGAGGAGGGGACGCTGGTGATCACGGCGCGGCTTGCGGCGGAGACGGAGAATGCCGTGACTGCCGCGGGGTGGCTTTCCGGTGCGGGTGAGTCGGGGAACAACGCCGAAGCGCCGTAGGGCCCGTGGTCGTTCGGCGGCCGCGGGGGCGTGGGGGCTGGTCGCGCAGTTCCCCGCGCCCCTTGCGGTGCGCCACAGCTGACGGGGCGCTACAGCGACCCCAGTGCCCCGTCCAGGTCCGCCCACAGGTCGTCCGCGTCCTCCAGGCCCACGGACAGGCGCAGCAGTCCGTCGCTCACGCCGGCGCCGTGGCGGTCTGCCTCGTCGACGACGCGGTGGCTGATGGAGGCCGGGTGCTGGATGAGGGTGTCGACGCTGCCGAGGCTGACGGCCGGGGTGATCAGCCGTACCCGGGAGATGACCTCGTGCGGGTCGTCGTACACCTCGAAGGCGATCATCGCGCCGCCCAGCCGCGGGTAGTGGACGCGGGCGACGCGTGGGGCGGCGGTGAGGCGGCGGGCCAGTTCGGCGGCGGTGGCGGAGGCGGCGCGGACCCGTACCGGGAGCGTGGCGAGGCCGCGCAGCAGCAGGTAGCCGGCGAGCGGGTGCAGGACGCCGCCGGTGGCGAACCGTATCTTCCGGAGCTGTCCGGCGAACTCCTCGTCGCAGGCGACGACCCCGGCCATGACGTCGCCGTGGCCGCCGAGGTACTTGGTGGCGCTGTGCAGGACGAGGCGTGCGCCGTGTGCGGCGGGGCGTTGCAGCACGGGAGTGGCGAAGGTGTTGTCGGCGAGCAGCGGCACGGTGCCGCAGGCGTGGGCGACGGCCCGCAGGTCGAGTTCGGCGAGGGTCGGGTTGGCCGGGGACTCGACCAGCACCAGGCCGGTGTCGGGGCGCAGCGCGTCGGTGATCCCGGCCGGGTCGGTCCAGGTGACCTCGGTGCCGAGGAGGCCGGCGGTGAGGAGATGGTCGCTGCAGCCGTAGAGGGGCCGTACGGCGACGACATGGCGCAGGCCGGTGGCGGCGCGGGCGAGGAGGACGGCGGTCAGGGCTGCCATGCCGCTGGCGAAGGCGACGGCGGACGCGGTGCCTTCGAGGCGGGCCAGGGCGGTCTCGAAGCGGGCGACCGTCGGGTTGCCGAGGCGCCCGTAGACCGGCGGTCCGGCCGGGTCCGCGCCGTCGGTGGCGAAGGCGTCGATGCGGGCGGCCTCGGCGCGGCTGTCGTACGACGGGTAGGTGGTGGACAGGTCGATCGGCGGGGCGTGCAGGCCCTGCCGGGCGAGGTCGTCGCGGCCGGCGTGCACGGCCTCGGTGGCCAGGGCGCGCGGTGTGCGGGAGACGTGGCCGCGCAGGGCCGCCGGGTCGTCGTAGGTGCTCGCTGAGTCCATGGCCGCAGGGTGAACATCCGACGGGGCCAGTGGGGTGAATGCCGTGCTACGTTCGGCCGATGGCTGATTCCGTCGTACTGGATCCGGTCGATCTGCATCTGCTGCGGCTGCTTCAGAACGACGCCCGGACCACCTACCGCGACCTCGCCGCCCAGGTGGGCGTGGCGCCGTCGACCTGTCTGGACCGGGTGACCCGGCTGCGCCGCTCCGGGGTGATCCTCGGGCACCGGCTCCAGCTGGATCCGGCCAAGCTCGGGCGCGGTCTGGAGGCACTGCTGTCGGTGCAGGTCAGGCCGCACCGGCGGGAGTTGGTGGGACCGTTCGTGGAGCGGATCCGGGCGCTGCCGGAGTCGCGGACGGTGTTCCACCTGACCGGTCCCGACGACTATCTCGTGCATGTGGCCGTGGCGGACATGACGGACCTGCAGCGGCTCGTCCTGGACGAGTTCACGGCCCATCGGGAGGTGGCCCGGGTGGAGACCCGGCTGATCTTCCAGAAATGGGAGTGCGGGCCGCTGCTTCCGCCGGTGCCGTCGCCGCAATCCCCGTGACGCGCGGCGGTCCGTCGTACGAGGATGGACGGCATGTCACAGACCAGCAACCCGCTGCCCCGTCAGGTCGCCGACACCTTCGTCGACGAGCTCATCGCCCTCGATCCGATCACCGGTACCTTCCTCGGCGACAAGGAGAGCTCGGGCCGGCTGCCCGACACGTCGCCGGCCGGCGCGGAGGCGCTCGCCCGGCTCCAGCGCGAGACACTCGCGAAACTCGACGCGGCCGAGCGGCAGCCCGGTGCGGACAGTGACATCGAGCGTCGCTGCGCGCGCCTGCTGCGCGAGCGGCTCACCGCCTCCCTCGCCGTGCACGAGGCCGACGAGAGCCTGCGTTCGGTCAGCAACCTGAGCTCCGCGGCACACGCGGTCCGCCAGGTGTTCACGGTGACGCCCACCGCCACCGAGGAGGACTGGGCGGCGGTCGCCGAGCGGCTGCGTGCGGTGCCGGCCGCGCTGGAGGGCTACCGGCAGTCCCTCGAACTCGGCCTGGAGCGGAAGCTGTACGCCGGTCCGCGCGCCACCGCGACCTTCGTCGGGCAGCTCGGCCAGTGGGCCGACACGGGCGACGGCAAGGGCTGGTTCGAGCAGTTCGCGGCGGGCGGGCCGGAGGCGCTGCGCACCGGACTGGACGAGGCGGCCCGCGCCGCCACCGAGGCCGTGCTGGCACTGCGCGACTGGATGCGGGACGTGTACGCGCCCGCGATCGAGGGCACGCCGGACGTGGTGGGCCGGGAACGGTACGCCCGCTGGGTGCGCTACTTCAACGGCACCGACCTCGATCTGGACGAGGCGTACGCGTACGGCTGGTCCGAGTACCACCGGCTGCTCGGCGAGATGAAGGCCGAGGCCGAGAAGATCCTGCCCGGCGCGGCCACGCCGTGGGTGGCGCTGGCGCACCTGGACGAGCAGGGCACCCACATCGAGGGCGTCGACGAGGTGCGCGGCTGGCTGCAGTCCGTGATGGACGAGGCCATCGAGAAGCTGGACGGCACCCACTTCGACCTGGCCGAGCGGGTGCGCCTGGTCGAGTCCCGGATCGCTCCGCCCGGCAGCGCGGCGGCTCCGTACTACACGCCGCCGTCGGACGACTTCACGCGCCCGGGCATCACCTGGCTGCCGACCATGGGCCAGACCCGTTTCCCGGTCTACGACCTGGTGTCGACCTGGTACCACGAGGGCGTGCCCGGCCACCACCTCCAGCTGGCGCAGTGGAAGCACGTCGCCGAGGACCTCTCCCGCTACCAGGCCAGCGTGGGCATGGTCAGCGCCAACGCCGAGGGCTGGGCGCTGTACGCGGAGCGGCTGATGGACGAACTGGGCTTCCTCACCGACCCGGAGCGCCGCCTCGGCTATCTGGACGCGCAGATGATGCGGGCCGCGCGGGTCATCATCGACATCGGCATGCACCTGGAGCTGACGATCCCGGACGACTCCCCCTTCCACCCCGGGGAGCGCTGGACGCCCGCGCTGGCGCAGGAGTTCTTCGGCTCGCACAGCAGCCGGCCCGCGGACTTCGTGGAGAGCGAGCTGACCCGCTACCTGTCCATGCCGGGGCAGGCCATCGGCTACAAGCTGGGCGAGCGGGCCTGGCTGCTGGGCCGGGAGCGGGCCCGGGAGCGGCGGGGCGCCGGCTTCGACCTCAAGTCCTGGCACATGGCGGCCCTCTCCCAGGGCTCACTGGGCCTGGACGACCTGGTGGACGAGCTGTCGCAGCTGTGACGGCACGGACCCGCCCCTGACCGGGCGGCGGCACCGGGCGGGCGCCCACCGCCGGTGGGCGCCGGCGGCGGCCTGGTCCGGGGCCGCGCGGTCTGCCGTTCGGGGGCACTCCGGTGGCGGCGGCCGGAGCCGGCGGGCTTGCTGGTGGCGGGGGCCACCGGACACAGGAAGCGAGCCGCGGATGCAGACCTCCACGCAGCCGAGGGAGCCGTTGCAGACCCCACGCGCCGCGGGAGCGGCCGGGATCGTCTTCGCGCTGCTGCTCGCGGCCGCCATGGTGCTGATCCGGCTGGCCATTCCGCAGGGCGCCGACGCGGTCACCGCCCAGCAGCCGGATCCCACCCGGCGCAGCGCCCTCCACGCGGCCCTCCTGCTGGTGCCGTTCGCCGGCATCTTCTTCCTGTGGTTCGTCGGCGCCGTCCGCTCGCACGTCGGCGACGCCGAGGACCGGTTCATGGCCACCGTCTTCCTCGGCAGCGGCCTGGTCTTCACGGCGATGATGTTCGCCGCCGCCGCGGTTGCCTCGGCCGTGCTCGACACCGCTCACCCCGCGGGCACCTCACCCTCCCGGCCCACCTGGGACTTCGGCCAGCATCTCGCGTACACGCTGATGACCGGGTACGCGATGCGGATGGCGGCCGTCTACACCTGTTCCGCCTCGGTGATCGGGCACCGCCTGCGCATCCTGCCGCGCTGGCTCACCCTGCTGGGCTTCCTCACCACCGTGGTCCTGCTGTTCGTGTCGTCCGCCGTGCCCTGGGCCGAGCTGGTGTTCCCGGCCTGGTCGCTGCTGCTCAGCGTGCACATCGTCGTGGCGGGCTTCCGCCGTGCCGCCGCGGCCCCGACGCCCCCGGCGGCCTGAGGGCTCACCCGATCGGCGGGCCCCGGCGCGCGGCGGCGGGAGCGGGCTCCCATGCTGGCGTGCGGGAGTTCTCCGCCGTCCACGACTGGAACGACGGACCGCGGTACGCACCGGACCTGGCCACCGGAAGGGCGGAGCCATGATGCGCCTTGTCGTCGACCTCAACAGATGTCAGGGATACGCGCAGTGCGCGTTCCTCGCCCCGGACGTCTTCGCCATGCACGGCGAGGAATCCCTCGTCTACAACCCGCAGGCCGAGCAGGAGCACCGGGAGCGGGTGGCGCGCGCCGTGGCCGCCTGCCCGGTGCAGGCGATCACCGCCGACGGCCTGGACGGATTCGCGGGAGGGGCCTCCGATGCCGCCCACTGACTACCTCGACTGGCTGCGCCGCGAGGGCCGGATCGTGGTCGTGGGCGCCTCGCTGGCCGGGCTGCGGGGCGCCGAGACGCTGCGCGCCGAGGGGTTCACCGGCGAACTCACCATGATCGGCGACGAGCCGTACGAGCCCTACGACCGGCCGCCGCTGTCCAAGGCGGTGCTGCTCGGCAGGGCGGTCCCGAACCACACGGCGCTGCCGCACCGCTGGGAGATCGACGCGAAGTGGCGGCTGGGCGTCGCCGCCACGGGTCTCGACGTCGAGGCCAAGCGGGTCCGGCTGGCCGACGGCGACGAGGTCGAGTACGACCGGCTGCTGATCGCGACCGGGGTGCGGGCCCGGCCCTGGCCCAAGGAGGACGAGGCCCGTCTGGAGGGCGTGTTCACGCTGCGTACCCGGGACGACGCGGCGGCGCTGCTGCGGCGGCTGAAGGCCGGGCCGCGCCGGGTGTTCGTGATCGGCGCCGGGTTCACCGGGTCGGAGATCGCCTCGGCCTGCCGGGAGCAGGGCATCGCGGTCACCGTCGCGGAACGCGCGGGCGCGCCGCTGGTGGGCGCCCTGGGCGGGGTGATCGGCGCGGTGGCGGCCGAGATGCACCGCGAGAACGGGGTGGACCTGCGCACCGGCGTCCAGGTCACCGCGCTGGAGGGCGACCCGGCCGGGCGGGTGCGGGCGGTCCACCTGTCCGACGAGTCGATCGTCGAGGCGGACGTGGTGATCGTGTCGCTCGGCGCGACCCGCAACACCGACTGGCTGGCCGGTTCCGGTCTCGGCGCGGGCCCGCGGGGCATCGCCTGCGACGCGGGCTGCCGTGCCTTCGACTTCCGGGGCATCGTCACCGACGACGTCTTCGTCGCCGGCGATGTCGCCCGGTCCCCGCACGCGCTGTTCGGCTACCAGTTCCTCTCCCTTGAGCACTGGGGCAACGCGGTCGCCCAGGCCGAGACCGCCGCGCACAACATGATCAGCCCGAGCGCCGAGCGCAGGCCGCACCTGTGGGTGCCGGCGTTCTGGTCGTCGCAGTTCGGGGTGAACATCAAGTCGGTCGGGGTGCCGCCGATGGGCGAGCAGATCATGATCACCCAGGGTTCGCTGGCCGAGCGCCGGTTCGTCGGGGTGTACGGCTACAAGGGCCGGACGATCGCCGCGGTGAGCTTCGACAACACGCGGTGGCTGGAGTTCTACCAGCGGCAGATCGAGAAGGCCGGGCCGTTCCCGGTGGAGTTCCCGACCGTGGACCGCCGTCCCGAGGGGCGGGTGCCGGTCGACGCGGACTTCCCGGACCCGGCGCTGCCCACGCACGGCCCCATGGTGACGCTCAGCGGCTACTCGCCGACCGACACGCAGCTGGTCTTCCACCCCGCCCGCCACTGACCGCGACCCGGCCCCGACGCTCCAAGGAACTGTCATGACGCAGACCTCGATGTTGCACCGGATCACCGACTTCGCGAACCGCGCCGACCCGTACCCGCTGTACGAGGAGCTCCGCAAGACGCCGGTGCTGCACGAGGAGGAGGACGGCCCCTACCTCATCAGCACCTACCACGACATCGAGGCCCTGCTGCACGATCCGCGGATCAGCTCCGACGAGTCCAACGTGACCGTGGGCGGGGACGACGAGCTGTCCGGACCGGAGGCGACGGGGCTGCCGCCGAGCTTCATCCGGCTCGACCCGCCGGAGCACGACCGGCTGCGCCGGATCGCCAACAGCTCCTTCGGGCCGCCGCACCAGCCGCGCCGGATCGACGGCATGCGGGGCCGGCTGGAGGAGATCGTCACCGAGCTGATCGACGGCCTCGGGGACGCCCGGGAGATCGACCTGGTCGACCAGGTCGCCTACCCGTTCCCGGTCACCGTCATCTGCCGGCTGCTCGGCGTGCCGCGCGAGGACGAGCCGAGGTTCCGGGCCTGGGTCGACCCGATCGTGGCCGGTCTCGACCCCGACAGCCGCACGGCCGACGACTCCGCGAAGACCGCGCAGGAGGCCCGGCTCCAGCTCGGGATGTACCTGAACGGGCTGGTGGAGCAGCGCGCCAAGGAGCCGCGCGACGACATGCTCTCCGACCTGGTGCACAGTCACGGCCCGGACGGCGCCATGACGACCATGGAGGTGCTCAGCACCTCGGTGCTGCTGCTCATCGCCGGCCACGAGACGACGGTCAACCTCATCACCAACGGCATGCTGACGCTGCTGCGCCACCCGCAGTACCTGGAGCGGCTGCGCGACGACCCGGGGCTGTCGGTGCGGATCGTGGAGGAGCTGCTGCGCTACGAGCCGCCGGTGCAGCTGCTCCCGCAGCGCACCTGCATCGCCGACCTGGAGGTGCACGGGGTGACCATTCCCAAGGGGTCGCGGATCTGGCTGATGCTTGCCGCCGGCAACCGGGACCCGCATCGGTTCACCGATCCCGACCGCTTCGACCCGGACCGGCAGGACATCCAGCACCTCGGCTTCGGCAGCGGCATCCACAGCTGCTTCGGCGCCCCGCTGGCCCGTCTGGAGGCCCAGATCGCGCTGGCCCAGCTGGCCCGCCGGCTCGACAACCCGCGCCTCGTCGAGGATCCGCCGCCCTACCGCCCGAACGCGGTGCTGCGCGGCCCGCGCCACCTCAACATCGCGGTCGACGGGGTGAAGTGACGGTCCGTCAGGAAGAGAGCCTGCGCAACTGGACTAGGCCCAGCCAGGTTTCCGGGCCGGGCCTGGTGTAGGCGGCGCGCACCGCGTAGGTGCCGGGCTCCAGCGGGACCCGCAGACGGTCGCCGCCCTCGGCCTCGTCCCCCGGCCAGGCGGAGTCGAACAGGACGACCGGGCCGGGGACCTGCCAGCGGATCTCGCTCTCCCACGCGGCGGTGTCGAGGGCGGCGGGCACCTGCGCCAGGAGCTCCTCCTCCGAGTTGGCGGCGGACCACCGTACGAAGGTGCCGTGGTCCGGCAGGAACGACGTCGAGGCGGGTTCGTCGCCGAGGACCAGGGCGGTGCTGTCCCCGACCGGGAGCAGGCCGACGTAACCGTCGACCTCGCAGGCCCGGTCGTAGTCGGTGGCCAGGTCCTCGCTGTCGGCGCCGGCCCAGAACGGCAGGACCGTCTCCGGGACCGCCACCAGCGGGCCGCCGCCCGACTCCACCCACTCCACCGCGCCTGGATCCGCATATCGAGTCATGGGGTGAACCTACACGGACAGCGACGGCACAGGTTCGCCTCCGGGAATCAGCAACCGCAGTCGCCCTCGACGGGTGCGGTCAGCGGGTCCGGGGCGCGGCGTTCGCGGCCCTGCCAGGTCTCGAACTCAAGGCCCTCACGCACCCAGTACTCGAATCCGCCGAGCATCTCCTTGACCTGGTAGCCGAGTTCGGCCAGCGCGAGGGCGGCGCGGGTCGCGCCGTTGCAGCCGGGACCCCAGCAGTACGTCACCACGGGCCGCGCCCTGTCGAGGAGCCCGGCCGCCTGCTCGGCGATGAGCGCGGTGGGCAGGTGGACGGCTCCGGGGATGTGGCCCTGGTCCCAGGACTCGGTGGAGCGGGAGTCCAGGACGGCGAAACCGGGGTCGCCGTCGGCGGCCAGGGCGGCGGCCACGTCGGAGACGTCGGCGTGGCAGGCGAGGCTCGCCCGGAAGTGGGCGGCGGCCTCGGCGGGAGCGGCGGGGGCGACGCGCAGGACTGGGTTGTCGGTGGTGACGGACATGTGAGGCCTTTCGCCGGCCGCCGTCGGTGCGGCGGATCTCCATGGCCGCAAATCTACGAGGGTGACGGGGTGCCCTGAAGCCGCGATCCCCGGCCCTGACCTTGTCCGGCCGGGGAATCACTGTTATCCATCCTCCATGACCGAGTTTTCCCCGGACGCCACCGACCTGCGCATCCTCGATGTCCTCCAGCGCGAGGGCCGGGCCAGCTTCGCCGAGCTGGCGCGGGCCGTCGCGATGTCCCCGAGCGCGGTGACCGAACGGGTGCGCCGGCTGGAGGAGGCGGGCGTGATCCAGGGGTACGCGGCGGTGGTCGACCCGGAGCGGCTCGGCCTGCCGATCCTCGCCTTCGTCCGGCTGCGCTACCCGAACGGCAACTACAAGCCGTTCCACGACCTGGTCGCCGCCACCCCCGAGATCCTGGAGGCGCACCACGTCACGGGCGACGACTGCTTCGTCCTCAAGGTCACCGCCCGCTCGATGCGGCACCTGGAGGAGGTCTCCGGCCGGATCGGCACGCTGGGCTCGGTGACGACGAGCGTCGTCTACTCCTCGCCGCTTCCGCGGCGGGCCGTCGGCATCTGAGCGCTCCCCGGTCTGCCGACTGCGGCGCCGTCGGGGCTGGTCGCGCAGTTCCCCGCGCCCCTTACGGGGCTCGGCAGTAGCGCCCCGTAAGGGGCGCGGGGAACTGCGCGACCAGCCCCCACCGGCCCGCGGTGGACGGACCGCGCGACCACCGGAGCGCTCAGACCCCGTGCTGTCGAAGGGCCGAGCCCGTTCTCCCCTTCGAGACCTCCAGTTGGGCGTGGACGCGGCGGCGTAGGTCGGCGACGTGGCTGACGATGCCGACGGTGCGGTCGCGTTCGCGGAGGGAGTCGAGGACGTCGAGGACCTCGTCGAGGGTCTGGTCGTCGAGGCTGCCGAAGCCCTCGTCGATGAAGAGGGTGTCGAGGCGGACGCCGCCCGCCTCGTCGGTGACGACGTCCGCGAGGCCGAGGGCGAGGGCGAGGGAGGCGAAGAAGGTCTCGCCGCCGGAGAGGGTGGCGGTGTCCCGTTCGCGTCCGGTCCAGGCGTCGACGACGTGCAGTCCGAGGCCGCTGCGGCCCCGTCCGGTGCGGTCGTCGGAGTGGACCAGGGTGTAGCGGCCGGACGATATGCGCCGCAGGCGTACGGTCGCGGCGGCGGCGACCTGTTCCAGGCGGGCGGCGAGGACGTAGGACTCCAGCCGCATCCTGCGTTCGTTGTCGGCTGAGGTGCCCGCGGTGAGGCCGGCGAGGCGGGCGACCCGGTCGTACTCCTCGCGCAGCGGGGCGAGTTGCCGTACGCCCGTGGTGGCGCGGGCGGAGAGCCGGTCGAGTTCGGTGCAGCTGCGGGCGGCCCGGTCGCGGGCGGAGGCGGCGTCCCGCAGGCGCTGGGCGGCCACGGCGGCGATGCGTTCCGCCGCGTCGAGGTCGGCGGGCGGCCGCTGGGCGGCGGCTGCGGTGTCGGTCTCCGCGAGGACGGCACGCACCGCGGCCTCCTCGGACTGCCGCTCGTCCAGGCGCCGTTGGAGTTCGCGGTGGGCGGTGTCGTCGAGGAGGGCGGCGGCCGCGGCCTCCGGGGTGTCGAAACCGGCCCGGTAGGCCGCGTCGGCGAGCCGGGCGTCGGTGTCCTTCAGGTGGCGGGCGGTGTCCTCGGCGGCGCGCGCGCTGTCGGCGGCGTCGGTGAGCAGTGCCACCTGTCGCTCCAGCTGCCCGGCCCGTGCGGACACGCTGGCGGCGCTCCCCCGGGCCTGCGCCAACTCAGCTTCCAGGACCGTCTGTTCCGCGTCGAGGCCCTCGCGGCGGGTCAGCCGGGCGGCGGCCCGGACCTCGGCCTGCTGCCGCTCGGCCAGTCGGCGCTCGCGCTCTTGCTCGGCGAGCCGCAGCTCCTCGTGCGCCGCGTGGAGGGTGGAGCCCAGTCGTCGGGCCTGGGCGTACTCCCGCTCCAACTCGTCTGCCTGGGATGCCAGTTGCGCGGTGGGAGAGTCTCCTGCCTCGGCGCCGGCGGCGGCCAGGGCCTCGCGTGCGGTACCGAGCCGCCGCTCGTCGCGGGCGCGCTGCTCGTCGGCGCGCTGGAGCGCGGCGAGCGCGCCTTCCTCGGCCTCGCGGTCGACGTGACCCGCGAACTTCTCGGCCGGGGCGGGGTGTTCGGTGGCCCCGCAGACCGCGCAGGGCTCTCCCTCGGCGAGCTCGGCGGCCAGTTCGGCGGCGATGCCGTTCAGCCGCTGTTCCTTGAGGTCGAGCCAGTGCGTCCGTGCTGCCACGGCCCGTTGCGCGGAGGCGAGCGCGGCGCGCTGGGCCTCGTCGGTGTCCCGGCCCAGCTCGTCCCGCAACCGCGCCGCCTCCAGCCGCCGGCGGGCGGGGTCGCGCTGTACGGCGAGCTGCTCGGCGCGGGTCGCGGCCTCCTGGGCGGAGTCGACACGGGACTGGAGCGCCGCGCGCCGGGCGTCCCAGCCGGCGAGCCAGCCCGCGGCCTCGCGCAGCGTGTCCTCGTCGTCCCGCTCCTGCCGGTCGAGCCGGGCCCGCTCGTCGACGACCTCGGCGAGCCGTCGCTCGGCCCGGCGCGCGGACTCCAGCCCGCCCAGCTCCTCGGCGGCCTTGCGGGCAGCGGCCGCGAGCCCTGCCGCACCGGCTCCGGCGAGGCTCTCCGGCAGCAGCGCCCGTGCGCGCACCTCGGCGCCGGCCGCTCCGCGGTGCTCCTCCTCGGCGGCCTCCCGCAGCTCCAGCGCCGGCGCCACCGCTTCCGCCTTCCTGGCCCGCTCCATCCGCGCCTGCGCCGCCCGGTGCTCCGCGGCCCGCTCCTCCAGCCGTACGGCCCGCTGCCGTGCCTCGGCGAACCGGGCCTGCGAACGGGCCAGTTCGCGTACGCCGGCGAGCGCGCGGTCGGCGGCGAACTGGGCGGACTCGGCGGCGGTGAGCCGGCAGTGGGCGACGGTGAGACGCTCGCGTGCGGTGCTGCGGGCGACGGCCGCGGCAGCGAGGACGGCAGCGGCGAGGCCGGGCTCGCCCGGGGCCAGCTCCGGCAGCTCCATCGCGTCGCCGGCCTCCTGCTGCATGCGGTGCGCGTCGGCGAGCAGCACGGAGTCGCCGTCCCGGACCCGGGCCTCGGTGGTCCTGCGGCGCTCGGCGAGGCGCTTCTCGACGTCGGCGAAGCGCTGGGTGTCGAAGAGCCGGCCGAGCAGCTGGCCGCGGGCGCCGGCGTCGGCGCGCAGGAAGCGGGCGAAGTCGCCCTGGGGCAGGAGAACGACCTGGCAGAACTGTTCGCGGCTCATGCCGAGCAGCTGGGTGATCTCCTCGCCGATCTCCTGGTGGGAGCGGCTGAGGTCCTTCCAGGCGCGGGCCGTCGCGTCGTACTCGCGCAGCCAGGTCTGGGCCTTGTCCAGGGTGGTACCCGCGCCACGTCTCTTGGGGCGCTCCCAGGGCGGCTGCCGGGTGATCTCCAGCCGGCGTCCGGCGACGGTGAGTTCGAGGCGGACCTCGGTACGGGTGGCGGGGTCGGCGTGGTCGCTGCGCAGGGTGAGGCCCTGGCCGGTCTGCCGGGCGCCGGGGACGGTGCCGTAGAGGGCGTAGCAGACGGCGTCCAGGACGGAGGTCTTTCCGGCGCCGGTCGGTCCGTGCAGGAGGAAGAGCCCCGCGGCGGAGAGCGTGTCGAAGTCGACGTTCTGGGAGCCGCCGAACGGTCCGAACGCGGTGATGTCGAGCCGGTGGAGCCTCATGCGGCCGCCTCCGTGCGGGGGCTCGGGTGCGGGTGTGCTGTCACCGGGCCACCTCGCGTACCGTGCCGTCGGCGCGCACCGCGTCGAACGCCTCGCCCAGGACGGCCAGTTCGTGTTCGTCGGGGCCCGCGCCGCGCACGTGGGCGACGAAGTCCTCGGCGATCTGCCGGTCGGTGCGGCCGGCCAGGCGGCGGGCGTAGGAGACGTCGGGGTCGTCCGGGGCGCGGTCGGGGTCGAAGACCAGGCTGAGAGTGTGCGGGAAGCGGTCGGCGAGGCGGGCCATGGGGTCGGCGGGGCGGACCGGGTCGGTGAGGGTGGCCTCGACCCAGGCGTCCTCGTGGGCGGTGAGGGCGGGGTCGGCGAGGAGGTCGTCCAGGGTGCCGCGGATGCGGGCCAGCGGGCGTGGGACCGGGCAGTCGAGGCGCTCGGCGGTGACCGTGCCGTCGGCGGCGAGGTCGACGAGCCACATGCTCTTGCGGTGGCCGGCCTCGGAGAAGGAGTAGGCCAGCGGTGAGCCGGAGTAGCGGACGCGTTCGGTGAGGGTCTGGCAGCCGTGCAGGTGGCCGAGGGCCACGTAGTCGACACCGTCGAAGACGCCGGCCGGGACGGCGGCCACGCCGCCCACCGTGATGTCCCGCTCGCTGTCGCTGGGCTCGCCGCCGGTGACGAAGGCGTGCGCGAGGACGACGGAGCGGGTGCCGGGCGGGCGGGCGGCGAGATCGGCGCGGACCCGGTCCATGGCGGCGGCCAGCACCGTCTCGTGCCCCGCCCGGTCGACCGCGAACTCGTCCTTCACCAGGGCGGGTTCGAGATACGGCAGGCCGTAGAACGCGACGTCCCCGGAGGCGTCGGCGAGCAGGACCGGGGTGCCGCAGGCCGACGGTTCGGTGCGCAGGTGGATGCCGGCCCGGTCGATGAGACCGGCGCCGACCCCGAGGCGGCGGGCGGAGTCGTGGTTGCCGGAGATCATCACCGTGGGCACGCCGAGGCCGGCGAGCCGGTGCAGGGCGTCGTCGAACAGCTCGACCGCGGCGAGCGGCGGCACCGCGCGGTCGTAGACGTCGCCGGCCACCACCACGGCGTCGACGGCGTGCTCGCGGACGGTCGCCACGAGGTGGCCGATGAACTCCGACTGGGCGCCCAGCATGTTGACGCGGTGGAACGCCCGGCCCAGATGCCAGTCGGAGGTGTGCAGGATCCTCACGCAACCACCCCGACCCGCACCCTTACCCCTATTGCACCTATTTGACCCGTATGAACCAGCACGGGGACTCCCCGGCACCGCCCGCCACGCTAACGCATATCACCCCCTGATCCACCACAGACCTCACATTCCCTGGTCGCCGGGCGGCGGCGCACAGGGCGGCCCGTCATCAGGTCGGCGGGGCACAGCCGCCGTCGCGGGACCGTGAAGTGCCTGCCGGCGGTGGCGGGCCGCCCGGCCACCGCGCCGCACAGCGCCTCGGGCATGCCGAGGTCACCTCGTCCCTCCTCGGACTTCCGTGCGCCCCCTCGGCTCCCCCTGGAAACCTGCGCTACTCGCCGCCGTACGGGAGCGTCACGCCCGGCAGGCTGTACTCGTCACGACGGCCGCACATCCCGAACCCGCCGAGCCGCGTGGGCGCGGTCTCGTACGCGCCCGCCTCGCCGAGGTACGACGCCTCGCCGGCCTGCAGCGCGTCCAGCTGGGCGCCGGTGCGCTCGGCGGCGGCCAGCGCACCGGCCCGCCACAGCTCCCGCCAGCGCGGCACCCTGTCGCGCACCAGCCGGGCGGCGGACCGCTGGAACTCGGCGTACGGGCCGCCGTCCCCGGCGACCAGCGTCTCCCGCAGGGCGAGGAAGCCCTCGACGGCGAGGTCCCGGCGCCGCCGGGCGGCCTGTTCCGTCCCGGCTCCGGTGCCCGGTGGCAACGCCGCGGCGGCCGCGTACCGTTCGGGGTCGGCGAGCACCTCGGGCGGGAAGGTGAAGACGGCGTCCCCTGCCTCCGGCAGTCCGCCGTTCTGCATCAGCACGGTGATGCGCAGGTCGCCGCCCTGCACCATGCGGTGCACGGTGCCCGGGGTGAACCAGGCGACGGACCCGGGTTCCAGCGGGATCTCCCGGTAGCCGTCCGGGCCGAGCGTCTGCACGGCGCCCCGGCCCCCGGTGACGACGTACGCCTCCGTGCAGACCAGGTGCAGATGGGGGCTGCCGCCGCAGACGCCGTCGGCGGCCTCCCAGTCGTAGGCGCTGAGGTGGGAGAGGCCGACGGCGCCGGGGAGGGGGTGGGGCGGCGCGGACTCGGGCGTGCTCACCACGGCAGGCTCTCCAGGTGCGCGGCGACGCGGTCGGCGTCCCAGGCGCCGTCGGCGAAGACGATCCGGTAGCGGTAGGCGAAGGACTCGCCGGGCGGCAGCTCGAACTCCTCGAAGAACGCCCAGGAGAACGCGGCCGTCGGGATCGGCTCCGCGCGCACGAACCAGTGCGACTCGTGGATCGGCGTCCGCCCGTCGAGGTTCTCGGGCGCGTGGGCGAAGACGATCGTGGAGTGCCCGTCGACCTCGTCGTGCTCGGCGGTGCAGGCGAGCCACGGACCCTGGGTGCCCATCAGCTTCTCGGCGCCGGTGACGGAGTCCGGGCCGAACGCGGTGCCGCCGGTGAAGTCCCGGGGGCCGCGCCACTGGAGCCCGGTGTATCCGGCCATCTCGCGGCCTTCGGTGGTGGGGGAACCGAAGGTCAGCGGCTCGTCGCGGACATTGGTGAGGTGGATGGTCCAGTCGAGCACCCAGGCGCCGGCCCGTTCGTCGACGGAGTGGACGGTGAGCCCGCGCGCCTCCCGCGCCCATTCCGCGCCGCCGTTCTCCACCCAGGTCAGCTCCTCGGTGAAGGAGAGCCGGTCGTCCGCGACGGTGAACTCGGTGAAGCCGTCGTGCCGCATCGAGCCGACCCGCTCGGGCAGCACCTGGTAACCCCGGCCGTGGACATAGGTGTTGCCGCCCCAGAAGTTCTGCCCGGACAGGTGGCTGGCCGTCATCTGGAGGCCCTTGTGCCAGCGGTGGTCGCTCGGCCGGTAGCCGGTGACGGTCCGCCCGGCCAGCGTGCGCACCGGGTGGGCGTACGGCTTGCGCGCCTCGTACGCCTCGGGGTCGGGGCGGTAGACGTACCGCAGGATCTCGGTGCCGTCCGGTGCCGCGACCGCGACGTGCTCGCCGTGGACGTGGCTGACGCGGATGCTCATGCGCGCTCCTCGGTGGGGGCCCAGTGGGGGTGGTCGCCGTGCATGGCTGCGTAGTAGGGGTCGCCGGGGCCGATCTCCCCCGCGTGCACGGGGCGGCCCGTGAACGCCGACTTGTAGAGCGCGGCGGCGAATTCGAGGGTGGCGCGGGCGTCGGGGCCGCTGCCCGGCGGCCGTTCGCCCGCGTCGTGGGCGTCGAGGAGGGCGCCGAGCTGAGCGGTGTGCGAGCTGGGGACGTCCGCCTCCGGCGTGCGCCAGCCATCGGCACGGGTGGCGGGGACGTGCGGGGCCGGGGTGTAGACCCAGTCCTCGTTGCGGTGCCCGTACAGGTGGGTGAGCTCGACGGTGGCGTCCGCGCAGTCGACGCGGATGCGGCTCACCTCCTGCGGGGAGAGCACGCTGTTGACGACGGTGGCGAGGGCGCCGTTCGCGAAGCGGACGAGGGCGGTGGACACGTCCTCGCTCTCGGTGTCGTGGACCAGGCGGGCCGCCATGGCCCGGATCTCCGTCCACGGGCCGAGCAGGTGCAGCAGCAGGTCGTACTGGTGGATGCCATGGCCCATGGTCGGGCCGCCGCCCTCGCTGGCCCAGGTGCCACGCCACGGCACGGCGTAGTAGGCGGCGTCCCGGTGCCAGGTGGTCTGGCAGTGCGCGACCAGCGGGGCGCCCAGCTCGCCGCCGGCGATCAGCCGGCGGGCGTGCACGGCGCCGGAGCCGTAGCGGTGCTGGAAGACCACGGAGGCGTAGGCGCCGGAGGCCTCCTCGGCGGCGGCGATCTCGTCGTACTCGGCGAGCGACAGGCACAGCGGCTTCTCGCACAGCACCCAGGCGCCCGCCTTGAGCGCGGCCACCGTCTGCGCGCGGTGCAGGGAGGGGGGTGTGCCGACGAGGACGAGGTCGGGGCGCACGGCGTCCAGCATCTCGTCGACGGAGGTGTACCCGGCGACGTCGCCGCCGGCGAGTTCCCGGAAGGCGTCGAGGTGTGCCTGGTCGACGTCGACCGCGGCGACCAGCTCGGCGCGGTCGGCGTGGGCCGTGAGGGCGGGCAGGTGGCTGCCGCCGACGATCGAGCCGGTGCCGATCACGGCGACACGGCGGCGGGTCGGTTGTGGGGGCATGCGGGTCCTCCTGGGAGTGCGGGGACCAAGACGCGGAGAAAGCGCTTGCTCTCGAAGGGACCCTAGGTCCGGAGGAATGTCAGGACAACCCCCCGCGCGGCGATGGCCGAGAGAAGCGGGCGGAGTGGCCGGGCCGCGGCGAGGCAGCAAGGGCCGAGGGGGCCGTTCAGTCGGTATGCGCGAGGAACGTGAAAGCTCAACACCCAGAACATCAGATCCAGTGATCAATCATGCTGAAAGTTTTCAATGAAATCTTGCAAATAGAACAGCCCACTTGCTGGCTTCCAGCCGAGAACGCACCTCCGAAAGGCCGCCGACCCCCGGCACAGCGCGGATGGACAGCAATTCACACGCGCGGATCCTCCGGAGGGACTCTTCATGTCTCGGTTCGTGGTTCTTGGAGTGGCAATGGCGGCGTTGCTCGGAGGTGCCGCCAGTCCCCCCGCCGTGGCCGCGGCGAAGGCCAGGCCGGTGGTGGTCGACGTGGACGACTACGGAGCCGACCCCACGGGCCGGACGGACTCGGCGCCCGCGCTCGCCGCCGCGCTGCGGCACGCCAGGAGCCTCGACCGGCCGGTCAGAATCCGGTTCTCCAAGGGCACCTACCAGCTCTATCCCGAACGGGCCGAGACGCGTGAGCTCTACGTGTCCAACACCGTGGGCGCCGACCGGCGTTACCGGGACAAGGAGATCGGGCTGCTCGTCGAGGACATGCACGACGTCACCGTCGACGGCGGCGGGGCCGAGCTGGTCTACCACGGTCTGCAGACGGCGTTCGCCTCGATCCGCTCCACGGACGTGACCTTCACGGACTTCTCCTTCGGCTACGCGGCCCCCGAGGTCGTCGACGCGACCGTCTCCGCCGCCGGTGTCACCGACGGGCACGCCTACCGCGTCCTGTCGATCCCGGCCGGCAGCCCGTACCGGGTCGGCGGCGCGCACATCACCTGGCTCGGCGAGAGCAGCCCGGCCACCGGGCAGCCGTACTGGTCCGGTGTCCTCCTACGAGCACCCGCAGACCGCCGGATTCCCGCAGTTCGCCCCGGGTGACGAGGTCGAGTTCACTGAACACCTCCGTGGTCACGGACTGAGCCGGGCCGATCCGGGCATCTCCGCGGCGGCGGAAGGGAGTTGGCCCCGTCGGCCAGGGGAACGGCCCGGCCGACGGGACGTCAGTTCCGGTGCCGGGTCAGCCGGACCGGGACCTCGACCAGGCCCTGTACCCCGGACGGCGGGCCCCACCGGACCCCGCCCGTCGGCTCCGGCGCGCGGAACCGGGCCGCCAGCGCGCGCAGCACGGCGGCCAGTTGGTGTTCGGAGGCGGTGGCGCCTATGCAGTAGTGCAGGCCGGCGCCGAAGCTGAGGTGCGGGCGGGACGGCACGCGCTCCGGCCGGTAGGCGTCGCCGTCGGGTTCCGCGTCGCGGTTGGCCTGCACCGCGCACAGGAGCACCGGACGGCCGGGTTCCAGGGTGCGGTCGGCCAGCGTCAACGGCTGTTCGGTGAACCGGATCTGGATCGGCGCCGTCGGCATCCAGCGCAGCAGCTCCCGTACCGCGGACAGGGCGGCCTTCTCGTCGCCGGCCGCCGCCGACCAGGTCCGCGGATGGTCCGCCAGCACCGCGACCAGCTGGCCGAGCGCCAGGCGGTACGGCTCGAACCCGATGAGGAGCGACATCCTGGAGCGCGTCCAGTCCGGGCGCTCGGCCGCCGTGACGCCCTCCCGGCGGGCCAGCCGGCCGAGGAAGTCCTGCACGTGCTCGACCGCCGCCTTCGCCTGTCCGAGCGTCTCCTGCGGCATCAGCCGGTGGACGAGCGCCAGGTCCCGTACCGGTTGCGCGATCTCGCGGTACGTGTCTCCGCCGACGTCGAGCAACCGCGCGGCCTGCGCGTCCACGATCGCGTCGGCGACGTCGGTGACGAACTCGCACGCGCCGTCGACCGCGGCGGCAGCGGCGCGGGCCTCGGCGGCGGCGAACGACGGGTCGAAGGCCGGGCCGCGCAGGAGCGGGCGCATGCGCCGGCGCAGCGCGCCGTGGTCGGCGGCCCGGGAGAAGATGAGCAGCGAGGCGAACCAGGACCCGATCGCGTGGTCGGTCACCCCGGAGCACCGCAGCTGCCGCCAGGGGTCGTGCACCAGGGTCGGCTGCCGCAACAGCCGCCCGACCGTGGCGTGGTCGCAGACCACGGGACCGTAGACGCTGTCCGGGAGCAGGCCCCGGGTGCGGGCCGCGTGCAGGCGGCGGTCGTCGAAACGGAACGAGGGGGAGCCGACGTCGACGAACGGCCGTCCCGCGCCGGAGGGGGTGTCGAGGGGAGTACCGCAGGGAGTCTCGTCTCCCTCGGCGACCTGCAATGCCATCGCGTGGCCTCACTCGTGGTGGCAAGGGCTCAGCCAGCCCGAGCGCCTTCGCACGTACGCGAGTCATTGTGGGCGGGGTGTCCGGCCGCGGGTCAGGTCCCCGAACGGGCGTCCCCGGCCGTCACGCGTCCCCGTACGCCTCCCCGCCCAGTTCGAGGGTGGCGGTGCCCGCCGTCGCGTCGGCGAGCCAGGCGCGGAAGGCGTCCACGTCGGCGTCCGGCAGGCCGATCCCGATGGTGACGGCCTCGCCGTAGCGGACGTCGCGGACCTCGCGGCCGGTGGCGCGCAGGTCGTTCTGGAGCTTGCCGGCCCGCTGGTGGTCGACGGTCACCGCGGCCAGCCGGAAGCGGCGCCGGGTGCGGGTGCCGAGGGTGTCGAGGGCCTCGCCGACCGCACCGCCGTAGGCGCGGATGAGGCCGCCTGCGCCGAGCTTGACGCCGCCGTAGTAGCGGGTGACGACGGCGACGACGTACCGCATGTCGCGGCGGAGCAGCATCTGCAGCATGGGGACGCCGGCGGTGCCGCCCGGTTCGCCGTCGTCGCTGGCCCGCTGGGTGGCGGCGTCGGCGCCGATGACGTAGGCCCAGCAGTTGTGGGTGGCGTCGGCGTGCTCCCTGCGGACCGCCGCGACGAAGTCCTGGGCCTCCTGCTCGGTGGCCGCCGGGGCGAGGGCGCACAGGAAGCGGGAGCGGTTGACCTCGGTCTCGTGCGTGCCCGCGCGGGCGACGGTGCGGTACTCGTCCTGCATCCGCCCACCCTATGCGGACCCGTGCACCGCCCCTTTCCCTACTCCTTCCCCTGCTCCTTTCCCTCCTCCTTTCCGTCCTCCTTCCCTTGCTCCTTCTCCTTGTGTCCGCGGGCCACCGTCACCTCCGTCAGCAGGGCCGTGCCCGGGGCGAGCGCCGCCCACGTCGTGCCGTGCCAGGCCAGGACGGCGATCGCGGAGGTCGGGAACTTCCTGCGCATCTGCTCCAGGGTGTCGTCGAGGCCGTCGCCGGCGAGGTCGAGGACGAGTTCCTCCAGGCCGGGGTTGTGCCCGACCAGCAGCAGCGTCTCCACCTCGGGCGGCACCTCGTGCACGACCGCGAGCAGCTCGGGTACGTCGGCGGCGTACACCCGCCCGTCGTAGCGGACCGGCGGCGGTGTCCCCCACTGGCCGGCGGCCAGCTCCCAGGTCTGCCGGGCGCGTACCGCGGTGGAGCAGACCGCGAGGTCGGGCAGGGAGTCGGACTCGGCGAGGGCTCGCCCGGCGGCGGGGGCGTCGCGACGGCCGCGGTCCGCGAGCGGGCGCAGGCGGTCAGGGACGCCCTCGGGCCAGGCGGACTTGGCGTGCCGCAGGACGACCAGGCGGCGCAGCGGGCCCGCGCCCGCCCGGGTGATCACGCCGCCCGCCCGAGGTCGCGGGTGAGTTCGAGGGCGAGCAGCCGGTCGGCGTAGGCGCAGGTCTCGAAGCGGGCGCCGTCCGGGATCTCGGGCTGGTTCTCCATCCAGCGCAGCACGCCGAGCACCCCGGGTACGTCGAGGTCGTCCTCCCAGGCGTCCCGCAGCCGTCCCCTGACCTTTTCGGGCACCGGCCGCGAGGGGCTGCGCGCCCAGTGGGCCACCGACCGGCGCAGCCTGCCGAGCCGCCGCCCGGCCTCGTCGAGGGCGCCGGCACCGAGGTGGACGGCGGTGCCGCGGGGGGCGTCGAGAAGGGCGAGCCGCAGTGCGGCGGGGTCGTCGAGCGTGCCCAGGACACCGGCGTCGGGACCGTCCGCGCGGGCGACGGCGACGGTCAGGCCGGCCCGGGCGGCGGGCGGGGTGCCGCCGGCGGCCGTGACGTGGACGACCTGGGCCTCGCCCAGTCCGGCGGCGAGGTCGCGGCCGTCCTCGAAGGGGCGGATGCCGAGGGTGGTGGCGGCGGCGTGCAGCTCGGCCTGGTGGTGGTCGGCGGTGAGCAGGGGCAGAACCGGGGTGCCGCCGAGTTCCAGCGCGCGCAGCAGGAGGTCGGTGGTGAGCAGGACCCGCAGCGCCGTCAGGTCGTACCCGGAGGCGTGTGCCTCCACCCGGGTCAGGGCGCGGCGGGCGGAGACGGCGGGGACGGTCTCACCGGACTTGGCGTCGAGGATGCGCAGCACGGGCTGAGCGTAGGCGTGCGGCGGACCGTACGCAGGCACCTTGCGATGATTCAGGTCACCGTGGCGGGACATGCGGGACATGCGCCGCCTTCTGCCGCGCGGGCTGCCCCGGCGGTACCGCGCGGACCCGGTCCCGGCCGGGGAATCAGGGTCCGCCGGCCGCTGTTGCCGACGGCGGACATTCCCCGAGCCGAGGAGGCCGACGGTGTACGGCGACGAAGCGACGATCCGCAGGATTCTGACCGGGACGGGTGACACCTGGGCGGTGGTCGGTCTGTCATCCAACCGGGGACGGGCGGCGTACGGGGTGGCGCAGGTGCTGCAGCGGTTCGGCAAGCGGATCGTGCCGGTCCACCCCAAGGCGGAGACGGTCCACGGCGAGCAGGGCTACGCCTCTCTCGCGGAGATCCCCTTCGAGGTCGACGTCGTCGACGTCTTCGTCAACGGCGAGCTGGCCGGTGCCGTCGCGGACGAGGCGCTGGCGAAGGGCGCGAAGGCGGTCTGGTTCCAGCTCGGGGTGGTCGACGAGGCGGCGTACGAGCGGGTGCGTGCCGCGGGTCTGGACATGGTCATGGACCGCTGCCCGGCCATCGAAATACCCCGCCTGGGCCAGAACTGAGCCGGATTTGAGGAAAATCTGAGCTTGCCCTGTCTTACCTTCTTCTCACTTAACAGAACTGAATACGGACATTCTGTGACCCTCGCTGACCTGTGCAAAAGCTTTGGCCAAGACAGGAAAGATCGAGGGTCAAATCTTTGGCAACAGTCTTCTCCGATTGCGACGTGCGCCCTTAACTTGTGCCCTCTTGCTCGTTAAATCTGCGTTCAGAAACTGAGAGGCCACTTGACATGGTGAGTGTCGAGAAAGCCGCGACGGAGGACATCACACCTTCGGGCGGTCTGAGGCGGGACGTCGGCCTGATCGGCCTGATGTGGGCCTCGGTGGGCTCGATCATCGGCTCCGGATGGCTGTACGGCGCCGAGAAGGCGGTCGGCATGGCCGGCCCCGCGGCGATCATCTCGTGGGTGATCGGCGCGGTCGCGATCGTGCTGCTGGCACTGGTGCACGCCGAGCTCGGCGGCATGTTCCCGGTGGCGGGCGGTACGGCCCGCTACCCGCACTACGCGTTCGGCGGCCTGGCCGGCATGTCCTTCGGCTGGTTCTCCTGGCTGCAGGCGGCGACCGTGGCCCCGATCGAGGTCGAGGCCATGATCGGTTACGCCGGTCACTGGAAGTGGGCCCAGCACCTGGAGCACGCCGACGGCACCCTGACCACGAGCGGCCTGCTGGTGGCCATCGTGCTCATGGCCCTGTTCGTCGGCGTCAACTTCTTCGGCGTCCGGGTCCTCGCGCACACCAACAGTGCCGCGACCTGGTGGAAGATCGCCGTGCCGCTGGCCGCGATCTTCATCATCGCGGTCGGCAACTTCCACACCGCCAACTTCCACTCGGAGGGCTTCGCCCCCTTCGGCGCGAAGGGCGTCCTGGCCGCGATCAGCACCAGCGGCATCATCTTCGCGCTGCTCGGCTTCGAGCAGGCGATCCAGCTGGCGGGCGAGAGCCGCAACCCGAAGAAGGACCTGCCGCGCGCCACGCTCGGCTCGGTCGCGATCGGCGCCGTCATCTACGTCCTGCTCCAGGTCGTGTTCATCGCCGCGCTGCCGCACAGCACGTTCGCGCACGGCTGGGACCACCTGAAGTACGCCGGGATCAGCGGCCCGTGGGCCGGCCTGGCCACCCTGGTGGGCCTCGGCTGGCTGGCCTGGGTCCTCTACGTGGACGCGATCATCTCCCCCGGCGGCACCGGCCTCATCTACACCACCGCCACCTCCCGGGTCTCCTACGGCCTGGCGAAGAACGGCTACGCGCCGAAGCTCTTCACCCGGACCGACTCCCGCGGTGTGCCGTGGTTCGGTCTCATCATGTCCTTCGTGACCGGCGTGATCTGCTTCCTGCCGTTCCCGAGCTGGCAGCAGCTGGTCGGCTTCATCACCTCGGCGAGCGTGCTGATGTACGCCGGTGCCCCGCTGGCGTACGGCGTCTTCACCGACAAGCTGCCGCGGCACGAGCGCCCGTACCGGCTGCCCTTCGGCAAGGTGATCTCCCCGCTGTCGTTCGTGGTCGCCAACCTGATCATCTACTGGTCCGGCTGGGACATCCTGTGGCGGCTCGGCCTCGCGATCATCCTCGGCTACCTGCTGCTCGGCGGCTACGCCTTCTACGCCCACAGCAGGAACCTGCCGGACGCGCCCCGGCTGGACTTCCGGGCCGCGCAGTGGCTGCCCGTCTACCTGATCGGCATGGGCGTGATCTCCTGGCAGGGCAGCTTCGGCGGCCAGAACAACATCGCGCTGTGGTGGGACATCCTGGTCATCGCCGCCTTCTCGATCGGCATCTACTACTGGGCCAAGGCGACCGCCTCCACGGCCGAGGACATCGAGCGCAGCATCGACGAGGTCGTGGTCACGGACGCCCCGGCGCACTGACCCGTCCGCCTCACCCACGTCCCGTCAGCCACGGTGGCACTGCCGTGGCTGACGGGACACCGTCATAATGCGGGGGTGACTGAGCCATCCCCCCACACCAACTCCCCGTCCGAAGAACGCCGTACGGTCGTCGTCGTGGGCGCCGGGCCCGCCGGGCTGACCGTCGGGAACATCCTGCGGGCCGCCGGCGTCGACTGCGTGGTCCTGGAGACCGAGAGCAGGGAGTTCATCGAGACCAGGCCACGGGCCGGGGTCATCGAGGAATGGGCGGTGCGCGGGCTCCGGCAACGCGGCCTGGGCGACGGCCTGGCGGCCCGGGCGCAGGTGCACAGCGAGTGCGAGTTCCGCTTCGGCGGCGACCGGTTCCGCTTCGACTACACCGACCTGACGGGCCATCACCACTACGTCTATCCCCAGCCGTTGCTGGTGACGGACCTGGTGCGGGAGTACGCCGACGTGCGCGGCGGGGAGATCAGGTTCGGGGTGCGGGACGTCGCACTGCACGACCTGGAGACGGACCGGCCCGCCGTGTCGTACCTCGACCCCGGGACCGGCGAACGGCACGTCCTGCGCTGCGAGTTCGTCGCGGGCTGCGACGGGGCGCGCGGGGTGACCCGGGACGCGATACCGCAGGGGCGGGTGCGGGTCGCCCGGCAGGACTACGGCATAGCGTGGCTGGCCCTGCTCGCCGAGGCGCCGCCGTCCTCGGACTGCGTGCTGTTCGGCGTCCATCCGAACGGCTTCGCCGGGCACATGGCGCGCAGCCCCGAGGTCACCCGCTACTACCTGCAGTGCCCGCCGGGCGACGACCCGGAGAGCTGGTCGCACGACCGGGTCTGGGAGGAGCTGCGCGAGCGGCTCGACGCCGCCGGGGCGCCACCGCTCAACGAGGGGCGGCTGATCGAGAAGCGCCTGCTGGACATGCACGACTACGTGGTCGAACCGCTGGTGTTCGGCCGCCTCTTCCTGGCCGGTGACGCCGGGCACCTGACCGCGCCGATCGCCGCCAAGGGCATGAACCTCGCCCTGCACGACGCCTTCCTGCTGGGCGACGCCCTCGTCGCGCGTGTCACCAAAGACGACGACACCGGCCTGGCGGGCTACTCCCACGCCTGCCTGCGCCGGGTCTGGGACTACCAGGAGTTCTCCCGGTTCCTGTCCGGCATCTACCACGGCACGGCCTCCGGCGACCCGTTCCTCGCGGGCACCAGCCTGGCCAGGCTGCGCAGGCTGTTCACCTCCCGCGCGGCGGCGACGGCCTTCGCGGAGCAGTACCTGGGTGCGGCCGACGCGTTCTGAGAGCCACCCCGTCACGGGGACCGGGTGTCCCGCGCGGTCTCGGTCTCGGTCAGCCGGTGGTCCGCCACCTTCAGCGCCTCCTCGACCAGCCGCCGCAGATGACCGTGGCGCAGCGAGTACACCACCCGCCGCCCCTCCTTGCGCGTACTCACCAGACCCGCTAGCCGCAGCCGGGCCAGGTGCTGGCTGACGGCCGGACGGGCGGCGCCGCACACCTCCGTGAGCGTGCCGACGTCGGCCTCCCCGGTCGTCAGGGCGTGCAGCAGGGTGAGCCGGGTGCGGTCGCCGAGCAGGGCGAGGAGTTCGGCGGCGAGCGCGAACTGTTCCTCGCCGGGGGTGCGCGGATGCGCATGATGCGTAGGTGATAGGTGCAAGCGTGCGCTCATACGCACATAATGGCGTCGTGGGCGTCCCGTGTCCACGTCCCGCGCACCGGAGAGGGGAGCCGCATGAGCGACCGGCACCATCACGAACACGCACACGCGGACGACCGTCACCCCCACGACCACGCCCGCGACCGGCACGGCGAGCCCGCCCACGGCCACGACCACCAACACGACCATGACCACGGCCATGACCGCCACCACGGCCGCTCCCGCTCCGCCGGGCTCCGCCACCGCCTCGCCCACCTCCTGACCCCCCACTCCCACGAGACGGCCGACAAGCTCGACCCGGCCCTGGAGGCCTCGGCGCGAGGCATGCGGGCGCTCTGGGTCTCGCTGGCCGTGCTCGGCGCGACGGCGCTGGTGCAGGCGGTCGTGGTGGTGCTGTCCGGCTCGGTCGCCCTGCTCGGGGACACGGTGCACAACGCGGCGGACGCGCTGACCGCCGTACCGCTGGGCATCGCCTTCGTGCTCGGGCGGCGCGCGGCGAACCGCCGCTTCACCTACGGCTACGGGCGGGCCGAGGACCTCGCGGGGATCGCGATCGTGCTGACCATCGCCGCGTCGGCCGTCTTCGCCGCGTGGACGGCCGTCGAGCGGCTGCTGGAGCCGCGTCCGGTCACGCACCTGACGGCCGTCGCGGTGGCCGCGCTCGCCGGCTTCGCCGGGAACGAGTGGGTGGCCCGGTACCGGATCCGGGTGGGCCGGGAGATCGGCTCGGCCGCGCTGGTGGCCGACGGGCTGCACGCCCGCACCGACGGGTTCACCTCACTGGCCGTGCTGCTGGGGGCCGGTGGCGCCGCCCTCGGCTGGCAGCTCGCCGATCCGCTGGTGGGGCTGGCGATCACCGCGGCGATCGCGCTGGTGCTGCGGGACGCGGCGCGCGAGGTGTTCCGGCGCGTGATGGACGCCGTGGACCCGGAGTTGACGGACCGGGCCGAGCGGGCGCTGCGCGAGGTGCCGGGGGTGCGGGCCGTGGGCGAGCTGCGGCTGCGGTGGATCGGGCACCGGCTGCGCGCCGAGGTGGCGGTCGTGGTCGACGGCGAGGCGACCGTACGGCAGGCGCACGCGATCGCCGTCGCGGCGGAACACGCGCTGCTGCACGCCGTACCGCGGCTGACGGCGGCCCTGGTGCACGCGGATCCGACGCCCGCGCCGGGGCAGGCCGACCCGCACCTGGCGCTGGCCCACCACGCGCACGCCGTCTCCTAGCCGACCGCGCGCACGCCTCGTCTCCCAGGGCCTGTCTGACCATTCCCGTCTGCCTCGCGACGCCATGCACGCTCCCCCAGCCTTCGGCCGGGGGACCCCCACTCGCCGCACCGGGCGCAGACCCGAGTACGTCCGGTACGAGGGCCTGCGCCCGGCACGCCGAGAGCACGCACCCGACGCCGCGAGGCCGCCCTCCGGGCGACGACGGGAATGGTCGGACAGGCCCTAGACGCCCAGCCCCGGCAGCACGACCGCGCCCGGCAGTTCGGCGAACGCCTTGCCGGGGACCAGGAGTTTGCCGCGCCGACGGCCGCTGCCGACCAGGACGTAGGGCAGGTCGGCCACGGCCGGGTCCACCAACAGGGGCCAGTCGCGCGGGAGTCCGATCGGGGTGATGCCGCCGTACTCCATGCCGGTCGCGCCGGTCGCGATGTCCGTCGAGGCGAACGAGGCCTTGCGGGAGCCGAGTTGGCGGCGCACCACACCGTTGACGTCCACCTTGGTGGTGGACAGCACCAGGCAGGCCGCCAGCGTGGTGTCGCCGCCGCGCCTGCCCGCCACCACCACGCAGTTGGCCGACCTGTCCAGCAGGTCGCGCCCGTAGTGCTCGACGAAGACCGCGGTGTCCGCCCACTGCGGGTCCGTCTCGACGTAGAGGATCCGGTCGGCGGGCACGGCGCCGGTCCACGCGCGCAGGGCGTCGGCGACCGGCGCGGTCAGCTCGTCGAGGCAGTCCGGGGCGGGGACGGCGGTGTCGAAGTCTCCGATGGGTGCGCGCATGTCCGCACGCTAACAGCCCGGCCCGCCGGGCTCAGGGCACGGGCGGCACGGAGACCGTCATCACCATCTCCATCGGCACGTCCCCGGTGTTGCCGTACACATGGGCCGTGTTGGCCTCGAAGGAGGCGCTGGCGCCCGTCGGCACGCGGTAGTCGGTCCCGTCGACGGTGAGGGTCAGTTCCCCGGCGAGGACATGGACGATCTCCACCGTGCCGGTCGGGTGCGGTTCCGACGGGCTGCTCTCGCCCGGCATCAGGTGCCAGTCCCACATCTCCAGCGGGCCGGGCGCCTCGGTGCCGGCGAGGAGCCGGTTGTAGCTGCCGGCGTCGGTGTGCCACAGCCGTACGGCCTTGTCGGCGGGGACGATCTGGACCTTCGGGCCCTGTTCGTAGTCGAGCAGGGTGGTGATGCTGATGCCGAGCGCGTCACCGATCTTGACGACCGTGCCGATGCTCGGGTTGGTGCGGGCCTGCTCGATCTGGATCAGCATGCCGCGGCTGACCCCGGCCCTGGTCGCGAGCACGTCCAGGGTGAAGCCGCGCACCGCGCGCCAGTGCTTGACGTTGCGGGCCAGGGACTGGGTCAGCAGGTCGAGGTCCGACACGTTCCGTCCATGGTGGAAAGCATTGCGGAATGCATTGTGGTCCAATATTTTGAATGACGCAGTTCATCGGACTGAACTACGATGGGGTGTACCTGATCGTTCACCGAACTGTACTGCGAGGCGGGCCGTGACAGCATTCTTCGCCCTGACCACCAGTCTCCTGTGGGGGCTGGCCGACTTCGGCGGCGGGCTGCTCACGCGACGCGCGCCCGCACTCACGGTGGTCGTCGTGTCACAGGGCCTGGCGGCGGCGGTGCTGGGCGTGATCGTGGTCGCCACGGGCGGCTGGAGCGAGGCCGGGCCCCGGCTCTGGTTCGCGGTCGCGGCGGGTCTGGCCGGACCGGTCGCGCTGCTCTCCTTCTACAAGGCCCTCGCCCTCGGCCCGATGGGGGTGGTCTCCCCGCTGGCCACGCTGAGCGTCGCCGTCCCGGTCGGGGTCGGGCTGTTCCTCGGCGAACGGCCGGGGCTGCTCCAGGTGGCGGGCATCGCGGTCGCCGTCACCGGGGTCGTGCTGGCCGGCGGCCCGCAGCTGCGCGGCGCGCCCGTGCAGCGCCGGGCGATCCTGCTCACCCTGGTCGCGGCGGCGGGCTTCGGCACGGTGTTCGCGCTGATCACGGAGGCGTCGACCACGGTCACCGGCCTCTTCCTGGCCCTCTTCGTGCAGCGACTGACCAGCGTCGCGACGGGCGGCACCGCCCTGTGGCTGTCCGTGCGGCGGGGCGCGCCCGCACTGCCGGCGACCGGTTTCGCCTGGTCCGCGCTCCCGGCGCTGGGCTTCGTCGGTCTCGCCGACGTCGCGGCCAACGGCACGTACTCGGTCGCCGCCCAGCACGGCCCGGTCACCGTCGCCGCGGTGCTCGCCTCGCTCTACCCGGTGGTCACCGCGCTCGCGGCCCGCGGCTTCCTCAGCGAACGGCTGCGCGCGATCCAGGCGGCGGGGGCCGGGCTGGCGCTGGTGGGGACGCTGCTGCTGGCCACCGGCTGAACCGGCGGCGGCCCCACCGGGCGCCGCTCAGCTCTCGGGCTCCAGTTCGGCGAGCCGCGCCACGTCCGCCTCGTCCAGCTCCGCAAGCGCGCGCAGCTGCTCCGGCGTGGTGCCCGCCGGGATCGGCACCGGCGGGGGCGTGCGCAGCGGCGGCTGCCAGCCGGTCTCGGGGGTCCAGCGCCGTACGACCCGGGCCGGGGCGCCCGCCACCACGGCGTGGTCGGGCACCGCGCCCCGGACCACCGCGCCGGCGGCCACCACGACGTTCCGGCCGATCCGCGCGCCCGGCAGGATCACCGCGCCGGTGCCGATCCAGCAGCCCGGGCCGATCTCCACGGGCTCCATGCGGGGCCACTGCCTGCCGATGGGCTCGTGCGGGTCGTCGTAGGAGTGGTTGGTGGAGGTGACGTACACGTACGGGCCGAAGTAGCAGTCGCTGCCGATGGTGACCGTGGTGTCCGCGATGACGTGGCTGCCGCGGCCGAGGACCACGCCGTCGCCGATGCGCAGGATCGGGTCGGGGCCGAGGTCGAGGTCGGGCATCAGGCCCGCGGTCAGGGTGACCTGTTCACCGACGATGCAGTGCGAGCCGAGGTGGATCCACGGCTCGCCGAAGACCGTGCCGAGCGGGAAGGCGAGGCGGGTGGCCTCGCCGAGCGCGCCGAACCGGAAGCGGCCCGGGTGGTCGGCGGAGACGGATCCGGTGCGCTGCACCCAGGCCCAGGCCGCGTGCACTGCGCGTTGGGCGAGGCGGCGGCGCCAGGACGAGAACGTGTTCTTGGGCTTCGGCACGCAGTCACGCTACTCAGCGGGCGCCGGATTGAAGAAGGCGGGCTGCTGTGATCTTCGCCCCAGGCGGTGGGCTAGGTTGCCGGGGACATCGACGACGGGAGACGGTGATGACGCGGCAGGCGCTGATCGTGGGGATCGGGGGGCGGGAGCCGAAGATCGAGGACGACGTGTTCGTGGCGCCGACCGCCTCGGTGATCGGGGACGTGACCCTGAGGGCCGGGGCGAGTGTCTGGTACGGGGCGGTGGTGCGGGGGGACGTCGAGAAGATCACCGTGGGGGCGCGGGCGAACGTCCAGGACAATGTGACATTGCACGCGGACCCCGGGTTTCCCGTGACGGTCGGGGAGCGGGTGTCCATCGGGCACAACGCGGTGGTGCACGGGGCGACCGTGGAGGACGACTGCCTGATCGGCATGGGGGCGACCGTGCTGAACGGGGCCGTGATCGGGGCGGGGTCGTTGGTCGCGGCGCAGGCGTTGGTGCCGCAGGGGATGGTGGTACCGCCGGGGTCGTTGGTGGCGGGGGTGCCGGCGAAGGTGCGGCGCGAGCTCAGCCGTGAGGAGCGGGAGGGGGTGGCTCTGAACGGGACCTTCTATGCGGAGTTGGCTGTGGCGCATCGCGGGGTGCATGAGTAGGTCGTGGGGCGGGTGCGGGTGAGTGGGGGCTGGTCGCGCCCCCGCGGCGGAGCCGCATATCAAATGCAGCCCCGGGCCCCTGAAAGGGGCGTTCAGTCCCCGGCGCCCACAGGTTCGGCTTCCTTCTCTGTCGCCTGGATCTTCTTCGCTTTGCGGCGGACGATCAGCATGGAGGCGAGGCCGAAGAGGACCGCCGCTGCGAGGCCCACGTAGGAGAACCGCTTCAGCCAGTCCTCGGCGACGATGCCGACGTAGTAGACGACCGCGGTCGTGCCGCCGGCCCAGCAGATGCCGCCGAGGAGGTTGGCGATCAGGAACTTCCAGTAGGGCATGTGGAGGACGCCGGCCAGCGGGCCCGCGAAGATGCGCAGGAGGGCGATGAAGCGGCCGAAGAAGACCGCCCACATGCCCCACTTCTCGAAGGAGCGCTCGGCGGTGGCGACGTGGCCCTCGCTGAAGTGTCTCGGGAACTTCTTCCCCAGCCAGGCCAGCAGCGGACGGCCGCCCTTGCGGCCGATCGCGTAGCCGATGGAGTCGCCGATCACCGCGCCCGCGGTCGCGCAGGCGCCGAGGACGAACGGGTTGATGCCCGAGTGCTGGGAGGAGAGCAGCGCCGCGGAGACCAGGACGATCTCGCCCGGCAACGGGATGCCCAGGCTCTCCAGTCCGATGACCAGCGCCACCACCGCGTAGACGGCGACCGCCGGGACCGAGTCGAGCCATTCCTGGACGTGCACCGCCGGATCCTCCCCTGTCGTCTGCGCCTTCCCCAGGAAGGCTACCGGGTCCGCCGGGTACCGCAGCGCCCACGGCACCGGCCCGCCCCCCTGCCTTCGGTTTTCGGACATCCGGGTGTCATACGGGACGGGAAGGCTCCCCGGCGTCTGCTCGCCCGCGGCTCCCCACCGCAGGCCCGCCGTGGAAGGACAACGTCCCCGTGTCCTCACTGTCGTCTCTGTCCCCGCCCTGCTCCGACGCGCCCGTGCGTCCGCTGCCGGCGCCCTCCTCGATGGCGGGCCGGCCGCTCCGGCTCGCCCTGTGTCTGTCCCCGCTGCTCATCGCGGCGATCTGGGGGCTCACCAACCAGTCGCTGCTGTACGAGGGCGTCACCCGGCTCGCCCACGCCGAACCGGCCTGGCTGCTGGCCGCGGGCGGTTTCACCTGCCTGACCTGGGTGGTGGCCGCCTGCATGCGGCAGGGCGCGGTACCCGACCGGCTGCCGCCGGGGCTGCTGCTGGCCTCGCAGTTCGCCGCCGGTGCCGCCAACCACGCGCTGCCCGCCGGTCTCGGCGCGCACGCCGTCACCGTGCGCTTCCTGCGTACCCGGGGCGTCCCCCTGGAACGGGCCACCGCCTCGATCGCGCTGTACTCGGTGGCGAAGTCGGGTGCGAAGACGGTCGTGCTGATCGGGTTCCTGCTGTCCTCGTCGGCGTGGCGGCGGCTGGGCGAGCTGGTGCCGGACGGCGTGGTGCTGATCCCGGTCGCCGCGGTGCTCACCCTGATGGGCGTGGCGACGGCGGTCGTACGACCGCTGCGCCGCCCGATCACCGGCATGGTGCGCTCCGCGTTCACCGACGCCCGGACGGTGCACGCGCGGCCCTCCCGGGTGGTGGCCCTGTGGGGCGGGGCCACCGCGATGCCGCTGGTGCAGGCGTGCGTGCTGGCCTGCACCGGGGAGGCGCTCGGGCTCGGGCTGTCGTGGGGCACCGTGATCTTCGCGTACCTGGCGGCGGGCACGGCGGGGGGTGCCGTGCCGGTGCCCGGCGGGGTCGCGGTGGACGCGGCGCTGGTGATCACCCTGGTCGCGTTCGGCTCCCCGGCCGCGGTGGCCACGGCGACGGTGATCGGCTACCGCGTCCTGACCGACTGGATCCCGCTGCTGCCGGGCGCCCTGGTGCTGTCGGCGATGATCCGCGCGAAGGTGCTCTGAGGCCGGGCGTCAGTCGCGGCGGGCCACGATCCGGTAGGCGTTGGAGACGCGGAGGCGGCGGGAGAACGGCCGTACGGCGAAGCGGTCCAGGAGGGTGCCGGCGATCAGGGCCGGGATGCCCGCGATGAGGAGGGCGGCACGCAGCGTCTTCTGGAGGGCGCCGGGCTGTGCCGGCAGCCAGGGGGCGTCCTCGCGCGGCGCGGTGTGGTCCAGGGCGAGCCAGACGGCGGCCAGCAGGTCGACGGGGTCGTGGGCCTCGGCGTGCTCCTCGGCGACGACCGTGAAGCCCAGGTCGGTGAGGCGGGCGCGGAGGTTGGCGACCGGGATGAAGTGCAGGTGCTGCGGCTGGAGCCAGGGCAGCCACCAGCGGCCGAGCAGGCGGGCGTAGCGGCTCTCGGGGTCGGGGACCTCGACGAGGAGGTGGCCGCCGGGGCGTACCGCCTCGTGGGCGGCGCGCAGTTCGCTGTCGGGGTCGGTGCTGTGCTCCAGGTAGTGGAACATGCTGACGACGTCGTAGCGGGCGGTGAGTTCGGGGGCCAGGTCGGGGAAGGCGCCGCGGTAGGCGTGCTCCACGCGGCCCTCGCGGGCGGCGAGTTCGACGCCGTCGGTGAAGTCGAGGCCGTCGAAGGCGGTGCCGGGCAGCACCTCGCGGGCGGCCTCGCAGAAGTGGCCGTGGCCGGTGCCGACGTCGAGCCAGTTCTTCGGGGTCGCGTCGTGCGGGACCATGGACGCGGCACGGCCCTGGTACATCTTGGTGCGGCCCCCGAAGGTGCCGCTCATCTTCTGCTCGCCGAGGCCGTCGTAGAAGTCCCGGTAGTAGAACTCCAGGCCCGTCTCGTTCAGGCGCGGGTTCTGGAAGGTGTGGCCGCACGCCTGGCAGCGGTCGAGGACGAAGGCGCCGGGCTTGTGCTGGAGCAGGTCGGTGGTGCGCAGCCGGGTGGTGAGCCGGTCGGAGGCGCACCAGGGGCAGGTGGTGCGCCGGGGCTCGAAGAAGCGGTCGGTGCCCTCGGCGAGGTCCCGCTCGTAGGCGGAGCGCAGCGCCTCGATCTCACTCTGCTTGCTCATCGGCTCTCCTTGCGTGCGGGTCAGCGGCGAGGCGTTCCAGGTGGGCCGCGGCGGCCGGTGCTCCGCCTGCCGCGCGGAACGCGGTGCGGATGCGGGCCGCCGCGGTGCGCGGGCCGGGCTCGTACAGGACGGTGTCGAGGGCCTCGCCGAGGCGCGGGGCGGTGACGCGGCCGAACCGGACCCGCAGGCCCGCGCCGGCGTCGACGACCTGTCCGGCGATCACCGGCTGGTCGTCGCGGATGGGGGCGACGACCAGCGGGACGCCGTGCCACAGGGCCTCGCACACGGTGTTGTGCCCGGCATGGCAGACGACCGCGTCGACCCGTTCCAGGAGCGGGAGTTGGGGCAGCGACGGGAGGATGAGGAGGTCCTTGTCGTCGGCCGCGGGGGGCAGGGTGCCGCCGGGGTCGGCGATCAACGCCTGGACCCGGTCGGCCCGTTCGCGCACCGCGGCCACGCACTCGGCCAGGAACCGTCCGCCCGCGTCCGCGTTGGCGGTGCCGAGGGAGACGAGGACGCGCTCCCGGCTCGGGTCCAGCCAATCCCAGGGGAAGCCGTCGGCGACCGGCCGTTCGGAGATCGACGGGCCGACGTAGCGGATCGCCGACCGGTCGGTGGGGCCCGCCAGTTCGGGGGTGGTGAAGGCGAGGGTGAGATACGGCGAGAAGCGCGGGTCGGCGGTGCCCGCCGGGTCGCCGATCCGGCCGCGCAGCTCCGCGAGCCGGTCCCGGAGCCACTCGGCGACCTTGGGGATGCCGTCGTAGGCGCCGCCGAACTCGGCCGAGGTGGTCGCTGAGGTCGCCCACGGCAGCCCGAGCCGTTCGGCCACCAGGGCCCCGGCGAAGGCCTGTTGGTCGGCGACCACCACGTCGGGGCGGAATTCGTCGACGGCCGCGCGTACACCGGGTGCCATGGCGTCCGCCAGCGGCACCAGGAACCACTCCCAGAGGAACCGCAGCGCCTCCGCGCCCCGCAGGTCGGCGGGCCGCTCCCCCTCCGCGGTCCCCGCGCACGGGAACACCCGGGCCTGCTGCCCCGCCAGCCGCCGCACCAGTTCGGCGTCCGCGCAGACCCAGGCCACCCGGTGCCCGCGCGCGGCGAGTTCGGCCGCTACGCCGACGGCCGGGTTGATGTGCCCGACCAGGGGCGGTACGGCGAACAGGAAGCCGCTCACCGGGCCCCGGCCCGTACGCCGCCGCCGACCGAGTGGATCAGTTCCAGGATGTGACCGCCGACCGTGCCGGCCGCCTCGACCAGCACGGAGTGCTCGTGCCCGGGCAGCACCACCGACCGGTAGTCCGCGAGCAGGGCCTCCTTGAGCGGGACCACCTCCACCAGGTCGGAGTCACCGCCGTACACCCCGAGGACCGGGCAGCGTACGGCGCTGATCTGGTCCTCGGTCAGGACCCGGCTGGCCGGGATGTCCCGGCCGAGGCTGGTCTCGCGGGCGAGCCGGGCCGCGCCCCTGGCCAGCCGGGCGGTGTTGTGGCTGCGGTTCGCGGTGATCCAGGCGATCGCGTCCGATTCGTTGTGGGCGAGTTCGGTGACCACCCGGTGCAGGATGCCGCCGAGTTTCGCGGCCCAGGCGGCGGTCGCCGGCTCGGACTCGATGAGGGTCAGGCTGGCGGTGCGCTCGGGGTGGCGGGCCGCGTAGCCGAAGGCGATGGTGCCGCCGTAGGAGTTGCCGACGAGGTGGACCGGGCCGGTGATCGACAGGTGGTCGAGCAGGGCCTCCAGGTCGTCGATGTTGTGGTCGAGGGTGTAGCCGCCGGCGGGCCGGCCGCTGCGGCCGTGGCCGCGCAGGTCGTACATGACCACGTCGAGGCCGGAGGCGGCGAAGGCGGGGGCCACGGTGAAGTAGTAGCTGGCCAGGCTGTCGGTGAGCAGTCCGTGGACGAGGACCACGGTGGCCAGGGGGGTACGGCCCTCCCCCGGGCCCATTCTCTGGACGTGCAGCCGGACGTCCCCGGTGTCGACGATCGCCATGGGTCAGCCCGCCTCCGTGGCCTTCAGGCTCCACACCACGTACTCGACGAGGCGGCCGACGGTCAGCTCGATGATCTCGTCGAACTCCATACCGGCCAGGAACTCGGCGAAGTTGACCCGCTTGCCGTACCGCTCCTCCAGGAGCCCGGCGAGGGTGACCAGGTCGATGGACTCCAGCTCCAGGTCGCGGTTGAAGGTGGTGCTCATGCCGATCTCGGCGTCGTCGTCGCCGTACTCCTCCAGGAGGGTGCGGAGCATCCGCGCGAGGTCGGCGAGGACCACCTCCTCGTCGGCGCGGATCTCGGGCTCGGTGGGGTTCATCGCGGGTCCTCCTCGGGGTCTGCGGCTGCCGGTCCGGTGGTCCAGGCCACGACGTAGTCGCGGTCCGGCAGTGCGGGGGGATTGCGGACCGGCGCGCAGTGCACCGGGTAGGCGCGTTCCAGCCGGCCCGAGACCAGCAGCCGGCTGCCGTCCGGGGCCGCCTCCAGGACGGTGAAGTCCCTTGGCCGGCCGTCGAATCCGGTGCCCTCGGCCTTGGCGACGGCTTCCTTCGCCGCCCAGAACCTGGTGAACCACAGAGCCGTCGGGCCGTCGGCGGACAGGGTGTGCAGCAGCCGGAGTTCGTCCGCGCCGAGCGCGACCTCCATGGCCGCCGGGTCGCGTTCGGTGACCTCTTCGAGGTCGATGCCCGGACCGGGTCCGGGGGTGTGCGGCCGTACGATCGCCACCGCCGCCTCGGCCCGGTGGGCGAGCGAGACGTCGAGCGCGGGCAGCGTGCGGCCGTGCACGCCGACCACGTACGGGCGGCCCAACGCGTCGTTGCGGACGCGGAGTTCGGCCGGGAAGACCGGTCCCTCGCCGTGCTGCCAGAGCCACTGCCGTACCGCGTCCTTGGCGGCGATCCGGCCCAGCAGCCACTGCCGACGGCCGCGCGGCGGGTGCTCGGCGTACTCCGAACGCTCCGCTCCGCCGAGGGAGTTGCGCATGATCAGCTCGCGGGAGGCCAGGTCGGGCCAGCGCTCGTGGAGCAGGGTCCAGCCCTCGGGCCGGGCCTCGGAGAGGGTGTTGCGCTCCGGGAACCGCTCGACGGGGCGGGTGTGCGGGTCGTTGTCGAAGCGGCGGTCCTGCCAGCCGCCGATCCGGGCCCAGACCCGGTCGCCGACGGTCAGCTCGACGTCCGCCTCCAGGACGGTGTCGGTGAGCGAGGTGATCCGCACCAGGCAGCCGACCTCGGTGCCGGGAGCGGGGTGCGGGCCGTGGAAGCGCATCTCCCGCATCTGGACCGGGAAGACGACGGTCCGCTCGGTGCGGGTGGACATGATCCAGTAGCCGAGGATCTGGCCGACGTTGTCCAGCAGGGCGCCCGGGGCGGTGGGTGTGGTGATCACGCCGCGGACGTGCCGGTCGCCGATCGCGGTGAGCTCGGTGACGCCCTGGAACGCCGGGCCGTGGAACATCCAGCGCTCGGCGTACAGCTCGGCGGCGGTGTGGTCGGGGGTGCGCTCGGCGGCCGGGGGCCCGGCCGGGCCGGTGGGCGGCGGGGAGTGGTCGGGGGCCACTTCGACGACCGCGCGGGCGGTGGGGCCGAAGGTGACCGCGACGCGTCCGGGTCCCTCGGGGGTGACGGTGACCGGGACGTCGACGGGGGGCGTGGCGGTGAGCCAGCGGTCGAAGCGGGCGCCGTGCACGGCGACCGCCCGCAGCCCGGTGGCGTCCTCGGCCGCGTCCATCATGTGCTGCACGATCGTGGTGGCCGGCACCACCGGCCAACGGTCCTCGGTGTCGGGCCAGCCGGGGCGCTGCGGGAAGAAACAGTGGTCGAGGAGGTGGGGCATCGTCTCGGGGGACACCGGGAGGGTGGTGGTGCGGGAGGCGGGGCGCGGGGTGGCGGGCGCAGGCACGGGGGCGGCGGCAGGGGCGGGGACGCGCGGCACGGGAGGTGGTGCCGTGGTGTGAGGGGCCGCGGCGTGCGGGGCCGCGGTGCGAGGGGCCGTGGCGTGCGGGGCCGCGGCGTGCGGGGCCGTAGTGCGAGGGGCCGCGGTGACCGGCGAGGCGCTGATCGCGGTGAGGACCGCCGCTGCCGTGCCCGCCGTCTCCCGCAGCAGCGCGTCGAGTTCGGCGGCGGCCGGGATGCGGGTGGCGAGGTCGTCCAGCGGGGAGGATCCGGCGGGGATCTGCCTGCCGCCCAACGCCGTGCGCAGTTCGGCCAGTTCCGGACCGTCCAGGGAGACCAGCGCGCCGCCCAGGTCCAGCCTGACCGGCGGCCGTCGCCGGGCCGGCGCGGCCGTGCTGCCCGGCCCCGGGACCGCCGGCGCGACGGCGGCGCCCGCGGTCCACAACGCGGTCGCCACGCGCCGGAGCTGGGCCAGGCCGGAGCGGTGCGGGGAGTTGGCGGCGACGGCGAGGTGGTCGCGGTCGCCGAGGGTGTCGCCGATCAGGGAGGCCAGCTGGCCGGGGCCGGTCTGGACGAAGACCCGGTGCCCGTCGGCGTACAGGGCGTCGACCAGGTGCCGGAACCGGACGGGCTCCAGCAGGTGCCGGACGAACAGTTCGCGTACCCCGGCCTCGGCCGCCGGGAAGGGCGCCGCCGTGGTGCCGGACCAGACCGGGACGGTCGGCCGGTGCAGCCGGAAGCGCTCGGCGGCCTCCTTGATGGGGGTGAGGTACGGCTCCAGCATCGGGGTGTGGAACCCGGACCGGAACGGCAGCACCTGGCACAGTACGCCGTCGCCGCGGAAGGCCCGGACGAAGTCCGCGACGGCCAGGTCGGGGCCGCAGACCATCGACTGGTTCGGCGCGTTGTCGTGGGAGAGGACGATCCCGGCGTCCGCCCAGTCGTCGTCGAGTGCGGCGAGGACCCGGTCGGCGGGGGCGCCGACGGCGGCGAAGGCGAGGCCCGGCACGGTGACCGCGTCGGGGTCGAACTCGGCCATGAAGGCGTCCACCTGGTCGCCCGAGTAGAGCCCGGCGGCCACCATCGCCGTCCACTCGCCCACGCTGTGCCCGGCGACCGCGTCCGGCACCACGCCCATCCGGCGCAGCGCCGAGTCCAGCAGCCGCCCCACGCCGACGACACCGAACCCATGACGGCCTACGTCCCCGACCCGAACGGCGTCCGTGACGGGGCCGGTGACGGTGGGGAGGCCGAAATGCGCGGCGATGTCGTCGACGCGGGGAGTGAACTCGCCTTCCAGGCCGGGGAAGACGAAGGCCAGCTTGCCGGCGGGCAGCAGCGGGGCGGGCCTGAACCACACGTCGTTGCGGCCCTGCCAGGCGCGGCCCTTGCCGGCCGCGCGCCGGGCGAGGGCGAGCCGTCTGGCGGTGGGGTCGACGATGCCCAGGCGGACCGGGCCCGCGTCCTGGTGGGTCCCCTCGGGGGCGAGACCGGCGGCGAGGACGGCGGAGTCGTCGGCGGCGAGGATCGCGGTCAGCCGCTCGGGGGTGTCGGCGGCGAGCAGGAGGATGCGCTCGGGTTCGGTGACTGCGACGACGCCGGTTCCTTGGCCGGCCTGGGCGGCTTGGGCGGCTTGTCCGATACGGGGTGCGGGGGGTGCCGTGCCGGGGCCGTCGGCGGGGTCGGCGCGTCGGCCGGGGGCCTCCTCCAGCACCACGTGTGCGTTGATCCCGCCGAACCCGAAGGCGTTCACCGCTGCTCTGCGGACCGGCTGTCCGGGGTCGGTCTCCCAGGGCCGGGCCCGGTCGAGGGTGCGGAAGCGGGTGGCGGCGAGGGCCGGGTGCGGGTCGTCGCAGTGCAGGGTGGGCAGCAGGGTGGCGTGGTGGAGCGCGAGGGCGGCCTTGACCAGTCCGGCGACTCCGGCGGCCGGCATGGTGTGGCCGATCATCGACTTCACCGAGCCCAGCACGGCCCGCTCGTCCTCGGTGCCCGGCCCGAACACCTCGGCCAGCGTGGTCAGTTCGGCCGCGTCACCGGCCGGGGTCGCGGTGCCGTGCGCCTCCAGGAGGCCGACCGAGTGCGGTGCGGCGGGGTCGAGTCCCGCGGCCCGCCAGGCCTGGCGTACGGCGTGGGTCTGGCCACCGGGGTCGGGGTTGACGAGTCCGGCGGTACGGCCGTCGCTGGCCACGCCGGTGCCGCGGATCACGGCGTAGACGCGGTCGCCGTCCCGTTCTGCGTCGGCGAGGCGTTTGAGGACGACGACCCCGGTGCCCTCGCCGATGAGGATGCCGTCGGCGTCGCGGTGGAAGGGGCGGATGCGCTGGCTCGGGGAGAGTGCGCGCAGCTGGGAGAAGACGCTCCACAGGGTGATGTCGTGGCAGTGGTGCACTCCCCCGGCGAGCATCACGTCGCAGCGCCCGGCGGTGAGTTCGGTGACGGCCTGGTCGACGGCGACCAGGGAGGAGGCGCAGGCCGCGTCCACGGTGTAGGCGGGGCCGCGCAGGTCGAGGCGGTTGGCGATCCGGGAGGCGGCGAGGTTGGGCACCAGGCCGATCGCGGACTCGGGGCTGGCGGGGCCGAGCCGGTCGGTGAACGCCTCGCGCACCCGGGCCAGTTGGGCGGGTGTGAGGTCGGGCACCAACTCGCCGAGCGTGCGGACGAGTTGCCCGGCGGTCCGGACCCGCTGGTCGAGCCGGACCAGGCCGGGGGTGAGATAGCCGCCCCGGCCGAGGACCACGCCGATCCGGTGCCGGTCGGGCAGCCGGTCCGCGCCGCCCGCGTCGGCGATGGCCGCGGCGGCCACGTCGAGGGCGATCAGCTGGTCGGGTTCGGTGCCGTGGACGGAGTTCGGCATGATCCCGTACCGGGTGACCTCCACCTCGGCCAGCCCGTCCACGAACCCGCCGCGTCGGCAGTACACCTCGTCGGGGACGGCGGGCCCGGCCGCGGAGCCCGGCCGGTAGTAGTCCGCGTCCCAGCGCCCTTCGGGCACCTCGCCGATCGCGTCCACGCCGTCGCGCAGGTTGGTCCAGTAGGCGTCGAGGCCCGCGGCGCCGGGCAGCAGCACCGCCATGCCCACGATCGCGACCGGTGTCCGGCGGTCGTCGGTCATGTCACCAGCCCGAGGCGGTGTAGACGACGGCCCGTACGGACTCCGCGCCCCAGGCGAGCTCCCGCAGGAGGGCCGCGGTGCCCTCGTCGGGGTCGATCAGCCTGACGCCGCGCCGCGCGTACTCGCGGCCCAGCTCAGGGCTGACCATGCCGGTGTGACCGCCGACAGGCGCCCACGGCCCCCAGTGCACGGTCAGCGCGCGGTTCCCGGTGCGCTCGGCCCAGCCGGCGCCGAGGCTCTCCAGGGCGTCGTTGGCGGCGGCGTAGTCGGCCTGGCCACGGTTGCCGAGGACGGCCGAGACGCTGCCGAACAGGACGGCGAAACCGGGGCCGTTGGGCAGTTCCTCAAGGGCGGCGAGCAGGGTGGCCGCGCCGGTCGTCTTCGTGCCGTAGACGCGCTGGAAGGACTCCGGGGTCTTCTCGGCGATCAGCCGGTCCTCGATCACCCCGGCCGCGAAGACGACGCCGTCGAGGCGGCCGTGGTCGGCGTGGATCTCCTTGACGGCCTGGAGGGCGGCGTCGCGGTCGCGGAAGTCGACGGCGCGGTAGCGGGCCTCGCTGCCGAGCGCGGCGAGTTCGCCGAGGGTGGCGCTGATCTCCCGCTGGGCCAGGATCAGTTCGGCCTCGCGGTTGATCTCGGCGGGCTTCAGGCCGCCCCGGGCGGCGAGGGCGGCACGGAGTTCGGCGGGGGTGCGGGCGGCGGCGGTGTCCGGGGTCTCGGGACCGGTGGGCGCGGGGGTCCGGCCGAGCAGTTCGATCCGGCAGCGGCAGGCGGCGGCGAGAGTGGCCGCGAACTTCGCGGTGATGCCTCGGGCGCCGCCGACCAGCAGTACCACCGAGTCCCGGTCGAGGCCGAGCGCGGCGGCCTCGGCGGCCCCCGCCCCGGCCGGTCCGGCCCCGGTGCCGCCGAGCGTGCCGGGCGCCACCTCGACCAGCTCAAGACCCTGCCGGCCGGTGGCCGTGCGGAGCACGACGGGAGCCGGTTCCGGTGCGAGCAGTTCGGTGAGCAGTGCGTCGGCCACCGCCTCGGGCGCGGTGTCCCCGAGGGTCACGACCCGGGCGACGGTGTCCGGGTACTCCCGGGCCACGGTGCGGAACAGCCCGTGCAGTCCGGCCGAGCGCGCCGCGTCCGCGCCGTCGGCGGGACGGGCGGCCAGCAGCCAGCGCGGGCTCCTGGCGAGGGCCGCCCGCAGGACCGGGTAGGCGTCGGGCAGCACGGGGGTGTCGGTGCCGGGCAGCGCGCCGAGGTAAAGGACGCCGTCCACGGCTCCGTCCGCCTCCGCGAGCAGGTGGTCCGCGTCGACGGTCACGGCCTCGGCGCCGTACCCGGCGAGCCGGGCCGCCGTCCGCGCGCCGTCCCCGAGGACGAAGAACCGCTTGCCGGACAGTACGGCGGCCGGGTCTGCCCCCGCGGCCGGCTCCGCCAGGTCCACGGGCCGCATCTCGAACCGCTTGGGCGCCTCGCCCGCGGGGACCTCGTCGGCGGCGGTCGCCGACGCCGGTACGCCCTGGCCGGGCGCGGCGGCCACCGGCTTGGGCGCGGCGGCGGCCACCGGTTCGGGCGCGGTGGCCGTCCCGTCGGTCGTGGCCGGGTCCGGTCCGGCCGGAGCCGTCTCCTCCTCGCCGGTGCCGACCCGTGCCCGCAGCCAGCCGGTGACGGCCGCGGCGGTGCGCGCCTTGGCCAGCTCCTCCAGTTCGGCGTCGTCCAGGGTCTCCGCGCCGCCCGCGATGCCGAGTCGCTTGGCCAGCTCTCCGGCGATCTCGGCCCGCTTGATCGAGTCGATGCTCAGGTCGGCTTCCAGATCGAGGTCGGGCTCGATCATGTCCACGGGATAGCCGGTGCGCTCGCTGATGATCTCCAGGACGACCCGCTCGACGTCGGCGGTCGCCTCGGGCTCGGCCGTGGGGGCGGGTACGGGCACCGGCGCGAGGGCGCGTGGGGGCTCCGCCGACTGCGCCTGCGGTAGGACCACTTCGGCCGAGGGCAGCTGCTGGAGTACCGGAGCGGCCGGCACCTGCACCTGGGTCGCCCCGAAGTAGGTGAGCAGCACATCGCGCTGGGCGGCGACCATCTCCCGGCTGGTGCGCAGGAACTCGGCGATCAGCGCGTCCCGGTCGGCGGGGGCGCCGTGCGGCTGGTTCGTCGTCACAGTCGTCGTCTCCACGACTCGTCGGGCCGGTGCGAGGGCACCGGGCAGGAGGTCTCCGGCGGCGGTGCGCACGAGCTGTCCGTCGACCGTCCAGCCGGGCCGTTTCGGCGCCGGGGTGCGGACCGCGTCCACGGCGTCGCGGCCGCGCAGCAGCCAGGCGGTGCGTACGTGTGTGCCGGCCACGGCCAGCTGGGCGAGCGCGTCGAGCCAGCCGCGCAGTCCGCCGCCCGCCCGGGGCTCGCAGGCCACGGTGGTGTGCGGGCGGTCGCCGAGGATCTGGCTCACGAGCCGGGTGAGGACGGTTCCGGGTCCGGCCTCCACGAAGACGCGGGCCCCGGCCTCGTACATCGCCTCGATCTGGGCGGCGAAGGCGACGGGCGAGCCGATCTGGGCGGCGAGTTCGGCGCGTACGGCGTCGGCGTCGGGCCGGTAGGGGGTCGCGGTGCGGTTGGACCACACCGGGAACTCGGGTGGTCGTACGGCCGCGTCCGCGAGGACCTCCGCGAACCGGTCGCCCGCGCCGGCCACGACCGGGCTGTGGAAGGCGCAGGCCACCGGGATGCGCTTGGCCCCGAGGCCGGCCTCGCGCAACAGCCTTACTGCTGCGGTCACTTCGTCGGTCGGGCCGGAGATGACCGTCTGGCGGGGCGAGTTGTGGTTGGCCACCACCACGGAGTCCGGGACATCGGCTGTCCGCAGTGCGCGCTCGACGTCGTCCGCCGCGCCGGACACGGCAGCCATGGTGCCGGGTTCGTCGCCCGCGGCGGCCAGGATCGCCGCCGCGCGTTCGGCGCTCAGTTCCAGGAGGGTCTCGGGGGTGAGGGCGCCGGCCGCGCTGAGGGCGACGAGTTCGCCGTAGCTGTGTCCGGCGGCCATGTCGGGGCGGACGCCCGCCGCCGTCAGGAAGGCGTGGGCGGCGAGGCCGGTGATGCCGAGGGCGGGCTGGGCGGCCCGGGTGTCGGTGAGGGCGGCCCGGCGGCGCTCGCGGGTGTCCTCGTCGAAGGCGGCGGGCGGGTAGAGGGTGTCGGCGTGGGCGCGGCCGAGCTGGAGGTAGTGCTGGAGTTCGGGGAAGGCGATGAGGACGTCGGCGAGCATGCCGGGGCGCTGGCTGCCCTGGCCGGGGAAGAGGAACGCGACCTTGGCGTCGGCGTCCCGCGACCGGTCGGCCAGGTGGATGCCGGCGGCCGGGTCGTGCTCCCCCGCGAGGACGCGGCGCAGTTGCCCGGCCAGCCCGGTCACGTCGGCCGCGACGACCGCGGCCCGTACCGGCTCGTGCGAGGCGTCCGCGCGGCGGGCCGCGGCGAGCGCCAGGTCGCGCAGCCGCCAGGAACCGGTCTCGGCAGCCTTCAGGATCTCCTCGGCACCCCGCTGGGCGGCCTTCTCGTCCCGCCCCCGGAACACGAACAGCTCGGCGGGCCAGGCGTCCAGCCCCTGCTCCGGGGGTACGGCGCTATCGTACGCGCTCAGCACCACATGGAAGTTGGTGCCGCCGAACCCGAACGCGCTGACCCCGGCGACCCGTTCGGCGGGCGGCGCCGCCCAGGGCCGGGCCTCGGTGTGGAAGGCGAACGGGCTGTCCGTCTCCTTCCAGGCCGGGTTGGGGTGCTCGACGTGCAGGGTGGGCGGCTTGACCCCGGTGTGCAGGGCGAGGGTCGTCTTGATCAGCCCGGCGAGACCGGCGGCGCACTTGGTGTGCCCGATCTGGGACTTGACCGACCCGAGGCCGCAACCGCCGTTCGCCGCGCCCGCCTCCGCGAACACCTCGCTGAGGATGGTGAGTTCGGTGCGGTCGCCGACGACGGTCCCGGTGCCGTGCGCCTCCACCAGGCCGACCTCGGCCGGGGAGACGCCCGCGTTGCGGTACGCGCGCAGCAGCGCGGCCCGCTGGCCCTCGGGCCGGGGCGCGGTCAGGCCCAGGGAGCGGCCGTCGCTGGACGAACCCAGTCCCTTGACCACGCCGTAGATCCGGTCGCCGTCGCGCTCGGCGTCCGCCAGCCGCTTGAGGACGACGCAGGCGACGCCCTCGCCGAGCGCGATGCCGTCGGCGGAGCCGTCGAAGGCGCGGGAGCGGCCGGTCGGGGAGAGGGCGTGCACGGAGGAGAAGAGGACGTAGTCGTTGATGCCGTTGTGCAGGTCGGCGCCGCCGCAGAGCACGACGTCGCTGGTGCCGGCGGTGAGTTCCTTGCAGGCGACGTCGACGGCGGCCAGTGAGGACGCGCAGGCAGCGTCCACGGTGTAGTTGGCGCCGCCCAGGTCGAGGCGGTTGGCGATCCGCCCCGAGATGACGTTGGAGAGCATGCCCGGGAAGGAGTCCTCGGTGAGCCGGGGCAGCTGGTCCTCCAGGCCGTCGGGGACCTTGCCGTAGTAGGAGGGCAGTACGGCCCGCAGGGTGGCCGCGTTGGAGAGGTCGCTGCCGGCCTCGGCGCCGAAGACGACGGAGGTGCGCGACCGGTCGAACTCCCGCCCCCGTGCGCCGTATCCGGCGTCGTCGAGGGCGCGCCGGGCGGCCTCCAGGGCGAGCAGCTGGACGGGCTCGATGTGGCCGAGGGAGGCGGGCGGGATGCCGTAGCCCAGCGGGTCGAAGGGGATCGGCGGCAGGAAGCCGCCCCACTTCGAGGTGGTGGAGCCGTCGGCGTGGTGGACGGCCGGATCCCAGCGTTCCACCGGTACCTCGGTGACCGCGTCGCATCCGGCGACCACGTTGGCCCAGAAGGTGGCGAGGTCGGGTGCCTCGGGGAACATGCAGGCCATGCCGACGATCGCGATGTCGAGCGGGGCGGGGGCGGGCGGCTGGTCCTGCTGTGCCGCCGTCGGCGTCCGGCGCGCCAGGAAGTCGGCGGCCGCGTCGGTCACGGCGTGGTGGAGAGCGGCCACGGTGGTGGTCTCCGAGCGGAGCACGGCGACCGCTCCGGCCATGAACATCCCGTCGGAGAACTGGCGTTCTTCGTCCACGGGCGTCAACTCGCCGCCGGCCGGGCGGTCGACGCCCTTGCTGGCGATGCGCAGCCGGCCGACGTTGAGCCGCTCCAGCTCCTCCCACACCTGCCGGTCGGACACTCCGCTGTCCCGCAACTCTGCTTCGCGTCCGCGGTAGTTGAAGGTGAAGGGACTGGGCACACAGCGGGTGGCGTGGCCGGGTGCGGTCTCCAGCAGCGCGGTCGAGGCGGCGGCCATGACCTGGCGCTGGAACAGCGGCTGGATCGCGCCCCGGTCCACGGCCTCCTCGGTGAAGAGGTAGGCGGTGCCCATGAGCAGGCCGACGGCCGCGCCCCGGGCGGTGAGCGGTGCGGCGAGGGCGGCGACCATCGCCGCCGAGCGTTCGTCGTGGATGCCGCCCGCGAAGAAGACCTCCAGGCCCTCGGCGTCCGGGAAGTCCGCCAGGACGGCGAGTTGGGCCTCCCAGAGCGGGAAACTCGCGCGCGGTCCGACGTGGCCGCCGCACTCGGAGCCCTCGAACACGAACTTCCGGGCCCCGGCCTCCAGGAACTGCCGCAGCAGCCCGGGCGAGGGCACGTGCAGGAAGGTGCTGATCCCGGCCCGTTCCAGCGCCTCCGCCTGCGCGGGCCGGCCGCCGGCGACGATGGCGTGACTGGGCCGCAGTTCCCGGACCGCTTCGAGCTGGGCGTTCCTGAGTTCCTCGGGCGCGAAGCCCAGTACGCCGACGCCCCAGGGCCGTCCGTCGAGCGCGGCCTTGGCCTCGGTCAGCATCTCCCGGGTGCGGGTGCCGTCGGCGAGGGCCAGCGCCAGGAAGGGCAGGGCTCCGTCGTCGGCGACGGCCGCGGCGAAGGCGGCCCGGTCGCTCACCCGGGTCATCGGGCCCTGCGCGACGGGCAGCCGGGTGCCGAGGGCACGGCTCATGGCGGAGGTTCCGGGACGCAGCGCCTCGGCGGCGCCGGTGCCGTACCCATGGATGGCCGCCCTCAACGCCCTTACGGTGCGGGGCACATCGCTCCACAGCTCGGCGAACCGTGCGGCGAGGAAGCCGTCCTGGCCCACCGGGAGCAGCTGGGTGCGCAGGTCCTCGGCGCCGAGCAGCGCGGCGACCGCGACCGGGTCGCCCTCGGGCGGGCGTACGGCGTCCGGGCCGCGGCGGTGCAGGACCCGGTGTCCGGCCACGACGGCCGTCTCGGAGCCGTCCAGGGAGCGCAGCGCCGCCGCCGTCGCCTCGGGGAGCCGGGACTCGGCGAGCAGGGCCAGCTGGCTGTCGAGGACCACCCCGGCCGCGCCGCCGGCCACCGCTGCCGCCGCGGTGTGCGGTCCGATGCCGCCGGCGGCCCAGACCGGGACCGCCGACTCCGTTGCTTCCAGGAGCTGTTGGAGGAGGACGAAGGTGCTCAGCTCGCCGACCCGGCCGCCGCTCTCGGCACCCCGGGCGATCAGCCCGTGTGCTCCGTCCGCGACCGCCGCGCGTGCTTCGGTCAGATCGGTGACTTCTGCCAGCACGCGGGTGTGCGGGGCGAGTTCGGCGACGGTCCAGGGGGCGCCGGCGGCCCGGACCACGGTGTCGGGCGCCGGGCCGAGCTCGTCCGGGGTGAGGGCGCAGCCGGCGGCGACCCGCACGCCGTACGGTCCCGGCGCCGCTCGTCTCAGCCGGGCCAGCGCCTCCCGGGTTCTTCGGTCGCCGCGGCCCAGGTCGAGGACGCCGAGTCCGCCTGCGGCACAGACCGCGGTGGCGAGCCTGGCATCGGGTTCTCCGAAAGGCGTGATGCACATGATCAGATCGACGGCACGCACAGGGGACGTCATGACGCTCCGAATAATCGGGAGGACAGCACGGTGGGGGATGTGTGCGGCGGAAAGCTCGTGGTGAGGCCACCGGAAACTAGCGAGTTCATTACTCGCGGGTCAATAACGGAGGGGGCCCACCACGTCCGGTAGCATTGATTCGGCCAGCGGGAGGAATTCACCGCAAGAGCCGAAAATCCGAGCAATCCACTGCGGATCGGCGGCCGTTCGGCGGCCGGATCACTGGCGGCACACCGCCACAAGCCCGTCAAAGCACCCTGGCCATTCACCCGGCACTCACCACGGCGCAACGCGCCGTGTCGCCGCGCCGAGCTCTGTAAATTCGGGATGACTTCGGTCCGCTGGCTCGATCGTGGCACACCGGAAACCCGCGCTGAACGCCGCTGCGCGAACCCTCACCCAATCCTGACAAAAACCTGCCGTCAACCGCGCCGCTGCAAATGAAACACACGACGGGGAAAATTCTTGTAAACCCTTGAAGTAAACGGCCGGAGAGCCTCCGCTCGCCGGCCGTTCATTGACACGAATTCAGCGGTGGCCGCCGCCCACCCGGGCGCCGGTGCGCAGCTTCAGGTCGCCCGCCGAGGCGCCGACCCAGACGGTCCGCCGCCCGGTGCCGAGCGTCCAGCGGTGGCGCCGGGCGTCCCAGGACGACAGGGTGCGCGCGGCGACCCGCACGGTCACCCGCCGCCGCTCCCCGGCCCGCAGCGCCAGTCGCCGGTAGCCGCCCAGCACCCGTACCGCCTGGTCGAGTCGGAGGTCCGGGGAGGGCCCGACGTACACCTGCGGCACCGATGTCCCGGCCCGGCGCCCGGTGTTGCGCACGGTGAACGTGACCTCCAGTCCGCCGCGCGTCCACCGCGCCTCCGGGTCGGAGTAGGCGAAGGAGGTGTACGACAGCCCGTGCCCGAAGGGGAACAGGGGCCGCACGCCCTGCGCGTCGTACCAGCGGTACCCGGCGTGGATGCCCTCCGAGTACTCCTCGACACCGTCGACGCCGGGGTAGCGGCGCGGGTCGCCGGCGACCGGGTGGTGGTCGTCGTCGGCCGGGAAGGACTGGGTGAGACGTCCGCCCGGGTCGCTGTCGCCGAAGAGGACGGCGGCGGTGGCGGCCGCGCCCTCCTGGCCGGGGTAGTACATCTGGAGGACGGCCCCGGTCCCCGCCAGCCACGGCATCGACGTGCACGACGAGGTGTTGAGGACGACGGTGGTACGCGGGTTGGCCGCCGTCACCGCGCGGATCAGCTGCTCCTGGTGGCCGGGCAGGGCGACGGTGGCGCGGTCCAGGCCCTCGGTGGCGTCCTCGTAGGCGAACAGCACGACATGGCGGGCCGCCCGGGCCGCGCCGACCGCGTCGGCGACGTCCTGGGCGCGGGTCGCGCCGGTGATGCGGCGCAGCCGGAACAGCAGACCCGTGTCGCCGCCCTCCGCGCTGATCTTCAACGTGTGGGCGCCGCGCGCGAGTCGGAGTTCCTTGCGGCGGACGCCCAGGCCGTCGGGGGCCGCGGCGACCAGGCCGCCGGAGAAGTACTCGCCGTATCCGGCGGCGAGCGGGAAGAGTTCCTCGCCGTCGAGCAGGACCTTGGGGCGGGCGGTGGCCGCGGAGGAGAAGTGGAGCACGAGGGTCCACTCGTCGTCATCGGCGACGGTGAGCGTGCCGTCGTACGCCCAGGTCTTCCCGGCACCCACCTGCTGGCCCTCGCTGGTGAAGCCGGGACTGAGGGCGCCGGCGGGCAGCGCCTTGCCGAACAGGTCCTCGCCGAGGGCGTAGGTGACCGGGCCGCGGGTCCGGGCCCTGATGGCGTCGAGGGGGCTGTCGGCGTGGTCGGGGACGACATGGGCGCTGCCGCCGCCGCTGACGAAGGGCAGCGAGCCGGTCGGACCGATCACCGCGACGCCGCCGCCGTCCAGGGGGAGGGTGCCGCGCTCGTTGCACAGCAGGGTCGCGCCGGCCTTGGCGACCGCCAGGGCCACGGCGGCGCCCGCCGCGGCGTCCCGGGCGGGGCGCGGCGGGGCGCTGCCGTCGAGCAGGCCGAAGCGGTCCATCACCGCGAGGATCCGCCGTACCGCCCGGTCGACGTACCGCTCGGACACACTGCCGTTCTGCACCGCCGACTTGAGGGCCGCCCTGAAGTACGTGCCGTCGGGCATCTCCATGTCGAGGCCGGCCGTGATCGCGGCGACGGTGCTGTGGGCGGCGAACCAGTCGGTCATCACCCAGCCCGCGAAGCCCCACTGGTCGCGCAGGACGTCGGTGAGCAGCGTCTTGTTCTCGCAGGCGAAAGTGCCGTTGACCTTGTTGTAGGCGCCCATGACCGCGCCGGTGCCGGCGTCCACCGCCGCCTCGAAGCCGCGCAGTTCGAGTTCGTGCATGGTCTGTTCACCGGCGTGCACGTCGATCGAGTTGCGGTCCTGCTCCTGGTTGTTGAGGGCGAAGTGCTTGACGGTCGCGATCAGGCCCTCGCCCTGGATGCCCCGGATCTCGGCGGCGACCAGGTCGGAGGCGAGCAGCGGGTCCTCGCTGAACGTCTCGAAGTTGCGGCCCGCGTAAGGGGTGCGGATGAGGTTGACCATCGGGGAGAGCAGCACGTCCTGGCCGAGGGCGCGGCCCTCGCGGCCGATCACCTGCCCGTAGCGGCGGGCCAGTTCGGGGTCGAAGGCGGAGGCGAGCAGCACCGGGGCGGGCAGTGCGGTGGCGTGTGCGGTGATACGGACACCGGCCGGGCCGTCGGCGAGTCTGAGGGGCGGGATGTTCAGCCGCGGAACGCCGGGCACGTAGCCGGCCTGGCCGAGCGAGCCGGGGTCGTCGGCCCCGTGCAGCAGGGAGATCTTCTCGTCCAGCGTGAGTCTGGCGAGCAGCCCCTCGACGCGGGGGCCGGCTCCGGCATCGGGTCCGTCCGCCGCCGCGGCGGACGTGAGCGGGACGAGTCCGCCGGTGGCCGCGGCGGCGACCGCGACGGCACCGGCCGTGAGGCGCAGGGCGGATCGGCGGGAGACGGTTTCGGACATGAGCCGTCACTCCTTCGGTGTGCGGGCACGACGATGTGGACCGCGAAGACGCCGAAGGAAAGCCCGGAGCGCGTTCGGCCTGTGAACACATCAACCGCCACAGGACCTTGACGAGCCGTCACTCTCACCACCGGCGCGTCGGAAACGTAGATCGAGTGGTGACTCGTGTCAACGATCTGAACAAGAAAAGGCCCGACCGCCGACAAGAACCGAATACGGAGGAAAAGCCGACCACCGGGACCGGGACGGGCAGCTGTTCGCCGAGGGGAGCCGCGCGCAGGGCGGGTCGGCCGACCGCCAGGCGAGTCGGCCGACCGCCGGGGCGGGCCGGGTCCCGGCGGTCGTCAGGTCTGGTCGGTGCTCGTCCGCTTGCGGGCACGGTAGTTGCGTAGGTTGGCCGCGTTGCCGCAGACGTGGACGTCGTGCCAGACGCCGCTGCTGTTGCGGGAGCGGTCGTAGAACGCGGTCAGGCAGCGGGGGTTGCGGCAGGACTTCAGGCGGCGCAGCGTGTCGGTGCACTGCGCCTGGTAGACCTCCGCCAGGGCGAGTGACGCCACCTGTCGCCAGCCCGTACCCCGGGGCTCGGCGTGGACGACCCCGTGCTCGTCGAGCCGTAGCGCCGCGGGCAGGGTCAGCACGGAAGCCGCCGCACCCGGCTCCGGCACAGGGTCCCCGTGCCTGGCGTGGAGGCTCCGGACCAGGTCCGCACGGAAGTCGCGCAGCCCCTGCGCGTCCTCGGCCGCCAGCTCGATGCCGGGTGCGGGCCGGTGGGTCACGCCGCTCCAGCTCCGCAACGCCTGGTCGAGCCAGGCGCGGGCGGCCTCGGCGGATTCCAGCAGGTCGGGCTTGCGCGGCTTGCCGGCGGGCAGCGTGTTCAGCAGGTCCTGCACGAAGGCCAGCCCGCCCGGGGCGGGCTCCAGGCCGTATCGGGCGGTGGCGGTCCAGGACATCGGCGGATCTCTTTCGGTGAACGGCGGCTGCGGGGACATCTGCGCTCCGCGCACCCCAGGACAGCAAGTATTCAACATACCCAAAGTCGGTACACCTGTGCCCTTCACTGGCAGCACCACGCGCATCACCGCACGTGAGCGAGGTCGGCGTCACATCAGAACGACATATCCAACGGGCATACACTTCTGTTGGATGGGCGTTACATCCAATGGCAGGTCGGTTTTCGATGGAGGCCAGAAGATGATCATTGACGCTGCGGAACTGGACGCCGCCCACGCGTACAAACTGCTGATCGGGAGCATCATTCCGCGGCCGGTCGCCTGGGTCAGCACGGTGTCGGCCGAGGGCGTGGCCAACCTCGCGCCCGTCTCCTTCTTCACCGCGGTCGGCAGGAAGCCGCCCATGGTCTCGCTCACCTTGCAGCCCCAGGCGGACGGCGTCACGCTCAAGGACACCTTCGTCAACATCCGCGACACCGGAGAGTTCGTCACCAACCTGGTGACGCTGCCGCAGGCGGACGCCATGCACGGTTCGGCGTTCGGGTTCGAGGCGGACGTGGACGAGTTCGAGGCCCTCGGCCTGGACAAGGAGCCGTCCGACGTGGTCCGCGCTCCCCGGGTCGGGGAGGCACCGATCTCCTTCGAGTGCGTCGTCGACCGGATCATCCCCGTCGGCGACGACAAGGTCGACCACGTGGTGTGGGGCCGGGTCGTGCGCTTCCACGTCCGGGACGACCTCTACCTGGACCGGGGCCGGATCGACACCGCCGCCCTGCCCGCCGTGGGACGTCTCGCCGCCGAGTACACGCTGGTCGAGAACGTGTTCACCACACCCCTGGACAGGGAACTGCTGGCGGCCCGGCGCGGCCGGCGGATGCGGCGCCTGGACGGCCGGCCCACCGGCTGGTCCCCGATCGACACCGAGGAGTGGTCGCCCTCCGGAGCCACGACCGCCCTGGGTGAATGAGCCCGCATACCGAGGACCGCTGACCGCCCGGGGCCCCACCCCGGCCACCCCGCACGGCCCCGCCGCACGGCCCCGCCGCACGGCCCCGCCGCCGTCGATCCACCCCCAGTCATGGAGAAACCCGGAGTGCATCCCACGTCCCCCGAGTCCCCCCAGTCCTCCCAGTCCCACCAGTCCCCTCAATCCCACCCGCCCCGCGCATCTCATCCGCCCCAGCACAAGCGTCGCCGTCGCGTACGGGTGTGGCTGCAACCGTTCCTGATCGGCCTCGTCATCGTCTCGGCGTTCGTCAGCTGCTACATCGGGCTCATGCGTGATCCCCAGCCGCACCGGATCCCCGTGGCGGTCACGAATGCCAAGCTGGCGGGCCAGGTCCAGCAGGCGCTGGGCGACTCGCTCGACGTACGGCACGCCCGCTCGGCCGCCGACGCACGCGACGCGCTGCGCCACCGCGACGTCGTGGCCGTGCTCGAAAGCGGCCCCCACGGCAAGGACCTCGAACTCGACGTCGCGAGCGCGAACGGCCTGTCGACGACCACCGCGGTCACCAAGCTCGCCACCGCCTACGCACACGGCGCCGACCGGCACCTCGGCGTCTCCGACATCGTGCCGCTCGCCCGGTACGACGCCCGCGGCCTGGCCGGGTTCTACGTCTCCTTCGGGGTGACCCTCTCCGGCTTCGCCCTCGCCCAGAACGTCGTGGGACTCGGCGGCCTGCTGAAGCTGCGGCACCGCTTCGCCCTGCTGGCGGCGTTCGCCGCGGCGTCGGGCCTGGTCGCGGCCGCCATCGCCGGTCCCGTCCTGGGAGCCGTCCCCGCGCCGTATCTTCCCCTCGCCTTCATCCTGGCACTGCTGGCCGCCGCCGCGGCCTTCACCACGAAGATGCTGGCCACCTACGTCGGCCCCCTGGGGATCCCCCTGGCCACCCTGTTGCTGCTGACCGTCGGCAACTCCACCAGCGGCGCGACCATCGGCACCAACCTGATGCCGAGCGGCGCCCGGGCGCTGTCGGAGCTGCTGCCGCCCGGCGCCGCCGTCCGCGCCATCGCCGACCTCAGTTACTTCCGGGGCTCCCACGTCCTCGCCCCGCTGGCCACACTCGTCCTGTGGGCCGCGGGTTCCGCGGTCCTGCTGGCCTTCCGCACCAACGCGCGGAAGCCGGCGCCGTCCTCGGCGCCCTCGCCGGTCCCACCGATCCCGTCCGGGGGCGCGTCTTCGTAGCGAACCGCCTGAACGCGCCCCGCGGCCGGTACGCCTCAGGCGCCCTCGGGACGGCCGGCGGGCCTGCGCAGCAGCCACTGCGCGAAGGTCCGTCGCGGGGGCCGCACCACCACGCGACCGTGGGCCTTCTGGCCGACCAGTTCCACGCGCAGGACGAGCGGCGTCGCCGGACTCGTGGCCGGCTGACGGTACTTGACCTTGGTGTGCACCAGTTGCAGGCCGTCGGTGTCGACCACGATGCCCGGCCTCGTGACCAGCGTCAGCGCCTTCCCCGTCATCGCCACGTCGATCCGCAAGGTGTCGTGCGTGATCACGGCATCCGTGAAGTCGAGCGTCACCGCGCAGTACGTCACGGCGAGTTCCATCCGGCGCGGCACCACCCAGCGCCCCGCCCGCTCGACCGCGCCGCTGTGGACCTGTTCGATCCGGACCACGTCCTTGACTTCCGCCCCGAGCGCCCCGGCCGAAGCCGAGACGGGCGGCAAGTCGACGGTGAGCGTGGCCAGTTCGCTCAGCGTCCGTGCCGACAGGGCGGTTTCCAGGCGCTCGTCCAACTCGTCCGCGGTCAACAGGCCGTCCCCTGCCGCGATACGCAGCACATCCACCACCCGGTCCCGGTCGGCGTGCGAGGCCCGCAGCTCGGGGGGCGAGCCGGGGCCGGTCTGCTTCCCGGTGGGCGAGATCTCTCCCGGCATGGTTCCGTCCTGCTCCTGTCGAAACGGGTCCGCACGGCGCGGGCAGCGGCGCGAACAGCAGACTAACGCCATATCGCGACACCGGTCCCGGCTCGGTCAAGCCGCGTGCGGCGGCAGCGGGCAGCCGGAGCGGCCGATACATCCGACGCGACCCGCACCGCCCCGGAAGGAGTCAGAGAACCCGCCCGGCCTCGCCCGACCCGACCCGACCCAACCTGACCCGACCTGCCGCGACCGGCCCCCGCAGGTCCCGGCAGGTCCCGGCGGCCCCGACCTCAGCCGAGCAGTCCGCCCACTCCACCCGCTCCACCCGCTCCACCCGCTCCGCGCGCCCCGCTCGCCCCGCTCGCCCCGCTCGCCCCGCTCGCCCCGCCGACGATGTGCGGAACGGAGTCCAGGACGTCCGTCACGGTCGCCGGTACCGAGTCCAGGACATCGCCGACCACCGCGCCGACCGGTCCCGCGACCGGGCTCTCGGCCTCCTCGGGCACGGTCGGTGTGACGGCGACCGGAGGCTGCCGGTCCCCGGCCTGTGCGACCCGTGTGCCGTACGACTCCCCCGGCGCACCGGACTGCTCGTGCGGAACGGACGGGGGCGCGGGAATCCCCGTCGGCCAGGCCTTCCGGGGCGCGGACGGTGCGGGAGGCGTCGCGCCCGGCGTCCCGGGCCGCGCCGACGCACCGCCGTTCCCGGGCTCCAGTGCCCACTGCTGCCGGACCGCTCCGTTCCGCACGGCCACGACCACCCGTGTGCCGTCCGCGGCCAGCGCGAGGTTCTTGTCCCAGCGGAGCAGGAGCTCGCCGCGCACCGTCAGGTCGTACGACACCTCCCCCGCGTGCACCAGGCAGCCGGAGACCACGACCCGGCGCGCACCGGGGTCGGCGACGAGGCAGAGGGTGGGGTCGAGCGCGCTGCGCAGCATGCCGTCGTCCTGGTACGACCACTGCTGGGACCCGGCGTCCGAACACGGGCCGAGCCGCAGTTCCGCCCCGCTCTGCACCCGGCCGCCGCGCACGTCGACGCAGCGCCCGGCGTCGAGGCTGCGCAGCCTGCCGTGGGCGATCTCGACGGGCTCGCCCACCGAGGCCGGGGACGGGGAGCCCGAAGAGGGCGGGCCGGCGGCGGGGCCGGACCGGGTGGTGGTGCCGCCGACGGGGGCTCCCCAGGTGGTGGTGCCGGGGCGCGGAACACCGTTGTCGTCGGACCAGCCCTTGGCCACGAGCACGGTGGCGAGGAGTGCCAGGGAGACCAGGCCCGCGCCGGCCAGCACCGCTTTGCGCCGCCCGCTCCCGATCACGATGCGGTGCCGTCCGCCGGGCACCGCCGCCGTGCCCGCGGTGTCGGCTCCGGCCGGCCAGGCCTCCACGACCCCGCCGGGTCCGGGCCGCGAGTCGAGATAGCGGCGGGCGCCCCAGCCCAGCACGGTCTCGGCGAGCAGCACCTCGAGGCCGCCGTCGAAATGGCTGAGTTGTTCGGCGGCGTGCCGGCAGTACCGGCACTCGGTGAGATGCCGTTGCACATCCGGGAGCAGAGCGCCGCCCCGGCGAATGGGGACGTCGAGGAGCCGGTTGTAGAAGCGGCATTCCTTCGAGGGCGCGAGTTCCCGGTGGGTGCGTACCAATCCGGTCCTGAATTGTTCGCGGGCCTGGTCGAGGGCGGCCGTCGCCGTGGCGGTGTCGACACCCAGCAGACCAGCGGGTATGTTTATGGGTTCGGCTTCGACCTCGGTGTGCCAGAGGAGGCATTGCGAGGCTCCCGGAAGAGCCTGGAAAGCGCGCTCGGCGAGTTGCCGCCTTTCGGGGGTGCCGGGTCTCGCGGCGCTGAGTCCACGACCTCCGGTGGTCTTGCGCAGTTCCGGTGCGACCACCGAAATGGCTTCGTCGGCGGCCCACGCGCGGACGGTCTCCCGAACCGCCACGAGGAGCTGCGGCCGCAGGGCGCCGCCGACCGCGCCGCCGGCCAGCCGGCCGAGGACCCGCTCGAAGGCGGCGCTGGCGACGAGTTGGGCGGTGGGGGTCGCGGCGGCGAGGCAGACCACGGCGTAGTCGCAGGTGGCGCGCCAGTGCCGGGCCAGCAGCAGGGCGACGGCGTGATGCCTGGCCGTGGGACTTCCGGTGAGCTGGGCGATGAGATTGCGGTCGGACTCCCCCGGGGTCGAACCGGGGCGAGGCGGGTAAGGCGGGCGTGGGGGGTAGGGGGAGGGCACTGAACCATTTCCTTCCGAGCCGCAGGACGGCATGCGAAATGGCGCCCTGAGGAATGCAGTGCTGATTGGTGCGTACCTTTTGGGGTCCATAACGGTCGGCATGGTGGCCGTACCGTTCTGTGGACCCTCCCGCGGGGTGGCTCACCTTTGCACACCGGCCTCACAGGAAACAAGAAGTTGAGGTGACCGAAGTTCAAAGAAGCGGGAATTCAGATAAGTTACCGCCGGTATCCGCATCCGGCCGGGATTCAGCGGTCGCACAGGTTCAACTTGTGTGCGGCACGGACCCGATGGCACACGAAATCTTCAACTACCGGACGGCCGGGGTCACCCGCGACGGAACGCCGGGTTCCACAGCCGCCTCCCACGTTTCTCCCGGCCCCCTCTCATCCCCGTGGGCCAGCATGTGCCGCATGATCGCCCCCCACTCCTCCCCCGCCCCCTCGTCACCCCGGCCGGTCCGCAAGGCCGTCGTCCCGGCCGCCGGGCTCGGCACCCGGTTCCTGCCCGCCACCAAGGCGACGCCGAAGGAGATGCTGCCGGTCGTCGACAAGCCGGCCATCCAGTACGTCGTCGAGGAGGCCGCCAAGGCCGGGCTCGACGACATCCTCATGGTCACCGGCCGGCACAAGCGGGCCATCGAGGACCACTTCGACAACGCCTTCGAGCTGGAGCAGGCGCTGGCCGCCAAGGGCGACACCGTGCGCCTGGACGCCGTGCGCGATCCCGCGCGGCTCGCCGACATCCACCACATCCGCCAGGGCGACCCGCTCGGCCTCGGACACGCGGTGCTGTGCGCGAAGCACCACGTGGGCGACCAGCCCTTCGCGGTACTCCTCGGCGACGACCTGATCGACGCCCGCGAGACCCTGCTCAGCCGGATGCTGGACGTCCGCGACCGCCGCCGGGGCAGTGTCGTCGCGCTGATGGAGGTCGACCCGTCCCAGGTGCACCTGTACGGCTGTGCCGCCGTCGAGCCGACCGGCGAGGACGGTGTGGTCCGGGTGACCGGACTGGTGGAGAAGCCGTCCCGGGAGAACGCGCCCAGCAACTACGCGGTCATCGGCCGCTACGTCCTCGACCCCGAGGTGTTCGACGTCCTGGAACGGACCGCGCCCGGCCGCGGCGGCGAGATCCAGCTCACGGACGCGCTACAGGACCTGGCCGCGGCCGGCACGGTCCACGGGGTGGTCTTCGACGGGCTGCGCTACGACACCGGGGACAAGGCCGACTACCTGCGCACGGTGGTCCGGCTCGCCTGCGAACGTCCGGACCTGGGGCCGGAGTTCACGGCCTGGCTCAAGGAGTTCGTGGCGGGTCTGGAGGGAGCGGGGGCCGGGCGCGAGGAGAGCCGCGCCGCCTGAGCGGCCCCCACCCCGGACGGGGTGAGGGTCCGGAGACCCTCACCCCGTCCGGCATGTGCCGACGAAATCCCGCTCGGCTGAATTCCCGCTCGGCTGAAATCCCGCTCAGCCGAAATCCCGCTCAGCCGAAGTCCCGCTCAGCTGTTGGGCCGCAGCGTCCACACGACGGTCATCTCACCGGTGACCGCGCCGTCCTCGCGCGAGATGGCGATGGCGACCGGGAACTCGGGGCGCTTGCCCTCGTCGAGTTCGGCGACGACGTCGGCGATCGGGCGGCCCAGGGTCGCGGTGGCCTTGACCGGGCCGAGCGCGACCTTCTTGTAGGCGATCTCGGCGCTGACGGCGAGCGGCACGGCGCGGGAGAGCTGGTCACCGAAGGCGGCGAGCACGATCGCGCCGCTCGCGGACTCGGCGAGGGTGAACATCGCGCCCGCGTGCGGGCCGCCGATGTGGTTGTGGAAGTCGCCCTGGTCCGGCAGGGACAGCACGGCCCGCTCCGGAGTGATCTCCAGGTACTCCAGGTTGAGGGTCCGCACCATCGGGACCGTGGCGGCGAGCATCTCGCCGATCGACATCTGGTCAGTGCTCATGACGAATATGTTACTAACGAGTAGCAGATTCTGGCCAGAGCGGTGCGGTGACCCTCGTCACCGGGCAGGACGACGGCCCCTGCCCCGGGCCGGACCGGCCGGCACTAGGGTTACGAGCCATGTGGCCAGAACAGCAGCCGCCAGGGGGCGAGCAGTACCCGCAGAACAACCCGTATCAGCAACCGGGTTACCAGCAGCCGAATCCGTATCAGCAGCCCGGCTACCAGCAGTATCCGCAGCAGGGCGGGTACGGGCAGCAGCCGCAGTGGGGCCCGCCCGGGCCCGCCGGGGCTCCGCAGCCGCCGCGGGGCGGGGGCGGGGGCGGCGACCGCACGAAGCTGGTCGCGATCATCGCGGCGACGGCCGTCGTGGTGGCGGCCGGGGTGACCGGCTTCCTGGTTCTCGGCGGCAAGAAGGACGACAACGCGGACACCGGCAAGAGCCGGCAGGTGAGCCACTCGCCCACCGGCACCGCCTCCGCCTCGGCCACTGCCTCCGCGTCGGCGGACGACGACCCGCGCGGCGGCGAGGACACCGAGAAGCCGACGATCGCGGGCTGGAAGACCGTCGTGAACCCCAAGTGGGGCACGGCCTTCGACGTACCGGCCGACTGGGAGGTCCTCACCCCGGGGACGTCGATCGGCTTCGAGGACAAGGAGGGCAAGCCGATCATCACGATGTCGGCGCCCGCCCAGTTCAAGTCGAAGTGGTGCACGAGCGACGACGACAAGGACGGCAGGACCGAGGACACGGCCCTGGCCGGGGTGGGCACCAAGGGCGAGAGCGGCGCGAAGACACCCGGCGACGCGGCCGTCAAGGAGGTCCCCTGGTGGGTCTACGGCGGATACACGTATCCGGACAAGAAGACCATCAGCTACGACGACAAGGCCACCGCCTACACCACCGCCTCCGGCCTCAAGGGCGCCTACGCCTGGGCGCGTTCGACGAACTCCCCCGCCAAGGGCAAGTGCGCGACCGACGGCAAGTCGATCACCTTCGGCTTCGAGAACTCGGCCGGCGACCTGGTGTCGTGGGACTTCTACGGCGCCAAGGGCGTGAACGGCGAGGTCCCGACCGCGACGATCATGAAGATCCTCAGCACGGTCCGGCTGCACGGCACCCCGACCGGAGGCTGACCGCGGCCGGGGACGGGATGCCCGGAGATCTGATGCCCAGGGATCTGATGCCCGGGAACCGGATGCCCGGGAACCGGATGCCCGGGAACCGGATGCCCGGGAATCGGGTTGGCAGCGCGGGCTCCCGGCGGGGATAGTCGGTCGGTGACCTCCACCTCCGGCTCCCCCGCCTCCCGCCTGCGCAGACCCGCCTGGGCGGGCCGCAACTACAGCCTGCTGACCGCGGCGACGATCGTGACGAGCCTGGGCGCCAACGGCTCCCTGATCGCCGCCGCGTTCGCGGTGCTGGACGCGGGCGGCGACGCCGGGGACGTCGGTCTCGTGGCCGCCGCCCGCACCTTCCCGCTCGTGCTGTTCCTGCTCGTCGGCGGCGCTGTGGCGGACCGGTTCCCGCGCCACCGCGTCATGGTCGCGGCGAACGCCCTCAACTTCCTCTCCCAGGGCGCCTTCGCCGTCCTCGTGCTCACCGGCGACCCCCGGCTGTGGCAGATGATGCTGCTCACCGCGCTGGGCGGCACCGGCCAGGCGTTCTTCAGCCCGGCGGCGGAGGGCATGCTGCTGTCCTCGGTGAGCGGTGAGCAGGCGGGCCGTGCGTTCGCCGTGTTCCGGATGGCGATGCAGAGCGCCGCCCTCGGGGGCGCGGCCCTCGGCGGCGCGCTGGTGGCGGCGGTGGGCCCCGGCTGGGTGCTGGCGGTGGACGCGGCGGCGTTCGCGGTCGCCGGTGCGCTGCGCTCGTTCCTCGACGTCAGCCATATCCCGCCGCGCGCCCCCGGCGACGGGATGCTGGCCGATCTCCGGGACGGCTGGCGGGAGTTCACGGGCCGTCCCTGGCTGTGGGGGATCGTCGTGCAGTTCTCGATCGCGAACGCGGTGGTGGGTGCCGCCGACGCGGTCTACGGCCCGCTGGTCGCCCGCGACAGCCTGGGCGGAGCGGGCCCCTGGGGCCTGGCGCTGGCCGCGTTCGGCGCGGGTACGGTGGCCGGCGCCCTCCTGATGACCCGCTGGAAGCCCCGCCGGCTCCTGTTCGTCGGCACCCTCTGCATCTTCCCGCTCGCGCTCCCCTCCGCGGCGCTCGCGGTGCCCGCCCCCGTCGGCGTGCTCTGCGTGGTGATGTTCGTGGCGGGCGCGACGGTCGAGGTCTTCGGCGTCTCCTGGATGACCGCGCTGCACCAGGAGATCCCCGAGGAGAAGCTCTCCCGGGTCTCGGCGTACGACTGGTTCGGCTCCGTCTCCCTGCTGCCCCTGGCGATGGCGCTGGCGGGCCCCGCCGAGCAGGTCTTCGGCCGGGGCCCGGCCCTGTGGGGCTGCGCGGGCCTGGTCGTCGCCGTCACGGCCGCGGTGCTCCTGGTCCCGGACGTCCGCGACCTCACCCGCCGCACGGTTTCGGTCACCGCACAGCCGTCGGCCGCCTCACCCGATCCCGAACGCTCCGCCGGGGGGCTCGGGTGACGGTACGGCGTCCGCGTCCCCGACCGGCCGGGCCGCGCCGACGAACTCCCGCAGCGCGGCCCCGTGTTCGACCCGCGCCGGAAAGGCGTCGGCGGCCGTACGACGGGCCAGCGCGCCGACGTCGATCGGCCGGTGCGAGGCGATGAGCACCGCGTTCCCGAACCGCCGCCCGCGCAGCACGCCGGGCTCGGCGATGAGCGCCAGCTCCTCGAAGACGGCGGCGAACGTGGCGAGTTGGGAGCGGAGGAAGCCGAAGGGGGCGGAGTCCGCGAGGTTGGCGAGGTAGACCCCGTCGCCCCGCAGGACCCGCTCGGCCTCCCGCGCGTACCCCAGCGAGGTCAGGTGCGCGGGGATCCGGGACCCGCCGAAGACGTCCGCGATCAGCACGTCCGCCGAATCCGCGGGCGCCGCTTCCAGCCAGCCGCGCGCGTCGGCGGCGTGCACCGCGATGCCGGCCCGCTCCGGCAGCGGCAGATGCTCGGTGACCAGTTCCAGCAGCTCCCGGTCGGCGTCCACGACGTGCTGCCGGGACCCGGGCCGGGTCGCCGCCACGTACCGGGGAAGCGTGCAGGCACCCCCGCCGAGATGCAGCACGTCCAGCGGCACCCCGGCCTCCGCCACGGCGTCCAGCGCATACCCGAGCCGCCGGGCGTACTCGAACTCGAGATGCGTCGGCTCGTCGAGATCCACATACGACTGCGGCGCCCCGTCGACGGTCAGCAACCAGGCCCGCTCCCGGTCGACATCGGGCATCAGCTTGGCGGTGCCGTGGGCGGTGACCCGGAGGACGGGTATGGCTTCGTTCACCTCTCCATTGTGCGTTGCGCGTGCCCGCAAAGAGGCGCGGGGCCATGTCGCCGACGGTCACGAGGGCGCCCCCGAAAGGGGCGCGGGGAACTGCGCGACCGGCCCCCGCCGGCCCGCAGTCCCCCGCACACCGCAACCTCACTCCACGGAGGTCACCGTCCCGGCGCCGACGGTCCGGCCGCCCTCACGGATGGCGAACCCCAGCCCCGCCTCCAGCGGCACGTCCCGCCCCAGCTCCACGGTCATCTCCACCGTGTCCCCGGGCCGGGCGACCGCCGTCTCACCGAGGTCGACGTCCCCGACCACATCCGCCGTACGGATGTAGAACTGCGGCCGGTACCCCGTCGAGACGGGAGTCGTACGACCCCCTTCGCGCCCCGACAGGACGTAGACCCGCGCCGAGAACCGCCGGGCCGGCACCACGCTCCCCGGCGCCGCCACCACGTGCCCCCGCCGCACCCCGTCCCGGGGCACGCCCCGCAACAGCAGCGCCACGTTGTCCCCGGCCTGCGCCTCGTCCATCGGCTTCCCGAAGGTCTCCAGGCCGGTGACGACGGTCTCGACGTCCGCGCCGAGCACCTCCACCCGGTCCCCGACCCGCACGGTCCCCCGCTCCACGGCACCGGTCACGACAGTGCCCCGCCCGGTGATGGTGAGCACGTTCTCCACCGGCAGCAGGAACGGCGCGTCCAGGTACCGCTCCGGCATCGGCACGTAGGTGTCGACCGCGTCGAGCAGCGCCTCGATCGACGCCGTCCACCGCGGGTCGCCCTCCAGTGCCTTGAGCCCGGAGACCCGGACCACGGGCACGGAGTCACCGCCGTACCCCTGCGCGGTCAGCAGCTCCCGGACCTCCAGCTCCACGAGGTCGGTGAGCTCCTCGTCGCCCGCGTCGGCCTTGTTGAGCGCGACCACGATGTGGTCGACGCCCACCTGCCGGGCGAGCAGCACGTGTTCGGCGGTCTGCGGCATGATCCCGTCGAGCGCGGAGACGACGAGGATCGCCCCGTCCAGCTGCGCGGCACCGGTGACCATGTTCTTGACGTAGTCGGCATGACCCGGCATGTCCACATGGGCGTAATGCCGGGTGTCGGTCTCGTACTCGACGTGCGCGATGTTGATGGTGATGCCGCGGAGCGCCTCCTCGGGGGCCCGGTCGATGCGGTCGAACGGCACGAACGTGCCGGTGCCGCGCTCGGCGAGGACCTTGGTGATGGCGGCGGTCAGGGTGGTCTTGCCGTGGTCGACGTGGCCCATCGTGCCGATGTTGAGATGCGGTTTGGTGCGGACGTATGCCGTCTTGGGCATGGCTGTACCTCGAAGCTTGTCCGAAGGAAGAGCGGGGACCCCGAGAAACCGGCCGACCCTCCCCCTGCGGGGTCCGCCGGACTTTCCGGGGAGGGTCAGCTTCGGGCGCCGTCGACAGCGGCCGTGAGAACGGGAACGGCAGCCTTCGGCGCATCCGCGACTGCGGATGCTGCGACGAGGAAGGCGAACCGGAACATGACACAGATCATGTCCGACGCGTCGCCCCACGTCGAACGGTTTTCCGCGGCGCCGATTTCACCCAAGGGACGGGAACCATACGGCGATCACACATCCGCTTCGGTTAGTGTCGCCGAATGCTCGATGCCAACCGCTCTGGCACCGCCACGGCCTCTCCCCGGGCCGCCGCCGAGGAGCTGACCATCGCCATGCCGGCCCCGCTGAGCTTCGGCGCACGCTGTACCCGCGTGCTGCTGTCGCCGTGGTCCCGGCTGTCCCTGCTCGTCGCGCTCCTGGCGGCGGCCGGGTCGTCGGTGCTGCTCTTCGAGCCGCAGAAGCTGATGACGCAGGGCTGGCCGCCGCACGTGGCGGGCACCACCGCGGTGGTGGTCTTCGCCGTGGCGTACGGCCTGATCACGGTGGCGTTCGTGCCCCGCCCGATCCTGAACCTGGCGGCCGGCGCGCTGTTCGGTTCGGCCCTGGGCATGGGCGCGGCCATGGCCGGCACCGTGCTCGGGGCGTGGCTCTCCTTCGTGCTCGGCCGCATGCTCGGCCAGGAGGCCCTGCGCCCGCTGCTGCGCGGCCGGCTGCTCAAGGCGGCGGACAACCAGTTCAGCAAGCACGGCTTCCGCTCGATGCTGGCGGTACGCCTGTTCCCCGGCGTCCCCTTCTGGGCCGCGAACTACGCGGCCGCCGTCTCCCGCATGCGCTGCACCCCGTTCCTGGTGGCCACGGCCCTGGGCTCGATCCCGAACGTCGCCGCCTACGTGGTCGCAGGCGCCCGTGCCTCGACCCCGACGTCCCCGGTCTTCCTGATCTCGGTGGCGGCGATCGTCATCCCGGCGGTGGCGGGCGCGGTGGTCGCCTGGCGCAAGCGCCACCATCTACGCCCCAAGCGCTAGCGCCCCGCAAGGGGCGCGGGGAACCGCGCGCCCAGCCCCCACCGCGCGGTCAGCCGCCCAACGCCCCCACCCGGCACCCCATTGGGCGCAGCCCTACCGAACCGCCTCCAGAATCATCGCGTTCGCCAACCCACCCGCCTCACACATCGTCTGAAGACCGAAGCGAGCGCCGCGTTCCCGCATCGCGTGCACCAGCGTCGTCGTCAGCCGAGTCCCGCTCGCCCCCAGCGGATGCCCGAGGGCGATGGCCCCACCGTGCACGTTCACCTTGGCGGGATCCGCCCCCGTCTCCTGCCGCCAGGCCAGCACCACGCTGGAGAACGCCTCGTTCACCTCGAACAGGTCGATGTCCCCGATGCCGAGCCCGGCCCGCCGCAGCACCTTCTCCGTCGCCGGGATCACGCCGGTCAGCATGAGCAACGGATCGGAGCCGGTCACGGCGAACTCGTGCAGCCGGGCCAGTGGCCGCAACCCGAGCCTCGCCGCGGTCTCGCCGGAGGTGATGAGCACCGCGGACGCGCCGTCGTTGACCGGGCTCGCGTTGCCCGCGGTGACGTTCCACTCGATCTGCGGGAACCGCTCGGCGAACCCGGGGTCGTAGTAGGCGGGCTTGAGTCCGGCGAGTACCTCGGCGGTGGTGCCGGGCCGTACGGACTCGTCGCGGGCGACGCCGTCCAGCGGAGCGACCTGCGCGTCGAACAGCCCCGCCGCCCACGCTGCCGCCGCCTTCCGGTGCGAGGAGACCGCGAAGTCGTCCATCTCCGCCCGGGAGAGCGACCACTTCGCGGCGATGAGCTCGGCGCTGATGCCCTGCGGGACCAGGCCCTCCGGGTAGCGCGCGGCGACTCCGGGCCCGAAGGGGTCCTTGCCGGCCGGCACGTTGGACCACATCGGCACCCGGCTCATCGACTCGACGCCGCAGGCGATCACGATGTCGTAGGCGCCGGACATGACGCCCTGCGCGGCGAAGTGCACGGCCTGCTGGGAGGAGCCGCACTGGCGGTCCACGGTGGTCGCCGGGACCGTCTCCGGGAAGCCCGCGGACAGGACGGCGTACCGGGTGGTGTTCATGGCCTGCTCGCCGACCTGGTCGACGGTGCCGCCGATCACGTCGTCGACGAGGGCGGGGTCGACGCCGGAGCGCTCGACGAGGGTCCGCAGGGTGTGGGCGAGGAGTTCGACGGGGTGGACGTGCGCCAGCGACCCGTTCGGCCTGCCCTTTCCGACGGGGGTGCGTACGGCTTCGACGATGACTGCGTCACGCATCTCGGGGACCTCGATTGCCAGTCTCGATTACCGGTGAGTAGGAAATCCGAACCCACCATAACTCTGAGGGTTGGAAAATCCAACCCTCTACTAGACTGAGCCCATGGCCGACCCCAAGGACCCCCGCCCATGCTCGATCGCCGACACCCTGGCGCTGGTCGGCGAGAAGTACTCCCTGCTGGTCCTGCGGGAGGTGTGTCTGGGCAACGGCCGCTTCGACCGGCTGGTGCGCAACATCGGCGCCCCGCGCGACATCCTGGCCACCCGGCTGCGCCGGCTCGTCGACGCCGGGATCCTCACCAAGCGCGTCTACAGCGAGCGGCCGCAGCGCTTCGAGTACCGGGCCACCCAGGCGGGCCTCGAACTGGAGCCGGTCCTGATGACCCTGATGGCCTGGGGCGACCGCCATCTCCACCCGGACGGCGACCGTCCCATGGTGATCGAGCACAACTGCGGCAGGACGCTCGCCGCGGTCGTCGTCTGCGAGGCCTGCGGCGACCCGGTACGGCACGAGGACCTGACGGCCCACCCGCAGGCACCGGGCTGGACGGTCGTGGGGCCGACGACGGCTTGAGCCCGGCGGGGACCGCCGGGCCCTGCCGCTCACCGAGTGAAGCCTCGTTCAATTTTGCGACTGGGACGGCCTCGTCATTCCGGGGGCCGAGCGCCTCTTCCCTGCGTAAGGGTTCACCTCCTCCTCACGCACCGAAGGACACCACTCGTGCACCAACTCGCCCAGAGCGCGGTCCTGGCGGTCAGCACGCTGGCCCACGCCAGGACGATCGCCAGATGGGTCCGCGACCGCTCCCGGGAGCGATTTCACTGTTCCGTCCTGCGGGAACTCGCCCGTACCGGCGGCACCGTCCGGGAAGAGCACCGGGGTCGTGGCGGCACCGTACTGATCTGGGAACTCCAGCTGCCCGAGCAACGCATCGAACCGGAACGGCGGCCGATGGCACCCCGGACCGCGGCCCGGGCCCAACGGCCCCGCGGCCGCAGGTGCACCGCCGTCCCCGCGGCAGGGCGGTCTTCCCGCACCGGCGGAGCGGGCGGGGGCCGGTGACCTCGCACCCTCCGCCCGACGAGGCCGCACGGGCACGCGACGCGGAGTTCGCACGGTTCTTCGCCGACTACCAGCCCAAGGCCGTGGCGTTCGTCCAATCGCTGGAGCAGGCGATGCCCCACGACGACGTGCGCGAGATCGTCAGCCCGGCCTTCCTGGCGATCTACACCCGCTGGGACAAGATCACGAACCCCGGAGCCTATCTGTTCAAGACGTTGCGGAACGGCATCAAAGAGCGCCACCGAACCTCGGTTCGGCACGCCCTGCTGGTGCAGAGACTCACACCCTCCCGGACGTCCCAGGTCAACTCCCCCGATCCCCTCGAAAGAGAGATCTCCGACGACTATGTCAAAGCCGCCCTGCAGCAACTGCCCCCGGCCATGCGTCAAGTAGCCGTCATGAAGTGGATGCTGGACCTGCCGGACTCGCTGATCGCCGAGGCACTCGGCATCACCCGCAGCACCGTGACGACCCACCTGACCCGGGCCACCCGGCGGTTGCAGCAGTTCTTCGGCACCACGGCGACAGAGCCTGGGACGGGAAAGGAGGAGCGATGACCAGTGAGAGGCATGACGCCGAGCCCAGTCCCTTCCCGGATCCCTCCATCACCGAACGGTTCAAGGCGGCGGCGGAGCATTTGGAGGAGCAGCACCCGCTGCTCACCGCCGAGGCCCAGGCGGCCATGCTCGCGTGGGTGCGGGAGACTGCCGCACAACTCTCCCCCGCGCCGGAGCCGACCACCGGGACCCCGCCGACGGCCTTCGCCGCGCCGTACCGGCAGGAGAGTCCCGCCGCGGTGTCTGCGGGAGAGCAGGGGGGTCTGGCCATCCTCGCGAGGCGGCGCCGCGCGACCGCCTTCGCCCAGGCCCTGGAGGAGCAGCCCGACCGGGACCCGGCGGCCGAGCCGTCCGGAGGACCGACGGGCGATCCGCCGGCCGCCCCGGACCGGGCCGAACGGACCGAGCAGGGCGAGCTGTCGGCCCTGGCGACCGGACTCGCCGCGCTGCCCAAACCGGAGCTCGACCCGGAGGTCAAGGTCGTCCAGCGGGCCCAATTGGTGGCCGCGATGGAGGCCATGCTGGCGGAGGGCACCCTGGGCGGGGCGGCAGGCGCTTCGGTACCCGAGCAGCGTTCGTCCCGTGCCAAGGGCGCGCATCGGGCCGGCCCGCTGGGCAGGTTGCGGCCGCGTTCCCGGCTCGCCAGGGGGCTCGTCGCGGGCGGCCTGAGCGTCGGTGTGGCCGCCGGAGCCTTCGGCGGGGTCGCCGCCGCCAGCTCCGACGCCCTGCCCGGCGACTCCCTGTACGGCCTCAAACGCGGCATCGAGGACTTCAAGCTCGACTATCTGTCCGACAGCGACGACCAGCGCGGCCAGACCTACCTCGACCAGGCCTCGACCCGGCTGATGGAAGTGCACGGCCTGCTGGTCCGGCAGAACGGCGAGGCTGCCGACGCACGGAGCACGACTGAACTCCGGGTGGCGGTGACCGGCTTGCGGGACGACACCTCCGAGGGAGTACGTCTGCTCCTGATCGCTCCCGGCGACTCCTCTCGCGAGGAAGATGCGCAAGTGGCGACCGAGGCGCTGGCGACCTTTGCCCAGGAACACCGCCGAACCTGGACGGTGGCGCTCGCCCAGTTGCCACCCGCGCTCTCCGACGTGAGCCGGGAGGTCACCGCTCTCTTCGACACCATCGACCGGAACGTCGTCGTGGCGCGCACCCCGCGGCCCCCGGCACCCGGCCCTTCCCCGGCGCACCTCCCGGGACGCCCCGCCATGTCCGAGGAACCCGGCCGAACACCCCCGGAGCGGGGCTTCAGTGCCTGAGCCACCCGGGGTGGACCGTGTCCACGGCCCACCCCGGCCCCCTGCTGATGCCGCTGGTCCGAGTACCCGTCGAGCCGCCCGCGCATCGGCGACGTGCGTGAGATCGCCCCGTCCGAGGCGGTCGAGCTGCTCCCCCGTGGCCTCGCGCAGGGCGCGGCAGCCCGCTGTGCTGGATCAGGAGGGTGACGCCCGGACGGTGGGCGCCCGCACCGCACCCCGACCGCCGGTGACCGGTTACGCCTCCGAACAGGCCAAGTGCAGACGGGGAGTTCCGCCACGCATGCCGTCGGCGACGGCCCGGTCACTGACAGCCGGGTGCGACACCGCCCCGCCCCGCGGCGCGTCGACCGTGACCTCCCCGCCGCTCACCACGGGTGTGCCCCCAGGTACCCGGCGATCTCCGCGCGCTCCCAGGCGCCGTCGGCGACGACGACCCGGTAGCGGCGCCGGAGGGTGTCGCCGGGGGCCAGTTCCAGCTCGTCGTGGAAGGCCCAGGAGGGGGCGATGCCGGCGAACGGCTCGTTGCGCACGAACCAGTGCGCGGGGTGGCTGCCGCGGGTGCCCAAGTGGTCGTTCTCCGGGGCGTGTTCGAAGACGACGGTGGCATGGCCGTCGGCGCCGTCGTGCTCGCCGGACAGGGCCAGCCAGGGGGACTGGGAACCCATGGCCTCCGGGCCCTCCCCCTCGGGGCCGACGATCCGGCCGTCCCGGAAGGCGCGCGGGCCGCGCCAGAACAGGCCGGTGTAGCCCGCCTGTTCACGCCCGGCCGTGGTCGGGCTGCCGAACAGCAGCGGTTCGGTACGGCGGTTGGTGATCTCACTGGTCCAGGTCAGCGCCCAGGAACGCGCCCCGGGGTCCACGTCATGGACCTCGATGCGGCGCCGCTCCTCCGCCCACAGCGTCCCGTCGTACGGATGCCAGGTCAGCCGCTCCGCGACCACGAGACAGCCGTCGGCCGACGACAGCTCGTCGAAGCCGGTGTGCCGCATCGAGCCGACGCGCTCCGGGATGGCCAGGTAACCCCGGCCGTGCACATAGGAGTTGCCGCCCCACAGGTTCGCGCCCGACAGGTGGGAGGCGGTCAGGGAGAGGCCCTTGTGCCAGCGGTGGTCGTTGGGCCGGTAGTCGGTGACCACGTCCCCGGCGAGGGTACGGATCGGGTGCAGGTAGGGCCGCGGCGCCTCCCAGGCGGTCTCCGGCCGGTAGACGTACGAGAACAGCTGCACCCCGGTGACCGGCTCGGTCACGGTGATCCGGTCGCCGTGGGTGTGCGTGATCCGCAGCTCGCCGCTCACGCGGACACCTCCTCGCGCACGGCCGGCGCCCAGCCCGCGGCCGGGCGGGCGAGGACGGGCGGACGGGAGCCGCGCCCGATGGCGCCGGCGCCGCCGACGGCGGCCCGGACGCGGCGGCCGGCGAAGGGGTCCGCGGAGCGGGGGGAGCGGGGCATGGACGTGATCAGCACTCCTCGGGCGTGTACCGGCGATGGGCGAACTCGCGCCCGAGGTGCGCCGTACCCGCACCCCGATGTGCGGAGCAAGCGCTTTCCCCTGCTGAAACGTAAGCGGCGGCACCTTGACCGGTCAACACCCCGTGGTCGCCAGGCCGCCTGCCGAACCCCTGTGTCCCCGCTGTCACCCCGGCCCGATACGCTGCGGTGGGACACGCATGATCACGTGCCCGTGCTGCTCGCGCACGGTTGCGTGAGCGCGTGTTCCCGCACCACCACGTGAGCCCGCGCGACCACCCGCCCCTTCCTCACCCCTGGGACGCCGTACCTTCATGTCTTGGTTTGAATCGCTGGTCCTCGGCCTCGTCCAGGGGCTGACCGAGTTCCTGCCCGTCTCCTCCAGCGCGCATCTGCGGCTGACCGCGGCCTTCTCCGGCTGGAAGGATCCGGGGGCCGCCTTCACGGCGATCACCCAGATCGGCACGGAGACCGCGGTGCTGATCTACTTCCGCAAGGACATCGGGCGGATCGTCTCGGCCTGGTTCCGGTCGCTGTTCGACAAGGCGATGCGGCGCAACCACGACGCCCAGATGGGCTGGCTGGTGATCGTCGGCTCGATCCCGATCGGTCTGCTGGGCGTGACCCTGAAGGACCAGATCGAGGGTCCGTTCCGCGACCTGCGGATCACCGCGACCATGCTCATCGTCGTGGGCGTCGTCATCGGCATCGCCGACCGGCTCGCCGCCCGCGACGAGACGGGCGGGCGGCACCGGGCGCCGAAGCAGCGCAAGACGCTCGAGAACCTGAGCGTGAAGGACGGCCTGATCTACGGCCTCTGCCAGGCCTGCGCCCTGATCCCCGGCGTCTCCCGCTCCGGCGCCACCATCAGCGGGGGCCTGTTCATGGGCTACCGGCGCGAGGCGGCGGCCCGCTACTCCTTCCTGCTCGCCATCCCGGCGGTGCTGGCCTCCGGCGCCTTCGAGGTCAAGGACTCGGTGAGCGAGGGCCATGTGGCCTGGGGTCCGACCCTGTTCGCCACGGTGATCGCGTTCGTGTCGGGGTACGCGGTGATCGCGTGGTTCATGAAGTGGATCTCCAACAAGAGCTTCATGCCGTTCGTCTGGTACCGCATCGCCCTCGGCATCGTGATCATCGCCCTGGTCTCGGCGGACGTGCTGAGCCCGCACGCGGCGGAGTCGGCGAGCTAGGCGCTCCGCGGGACGCCGGGCCAGGTTGTCGGTCGGGTGCGGCGTCGTTGTGGCTGGTCGCGCAGTTCCCCGCGCCCCTTTCGGGGCGCTGCTTCGGTCAGTCTTCCGCGGCGGCCGGGGTGCCCTGGTGGTAGTAGACGCGCCAGCCCGTGTCCGTGAGGCGCCACAGGGAGGTGCGCCAGGCGCGGCGGCCCTGGTTGTCCGCGAAGTAGGTCAGGTGGACGAGGCCCGGGGCCAGGACGGTCCCGGACATCTCGGCCACCTCGACCGGTGACTCAGGGGACACCGATCCGCCGCTGGTCACCGTGAGGATCGACGTCGCGTCCCAGCGGCGGCCGGAGACCCCGACCTCGGTGAAGTCCGGGTCGAGCAGCTCCAGGACGAGGTCCGGGCGGGCCCGCACCTCGGGATCGAGGAGCCGCAGCTCCGCGTCGACCGCCGCCTGTACCGCCCGCCGGTTCTCGTCCGCCATACGCCCGTCGTCGTCCGCCATACGCCGACCCTACGGACAACCTGCTGCCGGACCCAGTGGATATCCGCCCGGGGTCAGCCCAGCTTGAGCAGGAGGGCGGTGAGCTCGGCCGGCATGGTGATCATGCAGTCGTGGCCGGTGGGCAGTTCCCACACCTGCTCGGCGGCGGGGACCGGTCGGCGGGCGATGCCCTCCGGGACGTTCGCCACGCAGTGGATGTGGGTCCGCGGGATCGCGCCCACGGCGGGATCGTCCAGGCGCACCGGCTGCTGGAGGGTGCGCACCGCCTGGTCGGACAGCATGCCGCGCAGCCACGCCACGTCCGCCGCCTCGGTCACCCCGAACAGGCCGTAGGGCGGCGGCAGTTCGGGCATCGGCGGGACCCGCCAGCCGCTCTCGGAGGCGAGGGCCCGGTCGATCAGGGCGCGGCTCGCGGGCTGGACGTCGGCCGCGGTCTCGCCGTGCTCCGGGACCATCGCGTCGAGGTAGACCAACTGCCCGATGCGGTCGGGCACTTCGTTGGCGGCGGCCGAGACGACAAGACCCGCGTAGCTGTGTCCGACGAGGACGACGTCGGTGAGGTCCTCGCCCCTGATCAGCCCGACGACGTCGGCCACGTGGGTGTCGAGACCGACGTCCGGTCCGAGCAGCGGGGCCTTCTCGCCATGACCGGTCAGGGAGGGTGCGTACGCCCGGTGTCCCGCCGCCGCCAGCAGGGGGACCACCCGCTCCCAGCACTCCCCGCTGTGCCAGGCACCGTGTACCAGCAGATACGTCGGCATGATCGCGCTCCTCGGCTTGCTCGTCGCTGTCGCCGTCCACGCTGGCGGCCCGGCCCCGGACGGGGCAGCGCCCTGGTGATCCTGGGGGTGACAGGACCAGGCACGGGCGCGGCGACCGCATTACGGTGGCGGGATGACCGACGAACCGAACCCGCTGGGCGCGTACGTGCGGGCCCGCCGCGAGCTGGTCACGCCGGAGCAGGCCGGCATCCCCGCGCAGGGGGTGCGGCGGGTGCCGGGGCTGCGCCGGGAGGAGGTCGCGATGCTGGCCGGCATCAGCGCCGACTACTACCTGCGCCTGGAGCAGGGCCGCGACCGCAACCCCTCCGTGCAGGTCCTGGAGTCCCTCGCGCGCGTGCTGCGGCTCGACGAGGACGCGACGGCGTATCTGCTCCGTCTCGGCGCCGACCGGCCCCGCCGGCGCCGGCGGCGGGCCCGGCAGGAGACCGTCCCGCCGGGCGTCGCCCAGCTCGTCGCCGCCCTTCCGCTCCCCGCGCTGGTCGAGGGCCGGTACTTCGACGTCCTCGCCGTCAACGCCCTCGCGACCGCGCTGTCACCGCGCTTCTCGGTCGGCGCCAACCGGCTGCGGGACATCTTCCTCGACCCGGCCGAGCAGGCCCTCCACCCCGGCTGGGAGGAGGCCGGCGCCGGCATGGTCGCCGGCTTCCGGAGCTCCGTCGGGACCGACACGGACGACCCGCGCGTCGTCGAGCTCGTCGGCCAACTCTCCCTCGCCAGCCCGTACTTCAGCCGCCTCTGGGCCCGGCACGACGTGGCGTCCTGCGACGGCGCGGCCAAGGTCGTCGAGCACCCCCAGGTCGGCCGGCTGCGGCTGAACCGGGAGCGGCTGAACGTCAGCGGGGCGGCCGGGCAGACCCTCGTCGTCTACCACCCGGACCCGGGAAGCGGCAGCGCCGAGAAGCTCGCGCTGCTCGCCTCGGCGCTGCCGACCGGGTGACGACGGGGGGGACGGCGCGGGAACGACGAGGCGACGACGGCCGGGCGCCGCATCTCGGCCAACCCCCGACGCCCGTCGTTCTCCAGGGGTTCGGGGCCGCCGTACCCGCTCCGGCGAGGACGAAGTCCTGCCCAGGGGCGCACCGCCCGGCCGGAGCCGCGGCGAGCCGCCTGGCAAATGCCAAGGCGTGGCCACCCGCCTGCCGTATCGCCCGTGACCAACCCCATACGGTCTGCGTAGTGGCCCGGTAGCGCACGGTCAGTTCTTGCCCCTACGCTGTTTCTCATGTCCCCCGATTCCCGAACCCCTGGTTCCGTGCGGTCTGCTGCCGAGGTCAACGAGCACATCCGGGCGCTGTGGCTGCGTGCGGGCGGAACGCTGTCGGCTCAGGAGCGGACGGAGTACGAGCTGCTGGTGGTCGAGTGGGCCGCGGCGATCCGCGAGCAGATCATCGAGGCGGCCTGACCGGACCCGACCGGCCCGGTGTTCACCGGCCGCCGGAGACGCGCAGCACCGTGCCCGTCGTGTAGGAGGCCTCGGGCGACAGCAGCCAGGCGATGGCGGCGGCGATCTCCTCGGGCCGCCCTGCACGGCCCAACGGCGTGGTGTGGCCGACCCGTTCGGCTCGGCCCGGGTCGCCCATCGCCGCATGGATCTCGGTGTCGATCACGCCGGGTGCCACCGCGTTGACCCGCACGCCGTCGGGGCCGAGTTCCTTGGCGAGGCCCACGGTGAGGGCGTCGACGGCCGCCTTGGTCGCCGCGTAGTGGACGTACTCGCCGGGGCTGCCGAGGGTGGCCGCCGCCGAGGACACGTTCACGATGGCACCGCTCCCCCGCGCGGCCATCAGCCGGGCGGCACGGCGTGAGCACAGCAGCGCGCCCAGCAGGTTGACCTCCACCACCCGGCGGAGATCCGCGGCCTCCGCGTCGGCCAGCCGCCCGAACGGCCCGGTCACGGCGGCGTTGTTCACCAGTCCGGTGACGGCCCCCAGCTCCCGCTCCGCCGCGTCGAACAGCCCCTCCACATCGGCCTCCACGGAGGTGTCCACCCGGACGACGGTACAGCGTGCCCCGGCCTTCCGCGCCTCCTCCGCGACCGTCTCGGCGGCGTCCCCGTCCCGGACGTAACCGATCACCAGGTCGTGCCCGTCGGCCGCGAGCCGCAGACAGGTCGCCGCGCCGATACCCCTGCTGCCGCCGGTGACCACCGTGACGGGACGTGCCATCGCAGACCTCCTCGAACCGACCGGACGACGATCTTACGACCCCGCGGGCGCGAGCACCGGCCCGCACCGGCGCCCGGCGGCGGCCCTCAGCGCCGGCTGTCCGGGCCGTCGGGACCGGGTGCCGCCCGGATCCGACCGAGCCACTCCGCGCCCAGCCGACGCCCGTCCGGGAGCTGGTCGTCGGTGTCCCAGCGCCACGCGGTGATCATCGCCGGCACGAGGATCCGGCACTCGCGCAGCAGCTCCTGATCGGCCCCCGGACAGTGCTCGCCCACGGCTTCGGGCGCATGGGCGAGGTCGAATTCGACGGGCCCGCGGCAGCACGTCTCCAGGTCGACGAAGAGCAGCCGGTCCGCCGTGCCGAGCAGGTTGCCCGGGTACGGCTCGCCGTGCAGCAGCCGCTCGGCGCCACCGCGCTCGCCGACCGCCCGCCGCAGGCTCCGCAGCGTCCCGCCGAGCAGTTCCCGGTCCGCCTCGGCGAGCGCCGGAGTGCGCTCGCGGTCCGCCACGAGCCGCCCTGGCCCCCTTCCCGTCACGTACAGCGGCCGGCCGACCGGCAGGCTACTCGCCGGTGGCGCCGTCGATGGCCTCGCGGAGGAGGTCCGCGTGGCCGACGTGGCGGGCGTACTCCTCGATCACGTGTTCAAGGACGAACCGCACATCGGTGTCGCCGAACTCCGGGTTCGGCACGATGCGGGCGAGATCGGCGGCCACCTCAGCGAAGACCTGCCGCGACTCCTCGCACGCCGTGAGGTAGTCCTCGTAGACGTCCCTGGCCGGCGTGGCGTCCGACTCGTCGTACCACTCGCCGCCGTCGGCGGTGGCATAGGTCCGGTAGGGAGGGAAGCGAGGCGTCGTGCCGGCCAGCGTCCGCTGGAACCAGGCCCGCTCGACCCCCTGGAGATGGCGCATGAGCCCCAGCAGGGTCAACGCCGACGACCGCACCGGACGTTGCCGCAGCCGTTCCTCCGGGAGTCCCTCGCACTTCCACAGGAAGGTCGCCCGGTGGTAGTCGAGATTCGAGGCGATCACCTCCGGCCACGGGCCCGACACCACGCGCTCGGGCCGAACGATCTTCTGGACCACCATGTCGCTCACGCTGGGGTTTCCTCCCCGGTCATCGGGCTTGGACATCCGCCGTACATCGCTCGCGTTCACCCCTTCCGTCCCCGGGACTGATCGCATGCATTCCGAGCACTCAGCGCGCCACGCGGTAGTGGAGGTGGACGACTCCGCAGCCGAAGGTGCGGGTCTCGACCAGTTCGAGATCCGACCTGCGTTCGTCCCGGGGGAAGAACGGGATACCGCCGCCGACCAGGACCGGGGAGACCCTGACCCGGTACTCGTCGATCAGGTCGGACGCGGCCGCCTCGGCGGCGAGGGACGCGCCGCCGATCGCGATGCGGCCCTCCCCCGGCTCGGCCCGCAACCGGCGGATCTCCTCCGCCAGGCCGCCGGAGGCCAGGCGGGCGTTGCCCCGCACCGCCGACAGCGTGGTGGAGAGCACGACCTTGGGGAGCCGCTTCCAGAGAGCGGCCCACTCGACCGTGGAGAAGTCGAGCGAGTGGTCCTGGTCGGCGGTCTCCCAGTACAGCATCGTCTCGTACAGCCGCCGCCCCAGCAGGTGGACGCCGACCTCCCGGATCTCGTCGGTGACGAAGCGGAAGACCTCCTCGTCGGGAGCCGTCCAGCCGAACTCGCCGTCCGGCCCGACGATGTAGCCGTCGAGCGAGAGGTTCATCGAGTAGGTCACGCTGCGCATCGGGAGTCCTCCTCGGTAAGGGGTTCGACGGTACGACCGCCGGAGCGCGCGGGACTCATCGGCACAACTCGACTCATCTGCTCGGCTCTACGGGAAACGGTGGGGAATCCGGTTCGAACATCACCGAATATCGCCCGTGCCCCTTGGCTCCGCCCGCCCCGTGCCCAACACTGAGCCGATGACGCAGCGTGTGGAGCTCGCGACCGTGATGGACCGGCTGGCCGTGGACGAGATGGTCACCGAGTACGCGGTGGCCGTCGACGACGGTGACTGGGCGGCGTACCGGAGGCTGTTCACCGCGGACGGGCGGGCCGACTACCGCTCCGCCGGCGGGATCGAGGGCGATGCCGTGCAGGTCGCCGGGTGGCTCGCGGAGAACCTGACCCTGTTCTCGATGCGGCAGCACCTGATCGTCAACCGCCTGGTGCGGTTCGGGATCCTGGAGCACGACACCGGCGACGCCGCGCACGTCCAGGCCGACTACGTCAACCCGATGCGGTTCGCCGGCGGCGACAGCGCCGCCACCGCCCCGGACTTCGTGTGCGGCGGCCGGTACTCCTTCGCGTTCCTGCGCACCCGGGACGGCTGGCGGCTGCGTCAGGTGGTCGTCGAGGAGCGGTGGCGCCGGCTGCCCGACCCGCGTGCGGTGGCCGTGTCCGACTGAGCCCGCGCCCGTGCCCCCTGTCGGAGATCCCGCCCGGTCCCGCACACTGGAAGGACCCGCGGGCAGGAGGCGATGGATGAGCACCGTCGAGCGCTGGCTGACCTCCCCGTGGCGGCGTTCCTGCGTCGGGGCGCTCACGGGCGCGCTGCCGGTGCTGGCCTTTCCCGCGCCGTCGCTGTGGTGGTTCGCGTACGTCGCGCTGGTCCCGTGGCTGCTGCTGGCGCGCTCGGCGCCGACCGGGCGGCGGGCGGCGTACGACGGCTGGTGCGGCGGGTTCGGGTTCATGGTCGCCGTCCACCACTGGCTGCTGCCGAGCCTGCACGTGTTCATCTTCCTGATCGCCGGCCTGCTGAGCGTGTTCTGGGCGCCCTGGGGCTGGGTGACGCGCCGGCTGCTCGGCGGCGTGCCGTCGCCGGGGAGGGCCGCCGCCGCGGTGCTGGTGCTGCCCTCGGGCTGGCTGATGGTGGAGCTGGTGCGCTCCTGGCAGGGGCTCGGCGGGCCGTGGGGCATGCTCGGCGCGACCCAGTGGCAGGTGGCGCCGGCGCTGCGGCTGGCCTCGGTCGGCGGGGTGTGGCTGCTGAGCTTCCTGGTGGTGGCCGTCAATGTCGCGGTCGCCGTGCTGATATCCGTGCGGGAGGCCCGGGTGCCCGCGGTGGCCTCGCTGGTGGCCACGGCCGCCGCGACGTCAGCCGCCTGGCTCTGGTCACCGCGCCCGGACGTCGACGGCCACGTCCGGATCGCCGTCGTACAGCCCGGCATCGTCGACGGCGCCGACAGCGGGGTCCGGCGGTTCGACCGGGAGGAGCAGCTGACCCGGCAGCTGGCCGGGCAGCATCCCGATCTGATCGTCTGGGGCGAGAGCAGCGTCGGGTACGACCTCGGGGACCGGCCCGACCTCGCGCGGCGGATCGCGGCCCTCTCCCGGGAGACCGGCGCGGACATCCTGGTCAACGTGGATGCCCGGCGTTCCGACCGGCCCGGTATCTACAAGAGCTCCATACTGGTCGGCGCCGACGGCCCGACCGGCGACCGGTACGACAAGATGCGGCTGGTGCCGTTCGGCGAGTACATACCGGCCCGCTCCCTGCTCGGCTGGGCCACCTCGGTCGGCAAGGCGGCCGGCGAGGACCGGCGGCGCGGCACCGAGCAGGTGGTGATGGACGTCGGCCACGGGCTGCGGATCGGCCCGATGATCTGCTTCGAGACGGCGTTCCCCGACATGAGCCGGCATCTCGCCCAGGACGGCGCGCAGGTGCTGATCGGCCAGACGTCGACCTCGTCCTTCCAGGACAGCTGGGCCCCCGAGCAGCACGCCTCGCTGGCCGCGCTCCGGGCCGCCGAGACCGGCCGCACGATGGTCCACGCCACGCTGACCGGGGTCTCCGCCGTCTACGGCCCGGACGGCGAGCGCATCGGCTCCTGGCTCGGCACCGACGCGAGCACCGCCCGGGTCTACGAGGTGCCGATCGCCCGCGGGGTCACCCCGTTCGTGCGGTACGGCGACTGGCCGGTGGACGGGGCGCTGCTGGTGCTGGCCGCCTACTGCCTGGCCGAGGGGCTGCGGACGGTCAGGCTGCGCCGGAGTGCCGCAGCACCTCTCGTACCACCTGCTCGCACAGCTCATGAGTCGCCAGTGCGTCCCGGGCGCTGAGCACCTTCCCGGCGCGGACGGCGTCCAGGAAGGCGAGCACGGCCTGTTCGATGCCGCGCTGCCGGGCGACGGGCACCCAGTCGCCGCGCCGCCGGACCGTCGGCTGGCCCTTGTGGTCGATCACCTCGGCGAGGTTGAGGACCTGGCGCTTGGTGTCCTGCCCGGAGACCTCCAGGATCTCCTCCGCCGAGCCGCTGAGCCTGTTCATCACACCGAGCGCCGTGAAGCCGTCGCCGGCGAGCTGGAGGACGACGTGGTGCAGCAGGCCGTCGACCGCCCGGGCGCGGACCGTCACGTCCTCGACCGGGCCGGGGGCGAGAAAGCGCAGGGTGTCGACGACGTGGATGAAGTCGTCGAGGATCATGGTGCGGGGTTCCTCGGGGAGCCCGACACGGTTCTTCTGCATCAGGATCAGCTCGCGCGGGTGGTCGGCGCACTGCACGTAGCCGGGGGCGTGGCGCCGGTTGAAGCCGACGGCCAGCGACACGTTCCGCGCCTCGGCGAGCGTCACGAGCCGCTCGGAGTCGGCGAACCGGTAGGCGAGGGGCTTGTCGACATACGTGGGTACGCCCGCCTCAAGGAGCCGGGTGACGAGCTCCGGGTGGGCGACGGTGGCCGCGTGCACGAAGGCGGCGTCGAGATCCTGGGCGAGGAGGTCGTCGAGGGTCGCGTGCCGGCGGCCGGCGGGCAGGTGGAGGCTGTCGGCGATCCGGTCGAGGGTGGCGGCGGTGCGGGTCTGCAGGTGGAGTTCGAGGCCCGGCAGGGTGGCCAGCACCGGCAGGTACGCCTTCTGCGCGATGTCGCCGAGTCCGATGCAGCCGACCTTCACTGACGCTCCCCTGGTGGTGTGCCCGCACGTGCCCGCGGTTGCCCGCCCGTGCCTGAAGGGCAGCATACGGGCCGATAATCCGTGGTGGGACGGGCCGGGGTGGGCCACTATGCCGGGCATGACGACCGAACGCCGTATGCCCGCCCTGGACGCCGCCGAACGCACCATGCTGGAGGGCTGGTTGGACTTCCATCGGCAGACCCTCGCGGTGAAGTGCGAGGGCCTGACCGACGCCCAGCTGCGGACCGCCTCCGTGGAGCCCTCCCCGCTGTCCCTGATGGGGCTGGTGCGGCACATGACCGACGTGGAGCGGTCCTGGTACCGCAGGGTCCTCCGCGGCGAGGAGGCACCGCCGATCTACTGGAGCGACGAGGATCCGGACGGCGAGTTCCGGCTCACCGAGGCGGACACCTGGCAGGAGACGTACGCGGCCTGGCAGAGCGAGATCGAGGCCGCCCGGCAGGCCGCGGCCGGTTTCGGCCTGGACGACCTCTCCAAGAGCCCTCACCGCCGCACCGGCAAGGAGATGAACCTGCGCTGGATCCACACCCACATGATCGAGGAGTACGCCCGGCACAACGGCCACGCCGACCTGATCCGGGAGCGGATCGACGGCGCGACCGGCTCCTGACGTCAGCCTCGCACCCGCCTGTCCCCCGTACGGGGTGCGAGATCACCCGTGCGGGGCACCAAAGCCCTGTCGCCGGTGTCAACCTCCGCGCCGACCCAGCAGAGTTGCGCGGGTGCCTCGAACGACGACCATCGCAGCGCTCCTGGTCACCGTGACCGTCTCGGCGCTCTCCGGCTGTGTGACGGTCCAGCGCCCGGCGATGCCCGGCCCGCCGCCGGGTACGGCGCCCTCGCTGCCCTCGGTGCCCCGCCCGGACGGCAGTGCCGAGCCGCGGGTGGTGCAGGCGCCGGTCAAGGAGGCCCTGGAGATGGTCGGGCCGTCCCGCCCGGCGCACCGGGCCGCACCGGCCGCCTCCCACACCCCCGCGCCCCCTCCCGCGCACCACCGCGCCCCGGCAGCCCCGCGCGCCGCCACCCCGCACCCCCACGGCGTGCCCCGGTCGCACAGCCCGCGGGCCGACCGTCCCGGCCTCTCCCCCGCCGCCCCGCAGACCCCGGACGTGTGCGCCCTCGGCAAGCAGTACGGCGGCTGGGACGCGGACAGTCCGCAGGCACGGATCTGCGAACAGACCTACGGGCGTTGAGACGCCGGCACGGTCCTACTGCGGCCGCTGCCGCGGTGGGCCCCAGGAGTCGGCGCCCGGGTCGCCGTCGTCCCCGAGCCGTAGTTCCAGCCGGCTGATCGCGGCCCGGACCCCGTGGCCGTACCCGTCGTCGCCGAGTGCGGTGGCCGTGCCGCGGGCCCGGTGCAGGTGGCTGCGGGCGGCCTCGGCACGGCCGAGCTTGACGTAGTCGGCGGCGAGGTTCAGGTGCAGGGAGGGGTAGAAGCCGCGCAGCCGCGCGTCTCCCTCCGCCTCGTCCGCCGCGGACAACGCCCGCAGGTCCCAGGCGAGTTCGTCGGACGGGTCGTCCTGGGTGTCGGCCAGGTAGTGGGCCAGGGTGCAGCGGTGCAGTGGCTCGCCGTGCTCGCCGAGCTCCGTCCAGAGGTCGAGCAGGCGCCGGCGGGCCTCCTCGCGGTCACCGGCATGGTGCAGCATCACGACCTGCCCGATCCGGGTGAGCACGGCATCGGGTGCCGTTCGCTCCTGTCGCTCCGCCACGGGGCCCTCCGGGCTGGTAAGCCGTTGTGTGGTGCCGACGGTAGACGGCGCCGTCAGTTTTTCTTGTCAGGCGGCGCCGTCGGTCCGCGGGTCCGGTGGTCGGCTTGCGGGCCGGTGGGGGCTTGTCGCGCAGTTCCCCGCGCCCCTAGCGGGTTGCCCCCAGGTCGGGGATTCGCCAGTCGATCGCCTCGTGGCCCTGGGCCGCGACCGCCTCGTTGATGTGGGTGAAGGGGCGGGAGCCGAAGAACTTCTTCGCGGAGAGGGGGGACGGGTGGGCGCCCTGGATCACCACGTGCCGGGTCTCGTCGATCAGCCGGAGCTTCTTCTGCGCGTAGCCGCCCCAGAGGACGAAGACGACCGGGTCGGGCCGGTCGGCGACCGCGCGGATCACCGCGTCCGTGAACTTCTCCCAGCCCTTGTTCTTGTGCGAGTTGGCCTCACCGGCGCGGACCGTGAGGACCGCGTTGAGCAGCAGCACGCCCTGCCGCGCCCACGGCATCAGGTAGCCGTTGTCCGGCACGGACTCCCAGCCCAGCTCCTCGCGCATCTCCTTGTAGATGTTCCGCAGGGACGGCGGGATCCGCACCCCGGGGCGGACGGAGAAGCACAGCCCGTGGCCCTGGCCCTCGCCGTGGTAGGGGTCCTGGCCGAGGACGAACACCTTGACCTGGTCGAACGGCGTCGCCTCCAGCGCGGCGAAGACCTCCTCGCGCGGCGGGTAGACGGGACCCTTCGCCCGCTCCTCCTCGACGAACTCGGTCAGCTCCTTGAAGTAGGGCTGCTGCAGCTCGTCGCCCAGAACCCCGCGCCAGGACTCGGGCAGCATGGCGGTGTCGGTCACGTCAACGTCCTCACGAATTGCGGTCACTTGCGGTTCCTGCTGATACCGAAAAACCTACAGGCGACCACTGACAACCGGTGCCGGACGGCGGTTTCACCAGCTGGTCTTGCGGTGCAGCTCCCACATCATCATGATCGTCGACGGGTCGAGCGCCTTTTCGCCGCCGGAGACGTCGTCGCTGGCCGCGACGTACTGCCTGCCCTGCCACAGCGGGATCAGCCGGGCGTCGTCGACGAGGATCTGCTGGGCCTCCTCGAAGTCCTTGACGACCTCGCCGCGGTCGCTCTCGCTCCGGGAGTGCGGCAGCAGCCTGCCGGTGATCACGGGGGACGGGTAGGGCGTGCCGAGGGCGTTCTGCTCGCCGACGAAGGGGGCGATGAAGTTGTCCGCGTCGGGGAAGTCCGGGAACCAGCCGCGGCCGAACACCGGGTACTCGCCCTTCTGGTAACCGACGACGTAGGTCTTCCAGGGCCGGCTCTTGAGGGTGATCGTGAACAGCCCGGAGTCGTCCAGCTGCTGCTTGAGCTCCTGGAACATCTGGCCGGTCTCGGAGCCGTAGCGGTCGGTGGTGTACCAGAAGGTGAGCGGGACCCGCCGGGTGATGCCGGCGTCGGCGAGGATCTTGTGGGCCTTGGAGGTGCTGGGGTCGCCGTAGTCGTCGAAGAAGTCGGTGGTGTGGCCGGTCAGGCCCGCCGGGACCATGGAGTACAGCGGGTCGACGGTGTCCTTGTAGACGGTGTGGGCGATCTCGGCGCGGTCGACGAGCTGGGCGACGGCCTTGCGCACGGCGGGTATCTTGGCCCACGGGTCCGCGGGGTTGAACACCAGGTAGCTGATGTCGGTGCCGGTGCCGTCGATCAGCTGCAGGTCGGTGCTGCGGTACGCCTCCAGGGCGACGATGTCGGAGGCGGCGAGACCGCGGTAGGTGACGTCGATGTCCCCGGACCGCAGGGCCTTGACCATGGTGGCCGAGTCCTGGAAGTAGCGGATCGTCACCGCGTCGTTCTGCCGCTGGGCGAAGCCCTGGTAGTTGTCGTTGCGGACCAGCTCGGCCCGCTTGCCGTCCTGGTACGACTTGAGGGTGTACGGCCCGGAGCCGTGCACGGAGGCGTCCTCGCGCAGCGAGTGGGCGGGGTAGTCGTCGGGGTCGACGACGGACATGGCCGGGGTGGCGAGCACGAACGGGAAGGTGGCGTCCGCCTTGTTGAGGTGGAAGACCACCTCGCGGTCGCCGTTCGCCTGCACCCGGTCGAGGCTGCCGAGCAGTCCGGCCGGGCCGCTGGGCGCGTTGATGCTGCGGATCCGGTCGATGGAGTACTTGACGGCCGCTGCGTCGAGCTTGTCGCCGTCGGCGAACTTCAGCCCCGCGCGCAGTTCGCAGCGGTAGGTGCGGTCGCCGAAGTCCGTGAAGGCGCACTTCTGCGCGGCGTCGGGCTGCGGGGTGGTGGCGCCGTCGGGGTAGGCGAGCAGGGTCTGGTAGACGTTCCGGAACAGCTCCCAGGAGCCGTCCCACGATCCCGCCGGGTCAAGGGTGCTGGGGGCGCTGGTCGTACCGACGACGATCGGCCCGCTGTTCTCCGAACCGCTGCCGGAGAGCACCCCGCACCCGGCGGCCAGGGACAGGGACGCGAGCGCGGCGGCTCTTCGCAGGCCTCGGTTCCGGTTGAACACGCGCACTCCTCGATCCGCCGTACCAGGGGTCGGCGGCAGACCATACCGCAGCGTTGCGCGCCTTGAAGCACCCCGGAAACACGGGCGTTGATCGAATGTGCTATGACGACGTTGTCATCCGACTGTGCGGATCTTGCACGACCGCCGGGGCGCCGTTTTCCTCACACATGCGGCAAATATCTGTGACGAAAACGACGCCCGACGCTCCGTCAGGCCATGCCCGCGTTGAGGAAGATGCCGCCGTCGACGACGAGCGTCTGGCCGGTGATCCAGTCGGACTGCTCCGAGGTGAGGAACGCGGCGGCGCCGCCGATGTCGGAGGGCACTCCGAGCCGCTTGAGCGGGTAGCCCGCGGCGGCCTCCGTCTCCCGGCCCTCGTAAAGGGCCTGCGCGAACTTGGTCTTGACGACCGCGGGGGCGATCGCGTTGACCCGGACGCCGGGGGCGAACTCGTGCGCGAGCTGCTGGGTCAGGTTGATCATCGCGGCCTTGCTGATGCCGTACGCGCCGATGAACGGCGAGGCCGAGAGCCCGGCGACGGAGGCGATGTTGACGATGGCGCCGCCGTTCTCCTTCTGCCAGGCGTGCCAGGTCTTCTGGGCGAAGCCGAGGGCGGAGACCACGTTGGTCTCGAACACCTTGCGGGCCACGTCCAGGTCGACGTCGGCGATCGGGCCGAACACCGGGTTGGTTCCCGCGTTGTTGACCAGGTAGTCGACGCGACCGAAGGCCGCCATGGTGCGCTCGACGACCTCGGTCTGGTGGGCCAGGTCGTGCGCCTTGCCGGCGATGCCGATGACGCGCTCGGCGCCGAGGCTCTCGACGGCCTCCTTGAGGGCGTCCTCGTTGCGGCCGGTGATGGCGACGCGGTCGCCGCGGGCGATCAGCGCCTCGGCGACGCCGTAGCCGATGCCGCGGCTGGCGCCGGTGACGACGGCGACCTTGCCGGACAGCTCGGGCAGTTCAGTCATGTCAGTGTTCCCCAGGTTCCCCGGTGTTCTGCGGTGTTCTGCTAGTCGAGCGGTCCGCCGGCCACGTACAGCACCTGGCCGGAGACGAAGCCGGCGGCCTCGTTCGTGAAGAAGGCGATGGCGTTGGCGATGTCCTCGGGCTCGCCGACGCGCTGCACGGGGATCTGGGTGGCCGCGGCGGCCTTGAACTCCTCGAAGCCCATCTTGACGCGCTCGGCGGTGGCCTTGGTCATCTCGGTGGCGATGAAGCCGGGGGCGACGGCGTTGGCGGTGATGCCGAACTTGCCGAGCTCGATGGCGAGGGTCTTGGTGAAGCCCTGCAGGCCGGCCTTGGCGGCGGAGTAGTTGGCCTGGCCGCGGTTGCCGAGCGCCGAGGAGGAGGACAGGTTCACGACCCGGCCCCAGCCGGCCTCGACCATGTGCTGCTGGACGGCCTTGGTCATCAGGAAGGAGCCGCGCAGGTGCACGTTGAGGACCGTGTCCCAGTCGGCCGCGGACATCTTGAACAGCAGGTTGTCGCGGAGCACGCCGGCGTTGTTGACCAGGATGGTCGGCGCGCCCAGCTCCTCGACGACGCGCGCGATCGCCGCGGCGACCTGGGCCTCGTCGGAGACGTCGGCACCGACCGCGATCGCCTTGCCGCCCGCGGCGGTGATCTTCTCGACGGTGTCCTTGCAGGCGGCCTCGTCGAGGTCGATCACGGCGACCGCGCGACCCTCGGCGGCCAGTCGTACGGCGGTGGCCGCGCCGATGCCGCGCGCGGCACCGGTGACGACGGCTACCCGCTGCTCAGTGCTGGACATTGCTGTTTCTCCTCGCCCTTGAGAATTCTTGACTAGACCTGAGAACACCTGATCGAGAACCCGGCCGTAGTGGTGAGCGACCGCTTAGTACCTTCGACAGACGTGACGCTAGAAGCCCTGGCACGCGGTGTCAACGTCACGCCGCGCAGTGTGATCCATTACCTCACCAGGAGGTCCAGCAACCGCTCCGTCTCGGCGACCGGGTCGTGGGTGAGCCCGGTGTGCACCGGCCCGGGCTGTACGACGGTGGAGCGGGGCGCCACCAGCCAGCGGAAGCGCCGCCCCGGGTCGTCCCCGGCCGCGTGCCCCGCCGCCTCGCCGCCCGCGCAGACCCGCTCCACCGCCCCGAGCGCGGCCCGCACCCCGGCGACGTCCGCCTCCGGGTCCAGGGCCAGCAGCCGGGCCTCGTCGAGATGGGTGCGGGCACCGACGTAGCCCTTGGCCCGGCAGTACACCAGCACGCCGGCGTTGATGCACTCGCCACGCTCCACCCGGGGTACGACGCGCACCAGGGCGTACTCGTAGACGTCCCGGCCGCCGCCCTGGCCCGCCCGGGTGATGTGGCGCTCGGTCATCTGCCCGGCCACGTTGATGTGGGTCTCGCTCACTTGGCCCCCTCGATGCCGGTGATGCGCTCGTGGATGACGGCGGCCCGGGCGAGCAGCGGCCGTGCGTAGGTGCGCCGCAGCTCGTCGGGGGTGTCGAAGCCGGGCTCGGCGGCGAGCCAGACGTCCGGGATCTCGGCGGTGACCTCGGCGAGCACGTCCTCGGTGACCCGGGGCGCCAACTCCGCGGCGGCCGCCCTGACATCGGGGCCGAAACCGCCGAGCGCGTGGTCGGCGGCGTCGTACGGGCGGGCGGCGGACGTCTCGGCGGACGGCCAGTTGTGCTGCCAGATCATGGTGGCGCCGTGGTCGATGAGCCACAGGTCGCCGTGGTGGACCAGCAGGTTGGGGTTGCGCCAGGAGCGGTCGACGTTGTTGACCAGCGCGTCGAACCAGACGATCCGCCCGGCCTCCTCGGGACCCACCGCGAAGGCGAGCGGGTCGAAGCCGAGGGCGCCGGACAGGAAGTCCATGCCGAGGTTGGTGCCGCCGCTGCCCCGCAGCAGGTCCTGCACCTGCTGCTCGGGTTCGCCGAGCCCCAGCACCGGGTCCAGCGCGACGGTGACCAGCCGGGGCATCCGGAACCCGAGCCGGCGCGCGAGTTCACCGCAGACGACCTCGGCGACCAGCGTCTTGCGGCCCTGCCCGGCGCCGGTGAACTTCATGACGTACGTCCCGAGGTCGTCGCCCTCGACGAGCCCCGGCAGCGAGCCGCCCTCCCGCAGCGGCGTGATGTAGCGGGTCGCGGTGACTTCTCGCAGCATTTTCCCAGGCCATCCAGCTTCTCAACCAGGCAGTCGGCGACCGGGGGTGGCCTCCGGCACGAAGTGAGCATAGTAACCGAGCGTGACAGCGGGCGAGGCGTGCCCCTGCCCCGCGCCGGGGCGCGTTCACAGGAACCCGGCGTCCATGACTTCAGCGCATGCCACCTGTGCTCAAGTCTCGTTGGTGTCATGGTCACTGAGGCTCCTACGGTGAGGGATGGAACCACCGTCCAGGAGGAGTCGGCCCATGGCAGACCTGGTCCAGCGCGACGAACTCGGCGCCTTTCTCCGCGCCCGGCGGGAGGCGACCGACCCGGCGGCGGCAGGCTTCCGGTCCGGGCCGCGGCGCCGTACCCCGGGGCTGCGCCGCGAGGAGCTGGCGCAGCTCGCCGGGCTGAGCGCCACCTGGTACACATGGCTCGAACAGGGCCGCGACATCAGCGTGAGCAGGCAGGTCATCGAAAGCCTGGCCCGGGCGCTGCGGCTCTCCGGGCCGCAGCGCACGCACCTGTTCACGCTGGCCGCTCTGATGCCACCGCCCACGGGTCCGGCGCCCGTGAAGGTCGATCCCCTGCTCGAACGGCTGGTGCGGGAGCTGTCCCCCAAACCCGCCTACGTGATGAACCCCTGGTGGGACCTGCTGGCGTACAACGACGCGTACGCCGAGTTGCTCGGCGGCCTCGACCAGCGCCCGGAGGACGAGCGCAACGTCCTCTGGATCACCTTCACCGAGTCGCGGGGTTCCGGGCTGTTCGTCGACTGGCTCGGCGAGGCACGCTCCCTGGCCGGCCAGTTGCGGGTGGCCCTCGCCCGCTATCCCGACGATCCGCGCGGCCCCGCGCTCCTGGAGTCGCTGCTGGACTCCTCCGACGCGTTCCGCGCGCTGTGGGACGAGCGGAGCGTCAGCGGATTCGCCTCCGCCAGGAAGGAACTGCGGCACCCGCGGCTCGGGCGCGTCGATCTGGACAGTCTGAAACTGGCGGACGCCCAGGACGAGGAACTCTCCCTCGTCGTCCTCCTGCCCGCGGAGAAGGACGACTCCGGGTAAAGAAATCCGCGTACGGAAATCCGGGTGGGCGACGGGTAGGCGAAGAGGGCCCTTCTGTCGTCTGCCGGCCCTTCTGCCAGGCCCGTCCGGCGTGACGCCACGGGAAGCCGGCGGCTCCGCTTCGGCGCAGGTCAGGACCGACAGCGAACTGACAGCGCCGTTTTACCGAAGCCTCATGTCCAGGTGGTCACTATCTGGATGCCGTCTGAACAGGTGGTGCTCGAAGGCCGTACCCCTGGACGGATCAACGAGAAGCTCCGCGGAAGGGAACCCCTCACATGACCAGCGCACCGCTCAACCCCTCGGCCAACCCGGCTCGCCGCACCGTGATGGCGGCGGCCGGAGCGGCAGGGCTCGCCGCCGCGCTGACCGCCTGCGGGTCGTCGGACGACAACTCGTCGAGCACGACCACCACGAACGGCACCACGGGCGGTGGCTCCACCACCCAGGACAGCAACGGCTCGGCCGGCGGCTCCACGGCAGCGGCCGGTGGCACCGCGCTCGCCAAGACCACGGACATCCCCGAGGGCGGCGGCACCATCTACAAGGACAGCGCCGTGGTCGTCACCCAGCCGACGTCGGGCACGTACAAGGCGTTCTCGACGAAGTGCCCGCACGCCGGCTGCGCGGTGACGAGCATCGCCAACGGCGAGATCGTCTGCCCCTGCCACGGCAGCAAGTTCGCCATAGCCGACGGCAGTGTGAAGCAGGGCCCGGCGACCACGGGTCTGACCGCGGCCAACATCACGGTCGCCGGCGACCAGATCTCGCTGGCCTGATCCTCAGGACCGCCGGCGCGGTTGTTTGAGGCAGCCGAGCACCTCGTCCGTGGTCGCGACCGTAGCGACCAACGCGAGGGTGTTGCGGACCATCGCGGGGGTGTACTCGGGGGGCACTCCCGCGATGGCATCGGCCGGGACGACCGCCGTGTAGCCCCGGTTGACCGCGTCGAACACGGCGTTGGGAACGGCCACGTTGGCCGAGACACCGGTGACGACCAGGGTGCGGCAGCCGAGGTTGCGCAGCAGCGGGTCGACGTCGGTGCCCTGGATCGGCGACAGGCCGTGCAGCCGTCGTACGACGAGGTCCTCCTCCGAGACCTCGATGGGGGGCGCGACACGGACCGCCGTGGTGCCGGACAGCTGCTGGACGGGCAGCCGTTCGGCGGCGCGGAACAGGCGGGCGTTGCGGTTCGCGCCGCGGCCGTCCGGGCGGCGTTCGGCGACCGCGTGGATCACCTGGACGCCGGTGTCGTGCGCGGCGGCGACCAGGCGGGCGATGTTGCCGAGGACGCCCGACGTCCTTGCCTCACGGGCGAGTTCGGGCAGCGCGCTGTCCGGACCCACCACACCCTGCTGGCACTCGACGGTGAGCAGCACGGTGCTCGCCGGGTCGAGGAGTTCCGCGAGCCGTTCGTACGACGACGGCATGACGCCCCCTTCCGCCTTGGTGCGGGGCGGGTGACACTAACCGCCATCGCGCGGGAACGGAAGAAGAGACAGAAGAAGAGGGGGCCGCATGACCGTCACTCAGCGCCGGGGCCGGAAGATCATGATGACGCCCGGCGAACTGGACGAGTTCCTCAGCACACAGCGCACCTGCCGGGTCGCGACCGTCTCGGCGTCGGGCGCCCCGCACGTGAGCGCCCTGTGGTTCGCCTGGGACGGCACGTCGCTGTGGCTCTACTCGGTGGTGCGCAGCCAGCGCTGGACGGACCTCAGCCGCGATCCGCGGGTGGCGGTCGTCGTCGACTCCGGTGAGGAGTACGACCAGTTGCGCGGCGTCGAGCTGCGCGGGACCGTCGAGTTCGTGGGCGAGGTGCCGCGCACCGGCGAACTGGTCGCCGAACTCGACTACATCGAGACGGTGTTCGCCCGCAAGAACTTCGGCCTGGACGAGATGCCGCACGACGGCCGGCACGCCTGGGCACGGCTCACCCCGACGAAGACCGCCTCCTGGGACTTCCGCAAGCTGGGCTCGGCGTAGGGAAGTTCACGAGCCGGCCGAGCCGACCGAGCCGACCGAGTCGGCCGCGCCGCGCAGGGCCTGGACCGCCGCCCGGATCGAGGGGCGGCGGTCGGCGTCGGCCCGCCAGACGACGTACACATGGCGGCGCACCCGCTGCTTCAGCGGCACCATGACCACGCCCTCGGGCACGGGGTGACGGCCCAGCAGCGGGGCGATGCAGACGCCCAACCCGGCTGCCACCAGGTTGAGTTGCGTGTGCGTCTCGGCCGCGCGGTGCCCGACGATGGGCTCGATGCCGCGTGAGCGCAGCGTGAACATCAGCCATTCGTGGCAGAACTCGCCCTCGCCCCAGGTGATCCACTCGTCCTCGGCGAACTCGCCGAGGTCCACCTCCTCGCGGTCGGCGAGCCGGTGCCCGACCGGCAGTGCCACCTCGGCAGGGTCGTCCAGCAGGGGCGCCTTGACCAGCCCGTCCGGCACCGGCATCGGCTTGTTGTACCAGTCCAGGACGACGGCGAGGTCGAGGTCGCCGCGGACGACCCCGGCGATGCCGTTCTCCGGTTCCAGTTCGCTGGAGCGGACGCGCAGCGCCGGGTGCCGGGTGCGCAGGGCGGCCAGCGCGGTCGGGAACAGGCCGCGGGCGGCCGTCGGGAACGCGGACAGCCGGAGTTCGCCGACTACCTGGCCCCGGTGCGCCTCCAGGTCGGACTGGGCCAGCTCGACCTGGGAGAGGATCCGGGCCGCGTGCTCGGCGAGCAGCCGCCCGGCGTCGGTGAGCCGGATGCCCCGGCCGTTCTTGGCCAGGAGCTGCTGGTCCACCTCGCGCTCCAGCTTGCCCATCTGCTGGGACACCGCCGACGTCGTGACGTGCAGGGCCTCGGCGGCGCCGCTGACCGAGCCGTGCCGGGCGAGGGCGTCGAGGGTGCGCAGGCGCTCCAGGTTCAACATGTAAGCGATTCTAAGAGGTACCCGGTGAGAAGTCTCGATTGTGCTACGAGGTCGTCTCCCGCATCGTGGAGGTCATGAGCACCGTGACCACTGCCGCGACCGGCGAGTCCGCACCTGCCGCCGCGCCTTCCCGCCCCCGCCTGGACTGGCGTCTGCGCTTCGGCGCCCTGTCGCTGATCTGGGGCTTCAGCTTCCTCTTCATCAAGGTGGGGACGGAGGGCTACGCACCGTTCCAGGTCACGCTGGGCAGGCTGGTGTTCGGTACGGCGGTCCTCGCGGCGGCGATGGCCGCGAAGCGGCAGCGGCTGCCGCGCGGGGCCCGTACCTGGGGGCATCTGACGGTCGCCGCGTTCCTGCTCAACGCGCTGCCGTGCTCCCTCTTCGCCTACGCGGAGCTGACGATCCCGTCCACCCTGGCCGGGATCTGCAACGCGACCTCACCGCTGTGGGGGATGCTGCTGTCGCTGGTGGCGCTCTCGGAGGACCGGCCGACGCGGGTCCGGTTCGCCGGGCTGGGCCTGGGCTTCATCGGTGTCCTGACGGTGCTGGGCGCCTGGGAGGGCTTCCACGGCCTGGACGTCACGGGGACCGTCATGGCGCTGCTGGCGTCGCTGAGCTATCCGATCGGCTGGATCCACGTCCGGCGGACGCTGGCCGGGACGGGTGACTCGCATCTGGCGATGACCGGCGCTCAGTTGCTGCTGGCGACGGCGCAACTGGCCGTGGTGACACCGCTGTTCACGTCCTTCCCGGCGCGCTTCGCCCCGGTCCCGCTGCTGGCGATCGCCGCGCTCGGCGCACTGGGGACGGGGCTGGCGGTCCTCGTCCAGTACGGCCTGGTGGCGGAGGTGGGCCCGACCACCGCCCAGATGGTCACCTACTTCATCCCGGTCATCGCCGCCGCGGCGGGCGTCGCGGTGCTGGGCGAGTCGCTGCGCTGGAGCACGCCGGTGGGTGCCCTGATCGTCATCGCGGGGGTCGCACTCACTCAGGTTCGGCCCAAGAGGGGGGTGTCCTGAGGCGCGGAGGCGGGTGCGGGTGGTGGTGGGCTGGTCGCGCAGTTCCCGCGCCCCTGAACGGGCGCCTGGGCTGACGCCCCTGAAAGGGGCGCGGGGAACTGCGCGACCAGCCACGACGGCGCTGCGGACACCAGACGTCAGACACCAGGTCACGGCACCTCCAGCGGAGCGCTCACGCCTGGATCCGGCCCTTCGCCGGTGTCACCGCTCTCGCCACCGCCGCCGCCAGCGGACCGGCCTCCCCGGGTGCCAGCGTGGAGACGGTGACGCGGATACCCGGCGGGGTCGACAACCGGTAGCGCGCCCCCGGCGCCACCGCCCAGCCCTCGTGCAACAGCCGGGACACCGCGGCCGTCTCGTCCGGCACCGGGACCCACACGTTCATGCCGCTGCGCCCGTGCGCCTCGACGCCGTGGTCCGCCAGCGCGTCGATCAGGAGCTCACGGCGGGCCCGGTAGGCGGCGGCCACCTCCGGGCCGTGCACCGCGCCGTCGGCCCACATCCGGACCACCGTGCGCTGCAGCAGACGGCTCACCCAGCCCGGGCCCAGGCGCTGGCGCCCCCGCACCCGGTCGACCGTCACCTCGTCGCCGGTCAGGGTGGCCAGCCGCAGGTCGGGGCCGTAGGCCTTGGCGACCGAGCGGACGAACGCCCAGTGGTGGGTGACGCCCGCCAAGGGGTGCAGGGGGAGGTCGACGATGCCATGGCCGTGGTCGTCCTCGATCAGCAGGGTGTGCGGGTGGGCGCGCAGTACGGCCCGCAGGGCACGCGCGCGTGCGGCGCTCACCGCGGCGCCGGTGGGGTTGTGCGCCCGGGCCGTGACGATCAGGGCGCGGGCCCCGGACTCCAGGGCCCGGCGCAGGGCGTCGGCACGCGGCCCCTCGTCGTCGACGGCCACCGGGACGGTGCGCAGCCCCAGCGCGGGGACCAGGTCGAGGGTGCGGCCCCAGCCGGGGTCCTCGACGGCGACCGGGTCGCCGGGCTTGAGGTGCGCCAGCAGGACGCGTTCGGCGGCGTCCAGGGAGCCCGAGGTGACGGTGAGCGGCCCTTCCGGCACGCCGTCCGCGGCCAGTTCGGCGCGCGCCATCCGCTCCAGCTCGGGCTCGACGGGGTCGGCGCCGTAGAGGACCGGGGCACGGTCGCACTCGGCCGCCACCACCGCCAGGGCCGGGGCGAGAGCCGGGAGCAGTGCGGGGTCGGGGTTGCCGGAGGACAGGTCGCGCACCCCGGCCGGGACGTCGGGAAGCTGGTCCCGCCCGGTGGTGGCCGGTTTCGGCCGGACCCGGCTGCCCCGCCGACCGGCGGTCTCGATGACCCCGCGCTCGCGCAGGGTGCGGTACGCGGCCGCGACCGTATTGGGATTCACCCCGAGCCTGCCCGCCAACTCCCGCATGGGGGGCAGCAGTTGTCCCGGCTCCAGCTCCCCGGAACCCACCGCGCGCTCGACGCTGGCCGCAATCTCCGCTGCGCCACGCCCTTCGATCGGATATTCTCCTAGCACAAACAACATTATGCACTAGTACAATGGAGACGCGCAATGGAGACAGCCGTACCGGGGACCGTCCCGGCCCAGCCCGCCGCCTACCCGAGGACGGACCGCACCGTTCCCACCCGTTCCGCCGAGCGGGCGTCGTACGACAGGGAACTGGTGCACGCGATCCTCGACGAGGGCTACCTCTGCCACCTCGGCTTCGTGCGCGACGGTGCGCCGGTGGTGCTGCCGACGCTGTACGGCCGGGTCGGCGAGGTGCTGTACCTGCACGGTTCGACGGGCTCGCGTCCGCTGCGGATGACCGGCCAGGCCGACCCCGGACTCGCGGTGTGCGTGACGGTCACCCATGTCGACGGCCTCGTGCTGGCCCGCTCGGCCTTCCACCACTCGGTCAACTACCGCTCCGTGGTGGTGCACGGCATCGCCCACCAGGTCACCGACCCCGAGGAGAAGCGGCGCGCGCTGGACGCCCTGGTCGACCACGTGGTGCCGGGCCGGGCCGCCGACTCCCGCCCCGCCGACAAGAAGGAACTGGCCGCGACCGCGGTGATCCGCCTCGACCTGACCGAGGTCTCCGCCAAGACCCGCACGGGCGGCGCGAACGACGACCCGGAGGACCTGGACCTCCCGCACTGGGCGGGCGTGCTGCCGCTGCGCAAGGGGTACGAGGCCCCGGTCGCCAACGGTGACCTGGCGGCGGACATTCCGGTGCCGCCGTACCTGACGGGCAGCTGAGGCGAGTTCCTGCGAGGGACAGCGCGGCCCGCTCGGCAGCACCCCCGAAGGGGCGCGGGGAACTGCGCGACCAGCCACGACGGCGCCGCGGACGAACCACGGCGCAGCGCGGCGATTGCAGCGGAGCGCTCAGGCCGAGGCGACCGGCTCCTTCGCCGTGCTCCGGCTCACCACCGACTCCGGCGCCGGAGTCGAGGACTGTGCGATGAAGGCGCCCAGCAGGACCACGGCTCCCCCCACCACCTGCGGCGCCGACAGACGCTCCCCCAGCAGCACCCAGGCCAGCACCGTCGCCACCACCGCCTCCAGGCAGGCCACCACGCCCGCCACCTGCGGAGACAACCGGCGTACCGACACCACACCGGTGACGTAGGCGATGACGGTCGCCACCAGGACGATCCAGGCCAGCAACGCTGCCGCGGGCGCCGTGCCCCCGTTCATCCGCACGGAGCCGCCCAGCACCGACCAGTCCATCTCCCACGGCCGGGCCACCACCGTGAGCAGGCCGGCCCCGACCAGCAGCCCGTAGGCGATCACCCCGAGCGGATCCGCCTCCTCGCCCCCGCCGTGGTCGGCGAGCACGAAGTACCCCACCTGGCAGCAGGCCGCGGCGAGCGCCAGCACCAGCCCCAGCGCGTCGAACCGCAGCCCCGACCACACCTCCACCACGCACGCGAGGCCGCCCGCCGCGAGGACCACACCGAGCGCGGCGGCACGGGTGACCGGCCGCCGCTGCACGAACCGGACCCAGCCGAGCACCAGTGCGGGAGCGAGGTACTCCACGAGCAGCGCCACTCCCACGGGTATCCGGGAGATGGCGGCGAAGTAGCAGGCCTGGACGCCGGCCACGGCGAGCAGGCCGAACCCGGCGAGCAGCGCCGGGCGGCGGCGCGGCAGATCGCGGTGGCGGACGGCGAGCGGCAGCATCACCAGGGCGGCGCCCGCCACCCGCAGCCACACCACGTGCAGCGGCGCGAGTCCGGCCTCGATCAGGGGCTTGGCGGCGACGCCGGAGCCGCCGAAGGCGAGCGCCGAGCCGACGGCGAGGGAGAGCCCGAGGCCTTTTCCATGGCTGCTGTCAGTGGTGTGCACCGGCACATGATGCCAGCAGGCGACATGACCGTCACCCTCGATAGCACCTGTCTCAACGGCCGGACGTACGGCGCTCCGCCTCGGCGTCCGGGACCGCGCCGACCGGCCCGGCCGCCCCGACCGCCCCGTCGCCGTCTATCCGCACGGCCAGCTCACGGGCGGCCACCCCGGCCCGCTCCAGCACCTGCACGGCCCGGGACTCCGGGTCGAGGACCAGACCCGCGAGCAGGTCGATACCGTCGGAGTGGGCCGCGCCGCGGCGCCGGGCCCGGCTGCGGGCGTACTCCAGGGCGGCGGCGGCCACCGGCGACCAGGCACCGTCGCCCTTGCCCTCGGCCCTTCGCTCGGCGTGCGGTAGGGCGGGCAGCGCGCCGGAGTCCTCGATCCCGCTCTGCCAGCGCAGGCCGTAGCCGATGCTGCGCTGCACCAGGTAGCCGAGCAGGCGGGCGAGTTGCGGGGCGTCGCCGATGACGGCGCGCACGTCGGGGTCGGACTCGATCAGCGAGTGCAGCAGATGGGCGGTGTCGACCTGGCGGTCCCCGTCCCGCACGGCCCGGCGGCGGGCACCGGCGACCACCGCTGCCGGCCCGGCACCGAGCCCGGCATCGTCGTCCGCATGGATACCGCCCTGGTCCTGGGCGGGCTGGCGGGGAATACGGGGTTGCACATCCCCTACCCCATCAATCCCGGAGGCCTGCGTCATCGGCGGGGGGAAGCATTTTCGCGTCCCACGCAGAGTGGACGCGGATGGCCGGAATCTCCTCCTTGCGGATGAGATCAGGCTGATTCCGGCCAACAGGCGCGCGCCGTCTTGCCGCGCGCCCCGTACGCAACCGTCGCGCACCCGCCGTACGTCTCCCCCTGACATGGAGAGCGGGTGCTGTTGCTGGCTGGTCGCCCTGCCGGCGGTCGACGGCAGGCAGTACGTGTACCGGGTCCACGCCCCGGCCAACGCGCTGCTCGCGGACCTGTTCTGGGACGCCTGGCACTGCCACGACGAGAGCGCGCTCCCGCGCGCGTGGGACCTTTTCGACGCGGCGCTGATACGGCGGGTGGCCTGAGCGGCCGGGGCGCCCCCGGATCGGCACATTTCCTGACGGTTCATCAGTATTGAATGTTCGAGGCCCTGCGGCTACGTTCCGCGACACCGTAGCCCGACACGAAGGGGTGGCCCGATGGCCGAAGTCAGCGCGGAGGCACGCATCCAGGCACCGGCCGAGAAGGTGTGGGCACAGCTCACCGACTGGTCGGCGTACGGCGAGTGGAACGCGACCCACACCAACTTTCCCAAGGGCGGCCCCGAGACCCTGGCGGTGGGCGGCACCTTCCAGGAGAACATGAAGCTGATGGGCTTCCCGGCGGAGGTCGAGTGGACCATCGAGGAACTGGAGCCGGCCCGGGTGCTGGCGATCCGCGGCAAGGGCCCGATGGCGGTGACCGTCGCCACGCGCTACACGCTGACCCCGGACGGGGACGCGACCGGCGTGCGGATCGACGGCGAGTTCACGGGCGCGGCCGTGTCGCTGATGGCCGGCAAGCTCAAGGACTCGGCGACGGCGGCCCTCACCGAGTCGCTGCGCAAGCTGGGCGGCCTGGTGGCCTGAGCCGCCCGGCGGAGACGGAAACGCGCCCCGCGGATCACTCCGCGGGGCGCGCCGGTCTCATCCCGCACCCGAGGGTCAGTCCTCTTCGGCGAGGATGAGGTACAGCTTCTTGCGGGTCTCGTTGATGACGGCCAGCGCCTTCTCGCGCTGCTCCTTGCTGCCGGTCTTCCAGACCTGCCCGAAGGCCTCCATCAGACCGAAGCCGGCCTGGCGGATCTCGCTCAGGGCCTCGAAGTCCACCCCGCGGGAAGCCTCTTCCCAGGGGGCGTCGGGGCCCTCGTCGGCGGCGGTACGGCCGCTGTCGGTCAGGGAGAACAGCTTCTTGCCGCCCTCGCTCTCGCTGGCGATCAGGCCCTCGTCCTCCAGCAGCTGGAGCGTCGGGTAGACCGAGCCGGGGCTGGGCTTCCACGCGCCGCCGCTGCGCTCGGCGATCTCCTGGATCATCTCGTAACCGTGCATCGGGCGGTCCTTCAGCAGGGCCAGGATCGAGGCCCGTACGTCACCGCGCCGCGCCCTTCCCCTCGGGCCACCGCGTCCTCGCGGCCCCCAGTGGCCCGGTCCGAAACCCGGCCCGCCGGGACCGAAGCCGGGGCCACCCGGGCCGAAGGGCCCGAACGCCGCACGACGACCGTCACGTCCACCGAAGCCGCCTCGCCCGTGCGGGTGAGGGCCGGCCTGACCATGTCCACGCTCGAATCCGTGGGAACGCATAGCAATCACTCCATCCATCGTTGATCTGTCGCGTGTCTTTCGCGATGCCTCAACGATATATCGGAAGCGTTCGGATGACAAGCCCCTCCGGGCAGCCCAACAGGGACGTTGCATGACCATGCGGTCTCATGCATAATCTTCCTATGTCCAAGGTCCTCACCTCCCTTCCCGCCGGCGAGCGCGTCGGCATCGCCTTCTCCGGCGGGCTCGACACCTCGGTCGCGGTCGCGTGGATGCGCGACAAGGGCGCCGTCCCGTGCACCTACACCGCCGACATCGGCCAGTACGACGAGCCCGACATCGCCTCGGTGCCCGGCCGCGCACACACCTACGGCGCCGAGATCGCCCGCCTGGTGGACTGCCGGGCCGCGCTGGTCGAGGAGGGCCTCGCCGCGCTCACCTGCGGCGCGTTCCACATCCGCTCGGGCGGTCGGGCGTACTTCAACACCACCCCCCTGGGCCGTGCCGTCACCGGCACCCTCCTGGTCCGGGCGATGCTGGAGGACGACGTCCAGATCTGGGGCGACGGGTCGACCTTCAAGGGCAACGACATCGAGCGGTTCTACCGGTACGGGCTGCTCGCCAACCCGCACCTGCGGATCTACAAGCCCTGGCTGGACGCGGACTTCGTGACCGAGCTCGGCGGCCGCAAGGAGATGTCCGAGTGGCTGGTGGCCCACGGGCTGCCGTACCGGGACAGCACGGAGAAGGCGTACTCCACCGACGCCAACATCTGGGGCGCCACGCACGAGGCGAAGACCCTGGAGCACCTGGACAACGGCATCGAGACGGTCGAGCCGATCATGGGCGTGCGGTTCTGGGACCCCGAGGTCGAGATCCTGCCCGAGGACGTGACCATCGGCTTCGACCAGGGCCGGCCGGTGACCGTCAACGGCAAGGAGTTCGAGTCCGCCGTCGAACTGGTCATGGAGGCCAACGCGATCGGCGGCCGGCACGGGCTGGGCATGTCCGACCAGATCGAGAACCGGATCATCGAGGCGAAGAGCCGGGGCATCTACGAGGCGCCGGGCATGGCGCTGCTGCACGCGGCGTACGAGCGGCTGGTCAACGCGATCCACAACGAGGACACGGTCGCGCAGTACCACAACGAGGGCCGACGGCTCGGTCGGCTGATGTACGAGGGCCGGTGGCTGGACCCGCAGGCGCTGATGATCCGGGAGTCGCTGCAGCGGTGGGTCGGCGCGGCCGTCACCGGTGAGGTGACGCTGCGACTGCGGCGCGGCGAGGACTACTCGATCCTCGACACGACGGGTCCTGCGTTCAGCTACCACCCCGACAAGCTGTCGATGGAGCGCACCGAGGACGCGGCGTTCGGTCCGGTGGACCGGATCGGCCAGCTGACCATGCGCAACCTCGACATCGCCGACTCCCGCGCGAAGCTGGAGCAGTACGCGGGGCTGGGGCTGATCGGCTCCGCCAATCCCGCGATCGGGGCGGCGCAGGCGGCGGCGACCGGGCTGATCGGCAACATGCCGGAGGGCGGCGCCGAGGCGATCGCGTCCCGCGGGGAGGCCACGGCCGACGCGGACGAGCTGCTGGACCGGGCGGCAATGGAACTCGGCACGGACTGAGCGTTCCGCTCATGAGGGCCGACCTGGTGACGGGTCGGCCCTTTCGTCTTGCCGGGGGCACTGGAGCGCCGGCGCGCCGCGAGACGCCCGATCGGGGGCGGGTGCGACACCGCCGCGGATTCTCGCGCCCCTGACGGGGCACGCGCCGTCGCGGGCCGCCATTCGAGGGCCGGTGCGGCGCCATCGTGGGCCTTCGCGCAGTTCCCCGCGCCCCTGAACGGGGCACGCGCCGTCGTCGGCCGCCATCCAAGGACCGGTGCGGCGCCGTCGTGGGCTTTCGCGCAGTTCCCCGCGCCCCTGAATGGGCCGCCATTCGAGGGCCGGTGCGGCGCCGTCGTGTGTTCTCGCGCAGTTCCCCGCGCCCCTGGGGGGGCGCTGCGGGTGCGGCGCGTTTCCAACTTCCGTAGCTGCGGGCATGCGTGCCGCTGGGGGCGGCACGGGTGGGCGCGGCGGCACCCGGCCGGCGCCGGTGAGTGAGATCGGGGCGCGGCTGGGGGAAATCGGGCCAGGGCTCTGGGATTGGCCTTGGTCGGGTGCCGTGAGGAGGCCCTAGCGTCTGGGGCATGCGGATTCGAATTGTCGATGCCTTTGCGGAGCGGGCGTTCTCCGGGAACCCGGCCGGGGTCGTGCTGCTCGACTCCTTTCCTGACGACGGGTGGATGCAGAACGTCGCCATGGAGGTGAACCACGCCGAGACCGCGTTCGCGCACCCGCTGCCCGAGGGCGGGGACGCGGACTGGGCGCTGCGGTGGTTCACGCCGGTCACCGAGGTCGCGATGTGCGGGCATGCCACGCTGGCCACCGCGCACGTGCTGCACACCACGGGGGCGCACACCGGGCCCGTGCGGTTCGCCAGCCGGAGCGGCGTGCTGGTCGCGACGCCGGGCGGGGACGGGTCGGTCACCCTCGACTTCCCCACCGCCCCGCTCACCCGGGTCGACGTACCCGACGGAGTCGCCGACGCGCTCGGCGCCGAACCGGTCGCCGCTTTCGACACCGGGCCGAACGTCGGCGACCTGCTCCTCGAACTCGCCGACGAGAAGACCGTGCGCAGCCTCTCCCCCGACCACAAGGCCCTCACCGCGCACTCCGTGCGCGGGATCATCGCCACCGCCCCCGCCGAGGACCCTGCCAAGGGGTACGACTACGTCTCCCGCTGCTTCTTCCCGAACGTCGGGATCGACGAGGACCCGGTGACCGGCAGCGCCCACACCGCGCTCGCGCCGCACTGGGCCGGACGGCTCGGCAGGGACGATCTGACGGGGCTGCAGGCCTCCCGGCGCACCGGACTCGTCCGCACCTCGCTGCGCGGTGACCGCACCCTGCTCACCGGACGCGCCGTCACCGTCGTCGACGGCGAACTGCTCACGCCGTAGGCAGCCAGCCCACCTTCCCGGCGAGCAGCGCGTAACCGACGAACGCGCCGATGTCGAGGAGGCTGTGCGCCACCACCAGGGGACCCACCCGGCCCCACCGCCGGTACAGGTAGACGAAGACCACGCCCATCACCATGTTGCCGACGAAGCCGCCGATCCCCTGGTACAGGTGGTAGGAGCCGCGCAGGACCGAACTGGCCACCAGCGCCGTGCCGGCGGTCCAGCCCAACTGGTCGAGGCGGCGCAGCAGGTAGCCGACGACGATGACCTCTTCGAGGATCGCGTTCTGCATCGCGGAGAGGATCAGCACGGGGTACTTCCACCACACGTCGGGCAGCGCCTCCGGCACCACCGTGAGGTTGAAGCCGAGGCCGCGTGCGGCGAGGTAGAAGGCGATACCGGTGCTGCCGATCACCGCGGCGATCCCGGCACCGCGCCCGAGGTCGGGCCAGGGGCGGGTGCGGTCGAAGCCGAGCGTGCGCAGGCTCGCGCCCTCGCGCAGGAGGAGGTGGGCGACGAGCAGGACGGGGACGAGCGCCGTCGCGATGCCGAAGAGCTGCCAGGCCAGGTCCAGCCAGGGGCGGCCCGGCGCGGCCGACGCGTTGAGGGTCGCCGCCTGGTCCTTGAGGCCGCCCGGTTTGGTGACCGATCCGATGAAGCTGATCAGGGCGGACACGCCGCTCGCCCCGAGCGAAAGCCCCAGCACGAGCAGCGTCTCATCCCTGAACATGCGCCGCGAGGGCCGCTCCAGTGGATAAGCCCCGGCCACCTGATCCGCCGCCACCTGCACTCCTGCCTCCAGTCGGGCAAACCCGCCCCACGGCCACCTTCACCACGGGACACCACAGCTTGCCCGATCAACCGGAAGCAGACACGACCGACCCCCTTGAAGAACGAAGGCCCGCCACAGCGCCCCGCAGGGGGCGCGGGGCTGTATCCATGTGCGGCTCCGCCGCGCGGGCGCGACCAGCCCCGACCGCCGCACCCGACACCCCGCCGCACCCCCACGGCGCCCCGTCGGCCTCACCCCATCGGCACCGGATCCAATAACCCCACCGGCCACGTATGCACCGGATCCCCCTCGTTCATCAGCTCCGCATACCGCCGCGTCATCGCCGCCAGCGCCGCGTCCCTCGGCAGCCCCTGCTCCCGTGCCCGGTGGAACGTCGCCGCCTGCCAGGACGCCCCGTTGACCCGCCGGCGGCACCGCTCCTCGATCACGCCGAGGTAGAAGTCCCGGTCGGCGGGCTCCACACCCCACGCGTCCAGCCCCGCGTGGGCCAGCGGCAGCAGCTCGTCGCGGACCAGGGTGACCGCGTCCACCTCCGCCGTACCGCCGCCGTACCGCGCCCGCCTGGGCCAGACCAGGCGCGCGTCGATGCCGTGGCGGCACGCCGCGTCGAAGTTCGCCTCGGCCACGGCGAACGGCAGCCGTGTCCACACCGGGCGGGACTCCTCCGCGAGGGCGCGGACCAGGCCGTAGTAGAACGCCGCGTTGGCGACGACGTCGGTGACGGTGGGCCCGGCCGGCAGCACGCGGTTCTCGACGCGCAGGTGGGGGACGCCGTCGGCGATGCCGTAGACCGGCCGGTTCCAGCGGTACACCGTGCCGTTGTGCAGGACGAGCTCCGCGAGCTTCGGCACGCCGCCCGCGTCGAGGACGGCCAGCGGGTCCTCCTCGTCGCAGATCGGGAGGAGGGCCGGGAAGAAGCGCAGGTTCTCCTCGAACAGCTCGAAGGCCGAGCTGATCCAGCGTTCGCCGAACCAGGTGCGCGGCCGTACGCCCTGTGCCTGGAGCTCGGGCGGGCGGGTGTCGGTGGCCTGGAGGAACAGCGGGGGACGGGACTCCCGCCAGAGTTCGCGGCCGAAGAGGAACGGGGAGTTCGCGCCCACCGCGATCTGCGCGGCGACCGCCGCCTGCGCCGCGTTCCACACGTCGGCGAAGCGGGCCGGGGTGACCTGGAGATGCAGTTGCACGGAGGTGCAGGCGGCCTCCGGGACGATCGACTTCGACGTGCACACGAGGTGCTCGACGCCCTCGATGTCGAGCAGGAAGTCCTCGCCCCTGGCGGCCACGATCTGATCGTTGAGCAGGGTGTACCGGTCCACCTCGGAGAGGTTCGCGGAGACCAGGTCGTCCCGCTCCAGGGTGGGCAGGATGCCGGTCATCACGATCCCGGCGTCCACCTCGGCCGCCTTGCGGTCGGCGTATGCCAGGGAGGTGCGGAGTTCCTCGGCGAGCCGGTCGAAAACCCGGCCGTCGAGCCGGTGTGGGGCTATGTTCACTTCCAGGTTGAACATGGCGAGTTCTGTTTGGAAATCACGGCTCGCGATTCGTTCGAGAACCTGTCCGTTCAACATTCTCGGCATGCCGTCGGAACCCGCCAGATTCAATTCGATCTCGACGCCCATGAGGTTCCTGGGGCGGTCGAACCGCTTCTCCACCAGCAGCCGCTCCAGCCCCGTCAGGCAGTCCTGGAGCTTTTCGCGGTAGTGCCGGCGATCGGACAGGTCGAACCGGCCCGCCACGACCTTCTCCCCCATCGAAGCGTCCCTCCTCGAATGGGCGGGCCGGGCTTCCGGCCGCCGCGGTGTCCCGAGTCCAGGTGGGATGATGCCCAGCGGAGGCGATCGATAACGTCGCGCGCTCCACCGTCACCCGCTACTCTGTTGGAATGTGTCCCGCGGCACATTCACGAGGCATGACGCCGCACGCAACTTCGGGTTCCCCGTAACCCTCGTGAAAAACGCCGATGACATCCGGCCGACCGCATCGGCCTCGTAATCCGAGGTCAGCGGCGTTCCGACGGGCTGGAAAACGGGAGGATTCCGCACGAATCAACGGCCGAATTGCGCCTTGTTCTCTTCTGTGAGACATCCCGGTGAAACACCACTTGAACAGGCGTCGTATAAACTCCGCGAACAAGGCAGAAGGCTGGCGCCCACGGTCTGGTTCCTGCCGCCCGAATGACGCGCGGCAGGCAACGCCCGCACCTCTCGTCACCGAACCGGGCCCCCGCCTCTCTGACTTCCTGTGAGCTGACAGCGCCGTCCGCCCCTGCCCTCGCGCCGCCGCGCCTGTCGAATGAGAGGCGACCCACCATGCCGCTGCACGTCCCTCCTGCCCCCGCGCCCGCACTGCGTTCCGTTCTCACCGCCCTCGGTTCCCCCACCGCGGTCCGTGAGGCCCGGACCCCCTCCCTGCGCACCGCCCAGGGACCCGCGACCCCCGATCTCCCCCTTCCCGTGCACGTGATGGACCGGATCACCCCGGAGGGCGTGTCCGCCACCCGGCTGGCCGGCTGGCGCTTCCTGATCCGCTGCGGCGACCGGGCGGTGGCCGCGGCCGAGACGATGCTCACCCCGGACGGCTGGGCCTTCTCGCACTTCTTCGAGGGCCCCTACATCGCCTCCACCGAGCGCGCCCTGCACCAGGCCGAGGCGCTGCAACAGACGTACCAGCCGCGCCTGTTGTCCCTTCCGGGTCTCTACATGCTCGCCCTGTGGCTGCACGGCGACTGCACGGCGGACGGCGCCGAGGGGCACCCGGCCGCCACCGACCTGCTGGTGCCGCTGGCACCCGCCCCGCCCGGTATCGCCGCCCACCGGCCGCATCTGGTCGCCGAACTGCTCCCGGTGCTGACCCACCGGATCGCCCCGGCCCCCCTGCTCATCACGCCCGCCTGAGCCCGCCCGCACCGGTACCCCGCCACCGCCGGACAGGTGGCGGGGTACCGGTGCACCGTCCGGACTAGCCCCATCCGGCCATGCGAAACCATCCGAATCGGCAACCCTGTGCAAGTGAACCGTCCGCCCGGGTGACGCGTCTCCAACCTGTGAGAAGCGGTGCAGCGAAATCCCTGCGGAGCAACGCCAGGAAGGCAAGACTGGTTTCCGACCGTCACATCACCACGGGGGACGACATGACCACGACCGAGCGAGAGACCCTATCCATGTGCCAGCACCAGCCGCCGTGTCCGACAGCCGAATCCGCCGACCGGGAGTCCGCCCGCCTCATGGCGCACCACCCGGAGCAGGGGTGGAGCCTGCTGTGCAACGGCGTTCTCCTCTTCGAGGACACCGGTGAGCTCCTGCCCGACGGCCAGATCATCGCGCCGCACCGCCCGCTCGGTGCCGGCCGCGTGGTGACCGCCGCCTGACGGACCCACTCACAGACCCACGCACCACCCCGGGCGGCCCCGCCGCTCCGCCCGGTGACCAGCAGGGGCCGGCCGCACACACATGGTGCGCACCGGCCCCGACGTGCGTCCGGTGACGGTCACCCGGTGTAGCCGAGTGCTGTGCGCAGCGCGAAGTAGGCCGGTTTGGGGGCGAGTTGCTCGTCCCAGGGCAGGGCCGCGCCCTCGCCGGGGAAGAACGCCGGGATCCACGAATACCGGTCCGTGTAGTCCCAGACCGTGATCCCCACGCACCCGCGCACGGCGAGACACGCCTTGGTCAGATCGGCGTACCAGGTGGCCTGTTCGGCCAGCTTCTCGTCGGTGGCCGGCAGTTGCATCCGTACGTCCACCTCGGTGAGCGCGGTGTCCAGGCCGAGGCGGGAGAAGCGGCGGAGGTTCTCCTCCAGGGTGGTCGGATAGCCGTACTGGAGGGCGAGGTGGGCCTGGAGGCCGATGCCGTCCAGCGGCACGTGCTGCGCCGTCAGCTGCCGGGCGAGCGCGTAGTAGGCGTCGCTCTTCGCGCCGAGGCCCTCGATGTTGTAGTCGTTCAGGTAGAGCCTGGCGTGCGGGTCGGCCTGGTGGGCCCAGCGCAGCGCGTCCGCGATGTAGCCGGGGCCGAGCGTCTTGTACCAGAGGGTCTCGCGGTAGCTGCCGTCCTCGTTGAAGGCCTCGTTGACGACGTCCCAGGAGTAGACCTTGCCCCGGTAGTGGCGTACCTCGGTCTGGATGTGGTTCTTCAGGACCGCCCGCAGTTCGGTGGCCGTCCAGTCGCGTGAGGTGAGCCAGTCGGGCAGCTGGCTGTGCCAGACCAGGGTGTGGGCGCGGACCCGCTGGTGGTTCTTCCGGGCGAGGTTCACGATCTGGTCGCCGTTGGTCCAGTCGAAGACGCCCTGCTGGGGTTCGGTGGCGTACCACTTCATGCCGTTGCCGGGTGTGATCATGTCGAACTCGGTGCCGAGGAGCTTCGTGTAGGCGGTGTCGGTGAGTTCGGGGTTGTCGGTGGCGGAGCCGAAGTAGCGGCCGTGGCGCTGGGCCAGTTCGGCGAGGGTGGGCGGCCGGTCGTGGGCCTGGGCGGCGGGACCGCTGGCCACTCCCGCCGCCACGAGTACGGCCGCGAGGGCACCGGCGAGTCTGAGACGCGTGCGGGACATCGTGCGACTCCTGTCCGTGGAAGGGGTGTTCAGCCCTTGGTGGCGCCGGCGGTGAGGCCGCCGACCAGCTGGCGCTCGGCGACCGAGTAGAAGGCCAGGGCGGGGACCATGGCGAGGACCAGGTAGGCGAAGACCCGGGCGGTGTCGGTGGCGTACTGGCCCTGGAACTGCTGCACGCCGACCGGGATCGTCCACCACTTCGGGTCGGTGAAGACCAGCAGCGGCAGGAAGAAGTTGTTCCAGCTGGTGACGACCGCGAGCACGGAGACGGTGCCGAGCGCGGGCCGGGCCATGGGCAGCAGGATCCGCCAGAAGAAGGCGAACGGCCCGCAGCCGTCGAGGGTGGCCGCCTCCTCCAGTTCGCCCGGGATCTCCCGGAAGAAGCCGCGCAGGATGATGATGGTCATCGGCAGTCCGAACGCGGCCTGCGGAAGGATCACGCCCAGCGGGTTGTCCAGCAGGTCCATCGAGCGCAGCAGCAAAAAGAGGGGCAGGGCGGCCACCGCGAAGGGGAACATCAGGCCCATCGTGAACACGGTGAACAGCACTTCCCGCCCGCGGAACGCGAACCGCGCGAAGGAGAAGGCGGCGAGTGCCGAGACCGCGACCACGAGGACGGTGGTGGCGACGGCGATCAGCGTGCTGTTGCCGACCATCCGCCAGAACGCGCCGGAGCCGAGGATCCCGCCGTAGTTGGAGGTGATCCAGGACTCGGGCAGCCCGACCGGGTTGCCCGACAGCTCGCCGGTCGTCTTGAACCCGGAGAGCAGGGCGTACAGCAGGGGTACGACCATCAGGGCGCCGACCACCACGAGGACCAGGTGCAGCGGAAGGGTCCGTACGGTCTTGCGGCTGCCGTTCATGCGCCGTCCCCCCGCATGTTGGTGGTGGCGCCCGCCAGGTCGCGGCGGAGCACGAACCGCTGGTAGGCGAGGGCGAAGACGAGGCTGACGGCGAACATGGCGACGCTGATCGCGCTGGCGTAGCCGACCTGGTAGCGCTTGAAGCCGTACTGGAACATGGTCACGGCCATGGTCTCCGAGTGGTGGTCGGGGCCGCCCGCGGTGACCACCCACACCAGGTCGAAGAGCTGGATGGAGCCGATCACCGACAGGAAGACGCTGATCCGCAGGGTGGGTGCGAGCAGCGGCAGGGTGACGTGCCGGAAGCGCTGCCAGGGCGAGGCGCCGTCGACGGTCGCGGCCTCGGTCAACTCGGCCGGTATGGACTGGAGTCCGGCCAGGTAGAGCATCATGTGGAAGCCGAAGTACTTCCAGGTCATGACCAGGAAGAGGGTGGCCATGACGGTGGAGGGGTCGGCGAACCACTTCCCGCCGAGCGCGCCGAGGCCGATGTCGCTGAGCAGGTGGTCGGCGAGCCCGTCGCCCGGGGCGAAGATCATGCCGAACAGCACGCCGGTGATCGCCTCGGAGAGCACGTACGGCGCGAAGAACAGCATCCGGTAGACGGCCCGGCCGCGGATCCGCTGGTTGAGCAGGACCGCCATGGCCAGCGCGAAGGGCAGTTGCAGCGCCAGCGACAGCACGACCAGGAGTAGGCAGCGCCAGAGGTCTCCGAGGAAGACGTCGTCCTGGAAGAGCCGGGTGAAGTTGTCGGCGCCGGTGTAGTCGGAGGGCATGCCGAAGCCGCCCCAGCGGAAGAACGAGGCGTACAGCGCGAACAGGATCGGCAGCAGGACCAGGACGCCGAACAGGACCAGGGCGGGCAGCTGGAAGCCCATCGCGGTGAGCCAGTGCAGCAGCCGGCGCCGGGAGCGGGCCCGGCCCGGGTCCGGAAGCGGCCGGGGCGCGGTGTCCGGTCCCGGCCGGGTGCCGGGCAGATAGGTCGAGGTCATCGGGCGGCCTACTGCTCTTCCTTCGCGGTCTTGGTGATCGCCTGGGCGACGTCCTGGGGCGACTTGGACCCGGCTATCAGGCTGGCGACGCTGTCGTTGACCTGCTGGCCGACGGCGGGCGCGTACGCCTGGTCGAGGTAGAGCTGGAATCCGGTGGCGGCCTTCAACTGGGCCTGCACGAGCTTGAGGTTGGCGTCGCTCAGGGCGCTCTCGGCGGCGGGGACGACGGGGAGCACTGCGGTCTTCTTCACCAGTTCCGCGTCCGTCGTCTCGGAGGCGAAGAACTTCAGGAAGTCGAGGGCGGCCTGCGGGGCGTCGGCCCGCAGCGCGTGTCCGCCGCCGCCTCCGAACACCTCGGTGAGGGCGCCCTTGCCGCCCTCGACGGCCGGGAAGGGGAAGAAGCCGAGGTCGGCACCGATGCCCTTGCCCGCGTCGGCCTCGACGTTCGGGGCCCACTGGCCCATCAGCTCCATCGCGGCCTTGGCGTTGCCGACGGTGGCGGCCTGGCCGGTCGGGGTGGAGTAGGCGGCGCCCAGGAACCCCTTCTGGAAGGGCTGGAGGTCGACGAGGTCCTTCAGGTGCTGTCCGGCCTCGACGAACCCGGCGCCGGTGAAGTCCTTGTCGTCGTCGGCCTTCTTGAGGGCGTCGATGCCGGCGGTGCGCATCGCGAGGTACGCCCAGTAGTACATGCCGGTCCAGCTCTCCTTGCCGGCCAGGGCGAGCGGGGTGACACCGGCGGCCTTCAGCTTCCTCACGGCGTCGAGGAAGCCGCTCCAGGTGGTCGGGGGCGTGCTGATCCCGGCCTTCTTGAAGAGCGCCTTGTTGTACCAGAACCCGACCATGCCGATGTCGAAGGGGATGCCGTACGTCTTGTTGTCGAGGATGTACGGCTGCTTGGCCACCGGGAGCAGACCGTCGGCCCAGGACTTGGTGGGGTCGGTGAGGTCCTTGACGAGTCCGGCGTCGACCTGCTGCTGGAGGACGCCGCCGCCCCAGGTGTGGAAGATGTCGGGGAGCTTCCCGGAGGCGGTCAGCGCCGTCATCTTCGTTTTGTAGGCGTCGTTCTCCAGCTGGACGATCTTTATCTTGACCTTGGGGTTCTGCGCCTCGAACTTCTTGGCGAGGGCCGCCCAGACGCCCTTCGCCGGGTTGGTCGTGGAGATGTTCCACCACTCGACGGTGGTGGTTCCCCCCGACGTCCCCGAGTCCGAGCCGCCGCAGCCGCTGAGGGCGGTCATGCCCAGACCGACGGCCGCGCCGGCCGCCAGGAAACCGCGACGGGACAGTGCCGGGTCGCCCATGATGCGCTCCTTGGGGTACGGGACGACCGACGCCGTCCTGGTTCGTGATGCTCTGGGGCCGCCGTTTTCGAAACATTCGGTGTTTTCATCGAACGTTCCGAACGGCGACTCTAGAAAGGCGCATCAGGAGCGTCAAGGTGTCGCGCATCAGCTCATCGGCGTGTACGCGAACCAGTCGAAGGCGGCCCGCCCCTCGGTGACGTACATGCCGATGACCCGGCCGGTGAAGCCGCCCGCCACCTCGGTGGAGAGATAACGGCCGTCGAGTTCGGCCAGTCGGACGACACCTTCGGACGTTTCGATCGAAAGGGTCACGGCGTCGGGCCCGCCGGGGCGGACACCGGACCCGTGGTCCTGCCCCGGTGCGGTGCCGGTGGGCGCCGGCACCCGGGTCGTGCGGATCTCCACGACGAGGGTCGACGGACCTGCCGGCACCGGGGTTTCGGCGATCCGCTGCCGTACCGGCCCGATCCGCACGACCGCGCTCGCCACTCCCCCGCTCACTTCGAGGTCGTAGTGGTGGGCCTCGTCGATACGGACCGTCAGGCCCGCGCGCCCCGGGCCCGGTTCGAGGAGCGCGGCGGCCCGGCAGTCGGCGTGCTGCTGGCGGCGGCCGACGAAGGTGTGCCCGGCGCGGTCGAGGCTGTCCCCGGTGGCCGTGAGCGTCAGCCGTCCGGGGCGCTCGGTCAGCGACCAGGACCCGTCCGGCCGGCTGCGCGGGGAGATCCAGTGCGGCGCGAGGGCGGGGGCGGTGAAGTCGTCGCGGGCGGGCGGCTGTTCGACCGGGTGCCAGGCGGCCGGGGCCTCGTGCCGCTCCCGCACCGGGCCCATGCGCGGCCAGCCGTCCGCCCACTCCACCGGGGCCAGGAAGGTCTCCCGGCCGAGGACGTGGAACTCGGGGAACCAGCCGCGCGGCCGGGTGCCGAGCAGCACCGCCCACCACCTGCCGTCGGCGGCCCGGACCAGGTCGGCGTGGCCGGTGCACTGGATCTGCTCCCGGGTGCCCCGGTGCGAGACCAGCGGATTGCCGGGCGCCGGCTCCCAGGGGCCGCGCGGCGAGCGGGCGCGGGCCACGGACACCCCGTGCCCGAGCGCGGTGCCGCCCTCGGCGACCAGCAGGTACCACCACTCCCCGACCCGGTACAGGTGCGGTGCCTCCGGGTCCCGCAGCCCCGTCCCGGACCACATCGGCAGCGGCCCCTCCAGCACCTTCCCGGTCCGGGTGTCGATCCTGGCCACCGCGACCCCGGCCACGGCGCACCAGCAGTCGCCGTTCTCGTCCCAGGCGAGGTCGGGGTCGATGCCGGGGACGTCGATCCGCACCGGGTCGGACCAGGGCCCCTCGGGCCGCTCGGCGGTGACGAGGAGGTTGCCGCCGGCGCTCACGTTGGTCGTGACGACGTGGAAGAGCCCGTCGTGGTACCGGATCGTCGGGGCGTACACCCCGCCCGAGGCCGGGGTGTCGTCGGGGAGGCTCAACTGCTCCGGCCGGTCGAGGACGTTGCCGAGCTGCCGCCAGTGCACCAGGTCCCGGCTGTGGAAGAGCGGGACGCCGGGGAAGTACTCGAAGCTGGAACAGACGAGGTAGTAGTCGTCCCCGACCCGGCACACGCTCGGGTCGGGATGAAAGCCGGGGATGACCGGGTTGCCGTAGGTCCGCATGTGTGTGCCCCTCCCCTGGCCGCGCCGAAAGTTTCGGCGCGGTCGGCGAACATTACGGGGCGCACTGTAGGAGCCCGCTCAAGGGGCCGACAAGGCGGCCGTCAGAGCTTCAGCCGGTACGGCAGCATGCACACCACGACGTCGGTGCGGGCCCGCAGCACGGTGGCGAGGAGCAGGCCGCGCTGGTTCTGCAGGATCTCGTAGCGCCGGTGCCGGGGTTCCACCTCGGGGATGAGCACGGCCACCTGGCGGCCGTCCGACGCCGCCCGCTGCACGTAGTCGACGACCGGCTGCACCAGCGAGCGGTGCGGGCTGTCGACGATGTCGAGGCGCACGCCCGGGTTCCAGTGCGCCCAGGCCTCCTCCAGCGCCCGGGACCTGGCCTGGTCGGCGTGCACCGCGACCGCGACCACCTCGTCGCCGAGGGCGAGGGCGGCCCCGAGGGCGTGCCGGGCGAGCTTGCTGACCTCGCCGATCGGCACGATCACCAGGCTGGCGGTGCGCCGGGCCGGCGGCTCCGGGATCCGGCCGAGGCCCAGTTCCTCGCCCACCTCGGTGTAGTAGCGCTGGATGCGGGCGAACAGCAGCATCATCAGCGGTACGGCGATCACGACCACCCAGGCGCCGGAGAGGAACTTGGTGAACAGCAGGATGACCCCGGCGAGGGTGGTGAGCACGGCGCCGGTGCCGTTGATCAGCGCGCGGCGCTTCCAGCCGGCCGGGCGCTGGGTCGCCCAGTGCCGGACCAGGCCGGTCTGGCTGAGGGTGAAGCCGATGAAGACGCCGATGGCGAAGAGCGGGAGCAGCCGGTGGGTGTCGGCGTCGGTGGCCACCAGGAGCAGGGCGGCCAGCAGCGCCAGAGCCACCACGCCGTAGCGGTAGACCGGGCGTTCGGCGCGCAGGCCGAACAGGTGGGGCAGCCGGTGGTCGCGGGCGAGCAGGCTCATCAGTACCGGCAGCCCGCCGAAGCTGGTGTTGGCGGCGAGGCCCAGGACGAGGGTGACGATCAGGTTGGTGGCGTAGTAGGGCCAGCCGGTGCCGTAGGCGCCCGCGGTGAGCTGGGCGAGGACGGTGACCCCGCCGCGCGGGGCGACATGGTCGCGGTGGATCAGGACGGCCAGGCCGATCAGCATGATCCCGAGGAGCGCGCCGAGCATGAGTTCGGTGCGCTGGGCGCGCTTGACGCTGGGGGTGCGGAAGGTCGGTACGGCGTTGGCGATGGCCTCGACTCCGGTCAGGGCCGAGCAGCCGGACGAGAACGCCTTGAGGATCAGCAGCGCGCTCAGCGCCTCGGTCGCGTGCACGGACCGGCCGGTGCCGACGACGGCGACCGGGTGCGCGCGCAGCAGGCCGAGCAGGATCACACCGAGGATCGCGACGATGAACAGCAGGGTGGGCAGCATCAGCACCCGGGCGCTCTCGGTGACGCCCCGCAGGTTCACCACCGTCAGCAGGGCCAGGCCGACCAGGCAGACGAGCAGCTTGTCGTGGGCGAGGGCCGGAAACGCCGAGGCGAGCGCGTCGGCACCGGCGGCGAGGCTGACCGCGACGGTGAGGACGTAGTCGACGACCAGGCTGGCGGCGGCCAGCAGGCTCGCCGTGGCGCCGAGGTCGGTCTTGGCGACGGCGTAGGCGCCACCGCCGTCCGGGTGAACGGCGATGACCTGCCCGTACGAGACGACGAGCGCCGCGAGCAGGAAGGTGATCGCGAGGGTGATGGGCAGGGTGGCGGTGAGCGCCCCGGTACCGGCGACCACGAGGGCCAGCACGATCGCCTCGGGGCCGTACGCCACCGAGCTGAGCGCGTCCAGGGAGAGCGCGGCCAGGCCTTCCAGGCTGGTCAGGCGGTGCTTGTCGCCCTCGCCCGGGCGTAACGGAACCCTCGGTCTCAGTTCACGGCGTGCCAGGCCATACGCCATCGGTACCTCATCACGGCCGGTGGGACGGTCGGCAACAGTGTCCTCCGCGCCGTGTCCGCGCGCCCGTGGGCGGGCCCGGGCGGACGGCCGGTGTGAGTGCCGTTTCCGTGCCGGGACTTGGAGCACCTCCGGGCGAGGGCCGGGCCGCCGCTCGCCCGAAGGTGGGCCGGGGAACGGGCGGGGTCAGAGCCCGACGTCGCGGCGGCGGATGTCGTCCAGGGACTCGCGCCGGACCAGCAGCCGGGCGTGGCCGTCGCGGACGGCGGTGACCGGTGGGCGGCCGACCAGGTTGTGGCCGGACGCCATGGAGAGGTGGTAGGCGCCGGCCACCGGGACCGCGAGCAGGTCGCCGGGGCGCAGGTCGGAGGGGAGTTCGACGTCGGCGGCCAGGACGTCGCCCGCCTCGCAGTGCCGGCCGACGACGGTCACCGGGGCGGCGGGCGCGGCGCTCGCCCGGCCGACGAGCCGGGGCGCGTACCGGACGCCGTAGAGCGCCGGCCGCGGGTTGTCGCTCATGCCGCCGTCGACGGCGACGAAGGTGTGGTCGCCGGTCTTCTTGACGGCGAGGACGCGGTACACGGCGATCCCGGCCGGACCCGCGACGGCCCGCCCCGGCTCGATGATCAGGCGGGGCACCGGCAGCCCGGCCGCCGCGCACGCGTCCGTCAGCTCGGCGCGCACCTTGCGGGCCAGAGCGGTGAGGTCGAGGGCCTCCTCGCCGGGCCGGTAGGCGATGCCGTGGCCGCCGCCCAGGTCCAGCTCGGGCAGGACCAGACCGTGCTGTTCGTACAGCCGGGCCATGAGCCCGACCACCCGGCGCACGGCGGCGAGGTACGGCTTGACGCTGGTGATCTGGGAGCCCAGATGGCAGTGCAGGCCGGTGAGTTCGAGCTGCGGCTGGTCCAGTATCCGGGCGATGGCGTGCTGGGCGTAGCCGTCGATGGGGGCACCTCCCGCTCGAGCGAAGCCGAGAGTGGGGGAGGAGAGGCCGAACTTCTGGTCGTCGGTGCCGGTGCGGATCTTCTCGTGGCCGCCCGCGCTGATCCCGGGCACCACCCGGACCATGACCTTCTGGTGGCCGTCGGGTCCGACGGCGGCGGCGAGCCGGGCGATCTCGGAGGGGCTGTCGATGACGATCCGTCCGACGCCCAGCCGCAGCGCGGTCTCCAGGTCGCGCGGCGACTTGGCGTTGCCGTGCAGCACGATCCGCTCCAGCGGGAACCCGGTGGTGACCGCCAGTTCCAGCTCGCCGGCCGAGCAGACGTCCAGGCCGAGGCCTTCCTCCTCGGTCCAGTGGACCATCGCCCGGCACAGGAACGCCTTGGCGGCGTAGAGGACTTCGGCGTCGGGGAAGGCGTGCCGGTAGGTGCGGCAGCGCTCGCGGACCTCGTTCTCGTCCAGGACGTAGACGGGGGTGCCGAACCGGTCGGCGACCTCGGCAAGCGGGACCCCGCCGACGGCGAGGTCGCCGGGCCGGGGCTCGGTGGTGGAGGCGGGCCACACCGACAGATCGGCGGGCGTGGTGGTGACGACGGGTTCGTGCAGGGTGGTCATCAACCGCTCCCCTCTCAGACGAATCAGGCGGTTCAGGCGGTCAGGCGGTGCGGGCGGTCCGCGGCGACCCGGCGACGGGGCGCGAACGGCGCCACCGGCACGGGGGCCGGCGCCGACAGCTGCGGGTCGACGGTCACGGTGGTGACGCCGAGCGGTGCGGCCAGGGCGCGCAGCGCGGGTTCGGCGAGCCGGATCCAGGCCTGGTCGGGGCCGAGCGTGGCGGCGAGTGCGCGGGCCGAGGTGAAACCCACGGCGGTGCGCTCGCCGAGCGGGGTGCGGAAGAGCCGGGTCGCGCATCCCGCGGGTCCCGGCCGGACCGGTACGAACAGGGGTCCGGCCGGGGAGCGATCGGAGGGCTCCGGGTCGTCACCGCACAAGAGTTCTGGCATGGCATGCCTCCTGGCACAGGAAGAGCTGGTGCCCCGGGGCGGGGAGGCCGGCCGGGGCTTGCCCAAGACGCTATGCCCGCTTCCGGCACCCCTCCGATGCCTCATGACGGGACGCTGACGGTGATCGGGGCGACGTTGACGGGACGCTGACGGAGCGGCCGTCGGTGCAGGTGGCGGCTGTCACAGCGGTGTGCACAGCGGTATGCACAGCGCCCGTCAGAGGCGCGCCAAGAAGTGCTCCGGGCACTGGCCGTCACTCGTTCGGCGCAGTGTCATGGAACCGGATCGGGGTACCCGTCCGCCCCGGGATCGGCCCGGGACTTCTACGGAAGATCGGTGGAGTCATGTCCGGTGACGACGCCTGCGCGCCCGTTCGGGTCGTGGTCGGCGTGAGCGGTTCGCTGGGCAGCGTCACGGCCCTGTCCCGGGCCGCGGCGGAGGCCCGGCGCCGGGACGCGGAACTGTGGCCGGTGCTCGTGTGGGAGCCGCCGGGCGGCGAGCTGGCGGCGCGGCGCTCGCCGGCCTCGATGCTGCTGGTCGACGAGTGGCAGCGGATGGCCCGGCAACGGCTGCTGGACGTGCTGGCCGAGGTCTTCGGCGACGCCGGGCCCGGCACCCCGCTGCACGGCCTCGTCGTGCGCGGCACCCCGGGGCTGTCCCTGGTGGAGACGGCGGACCGGGAGGACGACGTGCTGGTCGTCGGCGCGGGGCGGCGCGGCTGGCACCGGGCCTTCTCGGGCCGGGTGGCCCGCTACTGCCTCTCCCACGCGCACTGCCCGGTGCTGGCCGTGCCGCCGTCCCCCCTGGAGGAGGCGCTGGCCGCCGCACACCGCCGCAACAGCTGGCATCTGCCACTGGACTCAAGGCAGTTGTCGTAGCAACCCGGGTAGCGGCCCTATGAAGTGACAGCTGCCGGCAGGTCCGGCCGGCCCGGCCTGCGGCCCGGTGCGGTCGGCAGGGTCAGCACCATGGTGAGGCCGCCGCCCGGGGTGTCCTCGGCGGCCAGCGTGCCGCCCATCGCCTCGGCGAAGCCCCGGGCCACGGCGAGGCCCAGCCCGACGCCCGCACCGCGCGGTGAGTCGCCGTACCGCTGGAACGGCTCGAAGATGCGGTCCTTGGCCTCGTCGGGGACGCCGGGTCCGCGGTCCACGACGCGCACCTCGACCCGGTCGGCCAGGGAACTGGCCTTGACCAGCACAGGGGTGTCCGCGGGGCTGTACTTGACGGCGTTCTCGACCACGTTGGCGACGACCCGCTCGAGGAGCCCCTTGTCGACGTGGACCATGGGCAGCGTCTCGGGGATGTCCAGCTCGACGCTGTCCTCGGGGACCCCGCCGAGCGCCATCGGCACCACCTCGTCCAGGTCGGCCTCGCGGACGATGGGCGTGACCGTGCCGGTCTGCAGGCGGGACATGTCGAGGAGGTTGCCGACGAGGTGGTCGAGCCGGTCGGCGCCCGCCTCTATGGCCTCAAGGAGCTCCGCCCGGTCCTGCTCGGACCACTCGACGTCGTCCGAGCGCAGCGAGGACACCGAGGCCTTGATGCCGGCCAGCGGGGTGCGCAGGTCGTGGCTGACGGCGGCCAGCAGGGCGGTGCGGATGCGGTTGCCCTCCGCCAGCTCCTTGGCCTGGTCCGCCTCCTGCTGGAGCCGCTGCCGGTCGAGCACGACGGCCGCCTGCGCGGCGAACGCGGCCAGCACCCGCCGGTCGGAGGCCGGCAGCACCCGGCCGGACAGGGCGAGGGTCATGTGGTCGCCGACCGGCACGTCGACGTCCGCGCGCTCCGGCGACTGGCAGGGCTGCGGCCCGACGCTGCCGGCGCAGGTCCAGGGCGCCACGTCGTCCGCGCGCTCCAGCAGCGCCACCGACCCCATGCCGAAGGTCTCCCGCACCCGTTCCAGGAGCGCCTCCAGGCTGGTCTCGCCCCGCAGCACGCTGCCCGCGAGGAAGGACAGGATCTCCGACTCGGCGCGCAGCCGGGTCGCCTGCTGGGTGCGCCGGGCGGCCAGGTCCACCACCGAGGCCACCGACACCGCGACCCCGACGAAGATCGCGATGGCGACGATGTTCTTCGGGTCGGCGATGGTGAGGGTGTGGACGGGCGGGCTGAAGTACCAGTTGAGCAGCAGGGAGCCGGCCACCGCCGAGGTGAGCGCCGGGAGCAGACCGCCGAGCAGGGCCGCGGCGACCGTCAGGGCGAGGAACAGCAGCATGTCGTTGGCGAGGCCCACCTCCGGTGCCGCCGAGGTCAGCAGCCAGGTGAGCAGGAGCGGCCCGAGCACCCCGGTCAGCCAGCCCCAGATCAGCCGGGACCGGCTGAGCCGTCCCGAACGGCCCAGCGGGAGGCGCCCCTTGCCGGCCTCGTCATGGGTGATGAGGTGCACGTCGAGGTCGGGTCCCGAGTCCCGGGCGACCGTGGCGCCGACGCCGGGACCGAGGACGTACTGCCAGCTCCGGCGCCGGGAGACGCCGAGGACGATCTGGGTGGCGTTGACCCCGCGCGCGAAGTCTAGGAGCGCGGCCGGGACGTCCTCGCCGACGACGTGGTGGTAGGTGCCGCCGAGGTCCTCGACGAGGGTGCGCTGGACGGCGAGTTCCTTCGGGGATGCGGAGTTGAGGCCGTCGCTGCGCGCGATGTAGACGGCGAGCACCTCGCCGCCTGCGCCCTTCTCGGCGAGCCGTGCCGCCCGCCGGATCAGGGTCCGTCCCTCCGGGCCGCCGGTCAGGCCGACGACGATCCGCTCCCGTGAACCCCAGATCTTCGAGACCCGGTGCTCGCTGCGGTACTCGTTCAGGTACTCGTCGACCCGGTCCGCCACCCAGAGCAGGGCGAGTTCGCGCAGGGCGGTGAGGTTGCCGGGGCGGAAGTAGTTGGAGAGGGCCGCGTCGACCTTGTCCGGCTGGTAGATGTTGCCGTGCGCCATGCGGCGGCGCAGCGCCTGGGGCGACATGTCGACCAGCTCGATCTGGTCGGCCCGCCGGACCACCTCGTCCGGCACGGTCTCCTGCTGCCGTACGCCCGTGATGGACTCCACGACGTCGCCGAGGGACTCCAGGTGCTGGATGTTGACCGTCGCGACGACGTCGATCCCGGCGGCCAGCAGCTCCTCCACGTCCTGCCAGCGCTTGGCGTTGCGGGAGCCCGGGATGTTGGTGTGCGGGAGTTCGTCGACGAGGGCGACCTGGGGGCGGCGGGCGAGGACGGCGCCGACGTCCATCTCGGTGAACACCGCGCCCCGGTAGTCCAGTTCCCTGCGCGGGATCTCCTCCAGGCCGTGCAGCATCACCTCGGTGCGCGGCCGGTCGTGGTGCTCGACGAACGCGACGACGCAGTCCGTGCCGCGTTCGATCCTGCGGTGGGCCTCGGAGAGCATGGCGTAGGTCTTGCCCACGCCGGGTGCCGCGCCGAGGTAGATCCGGAGCCTGCCGCGTGCCATGTCATCCTTCGAAGCGGTAGCCCATGCCGGGCTCGGTGATCAGGTACCGGGGGTGCGAGGGGTCCGCCTCCAGCTTGCGGCGGAGCTGGGCCATGTAGACCCGCAGGTAGTTGGTCTTGCTGCTCTGGGTGACTCCCCACACCTCGCGCAGCAGGTGCTTCTGCGTGACGAGCCGGCCGGGGTTGGTGACCAGTATCTCCAGCAGATGCCACTCGGTGGGGGTGAGCCGTACGTCGTGACCGGCCCGCACCGCCTTCTTGGCGAGCAGGTCGATGGTGAAGTCGGCCGTCTCCACCCGGGTGGTCTCGGGGGCGAGCGGCACGTCCTCGGTGCGGCGGACCGCGGCCCGCAGCCTGGCGAGGAGTTCGTCCATGCTGAACGGTTTGGTGATGTAGTCGTCGGCACCCGCGTCCAGCGCGGCGACCTTCTCGTCGGAGGCCTGCCGTGCGGACAGCACCAGGATCGGTACGCGGGTCCAGCCACGCAGCGCCTTGATGACGTCGACCCCGTCCATGTCGGGCAGTCCGAGGTCGAGCATCACCACGTCAGGCTGACGCGCGGCCGCCAGCCGGAGGGCCGTGGCGCCGTCGGGCGCCGCGTCCACTCCGTACTGGCGGGCCTGCATGTTGATCACGAGTGCCCGTACGAGCTGGGGGTCGTCTTCCACGACCAGCACTCGGGTCATCGGTTCTCTCAACTGCCCTTGGTCAGGTCCTTCAGCGCGATGTTGAGTTCGAGGACGTTCACCCGGGGCTCCCCGATGAAGCCGAGGGTGCGGCCCGTGGTGTGGTCCTCGACCAGCTTCTCGACCCGGTCGACGGAGAGGCCGTTCTTCTCGGCGACCCGGTGAACCTGGAGCTCGGCGTAGGCCGGGGAGATGTCCGGGTCCAGACCGGAGCCCGAGGAGGTGACGGCGTCGGCCGGTACCTGGGAGGGCGTGACCGTGTAGCCGGGCACCGAGTTGTCCTTGACGACGGCGGCCTTGGCGTCCTTCACCTGCTGGATCAGCACCTTGTTGTCGGCGGCGAGGTTGGTCGCACCCGAAAGGATCAGCTTGTACCGGGTGTTGACGCTGTTGCTGCCGAGTCCGTTCGCCGGGCGGCCCTGGAACCACTGGAGCGCGGCGTCCGGGGTCTCCTGGCCCTTCTTCAGCGGCAGGTTGTAGGACTGCCCGATCAGGGACGAGCCGACGACCTTGCCGTCCGCCTTGACCTCGGAGCCGTTCGCCTTGTTGTGGAACGCGGCCTGGGCGATGCCGGTGACGACCAGCGGATAGACGACGCCCGTCACCAGGGTCAGCACCAGCAGCGCCCGCAGCGCCGCGCCCAGCAACCGGGCGGTGTTCGTAACGGAGTTGTTCATGGCGATCAGCCGATTCCGGGGATGAGGGAGATGAGCAGGTCGATGATCTTGATGCCGATGAACGGGGCGATCAGGCCGCCGAGGCCGTAGATCCCGAGGTTCCGGCGGAGCATCTTGTCCGCACTGACCGGCCGGTACTGCACGCCCTTCAGGGAGAGCGGCACCAGCGCGATGATGATCAGCGCGTTGAAGACGACGGCCGACAGGATCGCGGAGCTGGGCGAGGACAGGTGCATGATGTTGAGCTTGTCCAGGCCCGGGTAGACCACGGCGAACATGGCCGGGATGATCGCGAAGTACTTCGCGACGTCGTTGGCGATGGAGAACGTGGTCAGCGCACCGCGCGTGATCAGCAGCTGCTTGCCGATCTCGACGATCTCGATGAGCTTGGTCGGGTTGGAGTCGAGGTCGACCATGTTGCCGGCCTCCTTCGCGGCCGACGTACCGGTGTTCATCGCCACGCCGACGTCGGCCTGGGCGAGCGCCGGCGCGTCGTTCGTGCCGTCACCGGTCATCGCGACCAGCTTGCCGCCGGCCTGCTCCCGCTTGATGAGGGCCATCTTGTCCTCGGGGGTGGCCTCGGCGAGGAAGTCGTCGACGCCGGCCTCCTCGGCGATCGCCCGTGCGGTCAGCGGGTTGTCACCCGTGATCATGACGGTCTTGATGCCCATGCGGCGCAGTTCCTCGAACCGCTCGCGCATGCCCTCCTTGACGACGTCCTTGAGGTGGATGACGCCCAGGACCCGGGCGCCGTCGGCGTCGTCGACCGCGACCAGCAGCGGGGTGCCGCCGGACTCGGAGATGGCGCCCGCGAGGGTGTCGGCGTCCTCGGCGACCGTGCCGCCCTGCTCGCGAACCCAGGCGATGACCGAACCGGCCGCGCCCTTGCGGATCTTCCGGCCGTCCACGTCCACGCCCGACATGCGGGTCTGGGCGGTGAAGGCGATCCACTCGGCGTGCGCCAGCTCGCCCTGGTGCCGCTCGCGCAGCCCGTACTTCTCCTTCGCCAGGACGACGATGGAGCGGCCCTCGGGGGTCTCGTCGGCCAGCGACGACAGCTGGGCGGCGTCGGCCACCTCGGCCTCGGTGACCCCGCGCACCGGCACGAACTCGGAGGCCTGGCGGTTGCCGAGGGTGATGGTGCCGGTCTTGTCGAGCAGCAGGGTGGAGACGTCACCGGCGGCCTCGACCGCACGCCCGGACATGGCGAGCACGTTGCGCTGCACCAGCCGGTCCATGCCGGCGATGCCGATCGCGGAGAGCAGCGCGCCGATGGTGGTCGGGATGAGGCAGACAAGGAGGGCGACCAGCACGACCATCGTCAGGTGGGTGCCCGCGTAGTCGGCGAACGGCGGCAGGGTGGCCACGGCCAGCAGGAAGACGATGGTCAGCGAGGCGAGCAGGATGTTCAGCGCGATCTCGTTCGGCGTCTTCTGCCGGGCCGCGCCCTCGACGAGGCTGATCATCCGGTCGATGAAGGTCTCGCCCGGCTTCGTCGTGATCTTGATGACGATCCGGTCGGAGAGCACCTTCGTACCGCCGGTCACGGCGGAGCGGTCGCCGCCGGACTCGCGGATGACGGGGGCCGACTCACCGGTGATCGCCGACTCGTCGACCGAGGCGACGCCCTCGACGACGTCGCCGTCACCGGGGATGATGTCGCCGGCCTCGCAGACGACCAGGTCACCGATCCGCAGCTCGGTGCCGGGCACCTGCTCCTCGGTGGAGCCGGTCAGCCGCCGGGCGACGGTGTCGGTCTTGGCCTTGCGCAAGGTGTCCGCCTGGGCCTTGCCGCGGCCCTCGGCGACCGCCTCCGCGAGGTTGGCGAAGATCACGGTCAGCCACAGCCAGGCGCTGATGGTCCAGCCGAACCAGTCGCCCGGGTCCTTGAAGGAGAAGACCGTGGTCAGGATCGAGCCGACCCACACCACGAACATCACGGGCGACTTGACCATCACCCGCGGGTCGAGCTTGCGGCAGGCCTCGGGGAGCGACCTGATCAACTGCTTGGGGTCGAACAGGCCCGCGCCGACACGTCCTTCGGCCGGCTTGTGCCCGGTGGGCGCGTCCTGGTGGGGCGCAAGGGTGGGAGTGGACATGGTGTCCTCGTGGGCTTCCGTTCGGGTGGTCACGACGCCAGCCCCTCGGCCAGCGGCCCCAGCGCGAGGGCCGGGAAGTAGGTCAGACCGGTGATGATCAGGATCGCGCCGACCAGCAGGCCGGTGAAGAGCGGCTTCTCGGTGCGCAGGGTGCCGGCCGTGGCCGGGACGGGCTTCTGCTCGGCGAGCGAGCCGGCCAGCGCCAGCACGAACACCATCGGCAGGAAGCGGCCGAACAGCATCGCGAGTCCGGTCATGGTGTTGAACCAGTCGGTGTTCGCGTTCAGGCCGGCGAAGGCCGAGCCGTTGTTGTTGGCCGCCGAGGTGAAGGCGTACAGCACCTCGGAGAACCCGTGCGCACCCGGGTTGAGCATCGAGTGCGGCGGAGTCGGCAACGCCATCGAGACCGCCGCGAAGACCAGCGCGAGCGCCGGAGTGATCAGGATGTAGATCGCCGACAGCTTGATCTCACGGGCGCCGATCTTCTTGCCCAGGTACTCGGGCGTACGGCCGACCATCAGGCCGGCGATGAACACCGCGATGATCGCCATGATCAGGATGCCGTAGAGGCCGGAGCCGGTACCGCCGGGCGCGATCTCGCCCAGCATCATGCTGAGCAGCGTGATCCCACCGCCCAGTCCCGTGAACGAGGAGTGGAAGGAGTCCACCGCACCCGTCGACGTCAACGTCGTCGACACCGCGAAGATCGACGAGCCGCCGACCCCGAAGCGGACCTCCTTGCCCTCGTACGCACCGCCCGCGAGCTGGAGCGCCGGGCCGTGGTGGGCGAACTCGGTCCACATCATCAGGGCCACGAAGCCGAGCCAGATGGTGAACATCGTCGCGAGGATCGCGTAACCCTGCTTCACCGAGCCGACCATCACACCGAAGGTGCGGGTCAGAGCGAACGGGATCAGCAGGATCAGGAAGATCTCGAACAGGTTCGTGAACGGGGTCGGGTTCTCGAAGGGGTGGGCCGAGTTGGCGTTGAAGTAACCGCCACCGTTGGTACCCAGCTCCTTGATGGCCTCCTGGGAGGCGACCGCGCCACCGTTCCACTGCTGCGAACCACCCATGAACTGACCGACCTCGTGGATGCCGGAGAAGTTCTGGACGGCACCGCAGGCGACCAGGATCACCGCGGCGACGGCGGCGAACGGCACCAGGATGCGGATGACACCCCGGACCAGGTCGGACCAGAAGTTGCCGATCTCACCGGTGCGCGAGCGGGCGAAGCCACGCACCAGCGCCACCGCGACGGCGATACCGACAGCCGCCGACACGAAGTTCTGCACGGCGAGACCGGCCGTCTGCACGACGTGACCCATGGTCTGCTCGCCGTAGTACGACTGCCAGTTCGTGTTGGTCACGAAGGAGACGGCCGTGTTGAACGACTGCGCCGGGTTGACGGAGGAGAAGTTCAGCGAGCCGGGCAGGATGCCCTGGAGCCGCTGGAGGAGGTAGAGGAAGAGGACGCCGATCAGGGAGAAGGCGAGGACCCCGCGCAGATAGGCGGGCCAGCGCATCTCGGTGTCGGGGTTGGCGCCGATGCCCTTGTAGATCCACTTCTCGACACGCCAGTGCTTGTCGGAGGTGTAGACCCTGGCCATGTAGTTGCCGAAGGGGATGTAGCAGAGCGCCAGCGCGCCTATGAGCGCGACGAGCTGGAGCACGGCGGCGGTTACGGGACCCATGGGTGTCTCAGAACCTCTCCGGGAAGATCAGGGCGAGGACGAGATAGCCCAGCAGGGCGACGGCCACGACGAGGCCGACGATGTTCTCGGCGGTCACAGCTTCGTCACCCCCTTGGCGACGAGGGCCACCAGCGCGAAACCCGCGAGCACGGTGACGACGAAGGCCAGATCGGCCATCGTGAACTCCTGGATGAGGTTCGGAACGGACTTGGACTGTTAGAGGAAAGCGCCTTTCTGGCCGGATCCAGCCGCCGTTGACGGGTCCCTTACGGCGGTGTTCACGCCTTTGACGGGACTCTTACGCGGCCGCGACCAACCCGCGACCGGAACGCGCCATTCGGCCGCCGAACCCCCCGTGAACTGGGGGAACGCCGATCTCAGGAGCCCCGGAGGCGTCAGGACAGGCGGAACCGCAGCCGGCAGATCACCGCGTCGGTCTCCTTGCGCACGGCATGCGCGACGACGGCACCGCGCTGGTTCTGCAGCAGCCGCTGCCAGAGCCGCTCCGGCTCGGTCTCCGGGATCAGCACGGTCACCTGGGTGGCCGGCTCGGCCGCGCTCACCTGACGGACGTAGGCGGCGATGGGGCGGCCCAGGGTGCGCCGCTCACAGGTGAGCCGGACCAGTGGCACGCCGGGGTCCCACTCGGCCCAGGCGCGCTCCAGGGCGTGCAGCTGGGCCCGGTCCTCGGGGTCGGGGTGGCAGACGGTCACGGCCCGCACCTCGTCGCCCAGGGAGGCGGCGGCGGAGAGCGCCTCGGAGGTGAGCCGGGACAGCGACGACACCGGCACGATCACGACCGACCGCTCCCGGTGCGGCGGATCGGGGATCCGCCCGAGCCCGAGCCTCTCCCCGATCCGCCCGTAGGCACGGTGCACGGCGGCGAAGGCACCGACGAGCAGCGGCAGCATGACCACGACGAGCCAGGCGCCCTCGGTGAACTTGCCGGCGGTGACCACGACGGTGGCGACCCCGGTCAGGACCGCCCCGAACCCGTTGAGCAGTGCCTTCCCGCGCCAGCCGGTCCCCCGCTCCAGCCGCCAGTGCCGCACCATCCCGACCTGGGCGACGGTGAAGCCGACGAAGACCCCGATGGCGAACATCGGCACCAGCGTGTTGGTGTCGCCGCCGGAGAACACCAGCAGCGCGGCCGAGACGACGGCCAGGGCGAGCACACCGTGCCGGTGGACCTGCCGGTCGGCCTTGAGCGCGAAGACGTGCGGCAGGTAGTTGTCCCGGGCGAGCAGCTTCAGCAGCACCGGCAGCCCGCCGAAGCTGGTGTTCGCGGACAGCGCCAGCAGGATCATCGTGGCGAACTGGATGACGTAGAAGCCCCAGTTGTGGCCGAGGGAGGCGTCGGCGAGCTGGGCCAGGACGGTCACGCCCGCGACCGGCTGGAGGTGGAAGCGGGAGATCAGCACGGAGAGCCCGACGAGCATCGCGCCCAGCACCGCGCCCAGGGCGACCTCGGCGTGCTGGGCCCGCCTGACGCGGGGCACCCGGAAGGAGGGCACGGCGTTGGCGATGGCCTCGACGCCGGTGAGGGCGGCACAACCGGAGGCGAAAGCTTTCAGCAGGAGCAGCGCGCCCACGCCGGAGGCGTTGTCGGCGAGCACGGAGGCATGCCCGGCGGCGGTGACCGTGCTGGCCGGGGAGGACCGGAAGAGCCCCGCCACGATCAGCACGAAGATCGCCCCGACGAACACCGCCGTCGGCACGATGAAGGCCTTGGCCGACTCCACGATGCCCCGCAGGTTCACCCCGGTGACCAGCACCAGCACGGCCAGGCACAGCACCAGCCGGTGCGGGTACAGCGCCGGGAAGGCGGAGGTGAGGGCGGCGACCCCGGCGGTGACGGCGACGGCGACGTTCAGCACGTAGTCGAGCACCAGGGAGGCGGCGGCGACCAGGCTGGTCCGCGCCCCGAGGTGGGTCCGGGCCACGGCGTAGGAGCCGCCGCCGTCCGGGAAGGCCGCGATGACCTGCCGGTACGAGGCGACGAGCACCGCGAGCAGGGCCGTGATCGCGAGCGTGACGGGCAGCGTGAAGCCGAGCCCGTGCGCACCGGCGGCGGCCAGCACCAGCACGATGGCCTCCGGCCCGTACGCCACCGACGCCATCGCGTCCAGCGACAGCGCGGCGAGACCGGTCACCGCGGTGAGGCGATGCCGTTCTCCGGTATCGGGCGGCTCCTCACCGGCGGGCACGGCCCCCGGTTCGGCGGTCAGTACGGACATGGGGGTGCTCCTTGGCGAACGGGACATACGTCTCGCGCACGGAGTACCGCGCGCGACGCGACCAGGTTCTGTCCCGCCCCGACCACCTCCGCCAACCCCTTGCGCGTTCTTCGCGCGAGAGGGTGCGACTTTGACACGCCCTTGACGGCAGCGCCCCTGAAAGGGGCGCGGGGAACTGCGCGACAAGCCCGCGCCGGCCCGCAGTGCCCCACAACCGTCAGAGTCCCGTCAAAGACATGCCCCACCTGCTGACGCCGCCCGCCACCGCTCCCTACCGTCACCCCATGCCGCCCTCCGAGGACCCCCGCTGGTCCAAAGACGTCTACGCATCGGCCCGTTGCGCAGGCGCCCTCCTCGCCCTGCTCCTCCTCATCGACTGGGGATCAGGGACGTTCACCTGGTGGCGCGGCACCCTCTGGACCACCCTCGCCCTGCTCCTCTTCGGCGTCCTCTGCCCCGCCAGGGTCCGTGCCGGCGACGGCTGGCTCACCTCGCGCCGGCTGCTGCGCACCCGCAGGGTCCGCACCGACCGCCTGGTCTCGGTCCGCCGCCTGGACGGCGTCTCCCCCCGCCTGCTGCTCCGGGACGCCTTCGGCGACCGGCTGGAGATCGACCCTCAAGTCCTCGTCGACAACCCCGACCTGTGGCTGCGCGTCGACGCCGGCGCCCGCAAGGCCGCGGCGGCCGGCACCCTGCTCTGCGGGTCGACCGCCCTGAGCCACCTCGGTGAACAGGTTGAGCGCGAGAACGCGCTGGGCGTCTTCAAGGCGTCGGGCCTGGAGTAGCGCCCACCCCCGTCATCAGCACGTCGAGCCCGCGCCGGGTGGTGGCCATCACCACCCGGTCCCCCGCCGTCAGCACCCGCCCCTGCGCCGGCCGCCAGTCGAAGGCCGGCCGTCCCGCGCTGCCCCCGCCGACCGGCCCCACCGCCAATACCCGCCACTCCCGCCGCCGGAACGCCTGGTGCACCGAGCGTCCCTCCAGCTCCGGATGCCCGGCCACGTCCACGCAGGTGAACAGCAGCGATCCCCGCTCCACGGGCATCACCCCCAGCACGTGGCGCCCCATCATGGCGGCGGCGAACGACGGCGCGGCCAGCGCCGAAACGCTTCTGCTCCGGGTGAGCGCGTCCGGGTAGGACGCCCGCAGCGTGCGCTGGACGGTCGCGGCGAAGGCGTCGTCGTAGAGCCGGGTGACCACCCGCACCCCGGGGTTGGCCTCCCGGACGGTCATGACGATGTCGAGGTTCTGGCCGTCGTCGCGGGTGAGGACGAGCAGGGAGCCGCACTGCCGGACCCGGGCGAGTTCGAGGACGCCGGGGGCGGTGGCGTCCTCCAGGACCAGCGGGACGCCGAGTTCCCGGGCGAGCGCGACGCCCCTGGCGCGCGGGTCCCGCTCGATGGCCACGACCTGGTGGCCGGTGCTGCGCAGCCGGTCCAGCACCCGGGTGCCGACCATTCCGAGGCCGACCAGGACGATGTGGCCGCTGACGTCGTCGTCGGGCGGGTGGTTCACGGAGGCGGTGCGGAACGCCTCGGTGGCGTTCATGGTCGCGGCGACCACGAGCGGCAGCACGGCGAGCCCGACGAAGCCGGCGAGCAGCTGGAGTATGCGCCGGGCGGGCGACTCCTCGGTCGCCGGATCCCCCATGGTGAAGATGTCGAGCAGGGGCAGGTAGAAGTTCTTCCACCAGGGATGCTCGTCCGCGAAGAGCGCGGTGGCGGTGGACAGCGCGACCACCACGGCGGCCAACGAGCCGTAGACGGCGGCCAGTTGCCGGGAGCGGAAGACCCGCCACGGCAGGTGGGCGAGCCGGGCCCGCAGCCAGCGCAGCGGCCGGAACCGCCGGGCGCGGCGGGCCGGTTCGGCCGAGTCGAGGTGGACCACCTCCTCCAGCATGAGCCGCCCGTGGGTGAACTGCCGGTGGTACGCGGTCCGGTCGTCCGGCAGCAGCAGGGTGCCGTCCTCGCCGGAGGTCTCGGCGCTGTCCTGGCTGGCCGGGTCGTCCTCGTGGGCGCCGGAGAGCACGGCGAGGGTGGCGAGGTCGGCGGCGTGCGTCGGGGTGCCCGCGGGCCGGACGACACCGCGGAAGACCTTGCCCTCGACCTGGAGGGTGTGGCCGTGCCCCAGGGCCGCCGCCGCGACCAGTTCCGGGACGGCGGTGTCGGCGTCGGAGAGCACGGTGGTGGAGGTGTCCGGCAGGGGGGCGTCGCACAGGCCCGCCGCCCGGTCGAGGAGCCGTTCCAGGTGGCTGCCGCGCTCCCGGTTGAACATCCGCACGACCAGCCGTACGGAGGGGTTGACCGCGCGGGCCACCAGGGCCGCGGTGACGTTGACCTGGTCGTCGCGGTAGGTCAGGGCGAGCGCGGCGGCCCGTGCCACGCCGGCCGCGCGCAGGGTGGCCTCGTCCGGGCGGGCCGCGATGTGCAGGTGGACCGCGGACGCCGGGTCGCGGTGCAGGGCGGCGACCCGGGCGCCGTGCTCGTCGTCGGCGGTCGGCAGGACCACGGTGACGACCTCGCCGCACACCGCGTCCAGTTCGACGGCGAGCCGGTGCGCCAGGCCGTCGTCGCCGCAGATCACCATGTGGCCGGTTCGCTCTCCGGATGCCGCTGGTACGAGCAAAGTTGACGTCACATCAGCCTGAACGGCACCTGCCGTGACGCCGGTTCCGGCCGGACCGCCGCCCGCCGTTCAAAATTCCGCCAAGAACATGTCAAGACGTAGGAGCGGGCACGGGCTGGTGGGCCCCCAGCCCACGGGTCAGCCCGCGCCCATCGGCCCCTCCGTGCCACCTCCGACGCGCTGTGGTGTGCGGAAGGGCCGGGCCCGGTCGGCCAGGGGCAGCGAGACGACCATGGTCAGTCCGCCGCCCGGGGTGTCCTCGGGAGTCAGGGTGCCGTCCATCGCCTCGGTGAGCCCGCGGGCGAGGGCGAGTCCGAGGCCGAGCCCCGTGGTGTTGTCGGTGTCGCCGAGCCGCTGGAAGGGCTCGAAGAGCCGGTCCCGGCCGGTCGCGGGCAGCCCGGGGCCCCGGTCGATGATCCGGAGCTCGGCGCGCCCGGCCAGCGCGCTCGCCGTCACCAGCACGGGTGTGCCGGGCGGGCTGTAGCGGGCCGCGTTGCCGACCAGGTTGGCGATCACGCGCTCCAGCAGCGGCGGGTCGGCGAGCAGCGGCGGCATGTCCTCCGGTTCGCCGTGCACCTCGGCCGTCGGGGTGTCGGCGAGGGCGGTCGGCAGCACCTCCTCCAGGGCGGTGGCCCGCAGGTTGAGGGTCAGCACGCCGGCCTCCAGGCGGCTGAGGTCGAGGAGGTTGTCGACGAGGCGGCTCAGCCGGGCCATGGACTCCTCGGCGGTGGCGAGCAGTTCGTCGCGGTCCTCCGGGGAGAACTCCACCTCCCGGCTGCGCAGCGAGGTGACCGCCGCCCAGCCGGCCGCGAGCGGGGTGCGCAGGTCGTGGCCGACGGCCCGCAGCAGCGCGGTGCGCATCCGGTCGGCGGCGCGCACCGGTTCGACCTCGGCGGCGGCCTGGGCGAGCCGGGCCCGCTCCACCGCCGAGCCGACGTGCGCGGCGAACGCGGCCAGCACCCGCCGCTCCGACGAGGAGGGCGTACGGCCGCGCAGCACCAGGTAGTTGCCGGGGCCCGCGGGCACGGCGGTGGCGTCGGCGCCGTCCGGCGGTTCGTCTACGAGTTCGGCGGAGTCCATGCCGAAGGTCTCGCGGGTGCGCTCCAGCAGCGCCGGGATGGTCTGGCCGCCGCGCACGATGCTGCCGGCCAGCGACGACATGGTCTCCGCCTCGGCGGTGGCCCGCGCCGCGCGTCTGGACAGCCGCAGCGAGCGGTCGACGACCGCGGCGACGGTGGCGGCCACGACCGCGAACACCCCCAGTGCCAGCAGGGCGTTGGGGTCGTCGAGGGTGAACCGGCCGATCGGCGGGATGAACCAGTAGTTCAGCAGCAGGGACGCGGTGACGGAGGCGATCACCGCGGAGGTCACCCCGCCTATGCAGGCCACGCCGACCACCGCGAGCAGGAACAGCAGGGCCTCGCTGGTCAGGTTGACGGTGCCGCGGACCTGGGCGAGGGCGACGGTCAGCAGCACGGGGAGGACGAGCCCCGCGACCGGTCCGGCGATGAGTCTGCCGGTGGAGAGGGTGCGGCGGCGGGAGGGCAGCAGGGTGCCGCGGCCGGCCCGCTCGTGCGTCACCCGGTGGACGTCGATGTCGCCGGAGAGCGCGGTGACGACCTCCCCCGTCCCCGGTCCGGTGAGGAAGCGTTCCAGGCGGCCCCGGCGGCTGGTGCCGAGGACCAGCTGGGTGGCGTTCTCGGCGCGCGCGAACTCCACCAGGGCGGTGGCCACGTCGTCGCCGACCACCGAGTGGTAGCTGCCGCCGAGGTCCTCGACCAGCCGGCGCTGCCGGGTCAGCGAGGCGTGCGAGACTCCGGCGGCCAGGCCGTCGCTGCGGGCCACGTGCACGGCGAGCAGGTCGCCGCCCGCCGACCGGTCCGCGATGCGCGCGGCCCGCCGTACCAGCGTGTCGCCCTCCGGACCGCCGGTCAGCGCGACCACCACCCGCTCGCGGGTCTCCCACACCCCGCCGATGGCGTGTTCGGCGCGGTACGACTGGAGGGCCTCGTCGACCCGGTCGGCGACCCAGAGCAGGGCCAGCTGGCGCAGGGCGGTGAGGTTGCCGGGGCGGAAGTAGTTGGCGAGGGCCGCGTCGATCTTCTCCGGGGCGTAGATGTTGCCGTGCGCCATCCGGCGGCGCAGGCCCTCCGGCGGGATGTCGACGAACTCGATCTGCTCGGCCCGGCGGACCACCTCGTCGGGCACCGTCTCGTGCTGCGGCACCCCGGTGATCTTCTCGACGACGTCCTTGAGTGATGCGAGGTGCTGGATGTTGACGGCGGTGATCACGTCCGTGCCGGCCGCGAGCAGGTCCTCGATGTCCTGCCAGCGCTTGGGGTGCCGGCCGCCGCCGGGGATGTTGGTGTGCGCGAACTCGTCGACGATCGCGACCTTCGGGCGGCGCGCGAGCACGGCGGCGACGTCCATCTCCTCGAACTCGCCGCCCCGGTAGCCGCAGCGCAGCCGGTCCACGACCTCCAGGCCGTCGGTCATGGCCTCGGTCAGGGGGCGTCCGTGGCACTCCACGTACCCCACCACCACGTCCGCGCCCCGGGACGCGCGGCGCCGGGCCTCGTCGAGCATGCGGTAGGTCTTGCCGACCCCTGGGGCGGCCCCGAGGTAGACTTTCAGCCGTCCGCGCGGTACGTCGTTCATCACCTCAAAGACAAGCGCGCCCCGGAGCCCGGGGTCCGGTCTCTTGACGCGTCTCTGGCGCCGCCGACGACGACGTTGACACTGTCTTGACGGCCCCGGGCCGGATAGGGTGAGGGCGGTGTGCCGGGAAGTCTGGTCGGCCGGGAGTCACAGTGGCTCCCGTTGGGCCCCAGGGGGACGGCATGCGCGGCGTGGGTACGGTTCTCGCACTCGTGGTACTGGCCACGGTGGTGGCGACCTTCGCCCGCCGATGGCGGATCCCCGCCCCCTCCCTCCTCGTGGTCGCGGGCCTCGCCGTGGCCCTGCTGCCGGGCACCCCGACGATCCAGATCAGCCCCGAGGTCATCGGCCTCGTCGTTCTCCCGCCGCTGCTCTACGCCAGCGCGGAGGAACTCTCCTGGCGCGAGCTGCGCGCGGTGTGGAAGCCGGTGAGCGTGCTCGCGGTCGGCCTGGTGCTGGCCTCGGCGGCGGCCGTCGGCGCGGTCGCCTCCCTGGTCACCCCGCTGTCCTGGCGGATGGCGCTGGTGCTCGGTGCGATCCTGGCCAGCACCGACCCGGTCGCCGTGACCGCGCTCGGCCGCCGGCTCGCCCTGCCGCCCAGGGTGCAGATGCTGGTCCAGGCCGAGAGCCTCTTCAACGACGCGACCTCGCTGGTCCTCTACCGGGTCGCGGTGAGCGTCGCGGTGGCCTCGGCGGCGGCGAACTGGGGATCGGCGGGCGGCGAGTTCCTGCTGCTCGCGGGCGGCGGCACACTGATCGGCGCGCTGGTCGCCGCCGTCGTCACGGTGATCAGGCGGCGCACCGAGGACCCGGTCCTGGAGACGGTGATCTCCCTGGTCACCCCGTACGCGGCGTACGTCCTCGCGGAGGCGGCCCACACCTCCGGAGTCACGTCGGTGGTCGTGGCGGGCGTGGTCCTCGGTGGCCGGGGCGACCGGCTCACCAACGCCCGGATAAGGCTCCAGCTGCACGCCGTCTACGGCACGGTGGTCTTCCTGCTGGAGAGCGTGGTCTTCAGCCTGATAGGGCTCGCGCTGCCCGCCCAGGTGCGGGCGCTGTCCGACGGCGACCGGGCCTGGCCGCTGTACGCGCTGGCGGTGGCCGGCACGCTGATCGCGGTACGGCTGCTGTGGCTGGCGCCGCTGTCGGCGGTGGTGCAGCGCAAGGGCGGCATACAGCGGCCGAACTGGCGGGTGCCGGTGGTGCTGACCTGGGCCGGCACCCGGGGCGTGGTGCCGCTGGCGGCCGCGCTGTCGATCCCGGTGACGGCCAAGGACGGCTCGGCGCTGACCGAACGCCCGCTGGTGCTGGTCCTCACCACGTCGGTCGTGGTCGTCACCCTGGTCGTGCAGGGCTTCTCCCTGGCCTCGGTGGTGCGCCGCTCCGGCATCGCCCTGGAACCGGACCACACCGAGCGCGAGGAGGCCGCCGCCCGCTGCCGGCTGGCCGACGCGGGCATCCGGCGCCTGGAGGAGCTGTCCGAGCTGGAGGCCGTATCCGACGTGGTCCTCGACCGGCTCCGGCGCGGCCTCAACGCCCGCCTCGACGACGCCCGCGACCGCCTCACCGACAGCACCGTCGAGTCGGCCGACCTGGTCTACCGGCAGCTGCGGCGCGACCTGATAGCGGTGGAGGCGGCGGAGCTGCGCCGGCTGTACGACGAGCACACGATCAGCGACACGACCCGCAGGCGGCTCCAGCGGTCCCTGGACCTGGAGGAGGCCCGGCTGGCCGACGCGTAGCGCGCCGCGGCCAGGGGCCGCCCCTGGATCGCGCGGGCACCGTCCGAGGGGGTGCTCAGGGCCGCACCGCTTGAACGTCCCCTGCACGGAGGCCGGTCAGGGCCGGGCGGCGGGGACGGCAACGCCCCCGCTCGCGCAGCGATAACGCACGGTGTCCGGATCCCGGCACCCGCCCGCCGTCCCCCGTACAGTCCAACGTCCCCCCACGGCCTCCCGGTCCCCCTTTCTTGATGCGCGACCGCCGTCTGTCAGGGCATTCTTAACGCAAGCTTGACGCCTGGCTCCCTCCGATCCGAGGGCCCACGCGTCACTCTCTGCTTACGCTGGTGCCGCCGTCCGCGTGATGGCCGGAATCGAACTGCGCCGCACCACACCGCGCCGGACACCAGGAGCCGACCCCATGGCCACGACCGAACACCCCCCTCCCAGTCGCCTGCGCGCCTGGATGCTGGAGGGGCTGTCCGACATGGGCAAGGGCGGCGGCCACACCGGCCCCCACGCACAGCCCGAACCCGCGCACCAGGGCCAGCGCTGGTGGCGGGTGATGTGCCTGACCGGTGTCGACTACTTCTCCACCCTCGGCTACCAGCCGGGCATCGCGGCCCTGGCGGCCGGCCTGCTGTCGCCGATCGCGACCATCGTGCTCGTCATAGTCACCCTGGCCGGAGCGCTGCCGGTCTACCGCCGCGTCGCCGAGGAGAGCCCGCACGGCGAGGGCTCCATCGCCATGCTGGAGCGGCTGCTCTCCTTCTGGCAGGGCAAGCTGTTCGTGCTGACCCTGCTCGGCTTCGCCGCCACCGACTTCCTGATCACCATCACCCTGTCGGCCGCCGACGCCTCCACCCACCTGGTGGAGAACCCGCATCTGACCAGCACCCTGCACGGCCACCAGATGGTCATCACGCTGTTCCTGGTGGCCCTGCTGGGCGCGGTCTTCCTCAAGGGCTTCCTGGAGGCGATCGGTGTCGCGGTCGCCCTGGTCGGCATCTACCTCGCGCTGAACGTCGTCGTCGTGATCGTCGGCTTCTACCACGTCATCACCGCCGAGCACGTCATCACCGACTGGACCAGCGCCCTCACCCAGGAACACGGCAACGTCTTCGTGATGATCGGCGTCGCCCTGATCGTCTTCCCGAAGCTCGCCCTCGGCCTGTCCGGCTTCGAGACCGGCGTCGCCGTCATGCCGCACGTCAAGGGCGACCCGGAGGACACCGAACAGCGGCCCACCGGCCGGATCCGGGACACCAGGAAGCTGCTCACCACGGCCGCCCTGATCATGAGCTGCTTCCTGATCGCGACCAGCTTCATCACCACGCTGCTGATCCCGGAGCAGGAGTTCAAGTCCGGCGGCGACGCCAACGGCCGTGCACTCGCCTACCTGTCGCACGAATACCTCGGCAACGCCTTCGGCACGGTCTACGACGTCTCGACCATCTGCATCCTGTGGTTCGCCGGCGCCTCCGCGATGGCCGGCCTGCTCAACCTGATGCCCCGCTACCTGCCCCGCTACGGCATGGCCCCGCACTGGGCCCGCGCCGTGCGCCCGATGGTCATCGTCTTCACCCTGATCGCCTTCCTGGTGACCTGGATCTTCGACGCCGACGTCGACGCGCAGGGCGGCGCCTACGCCACCGGCGTGCTGGTGCTGATCAGCTCCGCCGCGGTCGCGGTGACCATCGCCGCCCGCAAGGCCGGGCAGCGAAAGTGGACGATCGGGTTCGGGGTCATCTCGGCGGTCTTCCTCTACACGACCGTCGTGAACGTCATCGAGCGGCCCGACGGTGTGAAGATCGGTGCCTGCTTCATCGTCGGCATCATCCTCGTCTCGCTGCTCTCCCGCCTCGCCCGCGCCTTCGAGCTGCGCGTGACCAGCGTGGCCCTCGACGACATGGCGGAACGATTCATCCGCGACATGGCCAGCCGCAAGATACGGTTCATCGCCAACGAGCCGGACCGGCGCGACAAGGCCGAGTACCGCGAGAAGGTCGAGCAGATCCGGGCCGACAACGACATGCCCGAGCAGGAGGACTTCGTCTTCGTCGAGGTGACGGTCACCGACCCGTCCGAGTTCGAGGCGGGCCTGTCCGTCCGCGGCGAGGTCCTGCACAACCGCTACCGGGTGCTGACCCTGGAGTCGGCCTCCATCCCGAACGCCCTGGCCGCGCTGCTGCTGCACGTCCGCGACGAGACCGGCTGCATCCCGCACATCTACTTCGAGTGGACCGAGGGCGGCCCGTTCGCCAACTTCCTGCGCTTCTTCCTCTTCGGCCAGGGCGAGGTCGCCCCGGTCACCCGGGAGGTGCTGCGCGAGGCGGAGCCGGACCGCGCCCGACGGCCGCGCGTCCACACGGGCTGAGGGCAGGACCCCGGCGTAAGAATCCCGTCAATATCCGCACGGTCCGCATAAGAACCCTGTCAGCGGTCGTTCCCGACCCTCCGCCGCCCCCTACCGTCGGCGTCATGGAGGACAGAAGACGCGGGATCCGGGCGGCCGGTGACCGCACCTGGCGCGGCAGCGCACACCTGGCCGTCGGCTCTGCCCTCGGCTTCGGCGGGCTGACGTTCGTGGTCGACTGGGACGCCGGCACCCTCACCCCGGCCCGCGCCCTGCTCTGGGTGACCCTGTCGGCCGCGATCCTCGTCATGCTGCTGCCGGCCCGCGTCACGGCGGGCCCCGGCTGGCTGGCCGTCCGCGGCCCGCTCCGGCGCCGTACCGTCCGCACCGACTCCCTCGTCTACGTCGGCCAGTACGGGGACGTCGCCGCGCATCTGGTGCTGCGCGACACCCTGGGCAACCGGCTGGAGTTCGACCCGGGCGTCCTGCACGCGAACCCCCTGCTCTGGCACGAGCTGGACACGGGTGTCCGCCGCTCCCTGGAGCGCGGCACCCTGCGCCGCGGCACCGAGGTGCTGGCCCGGCTCGGCCACGAGATCGACGACACGAACGCACGCGCGGTTCTCGAGGCGTCCGGCCTCACCTGACCGGCGACCCCACGTCCGTGTACCCCGCCACCTGGCCCTATCGTGAACGCATGCCCTCCTACACGATCGGCCAGGCGGCACGGCTGCTCGGCGTCAGCCCGGACACCGCCCGCCGCTGGGCCGACGCGGGCCGGATGAGCACCCATCGGGACGAGGGCGGCCGGCGGCTCATCGACGGCACGGACCTCGCCGCGTTCTCCGTCGAGCTCGCCAAGGCCGGCACCGCCGAGGAGGACGCCTCCTACACCTCGGTCCGCAACGCCTTCCCCGGCATCGTGACCGCGATCAAGCTCGGCGACGTCGCCGCCCAGGTCGAGATCCAGGCCGGCCCGCACCGGCTCGTCTCCCTCCTGACCCGGGAGGCGGTCGAGGAACTCGGCCTGGAGGTCGGCATGGAGGCCACCGCCCGGGTGAAGTCCACGAACGTGCACATCGACCGCGTCTGACGGGGTCACCTGCACAGCAGGGCGGCCCACAGGTCCAGCCGGTCGCTCAGCCGGGACAGGTCACGGCCGGTGAAGTGCTCCACCCGCTGCATCCGGTAGTGCACGGTGTTGACGTGCAGGTGCAGCGCCTCCGCCGTCCGCGCCCAGGAGCCGTCGCAGGCCAGGAAGGTCTCCAGGGTGCTCAGCAGCACGGCGGAGCCGGCGCTCCCCCCGGTCGTCAGCGGGCCGAGGACCGTACGGCTGTAGGCCGCGCGGACGTCGGCGGGCACTCCGGTGAGCAGCGCGGCGAGACCGGTGAGCGCGGAGGCGTCGGTGAGGGCGGAGGCGTCAGGGGCGGTGGCGCGGGCGGAGGTGAGCGCGTACCGCGCCTGCGCCAGCGCACCGGCGAGACCACCGGGCCCGGCCGGCGCCACCCCGGTTCCGCCGTGCAGCAGGACACCGGGATCGCAGCCGGCGACCAGGGCCCAGACCTCGTCCAGCGGCTCCTCGGGGTCGGGCAGCACCGCGAAGGCCCCGCCGTCCGGCAACCGGCCCACCGCCGCGTGCGCCGCGACATGCCCGGCGACCTCCGCCAGCGCGCCCTCGGCGAGCCCCGGCCGCCGGGCCCCGGTGTCCGCGACGACCACCCGGTAGGGTCCGTCGGCGGGCAGCCCGCACTCCCGCACCGCGGCCTGCAGCGTCCCCTCCGCCGCCCCGGCCGCCGCCCCGGCCGCCGCCCCCGCCAGCAGCGCGCCGAGTTCGTCGGCCGCCTGCCGCTCGGCCGACCGGCGCCGGACGGCCGTCTCCTGGCAGCGGCCCAGCGCGGCGGCCACCTCGTGCAGCATCCCGGCCGGCGCGCTGTCCGGGTCGGGCAGGTACAGCAGCCAGCGCTCGTAGGGCGAAACGCTGTCGGCGGCGACGGACACCGTCATCCCGCGCCCGTCCGCGACCAGTTGCGCGGCCTCCCGGGCCGGCACACCGGGTGCGGCGGCCGTGGCCGCGACGGTCCGCCCCGACGGTGTGAAGACATGGGCGGCGGTCCGGTCCAGATGCGCGAAGGCCGCCGCGAGCAGGTCCGCGGGCCCGGCCTCCTGCGCGAGCAGCCTGCTCAGCCGGACCCGGGCGTTCTCCGGCAGCGCCTGCCTGCGGCTCAGCTCGCCCCACTGCCGCAGGTACACGGTGTCCGTGATCGCCCGGAACATGATGTGCGCCGGCACCCCGGCCACCGGGACGCCGTGCCGTACACAGGCCTCCACCAGTTCCCCGGGCACGCCCCCGTGGGTCTCCTCGCCGGCGAAGAGCGCCGCGGCCCCGGCCTCCTTGAGGGCCGCCACGAACCGCTCCGCCTTGCCCGGCGCCCACCACACCAGCCCGCTGAGCACCACCTCCCCGGGCCGCACGAAACGGGCCGGGTCCTCCAGGTCGGTGACCGTCACCCCGCTGATCTCCCGGGCCAGCAGGGCGTCCTGCGCCCACAGGGGACGCAGCCCGAGGGAGTGGTCCGTCAGGAGGTGTTCGACGTGCATGTACTCAGACTCCTTGTGCCGACCTCGCATTCACCAGGTGAGTGCGAGTTACAGCATCGTAAATGCAAGTCTTTCCGCACGGAACGTTCCTTGGTGAATCATCCAGGACCGGCCCCGCCCGGCTCGTCTTTTCCGTGCCCCGCACCAGTCGTGCGGGGCACGCGCGCGTTGCTTCACTGACCGGCATGGACCTGAACACGGTGCTGGAGATCCGCGACGCCGGGGACCCGGCCCCCTGGCGGCCGGGCGACGCCTGGCTCGGCGGCGGGACGTACCTCTTCTCCGAGCCCCAGCCGCACCTGCGCCGCCTGGTCGACCTGAGCCGCACCGGCTGGACCCCCCTGCACCGCACTCCGGACGGGGCCCTGGAGATCGCCGCCACCTGCACCGTCGCCCAGCTCTCCCGGTACGCGCGGACCCTGCCGACGGCGGCCGCTCCCCTCGTCGAGCAGTGCTGCCGGGCCTTCCTCGCCTCCTTCAAGATCTGGAACATGGCCACGGTCGGCGGCAACCTCTGCAACGCCCTCCCGGCCGGCCCGATGATCTCCCTCACGGCCGCCCTCGACGGGGAGTGCCTGCTGATCGCCCAGGACGGCGTACGACGCCGGGTCCCGGTCGCCGGGTTCGTGACCGGCGCGGGCCGCAAGGACCTGGCCGAGGGCGAGCTGCTGCGCTCGGTCACCGTCCCGGCCCGCGCGCTCGACCGCCGTACCGCCTTCCGCCAGGCCTCGCTGTACGGCCTGGGCCGCTCGGGTGTGCTGGTGATCGGCACGCTGGACCCCGTCGACGGCTCGTTCGCGCTGACGGTCACCGCGTCGACCGTGCGGCCGGTGCGGCTGTGGTTCCCGCTGCTGCCGACGGCGCGGGCGCTGCGGGCGGCGATCGGGACGGGGGTCGGGGACGGGGAGTGGTTCGACGACATCCACGGGCTGCCGGAGTGGCGGTGCCATATGACCCATCACTTCGCCGAGCAGATCCGCCGCGAACTGGGAGAGCGATGAAGATCGAGGTCAACGGCCGGTCGCACGACGACGAACCCCGGCCCGGCCAGTGCCTGCGCACCTATCTCCGCGAGCGCGGCTGGTTCGGGGTGAAGAAGGGCTGCGACGCGGGCGACTGCGGAGCCTGCACCGTCCACGTCGACGGCGAACCGGTGCACAGCTGCCTCTACCCGGCCTTCCGCGCCGCCGGCCGCACGGTCACCACCGTCGAGGGCCTCGCCTCCCCCGACGGCGAACTCCACCCCGTCCAGCGGAGGTTCCTGGACGCCCAGGGCTTCCAGTGCGGCTTCTGCACGGCGGGCTTCCTGATGACCACGGCCGCCCTCACCGACGACCAACTCGCCGATCTCCCCCGGGCGTTCAAGGGCAACCTGTGCCGCTGCACCGGCTACCGCGCCATCGAGGACGCCGTACGCGGGGTGAAGCACGTCGAGGAGCCGCCCGCCGGCGAGTCCGTCGGCCGCAACCTGCCGGCCCCCGCCGGACCGCAGGTCGTCACCGGCACCGCCCGCTACACCTTCGACGTCGACGTGCCCGGCCTGCTCCACATGAAGCTGCTGCGCTCCCCGCACGCCCACGCCCGCATCACCTCGATCGACACCTCGGCCGCGCTGCGGGTACCGGGCGTGCACGCCGTCCTCACCCACCACGACGCCCCGGAACGCCACTACTCCACCGCCCGCCACGAGCACCCGGAGGAGGACCCGGCCGACACCCGCCTCCTCGACGACACGGTCCGCCACATCGGGCAGCGGGTCGCGGCGGTGGTCGCGGAGAGCGAGGCGGCGGCGGAGGAGGGCTGCCGGCGGATCTCAGTGGTATATGACATTGCACCGGCCGTCCTGGACCCCGAGGAGGCGATGCGCCCCGGCGCCCCCGTCGTCCACGACAAGGACCCCTCCGCCGCCCGCATCTCCCGCCCGCACGCCAACGTCGTCGGCGAGGCGCACGGCGAGATCGGTGACGTCGAAGCCGGTTTCGCCGAGGCCGACGCCGTCCACGAGGCGACCTACCGCACCCAGCGCGTCCAGCACGCCAGCCTGGAGACACACGGCGCGGTCGCCTGGCTCGACGAGGACGGCCGCCTCACCGTGCGCACCAGCTCGCAGACCCCGTTCCTCACCCGCCGCGCCCTGTGCGCGCTCTTCGACCTGCCGCCGGAGCAGGTCCGGGTGGTCGCGGGCCGGGTCGGCGGCGGCTTCGGCGGCAAGCAGGAGATGCTGGTCGAGGACATCGTGGCCCTCGCCGTGCTGCGGCTGCGCCGCCCGGTGAAACTGGAGTACACCCGCGCCGAGCAGTTCCACGGCGCCACCACCCGGCACCCGTTCACCGTCCACGTGAAGGCGGGCGCCCGCCGCGACGGCACACTGACCGCACTCCAGCTCCGGGTGGTCGCCAACACCGGGGCGTACGGCAACCACGGCCCGGCCGTGATGTTCCACAGCGTGGGCGAGTCGACCGCGATGTACCGGGCCCCGCACAAGAAGGTCGACGCCTACTCCGTCTACACCCACACCGTCCCGGCCGGCGCCTTCCGCGGCTACGGCCTGGGCCAGGTGCTGTTCGCGGTCGAGTCCGCCCTCGACGAACTGGCCCGGCGACTCGGCCTGGACCCGCTCGACTTCAAGGCCCGCAACATCATCGGCCCGGGCGACTCGATGCTCACCCCCGGCGGCCACGAGGAGGACCTGCACATCGCGAGCTACGGCTTCGACCAGTGCGTGTCCATCGTGCGCCGCGCCCGGGCGGAACCCGCCGCCGCGGCCCCCGAGGGCTGGCTGGTCGGCGAGGGCGCGGCGCTGGCGATGATCGCGACGGGCCCGCCGGGCGGCCACATCGCCGACGCCAGGGCCGCCCTGCTGCCCGACGGAAGCTTCGATCTGGCGGTCGGCACGGCCGAGTTCGGCAACGGCACCACCACCGTCCACCGGCAGATCGCGGCCGGCGAACTCGCCACCACCGTCGACCGGATCACCGTCCGCCAGTCCGACACGGACGTCGTACGGCACGACACCGGCGCCTTCGCCTCCACCGGCACCGTGGTCGCGGGCAAGGCCACCCTGCGCGCCTCACGCGCCCTCGCCGACCTGCTGCTCGACTTCGCCGCCGCCCATCTGCGGGTGGCGCGGGCCGAGTGCCGGCTAGGGGAGGAGGCCGTCCTGCACCCCGGCGGGCGGCTGCCGCTGAAGGAGCTGTACGCCGCCGCCCGCGCGGTCGGCGTCGAGTGTGCCGCCGACGGCCACTTCGGCGGCACCCCGCGCTCGGTCGCCTTCAACGCGCAGTGGTTCAGGGTGGCCGTGGACCCCGGCACCGGCGAGATCCGCATCCTGCGCAGCGTGCACGCGGCCGACGCGGGCAAGGTGATGAACCCGATGCAGTGCCGCGGCCAGGTGGAGGGCGGGGTGGCCCAGGCGCTCGGCGCGACCCTCTTCGAGGACGTACGCCTCGACGCGCGCGGCGAGGTGGAGACGGCCGCCTTCCGCCGTTACCGGCTGCCGCAGTACGCCGACATCCCGCGCACCGAGGTGCACTTCATGGAGACCACCGACACCATCGGGCCGCTGGGCGCCAAGTCGATGAGCGAGAGCCCGTTCAACCCGGTCGCCCCGGCGCTGGCCAACGCGCTGCGGGACGCGACGGGCGTGCGGTTCACGGAGCTGCCGCTGACGCGTGACCTGGTGTGGCGGGCGCTGGACGCCAGCCGCCGTAGCCCCCGTCGACCCGGATCTCCCTGATGCCGCTGATGTGCCGGGCCCCGCAGCGGTCCTGCGGAAGCACCAGTTGGGGACCGGCCCGGTCCAGCGGGGTGTCGTCGATGGTGACACCGAGAAGCACGGGGGCCTGGCCGAAGTCGGGGTCGATCTCCGCCCAGGAGAGCAGCGTGTGGTGCCCGTCGCCGCCGGAGACGGCGATGAGGAAGCGCAGCCGGTCCTTGCGGCGGGCGGGGTCGAATCCGGGTCCGGCGGCGGTGAGGACGTCGTACAGCCGCGGGCCGGTGAAGGTGTGGTGCTGGATGCCGCTGGTGGCGCACTCGAAGCTGACCCGCGCCCGGTGCTGGGGCCGGCGCAGGAGGTCGGGCACGGTGAGCCGGGCCGGTCGTGCGAGGTCTCCGGTGAGGACGAGTTCGGCGAGCGTCATGTGCGGCCACCTCCCGGATGACGGTACCCGCGGCACGTCACCGTACAAACGCACATGCCAGCCCCAATCCGAATGTATGCAGCTCATGCGATGTGACAGAAGACTTACGCCTGGCAATTGCGGCAGTATCATCGCCTGGCGGCTGATAGACAGGTCGCCGCAGGGCGCGACAGATTGTCCACAGAATCCAGAGGAGTTCACTCGTGATGACCCGTTCCGTTCGCCGGACCCGGCGGACGCTCCAGGTGGCCGGTGCCTCGGTCGCGGCCCTGCTGGCCCTGAGCGCCTGTTCCTCCTCCGACGACTCGTCGGCGACGACGAAGTCGGACACGTCGGCGGCGGCGACGCCCAAGCTGTCGGGCTCGATCACCGTGTTCGCGGCGGCCTCGCTCCAGGAGAGCTTCACGACCCTGAAGGCCGACTTCGAGAAGGCCCACCCGGGCACCAAGGTCAACTTCAGCTTCGGCGGCAGTGACACCCTCGCCGCGCAGATCACCAGCGGTGCGCCGGCCGACGTCTTCGCCTCCGCGAGCCCCAAGACCATGGCGATCGTGACGGACAAGAAGGACAACGCCACCGCCCCGGCCACCTTCGTCCGCAACCAGCTGGAGATCGCCACCCTGCCGGGCAACCCCGACAAGATCTCCTCCCTGAAGGACCTCACCAAGTCCAGCCTCAAGGTCGTCCTCTGCGACAAGACGGTGCCGTGCGGCGCCGCCGCCCAGAAGGCCCTGGACGCCAGCAAGCTCAAGCTGACCCCGGTCTCCTACGAGGAGGACGTGAAGTCCGCCCTCAACAAGGTGGTGCTGAAGGAGGCCGACGCGGCCGTCGTCTACCAGACCGACGTGAAGGCCGCCGGCAGCAAGGTCGAGGGCGTGGAGTTCCCCGAGTCCGCCAACGCCATCAACGACTACCCGATCACCCTTCTCAAGGACGCCCCCAACCCGGCGGTGGCCAAGGCGTTCATCGCCCTGGTGCAGTCCGCCGAGGGCCAGCAGGTGCTGAACGCCGCCGGCTTCCTCAAGCCGTGACGAAGGCCGACGAGTCCGGCGCCGCGGCCGGCACCCTCACGGGCGCTCCGCGGCGCCGGCGCGTTCGGTCGGCCGTACCGCTACCGCTCCTCCTCCCCGGAGCGGTAGCTCTGGTCTTCCTGCTCCTGCCGCTGGTCGCCCTGCTGGTACGAGCCCCGTGGCGCAGCCTCCCCGCCCTGCTCACCAGCACGGAGGTCTGGCAGGCCCTCCAGCTCTCCCTGGTCTGCGCGACGGCGGCGACGGCCGTGAGCCTGGTCCTGGGCGTGCCCCTGGCCTGGCTGCTGGCCCGCACGGAGTTCCCCGGCCGGGGCTTCGTCCGCGCACTGGTCACTCTCCCCCTCGTCCTCCCCCCGGTGGTCGGCGGTGTGGCCCTGCTCCTCGCCCTCGGCCGCAACGGGGTGGTGGGCCAGTGGCTGGACTCCTGGTTCGGCATCACCCTCCCCTTCACCACCGCGGGCGTGGTGGTCGCCGAGTCCTTCGTGGCCATGCCGTTCCTGGTGATCAGCGTCGAGGGCACGCTCCGCGCCGCCGACCCCCGCTACGAGGAGGCGGCCACCACCCTGGGCGCCTCCCGCTTCACGGCGTTCCGCCGGGTCACGCTCCCCCTCATCGCCCCCGGCATCGCGGCCGGCGCGGTCCTGGCCTGGGCCCGCGCACTCGGCGAGTTCGGAGCGACGATCACCTTCGCCGGCAACTTCCCCGGCCGCACCCAGACCATGCCACTCGCCGTCTACCTCGCCCTGCAGAACGACCCCGACGCGGCGATCGCGCTCAGCCTGGTACTGCTGACGGTGTCGATCGCGGTACTGGCGGCACTGCGCGATCGTTGGATGACGGCATCATGAGGACGACCCGGTGGACGACACCCCGATGACAGACCAACACCCCACACCCGCCGACGACGCGCTGCCTCCTCACGAACCACCCGCACCCGCCGACGGCGCCCAGCCCCCTCACGAACCACCCGCACCCGCCGACGACGCGCTAGCTCCTCACGATCCACCCGCAGCCGCCGACGGCGCTCGACCCCCACAGGGGCCACCCGCACCCGACACTGATAGCTGCACGGGTGGTGCGGGTGGGAAGTCAATCCCGGCCGAAGGCCGGGCGGCGGCACCCCCCGCGCACCCGCACCCGGCGACGCACGGCCTCCACGCCCACCTCGTCGTCACCCGTCCCGCCTTCCACCTCGACGTCACCCTCACCGCCGCCCCCGGCGAGGTCGTCGCCCTCCTCGGCCCCAACGGCGCCGGAAAGACCACCGCCCTCCGCGCCCTGGCCGGCCTCACCCCCCTCACCGCCGGCCATCTCCACCTGGACGGCGAGGAGTTGGACCGCACACCCCCCGAAACCCGCCCGGTGGGCGTCGTCTTCCAGGACTACCTTCTCTTCCCCCACCTCACGGCCCTCGACAACGTCGCCTTCGGCCCCCGCTGCCAGGGCACGACGAAGGCGGAGGCCCGCGCGCAGGCCGCCGCCTGGCTGGACCGCATGGGCCTCGCCGAGCACGCCGGCGTCAAACCCCGCCGCCTCTCCGGCGGCCAGGCCCAGCGCGTCGCACTGGCCCGCGCCCTGGCCACCCGCCCCCGGCTCCTCCTCCTCGACGAACCCCTCGCCGCGCTCGACGCCCGCACCCGCCTCGACGTACGGTCCCAACTCCGCCGTCACCTGGCCGAGTTCGAGGCGGTGGCGGTCCTGGTCACGCACGACCCGCTGGACGCGATGGTGCTGGCCGACCGCCTGATCGTCATCGAGGACGGCCGGGTCGTCCAGGAGGGCACCCCCGCCGACATCGCCCGCCGCCCCCGCACCGACTACATCGCCCACCTGGTCGGCCTCAACCTCTACCGGGGCCGGGCCGAGGGCCACACCGTCAAGCTGGACTCGGGCCCCGCGATCACCACCACCGAGGTCCTCTCCGGCGAGGTCTTCGTCGCGTTCCCGCCGAGCGCCGTCACCCTCTTCCGGGACCGCCCGACCGGCGCCAGCGCCCGCAACCTCTGGCGCTGCGAGGTCGCGGGACTCGAGACCCACGGCGACCAGATCCGCACCGACCTGACCGGCGAACTCTCCCTCGCCGCGGACCTGACCACGGTCGCGGCAGCGGAACTGGACCTGCACCCGGGCGCCACGGTCTGGGCGACGGTGAAGGCGACCCAGACGCACGCGTACCCGGCGTAAGGCGTCAGGGGTAACGCGCAAAGCGAGAGGCCCCGCCGAAGCGGGGCCTCTGCCGCACTGCCGCACCCGGTGCGTCAGTCCTCGTACGCGTCCAGCGGCGGGCACGAGCAGACCAGGTTCCGGTCGCCGAAGGCCTGGTCGATCCGGCGCACCGGCGGCCAGTACTTGTCGGCGGCGGACACCCCGGCCGGGAAGACGGCCTCCTCACGGCTGTAGCCGTGCTTCCACTCCCCGCCGAGCGCGGCGGCGGTGTGCGGGGCCTCGCGCAGCGGGTTGTCGTCGGTGGACCACTCACCCGCCCCGACCTTGTCGATCTCCGCGCGGATGGCGATCATCGCATCGCAGAACCGGTCCAGCTCGCCGAGGTCCTCGGACTCGGTCGGCTCGATCATCAGCGTGCCGGCCACCGGGAAGGACATCGTCGGCGCGTGGAAGCCGTAGTCGATGAGCCGCTTGGCGACGTCGTCGACGCTCACCCCGGTCGCCTTGGTCAGCGGCCGCAGGTCGATGATGCACTCGTGCGCGACCAGCCCGCCGGGCCCGGTGTAGAGCACGGGGAAGTGCGGCTCCAGCCGCTTGGCGACGTAGTTGGCGCTGAGTACGGCCACCTGCGTGGCCCGCTTCAGCCCCTCGCCGCCCATGAGCCGGACGTACGCCCACGAGATCGGCAGGATCCCCGCCGAGCCCCACGGGGCCGCCGAGATCGGCCCGACGCCCGTCTCCGGCCCGGCGGCGGGCTGCAGCGGGTGGTTCGGCAGGTACGGCGCCAGGTGGGCCCGTACGGCCACCGGACCGACGCCGGGACCGCCGCCGCCGTGCGGGATGCAGAAGGTCTTGTGCAGGTTGAGGTGGGAGACGTCGCCGCCGAAGTGCCCCGGCTTGGCGACCCCGACGAGGGCGTTGAGGTTGGCCCCGTCGACGTACACCTGGCCGCCGGCCTCGTGCACCTGCGCGCAGATGTCGGCGACGTGCTCCTCGAACACCCCGTGCGTGGACGGGTAGGTGATCATCAGCACGGCGAGCTCGTCGCGGTGCTGCTCGATCTTCGCCCGCAGGTCCGCGACGTCGATCTCGCCGTCCTCGGCGGTCTTCACGACGACGACCTTCATGCCCGCCATGACGGCACTCGCGGCGTTGGTGCCGTGCGCGGAGGACGGGATCAGGCACACGGTCCGCTGCGCGTCGCCGTTGGCGCGGTGGTACGCGCGGACGGCGAGCAGCCCGGCGAACTCGCCCTGCGATCCGGCGTTGGGCTGGAGCGACACCCTGTCGTACCCGGTGACCTCGGCGAGCCGCTCCTCCAGCTCCCGGATGAGGGTCAGGTAGCCCTGCGCCTGCTCGGCGGGCGCGAACGGGTGCAGCTGGCCGAACTCGGGCCAGGTGACCGGTTCCATCTCGGTGGTCGCGTTGAGCTTCATGGTGCAGGAGCCCAGCGGGATCATGCCGCGGTCAAGGGCGTAGTCCCGGTCGGCGAGCCGGCGCAGGTAGCGCAGCATCGCCGTCTCGGAGCGGTGCTGCCCGAAGACGGGGTGGGTCAGGTAGCCGTCGGTGCGCAGCAGCGCCTCGGGCAGCGTGTCCTCGGTGACGGCGTCCAGCGCCTCGACGTCGCCCTCGACGCCGAAGGCCGTCCAGACGGCGCCCAGCTGGGCGCGGGTGGTGGTCTCGTCGCAGGCCATGGAGACGTGGTCGGTGTCGACGAGCCGCAGGTTGACGCCGCCCTGGCGGGCCGCGGCGACGATCTCGGCGGCCTTGCCGGGCACGCGCGCGGTGAGGGTGTCGAAGTAGGCGCCGTGCACGATCTCGACGCCGCCGGCGGTGAGCCCGGCGGCGAGGATCGTGGCGTAGCGGTGCGTCCGCCGCGCGATGGCCCTGAGCCCCTCGGGCCCGTGGTAGACGGCGTACATGCCGGCCATCACGGCGAGCAGGACCTGCGCGGTGCAGATGTTGCTGGTGGCCTTCTCGCGCCGGATGTGCTGCTCGCGGGTCTGCAGCGCCAGCCGGTACGCCTTGTTCCCGTCGGCGTCCACGGAGACGCCCACGAGCCGTCCGGGCAGGCTGCGCGCGAACTTCTCGCGGACCGCCATGTAACCGGCGTGCGGCCCGCCGAAGCCCATCGGCACACCGAACCGCTGGGTGGTGCCCACGGCGATGTCGGCCCCGAGCTCGCCCGGCGAGGTCAGCAGGGTCAGCGCGAGCAGGTCGGCGGCGACGGTGACGAGCGCCCCGACCCCGTGCGCCTGCTCGACGACGGCCTTGATGTCGCGTACGGCACCAGAGGCGCCGGGGTACTGGACGAGCACCCCGTTGATCTCCCGCGCGGCGAGGTCGGCCGGGATGCCGTCGCTCAGGTCGGCGACGACGACCTCCACGCCCGTGGGCTCGGCCCTGGTCTGGATCACGGCGATGGTCTGCGGCAGCGCGTCCGCGTCGACGACGAAGACGCCCTTCTTGTTCTTGCCCATGCGCAGCGACAGGGCCATCGCCTCGGCGGCGGCCGTGCCCTCGTCGAGCAGCGAGGCACCGGAGGTGGGCAGCCCGGTGAGGTCGGCGACCACGGTCTGGAAGTTGAGCAGCGCTTCGAGGCGGCCCTGGGAGATCTCCGGCTGGTACGGCGTGTAGGCCGTGTACCAGGCGGGGTTCTCCATCACGTTGCGCAGGATGACGGGCGGCGTGAAGGTCCCGTAGTACCCGAGGCCGATCATCGAGTCGAGCACCTGGTTGCGGTCGGCCAGCGACCGCAGCTCGGCCAGCACCTCGGCCTCGGTGCGGGCGCCGGGCAGCTCCAGCCGGTCGGCGTTCTTGATCACGTCCGGCACGGCGGCGGCGGTCAGCTCGTCCAGCGAGCCGTATCCGACCTGGGCGAGCATCTTGGCCCTGGCCTCGTGGTCGGGGCCGATGTGGCGCTGCTCGAAGGGAATCCCCTGCTCAAGCTCGGAGAGTGGGATGCGCTGGGCGGTCATTGCGGAGGCCTCCTGGTCTGACGCGACCTTCGAGGGGTACCCCGGCACGGGTACCCCGACGGCCTCCCCCTCTGTCATCTAACCTGAGAGCTTCACCGGTGTGCCCTCGCGGACCACCGGCTTTCACCGTCGGTGAGGGCGGACACCGTCGACGTCCGCCCTGCTTTCCAGAGTGACCTCGTCCGTGCGGTACGTGAGCCTGAGAGATTCCGGGGAGGATTTGCTCCTTCGGCGCCTCCGGTTTCCCGGAGGACTCTCCCGCACGGGGTCAGCAGCCGCTGTCAGCCTACCAGCGAGGGCAACACCAGGGTCTTCGAGTGGCCGCCTCCTTCAATGTGCTCTTTTGTAGTGCTTACGGATGAGTTGCGACCAAGTGGAGGGCCCGTGCAGACCGACATCGATCCGCGCAACCTGATCGGCCGCAAGGCGTTCGACCGCAACGGCACGAAGATCGGCACGATCGACGAGGTGTACCTCGACGACGCGACGGGCGTGCCGGAGTGGGCGGCCATACGCACCGGCCTGTTCTCCCGGGACGCCTTCGTGCCCCTGGAGCCCAGCGAACTGGTCGAGGGCACCCTGAAGGTTCCCTTCGACCGCGCCCTGATCAAAGACGCCCCGGACTTCGGTGTGGGCCGCCATCTCTCGCCGGAACAGGAACTCCAGCTCTACCACCACTACGGCCTGGACACGACTCCCCCGCCTCAGGGCCGCCCGGACCACGACTTCGGCAAACTTGCGGGCACGGAGGACGCGGGCGCGTGACGCCGTCGGGAAATTCCCCGCGCCCATGAAAACCCAGCTGCGGGCAGTCGTGCCGCTGGGGCGGCACGGGTGGGCGCAGCGGCACCCGGCCAGCGCCGTAAGCATCCCCACCCCCACCTCAGCCCCGGCCCCGGCCCCGGCCCCCGGTCACCCCGGCACCAGCGGCAACGGCTCCGCAGGCTCCAGCTCAGGGTCCTCGACCCGGAACGTCCGTACCCGCCCCGGCCCCACCGCCCCCGGCGTCTCGAACCGCACCGTCACCCGCCCCAGCCCGCTCCCCTGCACCCACCCGTGCCCGTACTCGGCATGCCGCACATCGTGCCCCGCGGGCCACCGCCGCTCGGCGACCACCTGCTCCTCCGTACCGGCCGGCTCCACGACGTCCTCCTCCGCCGCGAACTCCGCCGCCCCTTCCCCGGCCCCGGCCGCCGCCTGCGCGAACAGGTCCTCCTGCGTGTAGTCGGCCAGCCCCGACACCCCCACCCCGAGCAACCGCACACCCCCCGTCGTGTCCACCGAGTCCAGCAGCCGCGCCGCCGCCTCCCGCACCACCGCCGGGTCGTCGGTCGGCCCCCTGAGCGTCTCGGACCGGGTGAGCGTCGAGAAGTCGTACCGCCGTACCTTCAGCACGATGGTCCGCCCGGAGAGCCCGGCGCCGCGCAGCCGCCGCACGCACCGGTCGGCCAGCCGCTGCACCTCGAGGCCCACCCGCAGGCGGTCGTGGATGTCCACGTCGTAGGTGTCCTCGACCGACACCGACTTCGTCTCCCGCTCGGCCACCACGGGCCGCTCGTCGTGCGCGAGCGCCATCGCGTACAGCGCATGCCCGTGGGCCTTGCCCAGCAGCCGTACCAGCTCGTCCTCCCCCGCCTCGGCGATCTCGTCGACCGTGGTGATCCCGGCCCGCCGCAGATGGTCCCCCGTCGCCGGTCCCACCCCCGGCAGGGTCCGCACCGTCATCGGCCCCAGCATCGCCCGCTCCGTGCCCGGCTCGATCAGCACCAGCCCGTCGGGCTTGGCCTGCTCGGAGGCGATCTTCGCGAGCATCTTGGAGGCGGCGAGCCCGACCGACCCGGAGAGCCCCGTGACGGTCCGTATGTCCATGCGCAGCCTCTCCCCCACCAGCCGCGCCGTCTCGGCGTCCCAGGCCACCTCACCGGCCTCCAGATCCACGAAGGCCTCGTCCAGGCTGAGCGGCTCCACCAGCGGCGAGAGTCCGCGCAGCAGCCCCATCACCTGCTCGCTGATCGACCGGTACAGCCCGAAGCGCGGCACCAGATACGCGGCGTTCGGCGCCAGCCGCCGTGCCTGCCCCATCGGCATCGCGGAGTGCACCCCGAACACCCGGGCCTCGTACGACGCGGTGGCCACCACACCGCGTGGTCCGAGCCCGCCCACGACCACGGCCTTCCCGCGCAGGCTCGGCTTGGACGCCTGCTCCACCGAGGCGAAGAAGGCATCCATGTCGAGATGCAGGATCGTGGGCGCGTTTCTCACATCTCCGATGCTGCACCACGCCACTGACAATGCCCCGGCACGGTTTCCCGTGCCGGGGCATCACCTGTGGCTCTCAGACCGCCCGGTTGCGCCGTCGGGCGAGTTCGTCGGCCGGGTTGTGGCCGACGAGCGTCTCCCCGGTGTCGACGCGCTCGCCGTGCAGCTGGGAGAGAGCGCTCTCCACGTCCCGCCACACCACGCCGACGGCGATCCCGAAGATGCCCTGACCGCCCTGGAGCAGGGCGTGCACCTCGTCGGGCGAGCTGCACTCGTAGACCGTGGCACCGTCGCTCATCAGCGTCATCCGCTCCAGGTCACGGAAACCGCGTTCTCTCAGGTGCTGGACGGCGCCGCGGATGTTCTGGAGGGAGACCCCGGTGTCCAGGAACCGCTTGACGATCTTCAGGACGACGACGTCCCGGAAGCTGTACAGACGCTGGGTGCCCGACCCGTAGGCGGGCCGCACGCTGGGCTCGACCAGGCCGGTGCGGGCCCAGTAGTCGAGCTGCCGGTAGGTGATGCCGGCCGCCGCACAGGCCGTGGGCCCGCGGTAGCCGATCTCCTCGGTGGCCATGGACGCCGCCCCTCCGCCGCTCTGCGCCGCGGTCGGCCGCTGTGGGGCGTGACCGGCGGTGCTGCTGTGAAGCGGGGACGGACCGCTCTCCCCGAAACCGCGTCCGGGGGCACCCCCAGCCATACCGTCGCCGCTGCTTCTCACGCCGACCTCCGTCCTTGACCTGCCTTCTCGACGGTAGGCAGTCACCAGGGGTGCGTCAACGATCGCCACACTCGGCACGCCGAGTGATAATCACCCTAGGAGTGGTTTCCCGTGCCCCACCGCGGGGAAAGGCTAGCCGAATGCTCTGGCGGGAGGCCGTAGGACGCTCTCAACGGCCGCTGGCAATTGCCCATGAGTTTCGGCTGCGGCCGGCCCCGAACCGGCCCGTCACGGACCTTGTGTCACGAACCGGCCCGTCACCGACCTCCTGGTGGGTGGCGGGCCGTTCCGGTCTCTCACTGGCTGCTGGTGCCGAAGTCCTCGGGCGAGATCTGGTCGAGGAACTCGCGGAACTTCTCCACCTCGTCCTCCTGCTCGTCCGGGATCGCGATGCCCGCGTCGTCCAGCACCGTGTCACTGCCGTAGATCGGCGTTCCGGTGCGCAGCGCCAGCGCTATGGCGTCGGACGGACGGGCGCTCACCTCGACCCCGCTGGCGAAGACCAGCTCCGCGTAGAAGACGCCTTCACGCAGGTCCGTGATGCGCACTTCGGTGAGCTCCTGGCCGACGGCCTCCAGCACGTCCTTGAACAGGTCGTGCGTCAGCGGCCTGGCGGGCGCCATGCCCTGCTGGGCGAAGGCGATCGCGGTCGCCTCCCCCGGCCCGATCCAGATGGGGAGGTAACGGTCGCCTCCCACTTCGCGCAGGAGCACGATCGGTTGGTTGGAGGGCATTTCCACCCGGACACCTACGACATCGAGCTCGTTCACACAGCAACCCTAGGCCGTGCCCGGGACGTTTGGGTAGTCGGGCCCGGAACGCGCACCCGATCCGGCCTCCGCCCGGGTCCTGTCGTGGTACTCACGGCAGCCGCACCCCCAGCGCCGTCTGCATCAGCGCGGCGTGCAGCTTCACCGTGAGCGCAGCCAGCTCCTTCGTACGGGCCTCCGCATGGGCCCTGGTCTGCGGGTTGCGGTGACGCTTGAGCGGTGCCACCACCTGGTCCACCAGGCCGGCCTCCCGGTCGGCGGCGGCCTTCATCGCCCGCAGATGGCGCGGCTCGATCCCGAACCGGCCCAGCTCGGCGACGAGCGAGGCCACGGTGACCGTCTCGGCATCGTACACGCCGTCCTCCAGCGGAGCGATCAGGCCGTACGACTCCCACTCCGCGAGGCGGTTCTCGTCGATGTCCGCCGCCGCGAGCAGCTCGTCCCGGCCGATCCGCGCCACCGTGGGCGTCTCGGGAGCCAGCGGCACGGCCTCGCCGTCCCGCTGCCGGCCGAGGACGGGCAACTGGACGGCTTCCCCCCGCTCCATGGCCTCCAGGTACTCCCGGATGACCTTGAGCGGCAGATAGTGGTCCCGCTGCATCCGCAGCACGTGTCCCAGCCGCTCCACGTCCCCGGCGCTGAACTTCCGGTACCCGGAAGGGGTGCGGCGCGGCTCGATGAGCCCCTCCGACTCCAGAAAACGGATCTTGGAGATGGTGACTTCGGGGAACTCGTCGCGCAGCACGTTCAGCACCGTGCCGATGCTCATCAGCCCGGATTCCGTGGCGGCGGTGCCGTGACCGGTACCGCCGCTCGGTGTGTGCAGCATGGACCTTCTTCCCTGGGGTCCTCCAGGCGAGCTCCGGAGGGTCAGATGCCCTGCCGGCTCGCGTAGAAGACCAGCCGGTACTTGCCGATCTGGACCTCGTCACCGTTCGACAGAGCGACCTGGTCGATGCGCTCCCGGTTGACGTACGTGCCGTTGAGGCTGCCGACGTCGGCCACCGTGAACGAGCCGTCCGGCTGGCGGCGGAACTCCACGTGGCGACGCGAGACCGTCACGTCGTCCAGGAAGATGTCGCTCTGCGGGTGCCGGCCGGCCGTGGTCAGTTCACTGTCCAGCAGGAACCGGCTGCCCGAGTTCGGGCCTCGGCGCACGACCAGCAGCGCGGAGCCGAGCGGCAGCGCGTCGACCGCCGCCTGCGCCTCGGGAGAGAGCGACGGCATCTGGGTCTGACCGGTGACCTCGGCGTCGTACGCCTCAAGACCGGAGATCGAGATCGTGGACGTCGTCTCCGACGCACGCTCGGGGACGGCGCCCGCGCGCAGCGGGGCTCCGCAGTTGGAACAGAAGCGGGCGTTCTCCGCGTTGCGGTTACCGCACCTCGTACAAACCAGGGCCGACATGGACGGATCCTCCTGCCGCGGCTGCCCCGCCGGGGCGTTGGACGCGTACGGGCCGGAGGTGAACCCTCCACCCGCACCTGAGGTTGACGGTTGCCCGAAACCTATGCCGCCGGACTGGGACGGGTCAACTGACGGCGCGCCCTGACCTCCCGAAATGTCACCCCCCGGACCAGCCACCTGGTCCCGGAACAGCGGGCGCTGGCCCTCCGCGTCGGGCTGTGCCCGATGGCGCGCGGTCGCGTTGTCGCTACCCTCTCGCGCACTCTTGCCGAACAACTTCGCAAACAACTTCACGGGCGATTCCCCTTGACCGAAACAGACCCGCCCGTGGGGCAGGACGAACCCTGACTGAATAAACCGGCCGACCCGGACAACCACACAACGTCCGTATCCACCAGACAGTTTCCACCACGCTCCGGTTCCCCGGTGCGCCGACCCCCCGCATCCTCATGCCCTCGCCCGACGTCCCCCATGCACCGCCGGTTCACTGTGAGGACGACCGAGCGTAGTCAGGCTGCTTCGCCGGTCGCAAGGCATCCACGACGATCTTGGCGGATCGCTCGACGGTCACAGTCGCCTGTTCCTTCTCGAGGGTCTGCACCACGCCTCCGGGGATGTTGAGGGCCGGTTCGAGGTCCTGCGGCTTGCCGATCACCTTGAAAACGAAGGGCTGGGTGATCTTGTTCCCGTCGACGCTCACACTCTTCCCGGAGTCGGTGAGGTAGGTGCCGGCGATCACCCGGACCCCGTCGACCTGGATCGCCTCCGCGCCCGCCGCACGCAGTTCCTGGATCGCGTCGAGCAGCATGTCCGCCTGCACCGTCCCCTTCGGGTCGTCGACCGTCATCGTGATGCCAGGACCCTGAGCGGCCACGGTGCCCGCGAGAATACCGAGTTGCCGCTCCTTCTCGGCCGTCTGCCTACGGGCCTCCGCCGCCTGGTCGGAGCTGCTCTGCAACTCCTGGCTCTGCTTCTCGAGTCCTGTCTTCTCGTCCTCAAGACGCTGAGTACGGTCGTCCAGTTCATCGAGGATCCGAACAAGATCTTCCTGCCGGGCCCCGCGCAGCGCGCTGTCGCTGTCGCTGTTCGACGCCACCTGCACGGCGAGCCCGAATCCGAGCCCGAACAGCAGCACGGCGACGATCAGTTGGGCGCGGCTCACGCGTGGCGGCCACAGCCCCTGGACCAGCCTTTCACGGCCGGTCAGCCCGGCCTCCGGCGTCGGCCCGGCGGCGGACTCGGCCTCCGGCGCCGTGGCGGGGACCTCGGCGGGAAGTTCTCTGCGCAGCCGGTGCTCCGGCTCCTTCTCGTGCTCGCCCATGCCGCTCACGCCCGGAAGACGTGGCGCCGGATCGCCGCGGCGTTGGAGAAGATGCGGATACCGAGGACCACCACGACCCCTGTGGACAGCTGCGAGCCCACGCCCAGCTTGTCGCCGAGGAAGACGATCAGCGCGGCCACCACCACGTTGGACAGGAACGACACCACGAAGACCTTGTCGTCGAAGATCCCGTCCAGCATGGCCCGCAGACCACCGAAGACGGCGTCGAGCGCCGCGACGACGGCGATCGGCAGATACGGCTCGACGACCGCCGGAACCTCAGGCCGGACCAACAGTCCGGCCACGACGCCCACGACGAGGCCAAGTACGGCGATCACGATGTGCCCTTCTCCGTCTTCTCGGTGTACGGCTGTGCCGTACGTACGATCACGCTGGGCGCGGCGGGCAACCGGACGTCACTCTCCGTGGAGATGGTCGCCCGGATGTCGAAGTTCTCCTCCAGGGCATGCAGATACAGCCCGTCGGGGCTGTCCTGGAACCTGGAGCCGAGCTTCTGCCCGTCCCCCACCGCCAGCACCGTGTACGGCGGTACCAGCGGCCTGTTGTCGACAAGTATCGCGTCCCCCGCGGCCCTGATCGCCGACAGCGCGGTCAGCCGCTGCCCGTTGATCGAGACCGCCTCGGCGCCCGAGGCCCACAGCCCGTTCACGACGCGCTGCATGTCATGGTCCCGCACCCGGCCGGTGTCGGAGAACCCCGAGGTCTCCCGGGGATTGCCGGCGTCGCCGCCCGAGGAGGCCTCCTTGGCGTCGTTCACCACCAGCTTCACGCCGGGGCCGTGCACCGCCGTGGCGCCCGACAGGACGTCCACCAGGTCCGCCTGCCCGCTGCCGCCGCTCTCCTTCAGCGCGGCGCGCTGGCGGGCGCTGACGTCGTCCCGGAGCTTGTCGACACCGGTCTCCAGCTTGTCCGCGGCCGCGGTCTCCCGGTCGATCCTGTCGATGAGCTCCTGGCGCTCCTTGGCCACCACGGGCGCCGTCACACGCGCCTGAGCCGCTCCCACGGTCACCACCAGCGCCGCCAGCACCAGACCGCCTGCGAGGCCCACCCTGGCCCGGAGGGTCTTCGGCATGCCGCCGCTCTCCCCCTGGGCCCGCTTCCGGGCAGCCGCCTCGGCGTACCCGTCGTCGAGGCTGTGGTCCATGACGTTGGTGATCAACGACATGGAGGCGTCCGGACGCGACGGCCGGGCGGCGCTGCTCCGAACGGGGGGTTGCTGCGGCATGCCGCACATCGTCGCACGTCGCGACCAGTACCTCCGAACGGCCCCACCGGCGTGCCGGACCGGGCCCCGTCGGGACACCTGTCCGGCACGCACGCGTGCAGCGGTTTTACCGTCCGGCGCTGTCCACCGTCGCCGACCACTCGTCCAACAGAGCCTGCGCGGACGCGTCGTCGGGCCCCTCGGCCCACAGATGGGTGACCGCCTCGGCCGGGTCGGGCAGCACCATCACCCAGCGCCCGTCGGTCTCCACGACCCGCACCCCGTCGGTCGTGTCCACGAACCGGTCACCGGCCGCCTCGACGACACGCCGCATGACCAGGCCCTTGACAGCCCACGGCGTGGCCAGGTCCCGCTTGAGGACGTGCGCCTTCGGGATCCGGGCGTCGATCTGGCTGAGCGTGAGCTGCGTCCGCGCCACCAGACCGATCAGGCGTACGAACGCGGCCGTGCCGTCGTAGACGCTGCTGAACTCCGGAACGATGAACCCGCCCTTGCCGTCCCCGCCGAAGATGGTGCCTTCCTCGCGCCCCACGCGCGTGAGGTCGTCGGGCGAGGTGGTCGTCCACTCGACCTGGGTGCCGTGGTACGCCGCCACCTGCTCGGCGATCCGGGTCGTGGTGACCGGCAGCGCCACCCGGCCGCTGCGCCGCTCGGCCGCGACCAGGTCGAGCATCACGAGGAGCGCACGGTCGTCCTCGATGATGCGGCCCTTCTCGTCCACCAGGGACAGCCGCTCACCGACCGGGTCGAACCGCACACCGAACGCGGCACCGGACGACGCCACGATCTCGCCGAGCCGTACCAGCCCGGCCCGCCGCTGGTCGGCGGTCTCCGTGGGCCTCGCCTCGTTCAGCCCCGGGTTGATGGTCAGCGAGTCCACCCCGAGCTTGCCGAGCAGACTCGGCAGCACGAGCCCGGCGCTGCCGTTCGAGGCGTCCACGACGACCTTGAGGCCCGATTCGGCGACCCCGGTCGTGTCGACGTTCCGCAGCAGCGACCCGGTGTACGAGTCGAAGACGCTGGCCGGGAAGTAGAGGTCGCCGATCTCGCCGGGGAACGCGCGCCGGTACTCCTGCCGCGCGAAGATCCGGTCCAGCTTGCGCTGGCTGGCCTGGGAGAGGTCGGCGCCCTGCCCGTCGAAGAACATGATGTCGACGGAGTCCGGCACCCCGGGCGAGGTCCGGATCATGATCCCGCCGGCACTGCCCCGCCCGGTCTGCTGGCGCGCCACGGGCAACGGCACGTTCTCCAGGTCGCGTACGTCGATGGCACTGGCCTGGAGCGCGGAGATCACCGCCCGCTTGAGCGCGCGGGCACCACGGGAGTGGTCGCGGGCCGTCGTGACGGTGGACCCCTTCTTCAGGGTGGTGGCATACGCGCCGGCCAGCCGTACGGCCAGTTCCGGTGTGATCTCGACGTTCAGGATCCCGGAAACGCCCCGGGCGCCGAACAGATGCGCCTGCCCCCGGGACTCCCAGATCACCGACGTGTTGACGAAGGCACCGGCCTCGATGGTCTTGAAGGGATAGACCCGGACATTGCCCTGAACGATCGATTCTTCACCGATCAGGCACTCGTCACCGATGACCGCCCCGTCCTCGATCCGCGCGGCCCGCATGATGTCGGTGTTCTTCCCGACGACGCAGCCCCGCAGATTGCTGTGCTGACCGACGTACACGTTGTCGTGGACGACCGCCCGGTGCAGGAAGGCCCCGCTTTTCACGACGACGTTGGATCCGACGACGGTGTGCTCCCGAAGTTCCGCGCCGGCCTCGACCTTGGCGTAGTCGCCGATGTACAGCGGCCCGCGCAGATCGGCGTCCGCATGCACCTCGGCACCCTCGGCGACCCATACGCCCGGGGATATCTCGAAGCCGTCGATGTCGACGTCGACCTTGCCCTCCAGGACGTCGGCCTGCGCCTTCACGTACGACTCGTGGGTACCCACGTCCTCCCAGTAGCCCTCGGCGACATAGCCGTAGATCGGCTTGCCTTCCTTCATCAACTGCGGGAAGACATCGCCGGACCAGTCGACGGGGACGTCGGCCTCGACATAGTCGAATACCTCGGGCTCCATGACGTAGATGCCCGTGTTCACCGTGTCGGAGAAGACCTGGCCCCAGGTCGGCTTCTCCAGGAAGCGCTCGACCTTGCCCTCTTCGTCGACGATGGTGATGCCGAATTCCAGCGGATTGGGCACGCGCGTCAGACAGACCGTGACGAGTGCGCCCTTTGCCTTGTGGAAGTTGATCAGCTCGGTGAGGTCGAAGTCGGTCAGCGCATCGCCGGAGATGACGAGGAAAGCATCGTCCTTCAACGCCTCTTCGGCGTTCTTGACGCTTCCGGCGGTACCGAGTGGCTTCTCCTCGTTGGCATAGGTGAGCTCCATACCGAGCTCCTCGCCGTCCCCGAAGTAGTTCTTGACCAGCGATGCCAGGAACTGCACAGTGACGACGGTCTCGGTGAGCCCATGCCTTTTGAGCAGCCGTAGCACATGCTCCATGATCGGCCGGTTGACGACCGGAAGGAGTGGCTTGGGCATGCTGGAGGTCATGGGGCGAAGGCGTGTGCCTTCACCACCGGCCATCACGACGGCCTTCATGTCGGAAGCGTCCTCCTCTAAGAGATGACGGTCTAGCCGACTTCACCCGTCCAGATTGTCCCGCACTTTTCCGCCGCAGGCCATCGAGAGCAGTCGTGAGCAATCGAGGGGCCACTACGTCCGGACAATCGCCGAGGCTCAGTCGGCTGTGGCGTCCGCACGAACCAGGCGACGGACCTGCACCACGTAGAGCACTCCTGCCCACCAGTACAGGGTTGTACCCCACCCTGCGAACGCCCATCCGAAAATAGCAGCGAGTGACGAGATCCAGCCGCTTCCGTCACTGAGCAGGAGCAGCGGGAAAGCGTACATCAGATTGAAGGTCGCGGCCTTGCCCAGGAAGTTCACCTGGGGCGGCGGATAGCCGTGCCGGCGCAGAATCCCCACCATCACCAGCAGAACCAGCTCACGCAGCAGCAGCACGCCCGTCAGCCACAGCGGCAGGATCTCGCGCCATGTGAGCCCGACCAGCGTGGACAGCACGTAGAGCCGGTCCGCGGCGGGATCCAGCAGCCGGCCGAGGTTGCTGATCTGGTTCCAGCGCCGGGCGAGCTTGCCGTCCAGGTAGTCGCTGACGCCGCTGAAGAGCAGTACCAGCAGGGCCCAGCCGTCGCTCTTGGGCCCGCCGAACTCGGGCCTGAGGATCAACCACAGGAAGACGGGTACGCCGACCAGACGCGCCATGCTGAGGATGTTCGGGATGGTGAGGACACGGTCCGTCTGGACACGCGTCTCCTGGACCTCCACCCGGGGGCCTCCTGTGGTGGGAAACGAGCCAACTTTGCTCCCTGACCCTACCTCAACGAAAAAAAGCTCTGGCTCTTGGGCTTGTTGCCCAAGAGCCAGAGCTCTAAAAGGAGTTCGGCGGTGTCCTACTCTCCCACAGGGTCCCCCCTGCAGTACCATCGGCGCTGTAAGGCTTAGCTTCCGGGTTCGGAATGTAACCGGGCGTTTCCCTCACGCTATGACCACCGAAACACTA